>MEEK01000019.1 GCA_001724425.1 Microbacterium sp. SCN 70-27
GCCGGCGACAAGAAGATCCAGGTCATCAAGGTCGTGCGCGAGCTCACCTCGCTCGGCCTCGGCGAGGCCAAGGCCGTCGTCGACGGTGCTCCCAAGGCCGTGCTCGAGGGCGCGAACAAGGAGACCGCCGAGAAGGCGAAGGCTGCCCTCGAAGAGGCCGGCGCGTCGGTCACCCTCAAGTAATCACGCTTCGCGCGTTCACGAAGGCCCTCGGGATCTCCCGGGGGCCTTCGTTCATGTCGGGGTGGCGGCGAGGGTGGCGGGAGCGGCCGTCGAGGTGCGCACGATGAGCCGCGACGGGATGCGCAGCGTCGTGCGCTCGGTGCTCGGATCGGCGATCTCGCCCATCAGCACCTCGACCGCCGCGGCGCCCTGCTCGCGTGGCACCTGCTGCAGCGTCGTGAGCCCGAACATCTCGGCGAACTCGTGGTCGTCGATGCCGACGACGCTGAGCGCGGAGGGCACCTGGATGCCCAGACGCCGCGCCGCGATCATGGCGCCGATGGCGACTTCGTCGCACACGCCGACGATCCCGGTGGGCCGCGCGCGAGCGTCGCCGAGGAGGTCGACCGCCGCGGCGTAGCCCCCCGGCATGGTGACCGCGGAATGCGTGTGGCGCGCGTGCGCCGACAGCCCCGCCTCGGCCATCGCATGGCGGTAGCCCGCGAGGCGCTCCTGGTCGACGTGGGCCCAGTGGCTGTCGGGGGCGCCGCCGACGAAGGCGATGTCCTCGTGGCCGAGCCCGATGAGATGCTCCGTCGCGCGCCGTGCGGCGTAGTCGTCGTCGACGGCGACGACGCTCGTCTGATCCCCGGCACCGACGATGCTCACGATGGGCCGGCCAATGCGGGTGAGCCGCTCGAGCTCGTGGTTGACCGGCTCGAGCCCCACTGCGATGAGCCCGTCGAAACGCTTGCGGGCCAGGAAGTCGTCGAAGATCCGATCGCGGCCCTCGGTGCCGGGCTTCGCGTCGTACAGGGTGAGGTCGAGACCCCGCGCGAGGAGAGCCTGCTGGATGCCTTCGAGGACCTCCGCGAAGAACCACCGGTTCACATACGGCATGACGACGCCGATGTTCTGGGTGCGACCCGTCGCGAGGCTCACCGCGCCCGCCGACGGCACGTAGCCGAGTTCCTCGGCGGCCGCGCGCACGCGGCCCCGGGTCTTCTCCGACACGTACCCTGCGCCCGACAGTGCGCGGCTCGCGGTCGCTTTGGACACGCCGGCGCGCGCCGCCACCTCAGCGATTCCTGCCATCGGACGGCTCCTCCTCGAGTCTCGTCGGCACCCGCCCAGGGAGTGTACCGGCTGGGGGATTGTGGAAGCGGTTGCGACCACTGTACTGACTTGTTCCCCTCCAGAATAATGGGGTTACCGAGTTGTTATCTGCGCCGCTTGCGCGCTATCTGAGGCATCCTCTAGCGTCACTTGTGGAATCGGTTACGGAGCGCGGGACTTCGCCCGCGCACTCAATGAGGAGGATCGAATGGGTAAGACACGCGGACGCCGCTACCTCGCCCCCATCGCACTGGCCGGAGTTTTCGGCCTCGTGCTCACCGGCTGTGCCGAGGGCGGCAGCGACACTCCCGGCGCGTCGGGCAGCGCCGGAGGAACCGTGCGCATCTCGGGCGGCATCACCGGGTCGGAGGCCGACCTGCTGCAGCAGTCCTTCGACGGCTTCACGAAGGACACGGGCATCAAGGTCGTCTACACCGGCGACAAGAGCTTCGAGGGCAACATCGTGACCAAGGTCACCGGTGGCGACGCACCCGACCTCGCGATCGTCCCGCAGCCGGGTCTGCTGAAGACGCTCATCGGCACGGGCGACGTCGTCAAGGCTCCGTCGGCGGTGGACAAGGCCGTCGACGAGAACTGGTCGCCGGACTGGAAGGCGTACGGCACGGTCGACGGCACGTTCTACGCCGCGCCGATGCTGGCCAACGTCAAGGGCTACGTCTGGTACTCGCCGGCGAAGTTCAAGGAGTGGGGCGCCGAGGTCCCGAAGACGTGGGACGACCTGCTCACGCTCACCAAGACGATCCAGGAGAAGTCCGGCGCCGCTCCCTGGTGCGCGGGCTTCGAGTCGGGCAACGCCTCGGGCTGGCCGGGCACCGACTGGATCGAGGACCTCGTGCTGCGTCAGTCGGGCACGGGCGTGTACGACGACTGGGTGGCGGGCAAGGTGAAGTTCACCGACCAGCCGATCGCCGACGCGTTCACTGCGGCAGGCAAGATCCTGCTCAACCCGAGCTACGTCAACGCGGGCTTCGGCGACGTGAAGAGCATCAACTCGACCGCCTTCGCCGACGTGGCAGCCAAGGTCGCCGACGGCACCTGCGCTCTCACGCACCAGGCGTCCTTCCTCTCGTCGAACTTCCTCGACGTGAAGACGGCGGACGGCAAGGCCCCGACCGTCGCTCCTGACGGCGACGTGTACGCGTTCGTGCTCCCGGGCATGCAGGAGGGCGAGTCGCAGGTCGAGGCCGGCGGCGAGTTCGTCGCCGCGTTCAACGACAACGAGGCGACGCAGAAGGTCCAGGAGTTCATGACCTCCGCCGACTTCGCCAACGCCCGCGTCAAGCTCGGTGGCGTCATCTCGGCCAACAAGAAGGCCGACCCGTCCAACGCCTCCAGCGAGTTCCTGACGGATGCCATGAAGCTCCTGCAGGACGAGAAGACGACCGTCCGCTTCGACGCGTCGGACCTCATGCCGGCCACCGTCGGCTCGGGCTCGTTCTGGAAGGGCATGGTCGACTGGATCGACGGCAAGGACCAGGCAACGGTCCTCAGCGACATCCAGGCCGGTTACAACAACTGATCGCGTCGGTGGTGGGATGCCCGGCTGACGGGCATCCCACCACCCCCGCCTCCCCGCGTCCGCCGAAGCACACGGAGAAGTCATGACCGACACGCATACCGCGCCGCCGCGCCAGCGTTCCGCGAAATCCGCGAAACAGCCCGCCGCACAGGCCGCGCCGCAGTCCCGCACGAACGCGCTCATCGCGGTCGTCGCCGCGATCCTCGTGGTCGCCCTCTTCCTCTTCCTGATCCTCCAGCAGCCCCGCGAGACCAAGCCGACGTCCATCGGCTTCTCGCTGAACAGCTTCTTCCGCTGGTTGGGCAATCAGAACCAGCTGGTGCAGATCCCGATCGTCCTCGTCGTGTTCGGCGCGGTCGTGGGCATCCTGCTGCTGCTGATCGAGTACGCCCCCCGCCCGGGCAAGCTGTACTTCTGGATCCGGCTCGTCGCGTGCTTCGCGCTGCCGGTCCTCGCGTTCATGCTGCTGCGGCCGTACCAGAACGCGCTGCTGTACGTCCTCGGCATCGCGGTCGTGCTCGGCGGAGCGATGTTCCTGCTCGACTACCGGTCGCGCGAGGGCGCGGGCTACCACTTCCAGCTGGTGCTGTTCGCGGCCCCTGCCGCGATCCTGCTGCTTGTGGGCCTCGTCTACCCGGCGATCGCCACGTTCGTCCAGTCGTTCTTCGACAAGACGGGCAAGGACTTCGTCGGCATGGACAACTACGTCTGGGTCTTCACCCAGCCGGAAGGCACCTGGTCGGTCATCAACACCCTCATCTGGGTGCTCATCGCCCCCGCCTTCGCGACGGTCATCGGGCTCGCGTACGCCGTGTTCATCGACCGGGCGGCGGGGGAGAAGTTCCTGAAGGTCCTCATCTTCATGCCGTTCGCGATCTCGTTCGTCGGCGCGGGCATCATCTGGAAGTTCGTGTACGACTACCGGCAGGGCGACCAGCTGGGCATCCTGAACGCGATCGTCACGCTCTTCGGCGGTGAGCCGGTGTCGTGGCTGGCGGTGACTCCGCTCGTGAACAGCCTCTTGCTCATGGTGGTGTTCATCTGGAGCCAGACGGGCCTCGCGATGGTCATCCTCTCCGCGGCGATCAAGGCGGTCCCGCCGGAGCAGAACGAGGCGGCCGAGCTCGACGGGGCGAACGCCTGGCAGCGCTTCCGCAACGTCACGGTCCCCGGCATCCGTTCCGCGATCGTCGTCGTGGTCACCACCGTCGCCATCGGCGCGCTGAAGATCTACGACATCGTCGCGGTGATGACCGGCGGTCGCGCCAACACCTCCGTGCTGGCGTTCGAGATGGTCAACCAGCAGCAGCGGTTCCAGTCCTACGGACACTCGGCCGCCCTCGCCGTCGTGCTGTTCCTGTTCGTCACGCCGTTGATCGTGTTCAACGTCATCCAGATCCGGAAGCAGAGGGAGATCCGATGAGCACCGGAGTCGACATCATCGAGCCGATCGCCGACACGCGCACGGCTCGCCAGGTGGCGCGGGACACGCGCAAGCACGAGGCGATGGCGCGCAAGCGCCTCACCTCCAGGGGTGCGACGATCGCCGCGCTGATCATCGCGATCTTCTGGACGATCCCCACGTTCGGCCTGTTCGTGACGTCGTTCCGCCCCGGCGCGGACGTGCAGTCGACCGGTTGGTGGACGATCTTCACGAACCCGTCCTTCACGCTCGACAACTACGAGCAGGCACTGAACTCCGGCGGCACGGCGCTGACCCTCGGCGAGTCGTTCCTCAACTCGCTGGCGATCACGATCCCGGTCGTTTTCTTCGCTCTCGCGGTCGCGTCGCTCCTGGCGTACGCATTCGCGTGGATCGACTTCAAGGGCCGCAACATCGCGTTCGTCGCGGTGTTCGCGCTCCAGATCGTGCCTCTGCAGATGGCCCTCGTGCCGCTGCTGAGCCTGTTCTCGCGCGGCCTGACGATCGGCGACGTGACGATCTTCCCCGGGTTCGATCTGCGCGACATGACGCACAGCTTCGCGACGGTGTGGATCGCCCACACGATCTTCGCGCTGCCGCTCGCGGTGTTCCTCCTCCACAACTTCATCTCGGAGATCCCGAGCGAGGTCATCGAGGCGGCCCGTGTGGACGGGGCAGGTCACGGGCAGATCTTCTTCCGGATGATCCTGCCGCTGGCGGCGCCCGCGCTCGCCTCGTTCGCCGTGCTGGAGTTCATCTGGGTGTGGAACGACCTGCTGGTGGCGACGATCTTCGCACCGTCGTCATCGCTGCCGCTGACCCAATCGCTCAACTCGCTGTCGGGCACGTGGGGCAACAAGTGGTTCCTGCAGGCGGCCGGTACGTTCATCTCGATCATCGTGCCGCTGCTGGTGTTCTTCGGACTGCAGAGGTTCTTCGTCCGAGGCCTGCTCGCGGGTGCCACGAAGGGCTGAGTCGGACTGAGCACGGCGACGCGCCGCCGGGACGGATGTGACGAGCATCCCCCGGCGGCGCGTTTCGCCGTGTCGGCGGACCGCACCGGACCGCCTGGACGCCCGCCGCAGCGGTCCTAGGCTGGGGTCATGTCCTCCGACATCGAGAACGTCGACGTCGACATCGCGCGGGGGCTGAGCTCCGACGACGTCGCACGGCGGGTCGCGGCCGGCCAGACGAACGCATATCGCGCCGACACGAGCCGGAGTGCCGCGAGCATCATCCGGGCGAACGTCTTCACGCTGTTCAACGGGATCGTCTTCGCCTGCTTCGGCATCCTGTTCGCCCTCGGACGGTGGCAGGACGCCCTCTTCGGCTTCGCGGCGATCGCCAACGCGATCATCGGGTCGGTGCAGGAGTTCCGGGCGAAGGCCGCCCTCGACAAGCTGGCGCTCATGAACGCCGCCTCCGCGCGGGTACGACGCGATGCGGTGGAATCCGAGATCCCGCCGGGAGAGGTGGTGCTCGACGACATCCTCGTGCTGCGTGCGGGCGACCAGGTGCCCGCCGATGCTCGAGTGGTGTCGGTGCGCGGGCTGGAGATCGACGAGTCGATGCTCACCGGCGAGGCCGACGCCGTCGACAAGAAGGTCGGCGACGAGGCGCTGTCGGGCTCGATCGTGGTCGCGGGCGAGGGCGCCGCGCAGGTCGTGCGGGTCGGGGCGGATGCCTACGCCAACGCCTTCGCCGACGAGGCGAAGCGGTTCTCCCTCGTCGGGTCGGAGCTGCGTGACTCGATCAACCGGGTGCTCACCTGGGTGGGCTGGGGGATCGGGCCGATCGGACTGCTCGTCCTGAACGCCCAGATGCAGGTCGCGGGCGGCTGGCGCCGGGCGTGGAACGACGGCACCTGGGTGCAGGCGGTCGTGAACACGATCGCCTCGGTGACGGCGATGATCCCTCTCGGCCTTGTGCTGATGACGTCGATCGCGTTCGCGGTGGGCGCCGCACGCCTCGCCTCACGCAAGGTCCTCGTGAACGAACTGCCCGCCGTCGAAGGGCTGGCGCGCGTCGACGTCATCTGCCTCGACAAGACCGGGACCCTCACCGAGGGCGAGATCACCTACGGCGACGCGACCGAGCTGACCCCCGTCGACGGCTGGCGCGCGGCCCTGCGCTGGTACGGGACCGCCCCGGATGCCAACGCGACGGCGCGGACCCTCGCGGCGCCGTTCGCCGCGGAGGAGGAGCGGGACGCCGCGGAGGCCATCGCGTTCTCCTCCGCACGCAAGTGGAGCGCCGTCTCCTTCGACGCACACGAGGGCACGTGGGTGCTCGGCGCTCCCGAGATGGTGTTCGGCACCGCCGCGACCGACCCGGGCGACCCGCTCGGAGCCGCCGTCATCGAACGCGCCTCGTCGGGGCGGCGCACCCTCGTGCTCGCGCACACCGCGGCATCCCTCACGAGCGACGACGTCGACGCCGAGCGCCTCCCCGACGGCCTTGTGGCGGTCGCGGTCCTCACCTTCCGCGAGAAGGTGCGCGACGATGCCGCACAGACCCTCGCCTACTTCGATGAGCAAGGCGTCGGCATCCGTGTGATCTCGGGTGACAACCCGCGGACGGTGGCCGCGATCGCGCGTGAAGTCGGCCTCGACGTCGCAGAGGGCTACGACGCCCGCACTCTGCCCGAGGACGACGAGGCGCTCGCCGAGGTGATGGAGACCTCGCAGGTGTTCGGCCGCGTCACTCCCGACCAGAAGAAGCGCATGGTCGTGGCCCTGCAGTCGCGCGGGCACACGGTGGCGATGACCGGCGACGGTGTCAACGACGCCCTCGCCATCAAGACCGCCGACATGGGCATCGCGATGAACTCGGGCGCCGCCGCGACGAAGGCCGTCGCGCGCCTCGTGCTGCTCGACGGCAAGTTCTCGCACCTGCCCGACGTCGTCGCCGAAGGCCGCCAGGTCATCGCGAACATCGAACGCGTGTCGATGCTCTTCCTCACCAAGACGGTCTACGCGACGCTGCTCGCGATCCTCTTCGGTATCCTGGTGCTGGAGTTCCCCTTCCTCCCGCGGCAGCTGTCCATCACCGACGGGCTGACGATCGGCATCCCGGCGTTCTTCCTCGCGCTCATGCCGAATGCGCAGCGGTACATCCCGGGGTTCCTGCGTCGTTCGCTGAGTTTCGCGATCCCCGCCGGCATCGTCGTCGCCTCGACACTGACCGTGTACACGCTGATCATCCGGTCGCAGAATGTCGACGCAGACGCGCGACGGACCGGGGCGACCATCATCCTCGCGGTCGTCGGCATCTGGATCCTGGGGATCCTCGCCCGCCCGCTCAACCGGTACAAGGGTGCGGTCGTCGGCGCGATGTTCGTCGCGCTCGTGGTGATCTTCTCCATCGGCTTCATCCGCGGGTTCTTCGAGCTCGTGGATCCGGGCGAGGGCGCCGCGGTCACCGTTGCGCTGTGCTGCCTCGTGGCGATCGTCCTCATCGAGATCGTCCGCTTCTTCCAGAAGCGATACGTCGCGCGCACGCAGTCGGAGGGCGGCACCCCCGCGATCGCCGCGCATCCCATGGATGCCCCGAGCCGACCCGTGCCGGTGACGATCGCCGTCGTCCTCGTCTACCTCGGTGGCCTCGCGAGCGCGCTGTTCGGCATCCTGTTCCTCCTCGCGCGCTACGCGGTCGAGGCGGGAGACGTCGTCGACGTGTCTTTCGTGGGCGTCGGGATCATCCTGTTCGGCCTGCTGTCCGTCGCGGCCGCATCGGGGCTCGGGCGGGGGAGCGGCCTGTCGCGCGTGTTCGTGACCGTGCTGGGGGCGGCGCTGATCGCCCTGCAGCTCTGGGGCCTCGTGATCGACCACCACTGGTCGACGTGGGCAGTCATGCAGATCGTCCTCTACGGCGCCGTCATCGCGGTGCTCTGGTTGCCCTCCGCGGGGAGGTTCTTCCGCCCCGTGCTCCACGCCGGCGACTGAGCCCTCAGGGCGTGCAGGCGAGGCCCTCGCGAAGCGACGTCATGAGGTCGATCTCGGCGGACTGCGTCGCGATGATCCCCTGCGCCACCTGAAGAGCGCGCGGATCCGAGCCGAGATCGATGAGCGCTTGAGCCATGGGGATCGCGCCCTGGTGGTGGCGGATCATGAGCGAGAGGAACGTGCAGTCGGCGGCCGTCCCCGTCTCCGCCTGCATCGCTGCGATCTCGGCGTCGGTCGCCATGCCCATCTGCTGCAGCAGTTCGGCCTCGGTGGGGGCATCCGCTCCCGTGGACGCGTGGCCGTGGGCATTGTCGGTGGCCGCCATCCACGCCATGATCGGCTGGTCGCCGCGCTGCGGGAGATTCCACTTCACGAGCCAGTCGTAGAACTCGCCGCGCTGGGCGGACTGCCCTGTCGCGATGTCGTAGGCCAGCACACGGACGTCCTCGTTCTGCGTCGTGCGGTAGATGTCCATCGACAGCTGCACGGCCTGCGCATGGTGGATCTGCATGTCGCGGGCGAACCCCGCCTCGGGCGAGGTGTTCCCCGGCGTCGCGACGCCTTGCGCCGCGCCGAACGTCGAGAAGCGGCCGATCGCGAACGCGATCCCCGCGATCGCCAGCGCGACCAGCAGCACGGCCCACCACGGCGGAAGCGTGCGGCCCTGCCGTGGTGCGTCGGTCACGACTGCTTTCCCGGACCGTCGATCGCGCCCGTGCACGCCGAGCCCGGCTCGGGAACGTTCTGGTTGCGCCAGTACTCCTCGAGGAACTCGGGGATGCGCGCATCGGAGGCATCCTGCACCTTCAGCTGTGCGTTCCAGGCGCTCAGCACGATGGGGCTCGGAAGGCCGACGTAGGGGGAGAGGATCACGTACGACGACGGGAGCTCGGCCTTGAGCGTGGCGAGCGCGTCGCCGGTCACGAGGTCGGCGTCGTAGGTGACCCAGACCGCGCCGTGCTCGAGCGAGTGCACGGCGTTCTCGTTCTGCTGCGGCTCGTCGTAGATGCCGCAGTTGAGCCAGATCGGGTTGTGCGGCCCGCCGGCGGGCGGGGTCTGCGGGTAGTCGACGGTGCCCTCGGTGTGCCGCGTCTCGTTCGTGAAGGTCTCCACGCCGTCGATCTTGGCGCCCGAGCCGCCGGCCGTGTACGTCGGGGCGGGCGGCGGTGCGAGGACGATGGATGCCGCGATGAGCCCGACGACGGTGAGGGCCGCGACACCGCCGACGGCCCACCAGACGATCTTGCCGCGGCGGCGCTTGGCGAGCTGCCGCTGGTATTCGGCGAGCTTCTCCTGCTTCTGCTGCTCGCGCTGCTGTTTGACGGTGAGGTCCAGGCGTGCCTGTGTGGCGGGGTTTCCGCTCGTGCGCTTGCCGGGTGTGGGGGAGGAAGAGGAAGTCGGGGTCATGTGCGTGATCTCGGCTGAGGGACGCCGTGCTGCTGTCACGGCCCTTTCGATCCTATGCACGCGGATGGGTCCGGAGGCTGGGAAGACGATAAGATCATCCGTACGCCGAATCGTTTCGAGCACGTCGGCGTCGTTCTTCGGCCCGACCTCCGGGCACCCTCCTTTTCCTGCCCTCGATCGACGGGATCCCGTGCGCGACAGCGACTCTCAGCCCCAGGCGTCACCGAATCATCCCTCGAGCGGGGCGATCCGCACGCTCGGGGCGAACCCCGCGACGGCGCCGATCGTGCTCCACCCGGGCGATGCGATCAGCGCGTCGCGACGCGTCGTCTACATCATCCTGCTGGGCGCGCTCACGGCGCTCGGGCCGTTCACGATCGATCTCTACCTGCCCGCCTTCCCGCTGCTGCGCGAGGACTTCCACACGACGGATGCGGCGATCCAGTTGACGCTCACGGGCACGATGATCGGGTTCGCGCTCGGCCAACTCGTGATCGGCCCGCTCAGTGACAAGGTCGGCCGCCGCGTCCCGCTGCTCGCGGTGACGGCGCTGCATGTCCTCGCGAGCGTGGCCGCGGCGTTCGCGCCGACGCTCGAGCTTCTCGCCGTCGCGCGCGTGCTGATGGGCGTCGGTGCCGCCGCCGGCGGTGTCGTCGCGATGGCGATCGTGCGCGACCTCTTCGGCGGACGTCGCCTCGTCGTGATGCTGAGTCGGCTCTCCCTCGTCTCGGGTGTCGCGCCGGTGGTGGCGCCGCTCATCGGCTCGGCGCTTCTCGCGGTCATGCCGTGGCGTGGCATCTTCGTCGTCCTCGCCGTGTACGGACTCGTCATGCTGGTCTCGGCGATCGCGCTCGTCCCCGAGACGCTCCCGCCCGCGCGCCGGTCCGAGCGCGGTACCACGACGGTCTGGCAGCGCTACCGCAGCGTCTTCAGCGACCGGGTGTTCATCGGCGTCCTCATCATCGGCACCATGACGTTCAGCGGTGTCTTCTCGTACCTGTCCTCGTCGTCGTTCCTGTTCCAGGAGAGCTACGGATTCGATGCGCAGCAGTACGGATTGCTGTTCGCCGCGAATTCGCTCGGCCTCGTCGTGGGCGTGCAGACGGCGGCTCGGCTCGCCGCCCGCTACGGCCCGCAGTGGGTGCTCGCGTTCTCGACCGCCGTGCTCGTCGCCGCGGCGATCGCGATCATCGCCGCCGATCAGGCCGGTCTCGGGCTCTGGGGCACGGTCGTGCCGCTGTTCGTCTTCATGACCGCGTGCGGGTTCACCTTCCCCTGCGTGCAGGTGCTCGCCCTCGACCGGCACGGCAAGGCCGCCGGCACCGCGGCATCCATCCTCGGCGCCGCGAACTTCGGCATCGCGGGGCTCATCTCCCCGGCCGTGGGCCTCATCTCCCGCGGCACGGGCATCACGGCGACGACGATGGCGATCGTCATGGTCGCGTGCGCGGTGATCGGATGCCTGTCTCTGTGGCTCATCGTGCGTCCGCGCACGGTCGAGCGTCTCGCGCCCTAGCCCGCCGGCGCTCGGGCAGGCACCCCCGGCGCGCGCCATACCTCCGTCGGGCACAATGGGGCGATGCGAGCCGATCCCGAATCACCCCGCGCGGTGGACGACGCCGTCATCACGACAGCGCTGCAGCGCCTCATCGTCGGCGTCCTGCTCGTCGCAGCGGCGATCGCCGTCGGCATCCTGGTGGTCGTCGAAGCCGACGTCGACCTGGATGAATGGTGGAACGGCTTCGTGTCGACGTTCGCGTTCCTCCGGCCGCTCGCGCTGGGGATGGACTTCCTCGGGGGCGGCTGGTTCGCGACCTTCGTCGTTCCCCTCTTCGGTGTCGCACTCATGCTCTCGTTGCGACGCCCGTGGGGAGCCGTGTTCGTCGTCATCGCCTCCGCCGCCAGCGCGGGCGGCGTGCAGCTGCTGAAGGCGATGTTCGGTCGAGCACGTCCGGAAGACATGATCGTGGTCTCCGACCACGGCTCCTTCCCGTCCGGCCACACGGCGAACGCGGCGACCCTCGCGGTCATCGCGACCGTCCTGGTGCCGCGCGTGTGGGTCGCGCTCGTCGGCACGGCGTGGGTGTTCGCCATGGCGTTCAGCCGCACGGAGGTGCACGCGCACTGGCTGAGCGACACCGTCGGGGGCGCCCTCGTCGGGGCAGGGTTCGCGCTCATCGTCGCTGCGGCGCTCACGCCGCGACTCGCGGCGGAGGGCGATCAGGCGTCTGCAGTCGGCAGGCGGCCCTACCGGTCTGTGCGGACGGGCGCAAGCGCCTGACATCTCCGCGTGGGGTGGGTACCGTTGCCGGCATGAGCGAAGCCCCCGAACTGTCTGCGCCTACGGGGCGCGAACCGGCCCTGCGCGCGGCGCCGCGCCCGGACGGCACCGCGCCGCGCGCGCTCGTGCTGGGGGCGACCGGCTACATCGGCGGACGCCTCGTGCCGAGGCTCATCGCCGCGGGCTACCGCGTGCGGGTGCTCGTGCGGGACCCGGCGCGTCTCGGCGCCTTCGACTGGGGCGGCGACGTCGAGGCGATCGAGGGGTCGGCGACTGACGACGCGGCCGTGGCGCGCGCCTGCGCCGAGGTCGATGTGCTCTACTACCTCATCCATTCCATGGGTCAGGGGAAGGGCTTCGAGGCGGCCGATCTCGCGGCCGCGCGCACCGTGGCGGATGCCGCGGCGCGGGCATCCGTCGGCCGCATCGTCTACCTCGGCGGCTTGCATCCGGACGGGGTCGAACTCAGCCCGCACCTGCGCTCGCGTGTCGCGGTGGGCGAGGTGTTCCTGCACAGCGGCGTGCCGACGATCGACCTGCAGGCGGGCGTCGTGATCGGATCGGGGTCGGCGTCGTTCGAGATGATCCGCCATCTCACCGAGGTGCTGCCGTACATGCCGGCGCCGCGCTGGGTGCGAAACCACATCCAGCCGATCGCCGTCCGCGACGTGCTGCACTACCTGCTGGGAGCGGCGCGCATCGATCCGCAGGTCAGCCGGGCGCTCGACATCGGCGGCCCCGACGTGCTGCGCTACGGGCAGATGATGAACGGGTACGCCGTCGAAGCAGGGCTCCGGCAGCGACCGATCGCCGCGCTGCCCGTATTCACGCCGGGGCTCGCATCGCACTGGGTGAACGTCGTGACGCCCGTGCCGCGTTCCATCGCGCGTCCGCTCATCGCGTCGCTCATGCACGACTGCGTCATGGACGATCACGACGTCGACGCCTTCATCCCGCGCCCCGACGGCGGGCTCACCCCCTACCGCGCCGCCGTGGCCCTCGCGCTCGGCCGGGTCGAGGCCGACACGGTGGAGACGAGCTGGCAGGATGCCGAGGTCACGGGCGTTCCGTCCGACCCGCTCCCGTCCGACCCGGAGTGGGCGGGACGCACCGTCTACACCGATGTGCGGAGCCTCGCCACCGACGCGCCGGTGGAGGATCTGTGGTCCGTCATCGCGGGGATCGGCGGCGCGAACGGGTGGTATTCCGCGCCGTTGCTGTGGGCGCTGCGCGGCTGGATGGACCGTCTCGTCGGCGGCGTCGGGCTCTCGCGCGGGCGCCGCAGTCGCACACGCGTCGCGGTCGGCGACGTGGTCGACTTCTGGCGTGTGGAGAAAGTCGAGCCCGAGCGGCTGCTGCGCCTGCGCGCCGAGATGAAGGTGCCCGGCCTCGCGTGGCTCGATCTGGCCTGCGAGCCGTCCGCGGACGCGCGCGGCGGCTCGGTGTACCGCCAGCGGGCCGTGTTCTTCCCGTCCGGGCTCCCGGGGCGGCTTTACTGGCTCGCCGTCCTGCCGTTCCACGGCTTCATCTTCCGCGGGATGGCGGAGCGGATCACGCAGGCGGCCGAGGCGGAGGCGGAGATCCGGTCGGCGGAGGGCGTCTCGTAGACTCGCCGGATGCCACACCTCCGTTCTTTCCGGCCCGGTGACGAGCCCGCGCTCGAGGCGATCTGCCTCGCGACCGCGGATGCCGGCGGGGATGCGGCGGGGATGCTCACCGACGACGATCTGTGGGCGCAGCTGTTCGTGTCGCCGTACCTCGCGCGGCATCCGGACCTCGCCCTCGTCGTCGAGACCGACGACGGCCGCCTCGCGGGTTACCTCGTGGGCACGGACGACTCCGACTCGTTCGAAGACTGGTTCGCCCGCGAGTGGTGGCCGTCGCAGCGCGCTCGGTGGCCGCGCCCCGCGGGCGAGTCGACGTCGCGTCAGGACGAGCTCCTCCGCGACGCCGACGCGCGGGGCGCCGAGGCGTCGCCGCATGCGCAGGCGTATCCGGCGCACCTGCACATCGACCTGCTGCCGGAGCTGCAGGGGCAGGGCTGGGGTCGTCGGCTGATCGAGACGTATCTCGGCCTGCTGCGCGCGAGGGGCGTCGCAGGAGTGCACCTCGCGGCCGACCCCTCCAACACGGGAGCCCTGGCCTTCTACCCGCGCGTCGGGTTCACGAGGCTCCCGACGGACGAGGACAGTGCCGTCTTCGGTCGATTCAGCTGATCTCGGTCGACAGCGTCTTGGCGCGGCGGCGTTCGTGCAACGCGTGCGCGGGGGAGTGCGGCAGCATCCGGTCATCGACCAGCGTCGCGCCGTCCTCGTGCCAGCCGTGGCGCTCATAAAACTCCGCAGCACGCTCGTTGCCGTCGAGGACCCACAGCAGCGCCTGCCGGTAGCCGCTCCGCTGAAGGTGGGTCTCCGAAGCGGAGATCAGGGCGTGACCGACGCCCGAGCCCCAGGCATCCGGCAGTGCGTAGATCGCGAACAGCTGACCGTGATGGGGCAGCTCCGCCGTCTCCGACGGGCCGAGTGCGGCCCAGCCCACCACCTCGCCGGCCCGCTCCGCCACGAGGTCCGCGGTGCGCGGGTCGGCGTGCCGCCGCTCCCATCCGGCGACGCGCCGGGAGGTCTCGACATCGGCATCCAGCCGGTCGAGGATCTCGGGTGCGATGAGGCCGTCGTAGGCGATGCGCCACGATGCGACGCGCACGTGCGAGATCGCGGCGGCATCCGCGACGGTCGCCCGCCGCACGGTGACGCTCACGCGGCGACCACGCCGTCGACGAGGCGTACGGTGCGATCGACGAGGCCCGCGGGGACTGCCACGTGGGAGATCAGCACGACGGCTCGGTCGTCGCCCACGGCGGCGAGCAGGTCGGTGAGCAGGGCATCGGAGGCGTCCGCGTCGACGCCCGCGGTCGGCTCGTCGAGCACGAGCACGGGGAAGCCGTGGAGGAGCGCTCGCGCGAGCGCGATCCGCTGCGCCTGTCCGCCCGACACCAGCGCCCCGCGCTCGCCGACCCGCGCGTCGAGCCCGCCGCGTTCGCGCAGCCAGTCGCCGAGGCCGACGCGTTCGAGCACGGCCTCGAGTTCGGCATCCGCGGCGCCTTCTCGGGCGAACAGGAGATTCTGCCGGATGTCCTCGTCGAAGAGCATCGGCTGCTGCTCGCACAGGCCGACCGTCTCACGGACGTCGTCGGGGTTGAGCGACGCGACATCGACGCCGCCGATCGTGTAGCGGCCGGCGGAAGGCGAGAGGAAGCGCACCAGGACGTGCGCGAGGGTGGTCTTGCCCGCGCCGCTCGACCCCACGACGAGGACGCGCTCGCCCGGGCGGACAGCGAGGTCGACGCCACGAAGGACCGGTTCGCTCGCCGCGCCGTGCGGGTCGTTCGCGAGAGTCGGCCAGTGCGCGGCGACGCCGCTCAGCACGAGTCCGTCGCCGAGAGCGGGGCCGGCGCCGGTCGCCGCCGGTGCGGACTCGGACGGGATGCCTGCGGGCACAGCGTCGGGGACGGACTCGGCGATGCGGGTCGCTGCGGCGCGGACCTGACGCCATGCGGAGGCCGCCGCCGGCACGGAGGCGAACACCTCGAACACCGCCATCGGCACGAGGACGGCGACGGCGAAGGCGGGCCCCGTGATCTCGCCGTCGCTGAAAGCCGGAGCGCCTACCACGACGGCGAGGAGCGACGCCGCCCCCGCGCACACCGAGACGAGGGCCGTGCTGCCGGCCTGTGCGCCGGCTCGGCGGGTGACGGCCCGCCGCAGGGCGGCGTCGGCGGCGGTGATGCGCTCGGCGCTCTGCGCCGCGGCTCCGTAGGCGACGAGGACATCGAGGCTCCCGAGGTGGTCGAGCACGGCATCGGCGAGCCGGGCGCGCAGCGGGGCGATGGAGCGCTCGGCGCGCGAACCCGACGCCCAACCCCAGGCCAGCGCGACGAGCGCGGCGACGGCGAGGCATCCGAGCAGCGTCAGGGCCGCAGGCCACCAGACGAACGCGACCAGCACGACCGCGCCGAGTGCGACGGCGGCCGACGACACGAGCGGGAGCACGACCCGCAGGGGCAGGTTCTGCAGCTCGTCGACATCGTCGACGAGCGCGCCGAGCACCGAACCGCGCTTGGTGCGGGCGAGGCCGTCGGGCGCGAGCGGGATGACCCGCCGCACGAGATCGGTGCGGGTGACGGCGAGTTGGCGCAGCGCCGCGTCGTGGCTCGCGAGGCGCTCGGTGTAGCGGAAGGCCGCGCGGCTCAGCGCGAACGCGCGGACGCCCACGACCGCGGCCGACAGGTACATGACGGGCGGCTGCTCGCTCGCGCGCACGATGAGCCACGCGCTGCAGGCGAGGAGGGCGACGGCGGATGCCTCGGAGAGGAACCCGGCGGCCGCACCCGGCCAGAACCGGCGCGGCGACGGCATCGCGAGGCGCAGGATGTCGACTGCGGTGGTCATGCGCGCACCCCCGCGCTCTGGGGGAGGGCTCGCGGTGCGAGGGTGACCACGTCGTCGGCGATCGTGCGGGCGGAGTGCCGGTGCGAGACGAGCAGGACCGTGGCGCCCTCGTCCGCGACCGCACGGACCGCCCGCCACAGGGTGGCTTCGGTGTCGGCGTCGAGCGCGGCGCTCGGTTCATCGAGGGCGACGACGGAGGCGCGCCCCCGCAGGCGCCGGTACAGCGCCCGGGCGACGGCGACGCGCTGCGCCTGTCCGCCCGACAGACCGGCACCCTGCACGCCCAGGTCGCGGGCGGGCTCGATCGCGCCCGCACCAGCCAGGTCGAGTGCCCGCATGACGATTGCATTGTCGGGCGCCTCGTCGCCGAGGGCGACGTTGGTGGCGACCGTGCCAGCGATGAGTCCGGGCTGCTGTCCCGCCCAGGCGAGCCATTCCGACGCGTGGAGGTCGGTGACGGGTATCCCGCCGACGCTCGCATCGCCCTCGAAGCCGGCCGCGCCGCGCATCGCCGCGAGGAGGCTCGACTTGCCCGATCCGCTCGGGCCTTCGATGAGGGTGACGGTACCCGGCGCGGCGGTGAAGGACACCGGCGGCAGCAGGACGTCGCCCCGCCGGACGC
This sequence comes from Microbacterium sp. SCN 70-27, assembly GCA_001724425.1. GTDB lineage: Bacteria > Actinomycetota > Actinomycetes > Actinomycetales > Microbacteriaceae > Microbacterium. The sequence continues at coordinate 16,944 of MEEK01000019.1, forward strand.
GCAGATCGCGCACATCGAGGACGCCGTCGATCTGGCCGTCGAGGATCTGGGTCGCGCCGCGGATCACGCCCGGGACAGGCTCGGATGCCTCGATAGCGCGTGCCTCGTCGAGCACGGCGAACACGTCGTCGGTGGCCGCGACCCCCTCTGCGGCGGCGTGGAACTGCACGCCGACCTGACGCAGCGGCAGGTACGCCTCGGGCGCGAGCAGCAGGACGAACAGGCCCACCGAGAGAGTCAGCGAACCGTCGATCAGGCGGAAGCCGATCGACACGGCGACGATCGCGACTGAGATGGAAGCCAGCAGTTCGAGCGCGAATCCGGAGAGGAACGACACCCGCAGCACCCGCATCGTCTCGGTGCGGTACGTGTCGGTGACGCGCTCGATGGAGCGGACGGCGCGATGCTGGCGGCCGAACACCTTGAGCGTCGCGAGCCCCTGCACGGTGTCGGCGAAGCGGGCGGCGAGGCGGCCGAGCGTCTGCCACTGCTTCTGCTGCACGCCGCGGGTCGCCAGCCCGATGAGCACCATGAACAGGGGGATGAGGGGCAATGTGAGGAGCACCGTCAGGCCTGAGATCCAGTCCTGCCACCACATGACGGCGAGGATCACGGGCGTCGCGATGACGGTGAGGACGAGCTGCGGCAGGTAGCGGCCGAAGTAGGCATCCAGTGCCTCGAGCCCGCGCCCGGCGGTCACCGCGAGCCGCGCCGTGTTGCGCCCCGCGAGCCAGCCCGGTCCGAGCCTGCCGACCGCGGCGACGAGCGCCTCACGCAGCTGAAGCTGAACGCGCGCGGATGCCCGGGCGCTGAGCGCCTCGCGTACCCACAGCAGCACGGCGCGCGCCGCCACGACGGCCGCGAGCGCCGTCAACACGCCGGACAGCTCGCTCCACGGCATCCCGTCGATGACGCCCGTGATCGCCCGCGTGAGCAGCCACGCGAACGCGATGATGACGGCGGTCTGTGCCGCACCGACGACGGCGATCGCGACGAAGAAGACCCGCGACGCCGACGCGTACCGCACGAGGCGCGGATCGACCGGGCGCGAGCGCGGACGTTGGGTCGTGGAGGCGGCGTCCGGCATCCCTCCATCCTCGCAGATCGCGCCTCTCCGGATCCCGGAGAGGCGATGCTGTCCGCGCCGCGCCGCGCCGCGCCGCGTCAGATGCAGATGGGATCGCCTGCGTCGACCGACTCGCCGCCGACCGTGTAGCTGCCGACGGCGCAGAGCAGCGTGTTCTCGGTCGGTCGGACGATGAGAGGGGTATAGACGCCCTGCACATCACCCAGGCTCGCGGTCTGACGGAGCGGACCATTGGCGGCGGTCTCGGGGTAGAGGCTGACCGACACGGATTCGTTCTCCCAGGCGTCGTACCGGGTGATGCGTGCCCACCCCGCGTAGCACTTGTTCGACCAGATGATCTCGATGAGGACGTTGTTTCGCTGCGCGCCGGTCGCAACCTTCGCGTCATCGACGCAGGGAGTCTGCGCCGCATCGAGGCCCGATGCCACGTTGATCTGAGCGCGTTCGTTGACGGCCTTCGGGAGCGCGGCGGCCACCTGGTCGCGGGTGAGTGTGGCGACCACCAGACCTGAGGTGACACCGCTGACGAAGCTGCCGACGAGGAGTGCCGCCGCGCACAGCACGATCGCCGTCCCGCGCCGCATCGTCCGGCGCGGGGCACGTGTGACCTCGACCTGAACGTCCGTACCGCGCGGGTCGATCGCGTGTGCGATGCGGTCGCGTCGGGCGATCCAAGAAGCCGGGTCGCCGCCGCAGGCTCTGACCAGTCGATCGAGGGTTCGCGCCGTCGGCAGGGTCTTTCCTGCGAACGCCTCCGAGAGCACGGAGCGTGAGATTCCGGTCTCGCTCTGCAGGCGCACGAGGGTCGGGCTGTCGGCTTCCAGTCGTAGGGCGCGGAGATCTGCTGCCAGTAGCCCGGGCGAGTCCTCGGGTTCTGCGGCAGCATCCGGTACCGGTTCCGCGGCGAGTTCGGACATTCGCTCACCTACCCCATTCGTTCGATGTCGGAGGGAGACGCCGACCTTCGCTACAGCGTCCGGAGTTTCCGGACCTTCCGGTTCGGACTTTCTCGGACGGCGGACGTCACATCTCCACGACTTGACTGTGCCCGGGACTCTCCGGCGGATACATGGGTAATTATCCCCATACGTTCAGGCGAACTCCATGCGCTCTACTGAGAACGCCCGTCCCACGGGCAATGCACCTCACGTTTTGACGTTTTCTCGCGCACCCGACACAGAGGAGATGCCGTGGCGCTGTTCGGCAGCATTCGACGCCACCGACTGACTCTCGCGTCCGCCGGGGTACTCGCCACGACTGCAGCCGTCGTCTCGACGTTGGCGACGATCTTCCCGGGTGTTCCCACCGCGGATCTCGAACTCGATGACGGCGGCATCTGGGTGACCAAGAGCAGCGACCTCCTCGTCGGCCACCTCAATCACCCGGCTCGCGTTCTCGACGGCGCCGTGCGCACGAGGTCGGCGGAGTTCGATGTGCTCCAAGCCGGCGGTGATGTCATCGTCCACGACGAGGCGACCGGAGCGATCACGCCGGTCGACCCGGCCGCAGTGTCGTTCGGGTCGGATGTCGCCGCTCCCGCCGGCGCGACGGTGGCTCTCGGGGGCGCAGGCGACGCGCGCGGAGCCGGCGCGACACGCTCGTCGACGGTGGCGGTCCTCGCCGCCGGCGATGTCTTCGTCGCGCCCTTCGCGCAACTCGGCTCCATGACGTTCGCGGAAGACACCGCGACGGCGTCGGTCGGCGACGGAGGGGCGGTCACCGTCAGCCGCGACGGGAGCCGCGTCTTCGCAGTGTCCCGCGGGGATTCGCAGGTGATCTCGCTGGATGCCACAGGTGCGAAGACCGGTGCGGATCCGTTGGCGAAGCTCCCTTCCGACGCCGAGGTCCAGATCACCGCTGTCGGCGAGACGCCCGTCGTCTTCGACGCGGCGGCGGGGACCGCCTACATCGGGACGTCCGCCATCGCCGTCCCCGACGGTACGGGTGGGCGGCTGCAGACGGCCTCCGATGGCGGTGATGCCGCGTACGTGTCGACGGCCCGTGCCCTCGTCCGCGTCCCGCTCGACGGTAGCGCGCCCGAGACGGTCCAGACGGTCGCCGAGGGGGCCCCGGGCGCGCCCATGGTCCTCGGCGGATGTGCGTACTCGGTCTGGAGCGGGAGTGGTGCCTTCGTCCGCGACTGCGCCGGAACCTCGGCCGATCAGTCCTTGACGATCACCGGCGTCGCGGCGAGTTCCCGGCTCGTCCTGCGCGCGAACCACCGGGCCGTCGTCGTCAACGACACGGTGGGCGGGACGGTGTGGGTTGTCGCAGATCAAGCGATCCGCGTCGACAACTGGGACGATGTCATCCCGCCGCCCGACAACAGCGGTGACGAAGAGAAGAGCCAGGAAGACACTCCGCAGAACGTCCTTCCCGAGCGTAGCGCGGAGAACCACCCACCGGTCGCGAAAGATGACGAGTACGGCGTGCGCCCCGGGCGGACGACCGTGTTGAGGGTCACGGAGAACGACACCGACCCCGACGGCGACCTCCTGTCGGCGCGCCTGGACGGGGCGGCGCCGTCGGGATACGACATCGTGCCGGTGCTCGGTGGTGCCGCTCTCCAGATCGCCGTGCCGTCCACGGCGTCGGGTCAGGTCTCTTTCCGCTACATCGTCGACGACGGCCGTGACGCGACGGCGAGCGCCACGGTGACGGTGACCGTGCACGACCCGTCGGTGAACGAGCCGCCCCGGCAGCGGAAGGTCAACTCCTTGCAGGTGGAAGCGGGCGCGTCCTCGACCTACGGCGCCCTCGAAGGCTGGGAAGACCCGGACGGCGACGACATCTATCTGTCGCAGGCGACGGTTGAAGGCGGCGACACGATCGTGTCTCGTGCGAACGGGGTCATCGACTACACGGCCGCGAGCGGACAGACGGGACTGAAAGACGTCACTCTCGTCGTCTCGGACGGTCGTGAGCAGACCACCGGCAAGCTTCGCGTCGATGTGCGGCCGAAGGATGCTCTGCCTCCCGTCGCGAACGCCGACCGGGCGACGGCCATCGCCGGCATCCCGCTGACCGTCTACCCTCTCGTGAACGATCTGAGTCCGACAGCCGAGAAGCCGCAGCTGAAGAAGACCGATGTGCCGATGGGGGCGACGGTGACGCCCGATTACGCCGCGGGCACTTTCGACTTCCTCGCCGCCGCGCCCGGGACCTATTACGTGCAATACCTCATCACTGTCGGGACGAACTCTGCGGCGGGCATGGTGCGCATCGACGTTCTGCCGGCGGATGCCACGGGTGCCGCCCCCGTCGCGGTGCGCGACATGGCGCTCCTCCCGACGGGCAGGTCCACCCTGGTCGACGTGCTCGCGAACGACAGCGACCCCGGCGGGAACGTCCTCGTGCTGCAGAGCGCCACCATTGCACCGGGCAGCCCCGTCTCGGTCGAAGTGATCGAACACGCCATCATCCGCGTCACGGATCTCAGCGGGCTCGCCGCTCCGCTGACCTTCACGTACGTGGTGTCGAACGGCGCTCAGACCGCGACCGGCGAGGTCACCGTCACGCCCATCAAGCTCCCCGAGAAGCTGCGACCTCCGGTGGCGGTTCCCGACGAGGCCGTCGTGCGTGCCGGCGACGTCGTGTCGATCCCGGTGCTGGCGAACGACTACCACCCGGACGGGGACGCATTCACGCTCCTCCCGGAGTTGGTCGACACCGACCTGCCCGACCCCACCGCCGTCTGGGTCGACGGCGATCGCCTGCGGCTGCAAGCTCCGACCGAGCCCGGTACGTACTCCGTGCAGTACCAGATCATGGACTCGCAGGTGCAGAAAGCCGCAGCTCGCGTGCGCATCCAGGTGTCACCGAGCGAAGGCGCTGCGAACGTCGCGCCCCGCCCGAAGCCGGTCACGGCGCGCACCGTCGCGGGCACGACCGTGCGCATCCCGATCCCGCTCGAGGGCATCGATCCGGACGGCGATTCGGTCGAGCTTGTCGGCCTCGCCTCCAACCCCGCGAAGGGGCGCGTGACCACCGGTGACGCCTGGCTCACTTACGAGGCCTACCCCGACGCCTCTGGGCGCGACACCTTCACGTACACCGTGCGCGACCGCATGGGTGCGACCGCCGTGGGCACTGTGACCGTGGGCGTCGCCGCGCCCGGTGTGGAGAATCAGGCCCCGTACGCGGTCAAGGACGTCGCTCAGGTGCGCCCCGGTCGACGCGTCGCCGTGCCGGTGCTGGTCAACGATTCCGACCCGGATGGTGACGAGATCTCGCTGGTCGCCGATGGACTCACCTCTCCGGAGGGTGTCTCGGGCGCCAAGGTCGCCGGCGGTCGCGTCGTGGTGACCGCACCCGAGCAGCCCGGCGACTACACGTTCACCTACACGATCGTGGACACTTACGGGGCGACGGCGCAGGGTTCGCTGCTGCTGCAGGTGTCGTCGGATGCCGCATTGCAGGCGCCCGTCGCGCGTGATGACCGGGTCACGGCGGCGATGGTCGACTCAAGGCTCAAAGTCGAGATGTCCGTCCTCCAGAACGACGAGGATCCCGATGGGACGACCGACGATCTGAAGGTCGCCGTCGTCGCCGGCGATGCCACGGTGACTCCGGATGCCAAGGTGTCCGTCACCGTCGGCCCGACCGCCCAGATCGTGCGCTACAGCCTCACGGACATGGATGGGCTCACGGCACAGGCTTTCGTCTTCGTTCCCGGCCTCGACAATCTCCGCCCGGTGCTCTCCGACTCCGAGCCGATCGAGGTCGTCAGCGGTCAGACGGTCGCGATCGAACTGGCCGACCGGGTGCGCGTGCGACCCGGCCACGCCCCGCGGGTGTCGACGGTGGAATCCGTGAAGGCCGCGCATTCGAACGGAGCGGCGCTCGTCCAGGACGAAGACACCCTCGCGTACACGTCGGCGGAGGGTTACTTCGGTGCGGACACCCTCGGCGTCATGGTGACGGACGGCACCGGGCCTGACGACGCGGAAGGTCTGTCCAGCTACATCACGATTCCCCTCGTCGTGCTCCCCTCGAGCAACCAACCTCCGACCCTGAAGAATGCGTCGGTCACGGTGGCCCCGCAGGAGGACCCGGCGACGATCGACCTCCGCCGCCTCGCATACGACCCGGACAAGGGCGACCTCGAGAAGCTCGCCTTCCAGCTCGATGGGACGGTGCCCTCGGGCTACGAAGCGTCGATCGACGGGTCCGTTCTCAAGGTGTCTGCCGGTGGCGGGGTGAAGGTCGGCGACGTGCAGACCCTCACCGTCACCGCGGCGGACGGGTCCGCCACGTCGCAGCCCGCCACGGTGGCAGTCAAGGTGGTCTCCTCTCGCCGGCCTCTCGCGGTCGCGAACGACGATGTCATCGACCGTGCCGATCAAGGGAAGACACAGCGGGTCGACGTGCTCGCCAACGACTCCAATCCCTTCCCCGAACGCGGGGCGCTGACCGTCTTGTCGGCGCGCGTCGACACGGGTCGCGGAACGGCGGAGGTCGAAGGTGGCACGGTCGTCGTGACCCCGGCATCCGACTTCTTCGGAACGATGATCGTGGCGTATCGCATCGCGGATGCCACGGGTGCGGCCGACCGCGAAGTCGAGGGTCGGATCCGGCTCACGGTGCAAGGCAAACCCGAAGCGCCGGGAACCCCCACCGTCGGGGCGATCTCGGATCGCACGGTGGTGCTGACGTGGGGCACCCCGTCCAACAACGGTGCGGAGATCACCGGTTACACGGTGACCTCGCAGAACGGCTATTCGAAGAAGTGCCCCGCGACGACCTGCACTCTCGACGGACTCACCAACGACGTCGAATACATCTTCCGTGTGGTCGCCACCAACGTCGTCGGCGATTCCGAGCCATCCGGTCCGTCGGCCTCGGCGCGCCCCGATCAGCGACCCGATGCCCCTGTGGCGCCGACGCTCGTCTTCGGCGACCGCCAGCTGCAGGTCGCATGGACCGCGCCGCGGTCGACCGGATCCCCGGTGCTGAGCTACGAGCTCGAGATCTCACCCTCACCCGACGCCGGTCCGTCTCGCATGACAGGCGTGACGGGGACGTCGCTCACCTGGAGTGGTCTGCAGAACGGGGTGCCGTATCAGGTGCGGGTGCGGGCGCTGAACCGGGCTCCCGAGCCGAGCGATTTCGGTATGTGGTCGACGCCGATGATCCCTGCCGCGGCACCGGATGCGCCCGGTCAGCCGGTGGCGCAGTACGCACCGTCGGTGGGTCAGCAGGCGCAGATCACGGTCGACTGGGCGGCGCCGCAGAACGTCAACGGCGACGCCGTCGACACCTACACGGTGACCGCGACGGGCGGTGACGGTGGTGCGCGGTCGCAGACCGTCTCGGGCACGAATGCCGTGTTCACCGTGGGCACCAGCACGGCCGGCTATTCCTTCAGCGTCACGGCTCACAACAAGGCCGGAAACTCTGCGTCGAGTCCGGCGTCGGCTCCTGTTCGCGCCACCAATGCCCCGGACGCCCCGGCATCTGTGACCATCGCTGAGACGGGGGCCGCCGGACAGTTGAGGGTCACGATCACGCCGGGGTCGTGGAATGGCAACTCTCCGGGTGAGGTCTCGTGGCGTTGGTCCGGCACGAACTCGGGCGCTATCCAGGTCGAAAGCCAGTCGGCGTCGAGTGTGGTCGGGCTCATCAACGGTGCTGCGAACGGCCAGATGCAGTCGGTCGAGGTGTGGGGAGTGTCGGGCGTCAGCGGCAAAGACGGCGGGCACACGACCTCCAACCAGGCTTCGCCGTATGGACCCGTGAACCAACCTGGAGCGAGCGCCTCGCAGAACGGTCAGTCGGTGCTTCTGAGTTGGACTGCTCCCGCCGCGAACGGCCGTCCCATCGATCGGCTGGAGATCAGCATCAACGGCGGCGGCTGGGAGAACGTCGGGCCCAACAGCGGGAGCCGTGCGGTCGGCGACGGGTACAGCCAGAGCCACAGCATTCGAGTAAGGGCGTTCGACACCGTCGGGCAGATCAGCGCCGAAGCGACCGCTGGGGCGCGCACTGTTGATCCTCCTGCGCGGACCTGGGTTACACAGGCCGGCTCGACGGTCACTTTTCACTGGGAGAACCTCCCACCCAACTCGTTCTCTTCGTCATACACATTGCGCTTTTGGGCCTATGGACGCGACCAGCACCCGGGCAGCTTCGCAAGTGACTATTGCGGTCCGTCAGCGGAAGCCAGTGCGCCGACGGCCAACCTGTCAGCCAGTAGTGGCGCCTTCAGCTTCACGTGCACGCGTGGCGCCGGTGCAGGTGGGTATTCGGTCGAGCCGTATGGAAGCGGAGGCTTCTACCTCGTGCATCTGAACGTCGGCGAGAGCAAAACGTACTAGGAACCGCAAGGAACAGAAATGACACTCACTCAAGAACAAGCCACCTGGTTCGCGGAGACCTTCCAGCGGCTCAGCGACAACGTGGGCCAGGCCGTGATCGGCAAGCAGGGCGTCATCCGCCTCGTCCTCACCGCGATGCTCGCCGAAGGGCACGTGCTGCTCGAAGACGCCCCCGGCACCGGCAAGACCCAGTTGGCGAAGGCGCTCGCGGCGACGGTGCAGGGCACGCACGCCCGCATCCAGTTCACCCCCGACCTGCTGCCCTCCGACGTCACCGGGATCACGATTTACGACCAGGCGACCCACAAGTTCGAGTTCCACAAAGGTCCCGTCTTCGCGTCGATCGTTCTCGCCGACGAGATCAACCGTGCGTCGCCGAAGACCCAGTCGGCACTCCTCGAGGTCATGGAGGAGGGACGCGTGACGATCGACGGGACCTCGCATGATGCGGGGCGTCCGTTCATGGTCATCGCAACCCAGAACCCGATCGAGCAGGCCGGAACCTACAAGCTGCCCGAGGCGCAGCTCGACCGCTTCCTCATCAAGACGTCGATCGGCTACCCCGACCTCGCGTCGGCGGAGCAGATCCTGGCGGGGTCGGCCACGCGCGACCGCGCCGCTGCGATCCCGCCGGTCATCGCGACCAACACGATCGTGGAGATCAGCGAACTGCTCACCGAGGTCCACACCGACCCGACTCTCCTGCGTTACACGGCGCAGCTGGCCGAGGAGACTCGTCGCGATCCGCACACGCGGCTCGGTGTCTCGGTGCGTGGGTCACTCGCGATGATCCGTGCCGCCAAGGTGTGGGCGGCATCCGAAGGGCGCACGTACGTGCTGCCCGATGACATCAAGCAGCTCGCGATCCCCGTGTGGCAGCACCGCCTCGTCATGGACCCGGACGCCGAGTTCGCCGGAGTCACCGCAGAGAACGTCATCGCCCGCGTCCTCGCGGACGTGGCGCCGCCGCAGTCGAGGGCGGCGTGACGGCGACCGTCGCTTCCGCGGGGTCACAGCACAGCGGCCGAGGCGGGAGCGTGCTGAACAAAGCACCCGGCGCGGTCATCCATGCCGGCAGCGTTGTCGGCGCGGCCTGGCGACGCGTCTCCACCGTGCTCGTCCGAGCAGGACGTCTGCTTCGCATCGTCACCGGGCTGGGGTGGGCGTTGCTGATCGTCGGCGCAGTCTCGGCGATCGTCGGCGTGAGCCTCGGCTGGAGCGAGCTCATCGCCGTGGCTGCCGGCTGCGCGGTGGTCCTGCTCGCCGCCGTGCCGTTCGTGCTCGGGCGCTCCACGTTCGCCGCACGTACCGAACTGGCAAGCCCACGCGTCATGGTGGGCGATCGCGCCGTCGGTCGGGTGGTCGTCCGCAATGAGGGGCGACGACCGTCGCCGCCGGTGCGCATCGAACTGCCTGTCGGGCAGGCCCGGGCCGGCTTCCAGTTGCCGCGGTTGGGCGTCGGTGAAGAGAGCGACGAGCTGTTCGTGATCCCGACGCACCGCCGCGCCGTTCTGACGCTCGGGCCGATCACGTCCGTCCGGTCCGACCCGTTGTCCGTACTCGAGCGGTCGGTCCCGTGGAGTGAACCGACCGAACTGTACGTCCACCCGCGCACGGTGTCGCTCACGAGCGAGACGACCGGTTTCCTTCGTGACCTCGAAGGTCTCCCGACGCGCGACCTGGCCGACGACGACATGTCGTTCCACGCACTTCGCGAGTACGCACCCGGTGACGACTTGCGCAGTGTGCATTGGCGAACGACGGCGCGCACGCAGCGACTGATGATCCGTCAGTTCGAACAGACGCGCCGCTCGCACCTCGTCGTCGCGCTCAGCACGCGTGCCGAGCACTACGCGGATGCCGAGGAGTTCGAGCTTGCCGTCTCCGCAGCGGCCTCGGTCGGACTCGCCGCGCTGCGCAGTGACAAGGCGCTGACGGTCGTCACGTCGACAGGCCGGTTCACCGCGCCGACCGCCACCCGGCTGCTCGACCGCTCGTCCGCGATCGAGCTGACGCCCGGGGCTGCCGGACTGGGGGAGATCGGGCGCGCCATCGCTGCCGAGGCTCCCGGCGCTTCGGTCGTGGTCGTCGTGACCGGTTCTCTCACCGCGCTGCCCGAGGTGCGTGGGCTCAGCGCTCGCGTGCCCGTCGCGGCACGGACCTCCTGCATCCGCGCGGCCGTGGCGGAAGCGGTGGGGCGACGCGCTGTCGGTGAGATCGCGACGGTGAGCATCCCGTCGCTCGACCTGCTCCGCAAGGCTGTGCGAGGTCTCGAATGAGCGCTCCCGAGGCATACGTCGATCGGGCGCGGATCGTCGATCTGGTCGTCGTCACGACGCTGTGCGTGCTCGCCCTCGTTCCGCTCTCGTCCGCGTACGAGGGCATCGACTTCTGGATCGCTGCCGTCGGCGGCGTGCTCCTCGGCGCGGCGGTCGCATTTCTCGGCGCGCGCTGGAGCCTGAATCCACTTGTCGTCGCGGCGATCGCGGCGCTCGGATACTTCCTCTTCGGCACAGCCCTCGCCGCGCGTCCTCTCGGCATCGCGGGTGTCGTGCCGTCGGGGGACAGCCTGATCTCCCTCGCGACGGGCGTCGTGCAGGTGTGGAAGCGCGCGCTCACGCTGACGGTTCCGCTCGACGTCTTTCCCGGTCTGGCAGTCGCCCCGTTCCTGCTCGGTCTCGTCGGCGCCGTGTGCGCCGCCAGTTTCGCGCTGCGTCTTCGTCGCGCCGCCGCAGTCGCGCTCGTGCCCGTGGCCGCCCTCCTTGCGGCATCCATCGCCTTCGGCACGTACGAAGGCACCTTGCCCGCGGTCGTCGGCTCCGCGATGTTCGCGACCTCCCTGGGCTGGATCGCATGGCGGCGTCGCCGCGATCGCCGCAACAGCCTCACGCTCGTCGAAGATGCCCCGGAGAGCGCCCGTCGTCGTCTGTTGCCCGTGCTCGGTGGCCTCGCCGTCCTCATCGTGACCGCCGCCGGCGTGGGTGGAGCCGTCGCCGTCGCCGCGGCACCGGATACCCGCCAGGTGCTGCGGGACCATGTCGTGCCCCCGCTCGACATGCACGACTACTCATCGCCGTTGACCCTCTTCCGCCGGTACACGACCGACGGCGCGGACTCGAAGCTGTTCACCGTCGAAGGTCTGCCGGACGGGGTGCCGGTGCGGCTTGCGACGCTCGACCTCTACGACGGCACCGCCTTCGTCGTCTCGGGTGGGGGAGGTGCCGGCTCGGGGAGTTTCACGCGGGTGGGTCGCAGCATCCCCCTGCACGCGGCGGAGCAGGCGGATGCCACGGAGGCGGCAACCGTCACGGTGCGGGTCGAAAGCCTCGCAGGCGTGTGGATGCCGACCGTCGGATACCTGAGCAGCCTCCGCTTCACGGGAGATGACGCCGGCGCGCGCAACGCCGGGCTGCACTACAACCCCACGACCGGTACCGCCGTCGACGTGGACGGTCTGCGTAGCGGCGACAGCTATGTGTTCGACGCTCGGGTGAGCGCCGCGCCGACGGACGAGGAACTCGCCGACGCCACCGTCAGCGGCATGACCACGCCGCAGCCGGTGCGCGTGCCCGAGGCGGTCGGCAGTGCCATCTCGGAAGCGGCGGGCGACGCGACCAGCCCCGCCGAGCAGGTGCGGGCCGTGCAGACGTACCTCAGCAAGCGCGGGTTCTTCAGCAACGGCTTGGCAGGGCAGACGGTCTCGCGCGCGGGGCACGGCCTCGCTCGGGAGAATGACCTGCTGTCGGCCAAGCAGATGATCGGCGACGACGAGCAGTACTCGGTGGCCATGTCTCTCATGCTTGCCCAATTGGGCATTCCGTCGCGGGTGGTGATGGGCTTCACGGCGCCGTCGTCAGGTGGAGGCGCTGGCACTGCCACGATCACCGCGGGAGACGTGCACGCCTGGGTCGAGGTGCCGTTCGACGGGTACGGCTGGGTGGCCTTCGACCCGACGCCGGCCAAGGACCGTGTGCCGGAGCAGATCACCGAGCAACAGAAGCAGAAACCGCTGGGGCAGGTCGTGCAGCCTCCCGATGTTCCGCAGGAACCCGCCCAACTGCCGCCGGCACCCCCGGCGCAGGATTCCTCGCAGGATGAGCAAGTGACGAGCCTGGCGTGGCTGTGGGGCCTGCTCCGCATCGGCGGCTCTGTGCTCGCGGTCATCCTCGTGCTGCTCGCACCGACGATCGTGCTCGGGTGGTCGCGAGCGCGGCTCCGCCGCGCCCGTGTCGACGGTGAAACGCCCGTTGCGCGGATGAGCGGCGGATGGGCTGAGATCGTCGACCAGGCGTCGGATGTCGGTGCTCGGCTCGACCACGCCGGCACCCGGCGCGAGCACGCCCAGTTGCTGGAGGCGGCGTATCCGGCGGCGGGGGCATCCGCACTCGCGGTGCGTGCCGACGCCGCGGTGTTCGGGGCCGACGACATCCCCGACGCCGAAGTCGAGGCGTACTGGACGGACGTCGCGACGGCCCGCTCGCGGATCGTGCGCGCGGTGCCCTGGCGGCGCCGCGTGGTGGCGCGCCTGTGGCCGGCATCCGGGGCCCGCGCGCTCCGCGACGCCATCCGCCGGGCGGGATCTGGACTTCCCTGGGCTCGCGGCCGCAGGGACGAACGTCCGCAATCGGGAGGTGAGTCTTCGTGACCGGCACAGTGCTGAACCTGGCGTGGGGGGCCGCCACCGATCGCGGGCTGCGTCGAGCCGTCAACGAAGACTCGTACCTCGCACAGCACCCCGTTTTCCTCGTCGCCGACGGCATGGGCGGACATGAGGGCGGCGCCGCGGCGAGTCGCACGGCACTCGCGGCGTTCGACGCACTGATCGGGTCGGATCGAGCAATGGTCCCGGCTGTCGAGTCGGCCGTCGCTGCGGCATCCCTCGCCGTCCGAAGCCTCCCGCACAACGGATCCGCCCCGGGCACGACGCTGTCGGGGGCGGTCCTCTGCACGCAGCAGGGCGAGGACTACTGGCTCATCCTCAACATCGGCGACTCCCGTACCTATCGCTGGTCGGGTGGTCGACTCACCCAGATCAGCATCGATCACTCCGCGGTGCAGGAACTCGTCGACAGGGGAGCGCTCGATCCGGCGGATGCCGCGTCCCACCCCCACGGAAACGTCGTCACGCGGGCGATGGGGGCAGGCTCCTCAGGGATCCCGGACTACTGGCTGCTGCCGGTAGACGACGGGGACCGGCTCATCGTCTGCTCCGACGGGCTCACGAAGGAACTGCACGAGTGCGACATCGCGGCGGTCGTGGGGGAAGAGTCCTCCCCGCAGGCCGCCGCGACGCGGCTTCTGCACACCGCTCTGCTCGGTGGGGGACGCGACAACGTCACCGTCGTGATCGTCGATGCCCATGGAGGCGGTTCCGACGACGACGACGAGCCGACGGCGCCGAGCAACCGTGGCGCGTCGGCCGACGAGCGTGGGTGGGGATTTCCTCACCCCGACGAAGCGGACACGCACCCCGCGCAGGGGTTGGCGGGCGGGGGGCCCGCCAGGGAAGGAGATCACGATGCTGACGTATTCCACGGGTGACCAGCACCTGATCGCGGTACCGGGCGCGATCGCTTTCGTGCCCGAATCGATCGAGCCGACTGTGACGGCGAACATCTGGCACGCGATGGCCGGCGGCGACGGGTTCGCCGCCGTGCTGGAGAGTCTCGTCGGCGTCTACGGCGCGAGCATGGGTTCGCTGCCGGCATTCGCCGTCGTCTCCTGGGACGCCGAATCCGGCGAGGGACGTGTCGTCGTGCGCGGTCCCCTCGTCGTGAGAGCCGTGCACGTGGATGGCAGCACCGAGCAGATTTCCGCCCTCGGCGTTACGACCTGGAGCGAAAGGCTCATCCCGGCGCTTGCCGCGGTGCACCTGGGCGTCCACGGCGCCGATGCGCGATTCGGCATGCGTGACGGCGTCGTCCACGCCTCGGGAGTGACCTGGGAGTTCGCGACCGCTTCGCGAGGCGAAGGACCATCTCGACTCGCGGCGTCGTCGGCTGAATCCGAATCGGCGCCGGCGCCGCAACCCGAAGTCGTGCTCGAGTCGGCGCCGGAACTCGAGCCCGCGTCGGGATCGGAGCCCTCGCTTGAGGTTGTGCCGGGACCCGAACCGGTGCCCGAGCCCGGACCGGTCATGGCACCGGAATCCGAACCGGCGCCTGAACCCGAACCTGTCCTGGTGACTGAACCCGAACCGTCGGAGGCGCCGGAACCCGAACCGGAGTTCGAGGAGGCATCGGGCGAGATCTCGCTCGTCGAATCGCCGTCGGCTGAGACCCGGTATCCGCCCCGCGACGACCCTACGGATCAGACCTACGCGCTCGACGAGGTCCCCTTCCTCGCGAACGACGCCGCCACACCCGCCCCGCTCGCGGACGAGACCACGACGTACGACGACCTCATCTTCGGTGAGACCCGCATTGGGACGGTTGAGGAGGCCGCCGTCCGCACTCTCGACGGGCCGCCCGACGCTGTCGCCTCGACGCCGAACGGGCCGGTCCCTCCTGCACCGCTGCCTCCCGCACCACTGCCGCCGGCGCCACCGCTTCCGCCCGCTCCACCGGCCGGCCCCGCTTCCCCGTTGCTCATCGGGGGCATCCCCGCCCCGGCCGATCCGGCGCAGCAACTCGGCGATCACGACGGGGAGACCATTTCGGTGGAGCAGCTCCAGGCGATGCAGCATCTCATCTCGGGCGCTCAGGCGGCGCCTGTCGCCGCTCCCGGTCTCAGCGCTGCGGCTACCCTCGTGCTCCCAACGGGGGAGCGGGTGACCCTCGACCGGCCGGCGGTGGTCGGGCGTCGACCTCGCGCCGTTCGCGCCACGGGTGCAGTGCCACACCTGGTCACCGTCGAGAGTCCGCAGCAGGATGTCTCCCGGTCCCATGTCGAGCTGCGAATCGAGGGATCGTCCGTCGTCGCGATCGATCTGGGCACGACCAACGGCACTCGCCTGCTGCGAGTCGGTGCGGACCCCGTGCGGCTTCAGCCGGGCGAGCCGGCCCTCCTGGTGGAAGGCGATCGGCTCGACATCTCAGATGGCGTCATCCTCGGATTCGAAGGCTTGTGATGGCGCGCCGACCTCCTTCCACACCGCCGCAGCTCCCCGGTTTCGAACACATCAAACTGATCGGCTCGGGCGGTTTCGCCGACGTCTTCCTCTACCAGCAGCTGCACCCTCGGCGGCGCGTCGCAGTCAAGGTCCTGTTGGCCGAGAACATCGGAAAGTCCACCGCCGAGTCGTTCACCGCCGAAGCGAACGCCATGGCGGAGCTCGCCTCCCACCCGTCGATCGTCTCGATCTACGAAGCAGGCGTCGCAGGCGACGGTCGTCCTTACTTGGTGATGGAGTACCTCTCCAAACCCAATCTCCAGGCGCGACACCGTCGAGAACGCTTCAGCGAGGTCGACACTCTGCGCATCGGCATCCACGTCGCCGGCGCCGTGGAAACCGCGCACCGCGCGAAGATCCTCCACCGCGACATCAAGCCGGCGAACATCCTCGTCACCGACTACGGACGCCCGGCTCTCACCGATTTCGGTATCGCGGCGACCACGGCCGACCAGGCTGACCAGATGGCGGGTCTGAGCATTCCGTGGTCACCGCCGGAAGCTCTCACGATGCCTCCTGACCAGGATGCGCGTTCTGACGTCTATTCGCTGGCGGCGACGCTCTACACACTCCTCACCGATCGTTCTCCGTTCGAGGTACCGGGCGCGTCCAACACCGAGATCGACGTGATCCTGCGCATCCAGCAGGGCGCCCTCCCGCCGATCGGGCGCCCGGATGTCTCACCCGCCCTCGAGGCAGCTCTCGCCCGGGCTCTGTCGAGAGATCGCGCCGATCGTCCCGTCAGCGCACTCGAGTTCGCGCATGATCTGCAACGCGTGCAGATCTCCCTGGGTCTTGCACCCACGCCCGTCGATGTCGTCGAGGAAGAGGTGCTCGACGACGTCGACGACGCCGGTGAGGAGCGCACACGCTTTCGCGGCGTGACCAACATCGACGCGCAGACGTCCCCGACAGCGACGAGTGCGATTGCGGATGCCACGCGCGGTGCGCCCTCTGGAGCCTCGCGGCCTACCGCGCCGAACCCTCCGCTTGCGCCGGTCGCGCCGATCGCCGGAATTGGCGGGATGCCGATCGGCGCGGGTTCGTCCGACGGTTCTCTCGACGCGACCAGGCGCCCCCACGATCTCGCACCGTCTCCCCATGGCATCCCCGATGCGCCCGCACTGTCCGAAACACTTCGCCGGGCTCCCTCGCTCGTGGCGGACGAGGTGGACGAACCTCCGGCGCATCCGAAACGTCGTCGCGGGCTCATCATCGGCATCGCAGCCGCCGTGGTCGTCGTCGCCGCGGCTGCGGTAGTCGGCGCAGTGATGCTCGGAGGGGGAACCACGCCTGCACCCCCCACCCGTCCGACGTCCGACCCCGTCGATGTGGTCGACCAGGGCGGCGTCCCCACCGTCGTCGATCTGGCGGGGACAGTCGACGGCGCTTCGGTCGTCTTCACCTGGACGAACCCCGACCCGCGCAAGGGTGACGTCTATCTGTGGAGGACTGTCGTGCCCGGTACCGCGGAGGCTCTCGCAGAGTCGACCGACCCGACCGTGACGGTACCCGCCGATCCGACCGGGCGTACGTGCATCGAGGTCGTGCTGCGCCGTGCGAACGGGGCATCCGCGACGGACAGTGTGCAGGGATGTGCACCGTGACGGTCGCGCAGGCCGCGCTCGGCGATGGCGCAGAACGCGACGTCGATGCGCTTCACGTGGAGTACTGCGGGGAGTGGTTCCAAGTGACCGCCGCAGACGAGTTCTCGATCGGCCGCGACGCGGACCTGTCGATCGATGACAACCCCTTCCTGCATCGCCGTCTGCTCAGCATCTCACGCACAGCAGACGGCATCTGGCTGCTGGCGAACGTCGGCTCGCGTCTGGCCGTCACGGTCACTGACGGGGCCGGCCGCCTGCAGTCGTGGCTGGCGCCGGGAGCGCGGTTGCCCCTCGTCTTCGGCCGCACGTCCGTCGTCTTCACCGCCGGTCCCACCACCTACGAGGTGAGTGTCTATTCCGCTGAGCCGGTCTACGCCGAGACCCACGCGTCGCAGGCCGGCGGGACGACGACCCTCGGTGACGTCAAGCTCACGATTTCGCAGAAGCAGCTCATCCTCGCGCTCGCCGAGCCCATGCTTCTGCGAGAAGGGAGCGGAATCGGTGAGATTCCGACCAGTTCGGCGGCAGCGGCGCGGCTCGGGTGGAGCCGCACGCGATTCAACCGCAAGCTCGACAACGTCTGCGACAAGCTCGATCGCATCGGGGTGCAGGGGATGCGCGGCGGCGTGCGCGCGTACGCGACCAATCGCCGCGTACGGATGGTCGAATACGCGATCTCGGCGCGCCTCGTGACCCGCGCCGATCTGCCACTCCTCGATCTGCGCGAGGACTATCTCGATGGCGCCATCGAGGAGACAGCTGGGGAGGACCTCACGTGAAACTCAAACTGACGGTACAGCGGCCAGGTGCGCCGGTCGACCTGGTCGTCACAGCAGATGCCACCGCGACGGTCGCCGATGTGACGGCGGCACTGATCGCCGGTGACCCCTTGCATGCTCTCGGACCCGAGGCATCGGGGACGCTGCGGGTGACCGACCCGTTTGGCACAAGTGCCGGCCCCAGAACGCTGGACCCGGCAGCCTCAATGGGAGATGCTGCATTGCTGTCGGGATCGACCGTCGAGGTCGTGGGTGGGGCGGCCGGTGCATCGCTGCGCGATGGCGCGCACGGCACCCCCGTAGCTCGGGTGCGGATCCTCACGGGCCCCGAAGCTGGAAGCGAGTTCGCGATCCCCGCGGGGTCGACCGTCATCGGGCGCGACCGAGATGTCGACATTCGGCTGAGCGACCCGATGGTGTCGAAACGACACGCACGTCTCAACGTGGCCGACGCGATCGAGATCATCGACCTCAACTCTGCAAACGGGGTCATCGTCGATGGTGACCTGGTCGGTCGCGCCGCTGTCGCCGCGAACGACGTGATCACAATCGGGGATACGACGCTGTGCGTCTTCCGAGTGCAGCAAAGCTCGTCCGACGCCGTCGCACCGCACATCGAGCACGTACGATCGCCGCGGGTCGTTCCGTTGTATCCCGGAACCGTGTTTCCGGCGCCTCACCCGCCGAAGCGGCCGGATCCCCAGCGGCTCCCGCTCCTCGCGCTCGTCGCCCCGCTGATGATGGGCGCCGTCATGTGGGCGATCACGCAACAGTTTCTCGGCGTCATCATGATGGCGATGAGCCCGCTACTGCTCATCGGTGGCTTCATCGATCAGCGCGTGACATCACGACGCACTCTGGCGCAGCAGAAGAAGGACTTCGCGCAGAACATGCTCCGCATGCAGGAGCGGCTCGATCACGCGAGAGAAGACGAGCGGCGCGCGCGGCTCGCAGAGCTTCCGAGCGCCGCCGAGCTGCGGGATGACGCCCGTCGGTTGGGGTCATTGCTGTGGACGGATCGGGCGGAGCACCCGGCGTTCCTGACCATCAACGCGGGTACGGGAACTGTCGACGCTCGCAATCAGGTCGAGTTGCCGGCGACGTCCGACACTCCGGCGGAGTTCTGGGAGCAGCTGCTCGCGCTCCAGAATCTGTACGGGCGCATCGATCGAGTGCCCGTGTCTGTCAATCTGCGCGAGAGCGGATCGCTCGGCATCGCCGGCGCGGTCGAGGACGCCGATGGGGTGGCGCGCAGTGTTGTGCTGCAGCTCGCGTGCAGGCATTCGCCGGCCGACCTCGCGATTGCGGCCCTGGTCTCGTCCGCGAGCCGTGCCCAGGCATGGGACTGGCTGAAGTGGTTGCCGCACACGTCTTCCACCCACAGTCCGCTCGGCGGTATCCACCTCGCCGATTCACCCGGTGCAGGGTCCGCGCTGCTGGCGCGTCTCGAGGGACTCATCGATGCCCGCGTAGAGGGCGCACCGTCCTCGCGCGGGCCGATGGACGAATCCTCGCGTCGTGAGCCGCCGGCTCCGGTGACGCCCGCCGTGCTCCTCGTCGTCGACAACGCGGCCCCGGTCGATCGCGCACGCCTCACCCGTCTCGTCGAACGGGGGCCGGATGCCGGCGTGCACGTCGTATGGATCGCACCCCGCGAGGAACAGCTGCCGGCGGGATGCCGCAGCTTCATCTCTCTGCCCCTCGGTGTGCGCGACGCCGTGGTGGGGCAGGTGCGCGACGGGGCGCGGATAACGCCGGTCGAGGTCGACGCCGTGGACGTCGCCACGGTGGTCGAGATCGCGCGGATGCTCGCCCCCGTCATCGACGTCGGCGTGCCCGAGGCGGATGACTCCGACCTGCCCCGGTCGGTGCCGTATCCCACGATCGCCGGTACCGAACTGCTGGATGCACCCGACTCCATCGTCGACCGGTGGCGGCAGAACAACTCCCTGACGCCACGCGACGGATCTGCCCCGGTCGTGCGTCGGAAGGAGGGAAACCTGCGAGCCCTCGTCGGTCATGCCGGATCAGAACTGTTCACCCTCGACTTGCGCGCGGACGGTCCGCACGCGCTCGTGGGTGGAACGACCGGTGCCGGCAAGAGCGAGTTCCTACAGGCGTGGGTGCTTGGCATGGCCGCTGCCCACAGCCCCGATCGCCTCACCTTCCTCTTCGTCGACTACAAGGGAGGTGCGGCGTTCGCAGACTGCGTCAACCTGCCCCACACCGTCGGATTGGTGACCGACCTCTCGCCGCACCTGGTTCGACGTGCACTGACCTCGCTGCGCGCCGAGCTGCGGTACCGCGAGCATCTACTCAATCGCAAGAAGGCGAAGGATCTCGTGTCGCTCGAGAAATCCGGCGACCCGGAGTGCCCGCCGAGCCTCGTCATCATCGTCGACGAGTTCGCTGCACTCGTGAACGAGGTCCCGGAGTTCGTTGACGGGGTCGTGGACGTCGCACAGCGAGGGCGATCACTGGGCCTCCACCTGGTGCTCGCGACGCAGCGACCGGCCGGTGTCATCCGAGACAACCTGCGGGCGAATACGAATCTGCGCATTGCGCTGCGGATGGCCGACGAAGAGGACTCGTCCGACATCCTCGGCGACAAGATGGCCGCCTACTTCGATCCGTCGATTCCCGGTCGAGGAGCGGCGAAGACCGGGCCCGGTCGGATCCGCGCGTTTCAGACCGGCTATGCAGGCGGTCGGACGACCGGAGAAGTGCCGGCGCCTCGCATCGACATCGCCGAGTTGGACTTCGGCGCGGGGGCAGAGTGGGAAAAGCCCGTCGTCGAGGCGCCTCAGGTGCACCAGGAAGGCCCCAACGACATCTCCCGGATCGTGAACACGGTGCGAGCCGCCGCTGACGCCGCCGGCGTGCCGGAACCGCGCAAGCCCTGGCTCGACGAGCTCGCACCCGTCTACGACTTCAGTCTTCTCCCCAATCCGCGCACGGATGCACGACTTCCCTTGGGAGTTGTCGACGAACCCGAGACCCAGTCCCAGCCGACTGTCTTCTACGAACCCGATGTCGACGGCAACCTGGCGATCTACGGAACCGGTGGTTCCGGCAAGTCGACGGTACTGCGAACGATCGCGGTCGCGGCTGCTGCCACGACCCGCAACGGAGGCCCTGCGCATGTCTATGGCCTCGATTTCGGTTCGCGCGGGTTGGCGATGCTCTCGGATCTTCCCCACGTGGGCGCCGTTGTCTCCGGCGATGATGAAGAGCGCGTCATCCGCACGATCCGGATGCTGCGTGATCTCGTCGACGAGCGAGCCGTGCGGTACTCCGCGGTCAGCGCCGGGACGATCGGGGAATACCGGCGCATCGCCGGTGCGCCTGACGAACCGCGAGTCCTGTTGCTGGTCGACGGCATCGGCGCGTTCAAGGAGCAGTACGAGTTCGGCAGTGCGAACTTGTCGGCATGGTTCACCGCGTTCGCCCAGGTCGCCGCGGACGGTCGTGCCGTCGGGGTACACGTCGTCGTCGCGGGCGACCGGCCGAACTCGGTGCCGACGTCGATCGCATCGACTGTGCAGCGCCGCATCGTGCTCAGAATGGCCAACGACGACGAGTACCTCATGCTCGGAGTCCCTCGCGACGTCATCAGCGCGACTTCGCCCGCGGGTCGTGGCATCCTCGACGGCAACGAGGTCCAGCTCGCGATCCTCGGGTCCAGCGGCAACGTCGCGGTGCAGGCCCGCGAGATGAAGCGTCTGGGTGCGTCGCTCGGACGGGCGGGCGCAGCGCGACCTCGTCCCGTGCTGCGGCTGGCCGACCAGATCTCGTTGGCATCCCTCCCGGCCGGCACGGACGAGGCGCCGGTGATCGGCGTGGAGGATCTGTCGCTCGGACCCATCGCCGCGCCCACGCGCGGGACCCTCCTCGTGGCGGGACCGCCGTCGAGCGGGCGTACGACCGCGCTCGTGACGATCGCGGTGGCGCTCCAGCGCACAAACCCAGAAGCGCAGCGGGTGCTCCTGGCGCCACGCCGATCGGCTCTGAGTGGCCGAGGATGGACTCGTGAGGCAGTCGGTGTCGACGCAGTGATCACTGCCGCACGGGATCTCATCGTGCGACTCGAGTCTGCGGATGGGGGTGCGAAAGAACGTCTTGCGTTGTTCATCGAGTCGCTGCCCGAGTTCACCGGGACGGATGCCGAATACGAGCTGGACAGGCTGATCCGCCTCGCCAGCAGGGAAGAACAGCTGGTCATCGGTGAGGGAGAGACCTCCACGTGGCAGCAGGCCTACACGCTTGCGGGACCCTTCAAGTCGGGGCGCAAGGGGCTGCTGCTCGTCCCGGGAGACATGGACGGCGACAACCTGATGGGTACTTCCCTCGGGCGCATCCGCCGTGCCGACTTCCCGCCGGGGCGAGGCTTCCTCGTCATCAATGGGCGTGCGGCGCGCGTGCAGATCGCCCAGGCGATGGAGGCATGAGCATGGTGATTCATCCCCATCGCCTACGGAGTCATCAGACCCATAGTTTTGCCTCATCGCAACCGCGGGGGGCAAAGAGGGGCTCGCTCGGGCTCGTCCCCACCATCGAAGGAAAGAGGAAGTGACATGGCCGTTTGGGGTCTCGACGTTCAGCAGGTTCGTCAGCTCAGCACGCAGCTCAACCAGAAGGCGAGCGACATCGACAGCATCCTGTCCACGCTGACCAACGCTCTCAGCAACACGCAGTGGGAAGGTCCCGACGCCACGCAATTCCGCAGCGACTGGTCGGGTCAGCACACGTCGTCCCTGCGTCAGGTCGCCCAGGCATTGCGTGACGCTGCGAACAAGGCTTCGCAGAACGCGACCGCGCAGGAGCAGACGTCCAACTCGTAATCGTGAGACCGGGCGACGCGATGGCGTCGCCCGGTCCGCATTCGGCCGTGGGAGGCATGTCATGAGCACGATGTATGGTGCCGATGTCGCGCAGTTGCGAACGCTCGCCGGCCAGTTCGATCGGATGGCGACCAAACTGGACAGCGATCGGATGAGCGTGGGCAACGCGATCCAGATCAGCGCGTGGGTAGGACCGGTGGCGGTGCGTTTCCGTCACACCTGGGACTCCGACTACAGTCGCCGGTTGCACAGCGCCGCCGAGCGGCTTCGCGCTGCTGCACGTTCCTTGCGCAGCAATGCGGATGACCAGGAGCGCACGAGTGCGACCTCGCCTGGGCTCGGGGCCGGCGGCTCGTTCCCGAACCGGGTACACACTCTGCCCGCAACACTCGCGCCGAATCCCATCCAGGGGTTCGTCGGGGCGGTAGCTGCTGCCCCGCGCAACGTGGTCAGCTGGATGTCCAACGTGAATTCGACCGTGGACGGGCTCGGAACGCTGAGCGACGTGTACAAGCTCAACATCAAGACGCCAGGCATGACCGGACCTCTCGGGGTGATGTTCGATACCGCGGACTCGGTAGACGCGTTCAGCAACGGAGACTACGTGGGTGGTGCTCTCTCGGGCATTTCCGGGATCTTCGGCATGGTCGCCAAGCCCAACAACCCGATCGGCCTGGGAATCTCCGTCGGCAAGACTTTCGTCGATTGGACCTTGCCGTATTCACAGCAGTCGCAAGACGAGACCTACGCAGTGGGTCTGCGGCACCTCTACGGATCATCGGCTGATCCGAACAATCTCACGCCCGAGCAGGCCACGGCTATGAGCAAGCGATACGACGGCGCCTGGGGAGTGGCGAACATGATCAGTGATCGTATGGACGCCACGGCGAACAAGATCTTCCCATGGAGATGGGGCAAGTGATGAGCGCCGTGACACTGAGCGTTCCGGAGTTCGTTGCCTGGACGGCTCTTGCAGAAGGCAGAGACCGCGGCTCGTTGGCTTCGCGGCTTGTCGACACTGAGCGGTTTTCGCAGGACGCGGAGTATTCCGAGCTCGGTCGGCTCCTGCTCGGCGCTCGAGTGTCGGAGCTGGACTCCGCAATCGTGAATGACCTCGCGAAGGCGCTCACGGTGTTGCAGGAAGCTCAAGATTGTCTTCTGCTCTACCGTGCAGGGAGCAAAAGCGTGAAGGGCTACCTCTTCGCCGCCGAAGGTCAGGTCACCTGGATTGAGGTGACTGAGACGGGATTCGAGGTCCGCGGCGGCGACGCGGATGTCATCGTGACGATCTTCGATTCGCTCCTGGAGGGTCTGCGCTATGACGATGTCGTCTTCGTGAAGTCCGAGACGCTGTCGAGCGAAGACGTCGGTTTGGCCTGGTCGTCCGGATCGTCGCGCACGCTTCGGGAGAATGAGTGGTCCGACGCTGGCGATCTTGACGTCAGCGACGTAAGCGAAGCGATGCGCTCGTTCGTCCGTCAAACCACGGAGTCCTGATGGCGACGCCGCACACGCACACGGCGGACGGCCGAGACGCCGCGATGGCGCTCTCCGTTGATAGCGTCGTGGGAGGCATGTCATGAGCACGATGTATGGTGCCGATCTCGCGCAGCTGCGAACGCTCGCCGCACGGTTCGACCAGATGGCGACCAAGCTGGACAGTGATCGGATGAGCGTCGGCAACGCCATTCAGATCAAGGCCTGGATCGGCCCGGTCGCGGTGCGTTTCCGTCACACCTGGGACTCCGACCACAGCCGCCGGCTGCACAACGCCGCTGAAAGATTGCGCGCGGCTGCTCGCTCATTGCGAGCCAACGCTGACGATCAGGAACGCACGAGTGCTGCCTCGAGTCCGGCAGCGTCTCGCTCGGTGCCGAAGACGGTCTGGGAGTCGACGCACGAAGTGGATCGACGCGCGCCTCAACGACCAGGAGACTTCATCCGGGAAATCGCTTCGATGGATAGCGATGACGGCGTTCGCGTGGAAAAGGTCATCGGCGACGATGGAAAAGTGCGTTACCTCGTCTACGTCAACGGCAGCGGGTCCACGGGTGCACTGAGTGCGGCCCTCGGGTGGCAGATGAACCTCCCGAACGCTTTCTCGCTGGACAACTACACGCTGGACATTGTTCGGAACAAGATGCGCGACGCGATCACGGATCCGACTGCGGAAGTGGCGATTTTCGGGTTCAGTCAAGGCGGGATGGTTGCCCAGCGGATCGCCGATGAAGGCTCGTTCAATACGAAGGTCGTGGTGACCGTCGGTTCTCCTCGT
The DNA here is from genome assembly GCA_001724425.1 of Microbacterium sp. SCN 70-27. Classification (GTDB taxonomy): domain Bacteria; phylum Actinomycetota; class Actinomycetes; order Actinomycetales; family Microbacteriaceae; genus Microbacterium. The sequence goes on from MEEK01000019.1 coordinate 41,960, forward strand.
CTGGGTGAGGTGCGCAACTACGGAGGCGCCGACATGTACAGATTTGAGCACGACGGCGATCCTGTTCCGCACATCCCGACGAATGCAGGTCCGTTGCACGATCTGGTCACTTCCGGCATGGACTTTCTCACGGGGAACAAGCCGCCCGCACCAGGGAACGACACTACCTATCACGGCGGTGGATTCGACCTCGGGTCACACAACCTGGACAAGTACGCGGATCTTGTGAACTCGCACGGCAGTGACGTCGAGCGCGCGCTGGCCGGCTTCCGCGGCAGGATCGTTGCAGATGAGAAGTAAGCGAGTAGCGGGTGGCTGGGGTCGGTGCCGTCGATGCCCGAAGTGGCGCCGGCATTACTCGCTGGTCCGGGGTGAGCGTTCGGGGAATCGACTTCGTTGTCTGTTCGAGGCATCCGCAACTGAGACGCGCGAGTTCCCGGTAGTAAGGAGACCAGATGGCGAAGCCGCATAAGCTCGCGTGGAACGGGCTGGATGCCGAGACGGCGCTCTCCATCGAGAACGTCGCGAACATGGCGCAGCGCGCAGCGCACGAGAGCACCGGTGATCTGCTGCGCGGCAAGCAGCGAATCGTGTCGGTGCGGTCGGGCGACCGAGAGATCGAGTTTCGGATCAATGACTACCTGATCTCGTTCAACAAGCTCATGGTGTTCCTGGTGACGCTCGACGCTCGCGGTGGTCGCACTTACGTCTCGACGAGCATCGAGTGGTACATGACCAGCCAGACCACGGTGAACTTCATCCCCGTGAGTACCAAGAAGATGGTCGCGCACCATACGTATATGGAGTTCGCCGGCAACCTCGCCCAGCAGATCCGCGCGGCCGACCCTACGGCTCGCATCACGATCCGCGAGGGTGTTCAAGGTGCGCAAGCCTCCCGGCCCCCGGCGCCGATACCCAGCGCGCCCGCCGTGACGGCGCCCCCGCCGCCACCGGCCCCGAGCGCGGTCGGGGCCGCCGTGCCTCCGCCGCCCGCGCCCGGTGGCACCCGATCCGCTGTTCCACCGCCCCCGCCGCCCGTCGCGCCCACACCCACCGCGGTGCCAGCCCCGCCTCCGCTCCCTGAGCCAGTGCTGCCGTCGGCAGTCCCCGGCATCCCCCCTGCTCCTCCTCCTGTAGCCGTCCCCGCGGCTCAACAGGTACCGGCACACCCTGGAGCCGTCCCCGCGGCTCCGCCGGTCCCGCCGACCCCCGCCCCCTCGGGCCTCGTGTCGGGCATACCGGGGCGGGCGACGATGCCCGCCCCGGTGGCGCCGCCCCTACCGCCCCCACCGCCCCTTCCGGTCGGGATCGCCCCTCAGGCGGCCCAGCTTTTCGCCGAGGACGACGACCTCGGCGCGACACGTGCGTCGCTTTCGCGCTCCGGTGCCCGTCCATGGAGAGTCGTGCTCCCCGACGGACAGGCGCTCGAGGTGTCGACGCCGCTCGTGTTCGGTCGGGGGCCCGTCGCCCCGGCATCCGTTCCGACGGCACTCGCTGTACCGGTCGTCGACCCGCGGAAGTCACTGTCGAAGACGCACGCGGTGCTTGAAGTGCGGGATGCCTTGCTCTGGGTGACCGATCTTCACTCGACGAACGGGACGACCGTGACGAATACCGTCGGCGAGGCGACCGCCTGCCCGCCCGGCATCGCCATGCCGGTGGGGGAGGGCTGGACGGTGTCCTTCGGCGAGGTGTCGCTGGTGGCGGGATTGGCGGGATGACGGTGATGGAAGTCGTGGGACTACCTTCTCGAATGGCGTTCGCCATCTATCCCGCCTCGTGGAACCTGGTGATCGCCGTCATCGCCGCGGTCGTGGTGATCGTGCTGTGGTTCCTCGCTCGCGCAAAGAACGCCGACGCCGCGCGCAAGCGCCGTGCCGCCGAGCAGGCCGGCCACGACGTGGGAGCGTTCCAGGGCGAAGGCTTCGAAGGCCACAGCACGGCCAACATGATGACATCACAACGCGACGCTGCCTGGAACGAACTCTTCGATCCCTCGACGGCCGCAGAGCGTCTTGCGCAGATTGCCGCCGCTCATCCGGAGTTCGCGGCCCAGATCGCCGAGCATCCCAACGCATATGCGGAGCTGCGGGCGTGGGCTGCGTCCCAGCGTGACAGCTGACGAAGGCGCAGATCTCGCTCCCCGACGCAGACTTCGCTTCACTTTCCCCGGTCGAGCGGATCGGCTACAGGGTCGAGTAAAGACCCAAGTCGGCGAGGGGCACGGGGCCGTCGGGGTGGAAGACGAGACGGTAGCTTGTCGCTGTCGACACGTCCGTCGCCAACAGCGTCCAGGTGCGGTTCCCCTCGGCAGGGACCCAGACGAGCGGAGCCGAACCTGCCGTCACGACCGGATCGCGAGCGCCTGAGACGGAGTCGACGACGTCGATTCCCGAGGTGTTCCTGATCCACACGCGATTGTCGTATGCCCCCAGAACCCCGATCCCGCCGACCGTCCGCGCTTCGTCGGCCGAGATCGTGTAGACCATCGAGCCGTCGGGATCCTGCACGAGGAAGCCGGGTCCGCTCTTGGGGTAGCCTCCGCTGCTGTCTGACCAGGTCAGCGAGAGTCGACCGGTGAGCTGATCGACGGCCCAGGAGGTGTATCCGGCAGGCAGGGTGAACGGTGCGCCCGTGGCCGTCATGCGGAACTGGCTTGGAGGGGTGTTCGAGCCCATGCCGGACGACACGTTGACATGGAAGAACGGCGCAGCGGGAAAGGTCTCGATGTCGTTGTGTCTGCCTTCGGTCTGCCATGACACGGTTCCCAGCGCGGGGTTCACTGCGTACAGCGTGCCCTCGCGGACGAACAGGGCGAGCTGTTGCGCGGGGGCGATGCGGATATCGAAGTCGAGGTCGTCCTCCATGACGGTCGTCCACAGTCGTGCTCCCGTCGACGCTGCGATCCCTGCGAGCACCCACTCCTTCTGCGAAGACCGCGCACAGACGACGAGCGTTCCGCGGAACAGTGCCGCAGTATCCACGGCGCTATCTCGATACCATCCTTCGAAGCCGGCGGGGATTCCGGTCAAGCCCTCGGCCTCCACCGTCGACCGCAGCTCCCCGGTGGCGTCGAAGGTCCGCAGTTCCAGCCTGTCGGGTGTGCCGTTGAGTCCTGACGCCTCCGTCGAGATGTAGACGATGGCGACAGCGACCGGGGTGGCGTCGGGGTCCGACTCGACAGCCCACATGACGTCCCGGAGCTTCTCATTGGAGCGCACGCCGACAGATATGGGTACGCCGGTGGAGGCCTGCGTAGAGTAGAGCACGACATTCTCATGCGCGTACTCCTTGGTCGGCTCGATCACGATGGCCGCGCCGGTGCGGAGAGGTGCCATCTTGAGGCGTGTTGCCGTAGCGGTGCGTGTCGGGGTGGGCGTGGGCGTCGGCCTCGGGGTCGTCGTGCGGGAGGTCGGCGACGGGGGAGCAGGACGCGAGGACTGCTCGGCCGCGGGATCGGCGCCCCCACCGGATCCGCTGGCGGCGGCGATGAGCGCCCAGCCTGCGCCCGTGACGGCCAGCGCTCCCGTGATCGCAGCCGCGGTGATCACTCCACGGCGGGAGACCGTCCTCCGGCGCGCAGCGCGTTCCGCTGTCTCCGACTGCTGTGGGGTCGAGCTTGCCTGTGCCCATTCACGCAACGCGGGGTAGCAGTTGGGGTGCGTGGCGATCTGCTCGGCGAACTCCGGATACCGGGCGGCGATATGCGCGAGTGTGGCGGCATTCGTGTTCGGATCGTGCAACGCAGCCCAGTCGGCCTCACGGTTGTCCATGTCCTCGGAGCGTAGGCTCGCGCGGTGGGCCGCGCGATGGGGATTGTTACCCATGCCGAGATCGGCGACCCCCTCACCAGGAGGGAGCCGCCGATCTGGAGCGGTGCCGCGGCTCAGTGCGCGGTGGCTTCGGCCTTCTCGATCATCGAGCGGGTGACGCGCTTGCGGAAGATCCAGTAGGTCCAGCCCTGGTACGCGAGCACGAGCGGCAGGAAGATCAGCGCCGCCCAGCTCATGATCTGCAGCGTCATCTCCGTGCTCGACGCGTTCGAGATCGTGAGGCTGTTGGCCGGGTCGTTGGATGCCGGCATGACGTACGGGAACAGCGCCAGCCACAGCGTCAGCACCGCGAACACGATGGAGACGGCTCCCGCGGCGAACGCCCGCCCGTCGCGGTCGACCCAGTTGAAGGCGACGGATGCCAGCAGCGCGACCGCCGCGATGGCGCCTGCCGCCACCACAGCCCACAGGAGCGGCGCCTCGCGGCCCGCGGCGATGATGATCGTCCACACGACGGTGCCGGCGGCGAAGACGACCGCCGGGATGGCGAGCTTCTTGCCGAGCGCCTGCGCGTCGTGGTGCACCTGTCCGTCGGTCTTCAGGCCGATGAAGTATGTGCCGTGCAGCCAGAACAGGAGCATCGTGGTCAGGCCGACCCACAGCCCGTACGGGTTCAGCAGGGTGAACAGCGACCCGGTGAAGTTCTTGTCCTCATCGATCGGGACGCCCTGCACGATGTTGCCGACGGCGACGCCCCAGAGGATCGCGGGGACGAACGAGCCGATCGTGATCATCGCATCGAAGCGGCGCTTCCACCGGATGTCCTCACGCTGGTGGCGGTACTCGAACGAGACGCCGCGCAGGATCAGGGCGAGGAGGATCAGCAGCAGCGGCAGATAGAACCCGCTGAACAGCGTGGCGTACCACTCGGGGAACGCGGCGAACAGGCACGCGCCGGCGACGATGACCCAGGTCTCGTTGAGGTCCCAGACGGGGCCGATGGTGTTGATCACCTGGCGGCGGGACACCTCGTCCTTGCCGAGGAAGGGGAGCGACATCCCCACGCCGAAGTCGAACCCGTCGAGGACGAAGTAGCCGACGAAGAGGACTCCGACGATGAAGAACCAGAGGTAGGCGAGATCCATGATCGCTCCTTAGTAGACCGTGGACGGGGTGTTCTCGACCGAGACCTCGGACGGATCCGGGTCGTCCGGGCCCGGCAGCGGCTGCGGCCCCTCCTTGACGGTCTTGAAGATGAGACCGAACTCCACGATCGCGAGAGCCAGGTAGATCAGCGTGAACGCGACGAGCGAGATCAGCACGGTCCAGCCGGGGACGTTCGGCGAGACGCCGTCCTGCGTGAGCATCTGTCCGAAGACGATCCAGGGCTGACGGCCCATCTCCGTGAAGATCCAGCCGACGAGGATGCCGAACAGCGCGAGCGGAGCCTGCCAGATGGCGATCTTCCACATCCACCGGGCGACCGGGCGCTTGGCGTTCTTCCGCGTGACCCACAGGCCCGCGATCGCGACGAGGACGGCGATGCCGCCGAAGCCCATCATCCAGCGGAACGACCAGTAGGTCACCCAGAGAATCGGGGCGAAGTTGCCGTTCACCTGGTCGGCGAACTGGGGGAACTTCGTCGTGGCGTACAGGTTGTTGAGGTCGTTGATGCCCTCGACGCAGCCGTTGAAGTCGTGCGTCGACAGGAACGCGAGCGCGTACGGGACGCGCAGCGACCAGACCTCGCCCGTGCCGTCAGGGGTGCCGATCGAGAAGATCGAGAACGAGGCATCCGCTCCACAGGCGGAGTTGAACAGCGCCTCGGCGGCGGCCATCTTCATCGGCTGGGTGTTCACCATGACGAGGCCGAGCTGGTCGCCCGACAGCACGACGCCGGCGAACGCGATGATCGTGCCCCAGAGGCCGAACTTCAGCGCGGGGCGCATCAGCTCGAGGTTCTGACCGCGGACGAGGTGCCAGGCGCAGACGGCCGTGATGACCCCGGCGGCGAACATGATCGCGGAGAAGATGGTGTGCGGGAACTGCGTCAGGACCACGGGGTTCGTGAGGACGGCGCCGAAGTCGGCCATCTCGGCACGGTGTCCGGATTCGGACATCTGGAAGCCCTGCGGGTTTTGCATGAACGCGTTGGCCGCGAGGATGAAGTACGCCGACAGCCAGGTGCCGATCACCGTCATCCAGATCGTGGCGAGGTGGATGCCGCGGGGCAGCTTGTTCCACCCGAAGATCCACAGGCCGATGAAGGTCGCCTCGAAGAAGAAGGCCATGAGGCCTTCGAAGGCGAGCGGGGCCCCGAACACGTCACCGACGAAGCGGCTGTAGCTCGACCAGTTCATGCCGAACTGGAACTCCTGCACGATGCCGGTGACGATGCCCATCGCGAAGTTGATCAGGAAGATCTTC
>MEEK01000020.1 GCA_001724425.1 Microbacterium sp. SCN 70-27
AAACGTGCCGCGCCCGACGGCGTTTCGACTCGGCCCTGCGGCCCTCGCTCAACGACCGGGACGGCGCATCCCCTCGGGTCGTTGAGCGAGCGCAGCGAGTCGAAACGTGCCGCGCCCGACGGCGTTTCGACTCGGCCCTTCGGGCCTCGCTCAACGACCGGTGGGGGGGGAAACACTGACGCCGCCCCCGGCTTCGATGGGGCGGCGTCAGTCGTGGTGTAGAGAGTACACCTGGTATCTATGCGGACAAACGGATCACAGGTTGATCATGTGGCCCGCGAGGCCGTGGAACGCTTCCTGCAGCGCCTCCGACAGCGTCGGGTGGGTGTGGACGTTCCGCGCGAGCTCGAGTGCCGTGAGGTCCCACTTCTGCGCGAGCGTCAGCTCGGGGAGGAGCTCCGACACATCGGGGCCGATGAGGTGTCCACCGACGAGCTCGAGGTGCTCGGCATCCGCGATGAGCTTCACGAAGCCGACCGGCTCACCGAGCCCGTGCGCCTTGCCGTTCGCCATGAACGGGAACGTCGCGACCTTGTACTCGCGACCCGTCTCCTTGTACTGCGCCTCGGTGTAGCCGAACGACGCGACCTGCGGCGAGCAGAACGTCGCGCGCGGCATCATGCGGTAGTCGCCCAGCGTCATGGTCTCCGCGCCGCCGATCGTCTCGGCCGCGACGACGCCCTGCGCCTCTGCGACGTGGGCGAGCTGCAGCTTCGCGGTGACGTCGCCGATCGCGTAGATGCCCGGGACGTTCGTGCGCATGAAGTCGTCGATCTCGATCGCACCGCGGTCGGTGAGCTTCACGCCGGTGTTCTCGAGCCCGAAGCCCTCCACGCGGGGGGCGAAGCCGATCGACATGAGCACCTTGTCGGCCTCGATCTGGCCCTTCTCGCCGGTCTTGTTGTCGCTGAAGCTGACGGTGACCTTGTCGCCCGAGTCGACGACCGACTCGACCTTCGTGCCGACGAGGATGTCGACGCCGAGGTTCTTGTACTGCTTCGCGATCTCCTTCGAGACATCCGCGTCCTCGTTCGGGAGCGCGCGGTCGAGGAACTCGATGATCGTGACCTTCACGCCGTAGTTCGTGAGGACGTACGCGAACTCCATGCCGATCGCGCCCGCACCGACGATGACGATCGAGCCGGGCAGGTCACGCGTGAGGATCTGCTCCTCGTAGGTGACGACGTTCTGGCTCAGCGAGACGCCGGGGAGCAGACGCACGGTGGAGCCCGTGGCGATGATGACGTTGTCGAAGGTGACCTCTTCGGTCGAGCCGTCCGTCTTCGTCACCGTGAGGGCCTTCGGGCCCGTGAACGATCCGCGGCCCTCGTACTCGGTGACCTTGTTCTTCTTCATCAGGTAGTGGATGCCCTTGACGCGCCCGTCCGCGACAACGCGCGAGCGGTCGAACGCCGCCCCGAAGTCCGCGGTGAACTCGCCCGAGATGCCGAAGAAGTCGGCCTTGTGCTTCAGGGTGTGGACCACCTCGGCGTTCTTCAGAAGGGCCTTGGAGGGGATGCAGCCGACGTTGAGGCACACACCGCCCCAGTACTTCTCTTCGATGATCGCGACGGACTGACCGAGCTGCGCGGCGCGGACGGCTGCGACATAGCCACCGGGGCCCGCGCCGAGGACGACGACGTTGTAATGAGGCATGCCTCCAGCCTAGTGCTCGCGGCGCTTGCGGTTCGCGGCCACCGTGGCCGTGAGAACGGCGATCAGCGCCACCACGATCACGGCCCCGAGAGTGATCCACACAGCCGTGTTGTCGTCGCCCACAGGCGCCACCTCAGTCGGCGACGGGGCGATCCCCGTGGGGGCGATGGCGCCGCCTCCGACAGTGAACGAGTACTGGCCCGAGATCGGATGCCCGTCGCTCGAGACGACGCGCCACGTGACGGTCACCACTCCCTGCGCCGAGCCCGTGAGCGGCTGCGTCAGCCGGGTCCCGTCGATGACCGGATCGCCGGATGTGAGGTCGGTGCCGGCGGCATCCGTCACCGACACGCCCGTGGCACCCTCCTCGGTGAACAGCACACCGCTGAAGGTGAGTTCGAGCTGCGCGGGAAGGGCCTCGAGCTGCGCTCCCGCCGCGGGGCTGGCGCCGATCAGCTCGTCATGCGCGAACGCGGGCGATGAGATCGCGCTGAGCACGACAGCGAGACAGGCGGCTGCGAGGGCGACGAGACGCGTGTGAATTCTGTGTGACATCACCCTGTCGAGCCTAAGGGAGCCTGTCGGCGTCGGCGTGTGCGCGGTACCGTGGCCGCAATGGTGCAGGCGGGTCCCACCGTGAGGCTCGCCCCGACAGGAAAGTGGTGCGAGATGGACATGAAGATGATGGATGCCATGTCGGCGGACATGATGTCGATGGAGGGCATGCCCGCGATGGACATGGCGATGATGCAGGCCTGTATGGACGCGTGTGCCGCGTGCGAGCAGGCCTGCACCGTGTGCTCGACGCAGATGATGGACTGTGCGCCCGCGTGCATGAACTGCGCGGACATGTGCAACACCATGATGCGGTCGATGATGCGCATGCAGGGCATGACTCCGGCCGTCATGGTGGCGATGCTCGACGCCTGCATCGCGATGTGCCAGATGTGCATGGACGAGTGCATGGAGCACGCCGACCACAGCCCCGTCTGCAAGATGTGCGCCGACGCGTGCAAGGCGTGCATGGATGCCTGCTCCGCCGTGCGCTCCGCGATGGCGATGGCCTGATCGCACGACGCCGCGCGACCCGTCGGGGGACGACGCGCGCCCGCCCGCGGGCTCAGTCGGCGAGGGTGTTGAAGAGGCGTCCGCCGACCGAGAGCGCGTGATACCGCTCGTGGAACGCGACGGGGGCGCCCGGCTCGACCGCAGCGGCGGCCCCCGCGGCGTTCCAGAGCGCGATCGCACGCCCTTCCAGCGTGTGCAGGAGAAGCGTGCCGTCGGAGGCATCCGTGTTCGTCACAAGCGCGTCCACCCACTCCGCCGGCGTCGCCGAGACGAGGCGCGCCTGGATGAGGTGCACCGCGTGGCCCGGTGCGTACGAGGAGCAGTCTCCGCCCTGCGCGCACATGCAGATCGCGTCCTGACGCACCGGGGCGGGCGTGAGGCGGTTGCGCTGCGTGGACACGGGGTCTCCTTCTCGGGGCGGCGGGTCTTCAGGCTAGGTCGGTGGCGCCACGCGACGCGCGTCGCGTGACACACGGCGCAACAATGCGGAAAGGCGCCCCGCGACCGGATCCGGTGGTCCGGCGCACGGCGTCATCCGTTAGGGTGGGACGAGGAGGAGGACATCGTGGAACACAACGATCGCGACGCGGCACACGGCGGCATCCGCCGCGGGGCGGATGAGGGCGCCGGCACCGATTCGACGCAGACGTTCGGCCACGACTCCGACCTGTCGTTCATCCCGTTCGGCAGCGATCTCTCCGAGGCCGAGATCGACGCGATCGGCGCTCTGCCGTCGCGCGCCGCGCTGCTGCTGGTGCGTTCGGGCCCCACGGCGGGTGCCCGCTACCTGCTCGACGCGGACGTCGCGACCATCGGCCGGCATCCCGAGGCCGACATCTTCTTCGACGATGTGACCGTCTCGCGTCGGCATGCTGAGATCACCCGCACCGGCGGCTTCTTCGAACTCGTCGACCAGCGATCCCTCAACGGCAGCTACGTCAACGGAGAGCGTGTCGACCGCGCCGTCCTCGACGACGGCGCCGAGGTGCGCATCGGCAAGTTCCGTCTGAACTTCTTCGTCTCTCCCGCAGATCGCGACGCGGCGGCCGGGTCTTGACCCCGGCGGCAGCACCCCGCGGACGCCCGGCGTCCGCGGGTCAGTTGAGTATCGGCCAGGTGATCGCCCGGCTCCTGCCCGACTTCCCCGATCTCAGCGCGAGCAAGCTCCGCTACTTCGAAGATCAGGGGCTCGTCACGCCGCTTCGCACGGAAGCCGGCTACCGCAAGTTCTCGCCCGCCGACGTCGCCCGCGTGCGCACTGCGCTGACGCTGCAGCGCGATCACGATTTCAAGCTGGCGCGCATCCGCGAATACCTCGACGCGCATGACGGCGAGCCCGAGGTCGCGCTGCCGGCCTCGATCCTCGAGGCTCCGCGTCGGTATCGCCGCGATGAGCTGCTCGCCGCTGCCGGCGCGCCCTCGACACTCCTCGACGATGCCGTCAGCGGCGGCATGATCGCGGCGGGCGAGACCTTCGACGAGCGCGCCCTGACGCTCCTGCGCGCCCTCGTGGCGCTCGACTCCCACGGCATCCAGCCCCGCCACGTGCGCGGCATGCGCCAGGCCGCCGAACGCGAGGTCGCCCTCGTCGGCAGCGCGCTCGCCCCGCTCCTGCGGCGGACGGATGCCACGTCACGCGCGAAGGCCCACGACCTCGCGCCCGAACTCCTCCGGCGCCTCGACGAGGTGCGTGCGGCGTTCACGATGGCGGCGCTCGACCGCCTCGCGCCGTGACCGGGCCGCGACACGCCGAATCGGCATCGCGGATGTCGTTGCCGGTGGGGTCACCCTCATCTACCGTGGGAAGCACACTTGAGTTCGGCTGGAGGCGACAATGACCGCGCAAGACGTGCCCGGTGACGCGCAGTTCGGCACCGACTTGCTGTTCACCGACGGTCTGCCGCAGATGGACGACGAGGTCGGCTACCGCGGCGCCGTTGCCGCCCGTGCCGCCGGCATCACCTACCGCCAGCTGGACTACTGGGCACGCACCGAACTCGTCGAGCCGACCGTGCGTGGGGCCAACGGGTCCGGATCGCAGCGTCTGTACGGCTTCCGCGACATCCTCGTCCTGAAGCTCGTCAAGCGCCTTCTCGACACCGGTATCTCGCTGCAGCAGATCCGCACAGCCGTCGACCAACTGCGTGCCGCCGGCATCCGCGACCTCGCCGGGACGACGCTCATGAGCGACGGCGCGTCGGTCTACCTGTGCACGTCCAACGACGAGGTCATCGACCTCGTGAGCCGCGGACAGGGCGTGTTCGGCATCGCCGTCGGGAAGGTCCTGCACGAGGTGGAGTCGACCCTGCTCGACTTCGATCCGCAGGCGCCGGACCCCGTCGACGAGCTCGCCGCGCGGCGGTCGAAGCGGTCGGCGTGAGTTCTGCTCTCTGATCTCGATACACCGGCGCTGATCTCGATACACCGACGCTGCGCGTCGGCACTCGATCACCGGTTGTGATCTCGATACACCGGCGCTGCGCGCCGGCACTCGATCACCGGTTGTGATCTCGATACACCGGCGCTGCGCGCCGGCACTCGATCACCGGTTGTTGTGATCTCGATACACCGGCGCTTTGCGCCGGCACTCGATCACCGGGCGGCGTCAGGCGCGCTGTTCGCCGGCGGAGATGCGACCCGTGCGCAGCACGCGGTCGAGCAGCGAATCGAAGTCGGCGGCGAGCTCCTGAGCGGAATCGCCCGGCCAGATGTGCAGGGGCTTCGCGGCGCCCTGCGCCTGCTGAAGCGACGTGCGCTCGGGCAGCTGCGGCGACAGCACGAGCGGCCCGAACATGTCGCGCAGCTCCTTGATGCGGAACTGGTGCTCGATCGACTGCGGGCGCACTCGGTTGACGACGATGCCGAGCGGCTGAAGACGGGGGGAGAGGCCGCGGCGGATCTCCTCGATCGCCCGGAGCGCGCGGTCGGCGGCGGCGACCGAGAAGAGCCCCGGCTCGGTCACGACGATGACGCGGTCGGAGGCCGCCCACGCGGTGCGGGTGAGGGCGTTCAACGACGGCGCGCAGTCGATCAGGACGAGGTCGTAGTCGCTCTCGATCGTCGCGAGGGCCTCTTCGAGCTTCCACACGTCGCGCACGCTCGGGTGCGGGCCGTCGAAGTTGATGGCGGAAGGGCTCCCGATCATGACGTCGATCGTGCCCGCGTGCACCTTCGCCCAGCCGCTCGAGGTGATCGCCTGACGGACGACCTTCTCCTTGGGATTGGCCAGGACGTCGGCGACGTTCAGCCGACCGGCGACCTGAATGTCCATCCCCGTCGACACGTCGGACTGCGGGTCGAGGTCGACGACGAGCGTCCGCACCCCTCGGGCGAACGCGGCAGAGGCGAGTCCCAGGGTCACGGTCGTCTTGCCGACGCCCCCCTTTAGTGAGGAGACGGAGAGTACGTGCACGAGGCTCTACGTTACCGTCCCCTAGGCTGTGAGCACACTCAGGCACACCGACGCGCGCGGTCGCGCGTCGAACACTCACCGAGAGGCGAGCATGTTCCGCAAGATCCTGGTCGCAAACCGCGGCGAAATCGCCATCCGCGCCTTCCGTGCGGCCTTCGAACTCGGTGCGCGCACCGTGGCGGTGTATCCCTATGAGGATCGCTACTCGCTGCATCGTCTGAAGGCCGACGAGGCATACCAGATCGGCACCACGGGTCAGCCCGTGCGCGCCTACCTGGACGTCGACGAGATCATCCGCGTCGCGCTCGAATCCGGCGCGGATGCCATCTACCCCGGCTACGGGTTCCTGTCCGAGAATCCCGCCCTCGCCGCGAAGGCCGCCGAGCACGGCATCGTCTTCATCGGTCCGCCGTCTCGCGCCCTCGAGATGGCGGGCAACAAGGTCACGGCGAAGGAGCATGCGATCGCCGCGGGGGTGCCCGTGCTGCGTTCGACCCCGGCATCCGACGACGTCGATCTGCTCGTCGCCGCGGCGGATGAGATCGGCTTCCCGATCTTCGTGAAGGCGGTCGCGGGCGGCGGCGGGCGCGGCATGCGTCGCGTCGACACGAAGGATGCCCTGGCGCCGGCCATCGCGGAGGCGATGCGCGAGGCCGACAGCGCGTTCGGCGACGCGCGCGTGTTCCTCGAGCAGGCCGTGCAGCGCCCGCGCCATGTCGAGGTGCAGATCCTCGCGGACAAGACCGGCGACACCGTGCACCTTTTCGAGCGGGACTGCTCCGTGCAGCGGCGCCACCAGAAGGTCATCGAGATCGCCCCGGCGCCGAACCTCGACCCGACGGTGGCGGCAGCCCTGCACTCCCACGCGGTCGCGTTCGCGCGCTCCATCGGCTACGAGAATGCCGGCACCGTGGAGTTCCTGCTGGAGACCGCAGGCCCCCGCACCGGCGAGGTCGTCTTCATCGAGATGAACCCGCGCATCCAGGTCGAGCACACTGTGACCGAAGAGGTCACCGACGTCGACCTCGTGCAGTCGCAGATGCGGATCGCCGCGGGCGAGACCCTCCAAGACCTCGGCCTGCAGCAGGAGAACATCCGGCTGCGCGGTGCGGCCCTGCAGTGCCGCATCACGACGGAGGATCCGACGCAGGGCTTCCGCCCCGACACGGGGAAGATCACGACGTACCGGTCGCCCGGCGGTGCGGGCATCCGGCTCGACGGCGGAACGACCGCCGCCGGTTCCCAGGTGAGCCCTCACTTCGACTCGATGCTCGCGAAGCTGACCTGCCGCGGGCGCGACTTCGCCGCCGCCGTCGTGCGCTCCAGGCGCGCGCTGGCCGAGTTCCGCATCCGCGGCGTCTCGACGAACATCCCCTTCCTGCAGGCGGTGCTCGATGACCCCGCGTTCGTGGCGGGCGATGTGAGCACGGCGTTCATCGACGAGCGCCCGGAGCTCCTGCGCGGACGCGAGTCGAAGGACCGCGGCTCGAAGATCATCGCGTGGCTCGCCGACACGACCGTCAACCGCCCGAACGGCGACAACCCGCTCACGGTGGATCCGGCGGCCAAGCTCCCCGCGATCGACGTGACGACCGAACCGCAGGCCGGCAGCCGTCAGCGCCTGCGCGACCTCGGTCCGGCAGGGTTCGCGAAGGCCCTCCGCGAGCAGACCTCGCTCGCGGTGACGGAGACGACGTTCCGCGACGCGCACCAGTCGCTCCTCGCGACCCGCGTGCGCACGCGCGACCTCGTGACGGTCGCCCCGTACGTGGCGCGCCTCACACCCCAGCTGCTCTCGGTCGAGGCATGGGGCGGCGCGACGTACGACGTGGCCCTGCGCTTCCTGGGCGAGGACCCGTGGGAGCGCCTCGACGCGCTCCGCCAGGCGCTCCCGAACGTCGCCATCCAGATGCTGCTGCGCGGCCGGAACACGGTCGGCTACACGCCGTACCCCACGCAGGTCACCGACGCGTTCGTGCACGAGGCCGCAGCATCCGGGGTTGACATCTTCCGCATCTTCGACGCCCTGAACGACGTCTCCCAGATGCGGCCGGCGATCGATGCGGTCCTCGCGACGGGCACCTCCGTCGCGGAGGTCGCGGTCTGCTACACGGGAGACCTGCTCGACCCGGGGGAGAGCCTCTACACGCTCGACTACTATCTGCGCCTCGCCGAGCAGGTCGTGGATGCCGGTGCGCACATCCTCGCGATCAAGGACATGGCAGGGCTCCTCCGTCCGGCCGCGGCCGCGAAACTCGTCTCGACGCTGCGCGACCGGTTCGACGTGCCCGTCCACGTCCACACCCACGACACGGCGGGCGGCCAGCTCGCCACTCTCCTGGCGGCAAGTCACGCCGGAGCCGACGCCGTGGATGCCGCCTCGGCGCCGATGTCCGGCACGACGAGCCAGCCGTCGCTGTCGGCCGTCGTCGCAGCCCTCGCGCACACCGAGCGCGACACGGGGCTCGACCTGGCATCCGTCGCGAGTCTCGAGCCGTACTGGGAGGCGGTGCGGCACCTGTACCGCCCGTTCGAGTCGGGCCTGCCGGGCCCCACCGGCAGGGTCTACCATCACGAGATCCCGGGCGGTCAGCTCTCCAACCTGCGTCAGCAGGCGATCGCCCTCGGCCTCGCCGACGACTTCGAGCTCATCGAGGACATGTACGCCGCGGCGAACGACATCCTCGGGCGCGTCCCCAAGGTGACGCCCTCGTCGAAGGTCGTCGGAGACCTCGCGCTGCACCTCGCGGCGGTCAAGGCCGACCCGGCCGACTTCGCGGCGAACCCGGAGAAGTACGACGTGCCCGACTCGGTCGTCGGTTTCATGGCGGGTGAGCTCGGCGACCTGCCGGGAGGATGGCCGGAGCCGTTCCGCACCAAGGTCCTGCAGGGGCGTGAGGTGCGCGTCGGCGTCACGGACATCTCGACCGAGGATGCCGCCGCACTCGAGTCCGATTCGACGACGCGCCGCGAGACGCTCAACCGCCTGCTGTTCCCCGCACCGACGAAGGCGTTCCGCGAGGTGCGCGACACCTACGGAGACCTGAGTCCCCTCGACACTGCCGACTATCTCTACGGGCTCGCTCCGGGGACCGAGCACGTCGTCGAGATCGAGCGGGGTGTGCAGCTCTACGTCGGGCTCGAGGCGATCGGTGAAGCCGACGACAAGGGCATGCGCACCGTCATGACGACCCTCAACGGCCAGCTGCGTCCCGTCTTCGTCCGAGACCGGTCGATCACCGTCGAGGTGCGTCAGGCCGAGAAGGCCGACACCACGAAGCCCGGCCAGGTCGCCGCGCCGTTCTCGGGCGTCGTGACGCTCAAGACCGCGGTCGGCGACCGGGTTCAGGCCGGTCAGCCCGTGGCATCCATCGAGGCGATGAAGATGGAGGCGGCGATCACCGCCCCCGTCGACGGGGTCGTCGATCGACTCGCGATCGCCGCCACCTCACCGGTCGAGGCGGGTGACCTTTTGGTCGTCATCCGCCCCGCCGACTAGCCTGGAGGGCGCGGACCGGGTCCGCGGACAAGCTGGGAGAGTGCAACGTGGCGTCTGATCGCAACGAAAAAGCGGCGGGCGAAGCCGACAACGGCGTCCTCGCGACCACTGGGGGTATCGACTCGACCGGGCTCGGCCTCGCCGGCGCCCCCACGGCGCAGGTCGATGTGACCCTGCCGGTGGCAGACGACGACGACTTCGTCGACGACGACGTCACGGTCGATGAGACCGTCGTCGCGGTGCCGGTCGCCACCGAGCCGACGGTCGCCGCAGCCACCACCATCGCCGTCGCCGCGGCCGACGACGAGCTCGAACACGCGGAGCGGGTGCGCCCGCGCACCTCGGAGATCACCCTCCAGTCGCGCCGTCTCGGCGACTTCGAGGCCGATCGCGAAAGCGCCGACCTCCTCACGGCCGACCGGCTGCTCGACCCCGCTCGAATCGTGCGCCCCGAGCCCGAGGGGCCATGGCAGCACTTCGTCTACGCGATCTCCGGCCACCGCATCAACCTCGGCGACGGCAAGCGGGCGCGTGCGCGCAAGGAGCTCGACCGCCGCATCGCCGCACCCCTCTCGGGCGGGGCGAAGTTCGTGCCGGTGCTCTCCCGCAAGGGCGGCGTCGGCAAGACCACCATCACGACGCTTCTCGGTATGGCCCTCGCCGACTCGCGCGAAGACCGCGTGATCGCCGTCGACGCGAACCCCGACCGCGGCACGCTCGCCGAGCGGATCGGCCGCACGAGCGACAAGACCGTCCGCGACCTCGTCCGGGCGAGCGCCGAGGTGCGCGGCTTCAACGACATTTCCCAGATCGTCGGGCGCGATCAGACGCGTCTCGACGTCATCGCGTCCGATGCCGACCCGCACGTGTCGGAGGCGTTCAGCGACACCGACTACGAGGACGTCGCGAAGGTCGCCGCGCACTTCTACTCGGTCGTGCTGACCGATACGGGCACCGGCATCGTCCACTCCGTGATGGCCGCCACGCTCGATCGGGCGGACACCCTCGTCGTCGTCACGGGCCTCAGCGTCGACGAGGCCCGCCTCGCGTCCGAGACCCTCACGTGGCTCGACGCGAACGGCTACGCGGACCTCGTGCGCAACGCCGTGGTCGTGCTCAACACCTCACGCCCCGGGGCGCCCCTCGTGCGCGCCGCCGAACTCGAGGCGCACTTCCGCACTCGGGTGCGGTCGGTCGTCCGGATGCCCTACGACCCGCACATCGCCTCGGGGAGTGCGATCTCCTTCCGCGACCTGCAGCCCGCGACGCGCGAGGCCGCGCGGGAACTGGCCGCGATCGTCGTCGAAGGCCTTCGCGTGCGGGCCGCCGCCTGATGGCGGTCCGTCCGATCCGGGTCTTCGGCGACCCGGTTCTCCGTGCCGTCTGCGCTCCGATCGAAGCCGTCGACGACGGCATCCGTGCCCTCGTGCAGGACCTCGTCGACACCGTCGAGCTGCCCGGCCGCGCCGGCGTCGCCGCCCCGCAGATCGGGGTCGGGGTCCGCGCGTTCAGCTACAACATCGACGGCGACATCGGCTATGTGCTGAACCCCGTGCTCGTCGAGGTGCGCGGTGAACCGCAGCCGGTGGGCGAGGGATGCCTGTCCGTCCCCGGACTCTGGCACGACGCCCTCCGCTACCCGTGGGCGCGCGTCGTCGGCACGGATCTCGACGGCCACGAGATCGTCCTCGAGGGCGAGGGCCTCCTCGCGCAGGCCCTGCAGCACGAGACCGACCACCTCGACGGCATGCTGTATCTGTCCCGACTCACCGCCGAGGACCGCAAGACCGCGATGCGCGAGATCCGCGAGAGCTCCTGGTTCTGAGGAGCCCCCGCGGCCCGCTCCGGCCGATCAGCCGAGCGGCACGTTCGTGGTCGTGACGGGCACCGTGTAGAGATCCTCGATGTCCTTCGCGAAGTCGCTGAGGATCACGTTGCGCTTGATGCTCATCTTCGGCGTCAGGTGTCCGCTCGCCTCGGTCCACTCCGTGTCGAGGATCGTGAACTTGCGGATCGACTCGGCGCGCGACACGCGCTTGTTCGCGATGTCGACCGCGCGCTGGACCTCCTCGCGGACCTTCGGGTTCTTCGCGGCATCCGCCAGCGACATGTCTCCGGGGAGGCCGTTGTTCGCAAGCCATGCGGGGAGCATCTCGGGGTCGAGGGTCACCAGCGCCGAGATGAACGGCTTCTGGTCGCCGACGACGACGACCTGACCGACGATCGGGTTGGCGCGGATCGGGTCCTCGAGGGCCGCCGGAGCGACGTTCTTGCCGCCGGCGGTGACGATGATCTCCTTCTTGCGGCCGGTGATCGTGAGGAAGCCCTCGGCGTCGAAGGAGCCGAGGTCGCCCGTCAGGAACCAGTCGCCGTCGAAGGCGGCAGCCGTCGCCTCGGGGTTGCGCCAATACTCCTTGAAGACGTTGATGCCGCGCACCTCGATCTCGCCGTCCTCGGCGAGCCGGACACCGACGCCCGGGAGGACGGGCCCGACCGTGCCGATCTTCGACTTCTTCGCGAGGTTGACCGTCGCGGGCGCTGTGGTCTCGGTGAGACCGTACCCCTCGAGGATCGTCACGCCGAGGCTGTGGAAGAAGTGCCCGAGCCGGGGCCCGAGCGGAGCCGAGCCCGAGACGGCGTAGGTGACCCGCCCGCCCATCGCAGCGCGGAGCTTCGAATAGACGAGCTTGTCGAACAGGGCGAACTTGATCCGCGTGCCGAGTGGGACCTTCTTGCCCTCCTGCAGCAGCGTCGAGTGCTGGATGGCCGTGTGCGCGGCGGCGCGGAAGATTTTGCCCTTGCCGCCGGCCTCGGCCTTCTGCTCGGCGGAGTTGTACACCTTCTCGAAGACGCGCGGCACGGCGAGCAGGAACGTCGGCTGGAACGAGCCGAGCGCGGGGAGGAGCTGCTTCGTGTCGGGCTGGTGGCCGGTCTTCACGCCCGCGTGGATGTCGAGGATCGAGATGAAGCGCGCGAAGACGTGCGCCGTCGTGATGAACAGCAGCGTCGAGGCGCCGGGGGTGTTGACGACCTCTTCGAGCGACTTCGCGGAGTTGCGGGAGAGCTCGACGAAGTTGCTGTGCGTGAGGACGCAGCCCTTCGGGCGACCGGTCGATCCCGATGTGTAGATGAGGGTCGCGATGTCGGAGCCGACGGCGAGGTTCCGCCGACGCTCGATCTCGTCGTCGGAGACGTCGGTGCCGCCTGCGCGGAGTGTGTCGAGGGCGCCGGATGCCATCGTCCAGGCGTCGCGGATGAGCGGCACCTCGGCGCGGATCTCGTCGACCCGGGCGGCGTGCTCCGCCGTTTCGGACAGCACCGCGATCGCGCCCGAGTCGGAGAGGATCCAGCTGATCTGGGCGGCGGAGCTCGTCTCGTAGACGGGGACCATGACCGCGCCCGCGAAGAACAGGGCGAAATCGACGAGCGTCCACTCGTACGTCGTGCGGGCGATGAAGGCGACCTTGTCGCCGGGCTCGATACCGGCGGCGACGAACCCCTTGGCGAGGGCGATGACGTCGCGCTGGAAGGCGGCGGCGGTGATGTCGCGCCACCCGTCGCCCTCGGGGACGGAGAACAGCGCAAGGGACGGGGTGGCCTTCACCCGCTCGACGAGCAGGTCGGTGATGTTGGCGTTCGGATCGGCGGGAACGATCGCGGGGACTTCGAACTGGACGGCGGCGCTCATGGGCGGCAACTCCTTCGGTACCGGGTGGCGTCGGGTGACGGCTGGGATCGAGTCTAACCTTACGTGGCACTCAGTCCCACTGGCGCCGTTGCCGCACTTATGCCCGGCTGGGTGCACCGCGTGGGACTGTGGAGTCCACACTAGACTCTCGGGTGCCGTGCCGCCCCTCCTTCAGTCGCGCGCGGGAGAGAGGAACGCTGTGCTCAACGTCGGTATCGACATCGGTGGCACGAAGATCGCCGGCGGTGTGGTCGCCGATGACGGGCGCATCGTCGAGCGCCTGCGCGTGAGCACACCCGCCGATACGGGTGCGCTCGCGCAGGCTGTCGCCGACATGGTCGGTGAACTGGCGGCGCGCCACGACGTGCACGCCGTCGGCGTCGCGGCCGCGGGATACATCGACCGTACGCGCTCCGTCATGCTCCACGCCCCGAACATCGACTGGCACGACGCGCCGCTTCGGGAGGAGTTCGAATCGCGCATCGGGCGATCGGTCACGCTCGAGAACGACGCCAACGCCGCCGGGTGGGGCGAATACCGCTTCGGAGCAGGGCAGGGGGCGACCGACATGGTCATGCTCACTCTCGGCACGGGTGTCGGCGGGGCCGTCGTCGGCGACGGGCAGCTGCTCATCGGCGCGAACGGCAGCGCGGCCGAACTCGGCCACGTCCGGTTCGTGCGCGGCGGTCGGCCGTGCGGCTGCGGACAGTCCGGATGCCTCGAGCAGTACGCCTCCGGCCGCGCGCTCCAGCGTGAGATCGCGGACATCATCGACGCCGGCGAGATCGGCGCACGTCTCGCGGCCCATCGCGGGGCATCCGGCATCGTCGCAGGGCGCGACCTCGCGAACCTCCTCGACGACGGCGATGTCGGCGCGCTCGAGGCGATCCGTCGCGTCGCCACGGCGCTCGGCGAGGCGTGCGGTGCGTTCCAGGCGGTGCTCGATCCCGAGCTGTACGTCATCGGCGGGGGAGTCGCCGACCTCGGCGAGCGGCTGCTCGAGCCGACCCGCATCGCGTACGAGACCTCGCTCCCCGGGTTCGGCGAGCGCCCGACGGCGCGCTTCGTGACGGCGTCGCTCGGCAATGACGCGGGCCTCGTCGGCGTGGCCGACCTCGCCGGGCTGCGTAGCCGCTGAGACCCGAGGAGCGCGTGATGTT
The DNA here is from genome assembly GCA_001724425.1 of Microbacterium sp. SCN 70-27. GTDB lineage: Bacteria > Actinomycetota > Actinomycetes > Actinomycetales > Microbacteriaceae > Microbacterium. Next base: position 14,484 of record MEEK01000020.1, read on the forward strand.
CTACTGGTTCATGAAGTACATCGTGATCGGCCCGATCGTGAAGGCCGTGTTCCGGCCGTGGATCGTGGGCCGCACGAACATCCCCTCCTCGGGCGCGGCGATCATCGCCAGCAACCATCTGTCGGTCAGCGACTCCATCTTCCTGCCGCTCATGATCGACCGACCGATGAGCTTCCTCGCGAAGAGCGACTACTTCACGGGCAAGGGCCTCAAGGGGTGGGCGACGCGCGTGTTCATGAAGGGCACGGGGCAGATCCCGATCGACCGCACGGGCGGCAAGGCATCCGAAGACTCCCTCAACACGGGACTGCAGGTGCTCGGGCGGGGCGACCTTCTCGGGATCTACCCCGAAGGGACACGCAGCCCCGACGGCAAGCTCTACCGTGGGCGCACGGGGCTCGCCCGCATGGCCCTCGAGGCGCGCGTGCCGGTCGTGCCCGTCGTCATGGTCGACACCGGCGAGATCATGCCGATCGGACGTTCCATCCCGCGGATCGGCCGGGTCGGCATGGTGATCGGCGAACCGCTCGACTTCTCGCGGTTCGCCGGGATGGAATCCGACAGGTACGTCCTGCGGTCCGTCACCGACGAGATCATGGTCGCCCTGCAGCGGCTCGGCGAGCAGGAATACGACGACGTGTACGCCTCGAGCGTCAAGGATCGCCGGCCTGCCTGAGGTCGCTGTCACAGCGGCATCCCGCCCCGATCCGCGCCAGTAGACTGGCCGAATGCCCTCCCTGCACGCGGATCTCGATCACTGGCGCACGCTCCCGATCAAGCAACAGCCGACCTGGACCGACCTCGACGCCGTCGCCGCGGTGTCGGCCGAGATCGCCACGCTCCCGCCGCTCGTGTTCGCAGGCGAGGTCGACAACCTCCGCGACCGGCTCGCGAAGGCCGCCGCCGGCGAGGCGTTCCTGCTGCAGGGCGGCGACTGCGCCGAGACTTTCGCGGGTGCGACGGCCGAGCAGATCCGCAACCGCATCAAGACCGTGCTGCAGATGGCCGTCGTCCTGACCTACGGCGCGTCCATGCCGGTCGTGAAGATGGGGCGGATGGCGGGCCAGTTCGCCAAGCCCCGTTCGAGCGACACCGAGACGCGCGGCGACGTCACCCTGCCCGCCTACCGTGGCGACATCGTCAACGGGTACGACTTCACCGAGGCGTCGCGCACGGCCGACCCGCAGCGGCTGCTGAAGGGGTACCACACCGCGGCATCCACCATCAATCTCATCCGTGCGTTCACGCAGGGCGGCTTCGCGGACCTCCGCGAAGTGCACTCGTGGAACCGCGGCTTCGCCCAGAACCCGGCCAACCAGCAGTACGAGCGCCTCGCGACCGAGATCGACCGGGCCATCAAATTCATGGAGGCGGCGGGCGCCGACTTCGACTCGCTCCGCGGCGTCGAGTTCTACACGGGCCACGAGGGCCTGCTGATGGACTACGAGCGGCCGATGACCCGCATCGACTCTCGCACGCAGACGCCGTACAACACGTCGGCGCACTTCCTGTGGATCGGTGAGCGCACGCGCGACCTCGACGGCGCGCACATCGACTACTTCTCGAAGATCCGCAACCCCATCGGGGTGAAGCTCGGGCCGTCGACGTCGCCCGAGACCGCGATCGAGCTCATCGAGAAGCTCGACCCCGAACGCGAGCCCGGGCGTCTGACGTTCATCACGCGGATGGGCGCCGGCAAGATCCGCGACGCGCTGCCGCCGCTGCTCGAAGCCGTGAAGGCGACGGGCGCGACCCCGCTGTGGGTGACCGACCCCATGCACGGCAACGGCATCACGACGCCGACCGGGTACAAGACGCGTCGCTTCGACGACGTCGTGGACGAGGTGCGCGGCTTCTTCGAGGCGCACCGTGCCGTCGGGACCTTCCCCGGAGGCATCCACGTCGAATTGACCGGTGACGACGTGACCGAGTGCCTGGGCGGCTCGGAGCAGATCGACGAGGCGACCCTCGCGACCCGCTACGAGAGCCTGTGCGACCCGCGCCTGAACCACATGCAGTCGCTGGAACTCGCCTTCCTCGTCGCCGAAGAGCTCGAGAAGCTCTGACGCTCGCGCGGCCGACCCGCTCTTGCCCGCCGGCCTGCGCGGTTCGTCCACCGCTCGGTTCGTCGGCCGCCCGGTCCGTCGGCCGCCGGCCCGTCCCGCGTCCGTCTGTCTCGAAAGCAGGGCGAACCGCCCCCGCGGCGGTATCTCGGCCTCGCTGAAGCCGATCCGCCCTGCTCTCGGAACGCGGAGCACCAGCATCGCCGACCGTCCGCGGTGACCGGGCTCGCCCACCCAGGCAGTGACTCGCCTCGCCGGACGCACCCGCCGCTGGGAGCGCCCTCGTCGACGCGGCGCACCCCCGCCGGGCGCATCCTCCGCTGCCAAGGTTCACCCGGCGCCGGACGAGGCCGGTACGGGCCTCAACGCGCTGCGGGAGCAGGGCGAGCCGCACCTTCCGCGGCGAGTCGGCGCGGTTGAGGCCGATTCGCCCTGCTTTCGGAACGCGCGAAGGCTCGCGCGGGGCGGTTGGTGGTGTTCGCGGCGAGGCTCCCAGCCGCGGGAGGGGCGGCAGCGAGGGCGCGGGCGGATCGGCTCTGCGGCGGGGTCAGCGCTGCGGCGAGGTCGGCCCTGCGGCTGGGTCGGGCCCTACGGCCGGATCGGGCCTGCGGCGGGGTCAGCCCTGCAGGAAGCAGAGGATCGGCGTCAGCGTGATGGTCGCGCCGCGCGGGGCCGTGCCGGTCGGGCTGTAGCTCTCGACGCAGTAGATGTCCCAGTACTTGCCGCCGAGCGGGATGTCGGCGTCGTTGATGCCGGCGTTCACCTTGAAGCCGTCGGCCTGCAGCGCGGTGACGGCCTTGCGGATCGTCGAGCCGGTCACGTTCTTGACGGCCACCGGCTCCGGGCCCTTCGACACGACGAGCGTCACGGTGTCGCCCGGGCGGAAGGGGCCGCCACCGTCGCGGTCCGCGACACGGATGACATCGCCCGCGTCGACGTCCGCGCTGAACTCCTCGGTCGAAGCGACCGTGAGCTCGACCGCCTTGAGCGTGCTCGTGGCCTCCGCGAGGCGCCGCCCGACGACGTCGGGGAACGGCCCGGCAGACACCTCGAACGAGACCGTCGAGGTCTCGAGCGCACGGCAGCCGTCGGTGCAGGGGATCGCCTCGCCACCACCCGGGGGAGTGATTGAGGCCGACACCACGGTGCCGACGGGCGAGTCCGTGAACAGGCGCGAGGGGTCTCCGGATGCCGTGATGAACAGCTCCTCGAGGCTCTGCGTCACCTCGTCGAGGGTCTTTCCCCCCAGTGCGCCGATGTCGTGCGGCTGAGGTCCGAGGGAGATCACGACCGTGACGGAGGCGTTCTTGTCGACGCGTGTGCCGGCGGCGGGATCCGTCGCGATCGTCTGCCCTGTGGGCATGTCGCGGCTGAATTCCTCGCCCGGCACCGCCACGAGGGACCACTCCTGGAGGATCGCGGTGGCCTCCGCGATGCTCTTCCCCTCGACATCGGGCACGGCGACCATCGAGCCCGGGCCCGAGCCGAACCACCAGCCCGCGCCTCCTGCGGCACCGGCCAGCAGCAGCACGAGGACGAGGAGCCACGCGCCTCTGCCGGCATTCCGCCGGGCACGGCGGCGCAGTCGCGTGGCGTTGTCGACGTCGTCGGTGACGGTCGGGGCGGTGAAGCTCCCCGGGAGCACCTTCGTCACTTCGCCGGAATCGATGCCGTCGTCGATGATCGCGGCGCGCACCGTGTTCGTCGTGGGCGTGCGCACGACATGCGGGAACACGCCGAGATCCTTCTCGATCTCGCGCAGCCGGTCGAGCATCTCCCGTGCGTCGGTGGGTCGCTCGTCGGGGGAGCGCTCGGTCGCCCACATGACGAGCTCGTCGAGCTGTTCGGGGATGGCGGGGTTCTTCGCGCTCGGCCGCGGCACCGAGTCGGTGGCGTGCTGGTACGCGATCTGCATGGGCTGCTCGCCCTTGTACGGCTGCTCGCCGACGAGCATCTCGTAGAGCATGATGCCGAGCGCGTATATGTCGCTGCGGGCGTCCGCGGTGCCGCGGGTGACGAGTTCGGGGGCCAGGTACGCGATCGTGCCCATGAGCATCTGACCGCTCGCCGTGTTCGCCGTCGTCGCCCGTGCGAGGCCGAAGTCGCCGATCTTGATGCGCCCGTCCTCGGCGAGGAGCACGTTCTCGGGCTTCACATCGCGGTGGACGATCCCGGCGCGGTGCGCGGCCGCGAGACCCGATAGCACGGCATCCATGATCGTGATCGTCTGCGGGATCGACAGCCGCTTCTGTTCGCGCAGGAGGTCGCGCAGCGTGATGCCGGGCAGGTACTCCATGACGAGATAGGCCATCTCGCCGTCCTGACCCTGGTCGAAGACGTTGACCACGTGCGGGTCGGCGAGGCGCGCGGCGGCGCGGGCCTCCTGGATGAACCGACCCTGGAAGACCGTGTCGTCCGAGAGGTGCCCGTGCATGACCTTCAGCGCCACGCGACGCTCGAGGCGCAGGTCGGTCGCGACGTACACGGTCGCCATTCCGCCGCGGGCGATGCGAGCACGCACCCGGTACCGGCCGTCGACCAGACGGCCGATCAGCGGGTCGGTCTGCTGGCTCGTGCTCACCCTGTGATTCTAGGGAGCGGATGCTGAAAGCCCCGGGAACGCCTCACCCTGCGCGGTCGTTGGCGTTGACCGCCGCCAGGGGTGGGATAGTGGAGGGGTGACCGACGTTCCCGCCACGCCCGCCACCGTCGCGTGGCTCACCATGCCCGAACTCGTCGAGGCTCTGGGCGAGCCGCTGGGGCGGATCCGCCGCCTGCTCGACGATCACCACCTCGTCGGCAGCAAGCGGCACGGCGCGTTCGCGGTGCCCGACGTCTTCCTCGTCGACGGCGCGCCGCTGGCCTCGCTGCGCGGCACGATCATCGTGTTGCAGGATGCCGGTTTCAGCGACGACGAGCTCATCGACTGGCTCCTCGCCGAGGAGGAGTCGATCGGGCTCGCCCCCATCGAGGCGCTGCGCCGGGGCCGCAAGAGCGAGGTCCGTCGCGTCGCCCAGTCGCTCGCCTGACGAGCGTCAGACCGGCGTCAGGATGCGCGCGCGGTCGCATCGCGTGCGAGATCGCGGAGCGTCCCGACGGCGTGGGTGTCCAGCGGCGCCCCGCGCAGGGCGCGGTCGGCCTCGCCGGCGTAGTCCGAGATGAGCGCTTCGACGCGGTCGAGGGCGCCGGTGTCTCGGATCGTCTCCTGCAGGAAGGCGACCTGCGCGGCGTCGAGCCCGGGGTCGCCGAGCATCTCGTCGAACAGACGGCGCGCGCCCGGCGCGAGTGCGGTGCGGGTGTAGGCGACGAGCACCGTGCGCTTGCCTTCGCGCAGGTCGTCTCCCGAGGGCTTGCCGGTCACGGCGGAATCGCCGAAGACTCCGAGCACATCGTCGCGGAGTTGGAACGCGAGCCCGAGGGGATGCCCGAACGCCGCGAGGGCCGCGAGCTGCGCGTCATCCGCTCCCGCGAGCGTCGCACCCAGGAGCAGCGGATGCTGGATGGAGTAGCGCGCCGACTTCAGCGACGCGACGCGCAGCGCCCGGTCGGCGTGTTCGGCGTCGGGAGCGGTGACGAACGAGGCCTCTTCGGCGATGTCGAGGTACTGGCCGATCGTGACCTCGCGTCGCATGAGCGCGAACGTCGCGCGTGCGGGGGCGGCGTGCGCGGCATCCCGCAGACCCTCTTCGAGCAGGTCGTCGCTCCAGGCGACGAGGAGATCGCCGAGGAGGATCGCCGCGGAGCGTCCGAACGTCTCGGCGCGGCCTGACCAGCCGGATGCCCCGTGGTGCGCCTCGAGTGCGCGGTGAGCGGCGGGGCGACCGCGCCGGGTGTCGGAGTTGTCGATCAGATCGTCGTGCACGAGCGCGGCGGCGTGGAACACCTCGAGGGCCGCGGCCGCCGAGATCACCGCGGTTCCGGGGTCCCCGTCGCCCGTGCGCCGCCCGGCGACGGACTGCCAACCCGTGAGGCAGAAGCGTGCGCGCAGTCGCTTGCCGCCGTCGAGCACGGATGCCGCGGCGTGAACGAAATCGAGGGCGTCCGCTCCCGCATCGCGCGTTTCGGCGACGCGGTCTGCGACGAAGCTCTCCAGTCGCTGGGAAACTGCTTCGATCGGCGACGGGGAAGGGTCCACGGGCCTAGCCTAGTTCGACGGGGCACGCGTAGTATCGAGTGCAGATACCCGCCCGAAGGGGGACGCATGCCGCTGTCAGAACAGGAGCAGCGCCTGCTCGATGAGATGGAACGCCATCTCATGAGCAAGGACACCGACGTGGTCAGTGCTGACCGCGAAGGACGCGCGCTCAGCTACCGCAACATCGTGTACGGCGTCGTACTCGTGCTCGTCGGGCTCGGCGGGCTCATCTTCGGTGTGTCGAGCGGCATCATCGCGGTGGGCGTCGTCGCTTTCGTCGTCATGCTCGGCGGCGTCATCCTCGCCGTCACCCCGACGCGCACGGGCACCGCGACCGCGCGGCCCGCCGCCGGCGGCAACGGCGGCAGCCGCAAGCCGACCCCCGAATCGTCCTCGAGCTTCATGGACCGCATGAACGACCGCTGGGACCGCCGACAGGGGCCCGAGAGCTGATCGCCATCCACTGACGCGTCCGCACGGACGCCGCCGAAAGCACCGACCTCCGGGTCGGTGCTTTTTTCGTGCCCGCGCGGCGCCGGGGCCGTCGCGCCCGAGGGCGGCGCACGGGCGCTCGCGGATGCCTCATACGCGACCCCCGGGGAGGAGGGGAGCGCCAGGGGAGGATTTCGCCCGGAACGTGATGGTGAAGTGGAGAGAAGTGGAGTAAAGTGGGGCGCACCTGGGACGGGGCCGAACGCGAGGGGGTGGTAGTGGATGCTGCTGGGCACCTACACCCCCAAGCTCGACGACAAGGGCCGCGTGATCCTGCCGGCGAAGTTCCGCACCGACCTCGGTGACGGCGTCGTCGTCACGCGTGGTCAGGAGCGGTGCCTCTACGTCTTCAGCACGAAGGAGTTCGAGCGCGTCTACGAGAAGATCCGCGAAGCGCCGCTGACCAACAAGCAGGCCCGCGACTTCCAGCGCATGTTCCTCTCCGGCGCGAGCGACGAGAAGCCCGACAGCCAGAGCCGCATCACGATCCCTCCGCACCTGCGCACGTACGCGAGCCTCGACCGCGAGCTCGTCGTCACCGGTGTCGGCGCCCATGCCGAGATCTGGGACGCCGAGGCGTGGAACGCGTACGCCGACGGCAACGAGGACAGCTACTCCGACATGGAGCAGGAGGTGATCCCGGGCCTCTTCTGATCCGTGGCCGCGACTCCCAGCCGCACGCCCTGACACACTTCCCCGGTGCCAGGTCAGGCGGATGGGGATCACGACTCCGGATCACCCGCCCCGACATCATGAGCCACTCCGACATCCACACCCCCGTCCTGCTCGAGCGCTGCGTCGAGCTGCTCGCCCCCGCCCTCACGCGGCCGGGTGCGGTGCTCGTGGATGCCACCGAAGGGATGGGCGGCCACTCCGAGGCGCTTCTGGAGCGCTTCCCCGACGTGCACCTCATCGGGCTCGACCGCGACACCGACGCGCTGCGGATCGCGGGGGAGAGGGACGGGATCGCGGAGGCGGTGGCATCCGTCCGCGCGTCCCGCGTCGACGGCGTCCTGTTCGACCTCGGGGTCTCCTCGCTCCAGCTCGACGAGGCGGAGCGCGGCTTCGCCTACTCCCAGGACGCGCCGCTGGACATGCGGATGGATCAGACCGCGGGGACGACCGCCGCCGACATCGTGGCGACCTACGGCGAGGGCGACCTGCGCCGGATCTTCGAGCGCTACGGCGAGGAGAAGCTCGCCGGCCGCTACGCCCGCGCGATCATCGCGGCCCGCGCCCAGGCGCCGATCGTCCGCTCCGGCCAGCTCGTGGACATCCTGATCGCCGCGACCCCCGTCGCCGTGCAGCGCGAGGGGCGCGGCCACCCCGCGAAGCGCGTCTTCCAGGCGCTGCGCATCGAGGTCAACGCCGAGCTCGCCGTGCTCGATCGGGCGCTCCCGGCCGCGATGGGGCTCCTGCGCGTCGGCGGTCGCATCGTCGTCATGAGCTACCAGTCGCTCGAAGACCGGCTCGTCAAGCGCGTGTTCGCGGATGCCTCGTCCTCCACGGCACCGGCGGGACTCCCCGTGGAACTGCCCGAGCACGCCCCGCGGTTCCGGCTGCTGGTCAAGGGCGCCGAACTGGCATCCGACGAAGAGCGGGAGATCAACCCCCGTGCGACCCCCGTGCGCCTGCGTGCGGCCGAACGAGTGGTGGAGGCGGCATGAGCACTCCCGCGATGAGCGCGATCGACCTGCTCGAGGACCTCCCGTCCCTTCCGCCGCGCGACGGTGCCGACCGGCGACTGCGCGCGCTCGATCGCCCCGCGAGCCGTCGGCGTCCGCGACTCCTCTACGGGATCATCGCCGTCGCCGGCGCGGTCCTCATCGGGGCGGTGCAGATGGGACTGTCGATCCTCACGACGCAGAGCTCCTACGAGCTGTCCGCGCTCACGCAGCAGCAACGTACCCTCGACTACCAGAAGCAGGTGCTCACCGACTCGATCGCGGGGCTCAGCTCGCCGCAGTACCTCGCGGCGAACGCGGCGGCCCTCGGCATGGTCACGGGGCAGCAGCCCACCTTCCTGCGTCTCAGCGACAATGCCGTCATCGGCACCGCGGCAGGCAACAACGGCGCGAGCGCCGTCAACGCCCTCACGCAGGCGGCGGTCGCGAACGGACTCGTCGCAGGTACCCCGCTCGTGAACGATCCCACCGCGAGCCTCACCGCCGGTGCGACCGTCGCCGACGAAGCCATCGCCGCATCGGCCGCGGAAACCTCGACACCCCCCGCGATCGCCGACGGTCTGCCGACTCCCACCACACACTGAATCCATGACGACACGAGTCACCCGCAGTCCGCGCCGCCGCACCGTCGTCGCGCTGGGCGTCGTCCTCCTCGTGCTGTCGCTGTTCGTCGTCCGTCTCTTCGACATCCAGGTCGTGAACGCCGCCGAGCACGTCGCCGAGTCCCAGAAGCTCGCCACGGGCGCCAAGCAGACCCTGTACGGAGCGCGCGGCGAGATCGTCGACACCAACGGCACGGTCCTGGCTTCCAGCACGACGCGGTACGACGTGCAGATCGACCCGACGCTCGCCGTCAAGGGGATCCCGAAGGTCGGGGACGACGGCAAGACGGTGAAGGATGCCGACGACAAGCCCGTGCTGGTGCCGTGGCCCGAGCTCGCGGACCGCATCGCCGCGGTCACCGGCCAGTCCTCGGCGGACGTGCAGAAGATCGTCGCGGACGCGCTCGCGAAGGACGCCTCCTCGCAGTACGCGACCATCAAGAGGTACGTGTCGACGGAGGAGTACCGGGCTCTCGCAGATCTCAAGCTGCCGTTCCTCTACTACGACAAGCACCCGGCACGGACCTACCCCGACGGCGCGGTCGCGGGGAACATCGTCGGGTTCACCGGTTCCGGCGGGGAACCGCTCGAGGGCATCGAATCGCTTCAGGACCAGTGCCTGGCTTCCGAGGAGGGCTCGGTCACCTACCAGAAGGGCGCCGACGGCGTCATCATCCCCGGCACGGAGAAGACGACTGCCGCGGTCGACGGCGGCACGGTCAAGCTCACGATCGACGCCGACCTGCAGTGGTACCTGCAGCAGCTCATCTCGGAGGAGACCGCCCACTACCAGGCCGACTGGGGCGGAATCATCGTCATGGAGGTGAAGACCGGCAAGATCCGCGCGATCGCCGAGACGAAGACCGTCGACCCCAACGATCCCGGTGCCTCCGCGACCGACGATCGCGGGTCGCGACTGCTCCGCGTCTCGTACGAGCCCGGCTCGACCTTCAAGCCGGTGACGGCCGCCACCGCGATCGAACAGGCGGGACTGACGCCCACCTCGTCGGTGCTCACGCCCGACCGGATGCAGTTCCCGAACGGCGCCGTGATCAACGACTCCGAGAACCACCCGACGGAGAACCTCACTCTCACCGGCGGCCTCGTGCAGTCCTCGAACGTCGCGATGTCGCAGTTCGGCTCACTCGTCTCGCCCGAGGTGCGCCAGCAGTATCTCGAGAAGTTCGGCGTCGGAGGCGGTGACGCGCTCGGATGGTCGGGTGCGCCGAAGGCGGGCTTCTCGTCAGACGCCAAGAACTGGGACAACCAGACCTACTACACGACGACCTTCGGTCAAGCCTTCACGGTCACCCCGACCCAGGTCGTGAGCGTCTTCCAGACGATCGCGAACGGCGGCGTGCGGCTCCCGGCGCAACTCGTCGAGTCCTGCACGAAGGCGGACGGCACCGTCGTGACGCCGACCGAGCCGGACCCGGTGCAGGTCATCCAGCCGCAGACGGCGTCGGAGGTCTCGCAGATGCTCGAGAACGTGTACGCGCAGGGCACCCTGGCATCCGACATCAACATCCCCGGGTACCGGCTGGGCGTCAAGACCGGCACGGCGCAGGTCCCCGACGGGAAGGGCGGCTACAAGGACGGGCTCTACGTCACCTCGCTCGTCGGGTTCGCTCCCGCCGAGGATCCGCAGTACGTTGTTCTGACGCTGTTCGACGAGCCGAAGACGAACCGGATGTCCTCCGCGAACCGGTCGGTCTTCAAGAAGGCGATGATGCAGGTGCTCACGCACTACCGCGTCATGCCGTCGAACCAGGCGACCCCCCTGCTCCCCGTCACCCAGTGACGCGCTCCCGCGCGTGAGGAAACCTCCCACATGATCCGGATCTCCCTGGCCGACCTCGCGGACACCGTCGGAGGAACCCTCTCCCCGGCGGGCACCGATACTCCCGACACGATCGTGTCGGGCGCGGTCGACACCGACTCCCGCCTCATCGGACCGGGCGACATCTTCGTCGCCAAGCCGGGTGAGACGACCGACGGCCATCTGTTCGTCGGCGCCGCCGCGGATGCCGGTGCCGCGCTGGCGATCGTCGATCACCCCGTCGACGCGCCGATCAGCCAGATCATCGTCCCGGACGTCGTCCGCTCGCTCGCGGACCTCGCCCGCACCGTCGTCGGGCGCGTCCGTGCGAGCGGCGGCCTCAGAGTTGTCGGGATCACGGGCTCGAACGGCAAGACGACGACCAAGAACATGCTCGCGCGCATCCTCGAGGGCGAAGGCGAGACGGTCGCGCCACGGAACTCCTTCAACAACGACGTCGGCGCGCCGCTGACGATGCTCCGCGTGACCGAGGGCACGCGGTTCCTCGTCAGCGAGTTCGGGGCCGACCACGCCGGCATGATCGCCCGGCTGGCGGGGCTCGTGACCCCCGACGTCGGCGCCGTCCTCATGGTCGGGCTCGCCCACGCGGGCGGTTTCGGCGGCATCGAGGCGACGCAGCGCTCGAAGACCGAGCTCGTCGAAGCCATCCGTCCGGGTGGCGTCGCCGTCCTGAACGCCGACGATGCCCGCGTCGCCGCGATGGCGAGCGTCGCCGAGGCACGGGGCGTCGCGGTGCGCTGGTTCGGGCGTGGCGCGAACGCCGAGGTCCGTGCGGAGGACGTCGAGGTCACGGCCGCCGGGACGACCTGCACGGTCGTCGTGGGGGAGGAGCGGATGCCGCTGCGCCTGCACGTCCTCGGCGAGCACCACGTGATGAACGCCCTCGCGGCGATCGCCGTCGCGCGCGAGCTCGGCGTCGACCCCGCCGTCGCGATCACGCGGCTCGAGACGCTCGAGATCGCCGAACGGTGGCGCATGCAGCCGCTCGGCTCCGACCGTATCCGCATCATCAACGACGCCTACAACGCGAGCCCCGACTCCATGGCTGCGGCGCTACGCACCCTCGCGCAGATCACCGAGCCCGGTCAGCGCAAGGTCGCCGTGCTCGGCGCCATGAGCGAGCTCGGTGAAGCGGCCGGCGAAGAGCACGACCGGGTGGGCCTGCAGGCGGTGCGGCTGCGGATCGAGCGCATCGTCGTCGTCGGGCGCGATGCCCGCAGACTGTATCTCGCGGCGATCGGGGAGGGCTCTTGGGACGGCGAGGCCGTCTTCTTCGAGACTGCCGATGAGGCGTATGACTACCTCCTGACGGAGCTCCGCGACGGCGACCGCGTGCTCGTGAAATCGTCCAACTCGGCGGGTCTGCGTCATCTGGGCGATCGTCTGGGAGAATCCTTCTCGTGAGATCTCTGCTGACGGCCGCGACGATCTCGCTCGCGTTCACGCTCTTCCTGACCCCGCTGTTCATCCGACTGTTCAAGAAGATCGGGTGGGGACAGGTCATCCGCACGCCCGAGAACGCCCACAACCCGTCGCACCAGACGAAGCGCGGGACGCCCACGATGGGCGGCGTGATCTTCATCACGGGATCGATCGTGGGGTACTTGGTCGGAACGCTCACCGGCGGCGCTCCGCCGACGATCTCCGGTCTGCTCGTCATCTGGCTGATGGTCGGGCTCGGCCTCGTCGGGTTCATCGACGACTACATGAAGGTGCGGCAGCAGCGAAGCCTGGGACTGTCCGGCTGGCGCAAGGTCGCCGGTCAGATCATCGTGGCGGTGCCTTTCGGCATCCTTGCGCTCAACTTCCCGAACAGCACCGACCAGACCCCGGCTTCGCCCTTCATCTCGTTCTTCCGCGACATCCCGATGCTGTCGTTCCTCGCCCTCGGAACCGTGCTCGGCTGGATCGTCTACCTCGTCTGGGTGTCGTTCATGTCGGTCGCGTGGTCGAACTCGACCAACGTGACCGATGGTCTCGACGGACTCGCGACCGGCGCCGGGATCTTCACGATCTCCGCGTACAGCCTCGTCACGTTCTGGCAGTTCCAGCAGCGGTGTGCCTCCGATGCCCTCGTGACGGCCTATCAGGGGGCCTGCTACACGACCCGTGATCCGATGGACCTCACGATCATCGCCGCCTCGTTCGTCGGTGCTCTCGTCGGGTTCCTCTGGTGGAACGCGCCGAAGGCGAAGATCTTCATGGGCGATGTGGGCTCGATGTCGATCGGCGGCGTCATCGCCGCGATGGCGATCCTCTCGCGGACAGAGCTCCTCTCGGTCATCCTCGCCGGTGTCTTCATCATCGGCCCGGGTTCGGTCATCCTGCAGCGGTACTACTTCAAGCTCACGGGCGGCAAGCGGCTCTTCCTCATGAGCCCGTTCCACCACCACCTCGAGATGCGCGGGTGGCCCGAGATCACGATCGTCGTGCGTATGTGGATCATCGCGGGGATGCTCGCCGTCATGGGCGTCGGGCTCTTCTACGCGGCATGGCTGGCGGCGCTGTGACCGGGGACGCCCCGCGCGACCTCGACAGCCTGCGCAGTTGGCACTCCGACTGGCGGGGACTGCGGGTGGCCGTGCTGGGCCTGTCGATGACGGGCTTCTCCGTCGCCGACACCCTCGCCGAACTCGGCGCCGAGGTCCTCGTGCTGACCGAGAAGGCCGACGAGGAGTACGCCCGTCTCGTGCCCGTGATCGGCGCGCGCCTGTGGACGGGCGCTCTCGACGCGGTGCCGCAGGAGCTCGTCGACTTCGCACCGGAGGTCGTCATCGCCTCCCCGGGCTTCCCCCCGCACCACCCCGTCATCGCGTGGACCCGGCAGTCCGGCACCCCGCTGTGGGGCGACGTCGAACTCGCCTGGCGCGTGCGCGACAAGGTGCTGCGCGAGGACGGCACGCCCGCCGACTGGGTGCTCATCACCGGGACGAACGGCAAGACGACCACCACCCAGCTGACCGCCGCGATGCTCGTCGCGGGGGGCCTCCGGGCCGCGCCCGTCGGAAACATCGGCGTGCCCGTGCTCGACGCCGTGCGCGACCCCGCGGGATTCGACGTGCTAGTCGTGGAGCTCTCGAGCCACCAGCTCTGGTACCTCTCGCTGGCGGATGCCGACGTCGCGCCATCGCCCCACGCGAGCGTGTGCCTGAACCTCGCCGACGATCACCTCGAATGGCACGGCTCGTTCGCCGGCTACCGCGACGCGAAGGCGGTCGTGTACCGCAGCACCCGCGTCGCCTGCGTCTACAACAAGAGCGACCTCGCCACCCGCGAGATGGTCGAGGACGCCGATGTCGTCGAAGGATGCCGCGCGATCGGCTTCGACCTCGGCGTGCCGGGGCCGAGCGATGTCGGCGTGGTCGACGGCATCCTCGTCGATCGGGCGTTCCTCGACGACAGGCATCGCAGCGCGCTGGAGCTCGCCACCGTCGCCGACCTCGCCGCTCGTGGCCTTGCGGCACCGCACATCGTCGCCAACATCCTCGCGGCATCCGCACTCGCCCGTTCTCTCGATGTCGAACCGGCCGCGATCCGCGACGCCCTGGCGCGGTTCCGGCTCGATCCGCACCGGATCGAGGTCGTCGCCGTCGCGGGCGGCGTCACCTGGGTCGACGACTCGAAGGCCACGAACCCGCATGCGGCCGCCTCGTCGCTCGCCGCGTTCCCCGGCGCGGTCTGGGTCGTGGGCGGCCTTCTCAAGGGCGTCGACATCTCCGACCTCGTGGCGGCGCGCGGAGGCGGCGTGAAGGCCGCGATCGTGATCGGCGTCGAGCGGGGAGACATCACCGACGCGTTCGCACGACACGCGCCCGCCATTCCCCTGTTCGAGGTCGACGACGCTCAGACTGAAGACGTCATGGCCCGAGCCGTCGAACTGGCGGCGGGGATCGCCCGTGACGGAGACGTGGTCCTCCTCGCTCCGGCAGCGGCATCCTTCGATCAGTTCGCGTCCTACGCCGACCGCGGCACCCGCTTCGCGAGGGCCGTGCACGACAGGTACGGCCCGCAGTAGCCGACGGAAAGGGGAGCCGGTGGCGACGATCACGACGCCGGGAACCCGTCCCGCGACTCCCGATGAGCCCGCCGGAGGCACTCCGCGCCGCGGGTTCGCCGCGCGGGTCTCGCTCGGACGCGTATTCACCCCGGTGCCGAGCGAGTTCCTGCTGATCGCGTCCACGGCGCTCATCCTCACGGGCTTCGGTCTCGTGATGGTGCTGTCCGCGACGATGGCCGATTCGCTCGCGAAGGGCGAGAGCCCGTTCGAGGTCGTGCTCAAGCAGGCGGCGTTCGCGATCGTGGGCATCCCGCTGATGTTCCTGCTCAGCAGATTCCCGGTCACGTTCTGGAAGAAGATCGCGTGGCCCGCGCTCATCTTCACCGTCGGGTTCCAGCTGCTCGTCTTCGTGCCCGGGGTCGGTGTGGCCAACGACGGAAACCGCAACTGGATCCAGGTCGGCGGCTTCCAGATGCAGCCGTCCGAGTTCCTGAAGCTGAGCCTCGCGCTGTGGCTCGGATACGTGCTCTATCGCAAGCGGACGCTCCTCGGCTCGTGGAAGCACGTGTTCATCCCGGTCGTCCCCGTCGGCGGCCTCGTGATCGGTCTTGTCGCGGTGGGCAGCCACGACCTCGGCACGGGCCTCATCCTCATGGCGATCCTCCTCGGGTGCCTCTTCTTCTCCGGGGTGAAGCTGCGGCTCTTCCTCGTGCCGCTCCTGCTCGTGGTCGGTGCGGCCGCGTTCTTCGCCGTGACGAGCCCGAACCGCATGGCGCGCATCATGAGCAGCCTCACGAACTTCGACTCGACCGCGTGCTACAACGCGACGAGCGGTGACTGCTGGCAGGCCGTGCACGGCGTCTGGGGTCTTGCGAACGGGGGCGTCTTCGGTCTCGGACTCGGCAACTCGCGCGAGAAGTACGGCTGGCTGCCGGCGCAGGCGAACGACTACATCTTCGCGATCCTCGGCGAGGAGCTGGGACTCGTCGGATGCCTCACGGTGCTCGTCCTGTTCACGCTCTTCGCGGTCGGTGCCTTCCACGTCATCCGGAAGACCCACGACCCGTTCGTCCGTATCGTCTCGGGCGGGATCACGGTGTGGATCGTCGGGCAGGCCATCGTGAACATCGGCGTCGTCCTTCGGATCCTCCCCGTCCTCGGCGTGCCGCTGCCGTTCATCTCGCAGGGTGGCACGTCGCTCCTGTCCGTGCTGATCGCGTGCGGTGTGCTGCTCTCGTTCGCCCGCACGCTGCCGGTGCGCTCAGCGCCCGTGACCGTCGAGCGGTAACCTCTATCCGGTGACGATCCACCCCACCTACCTCCTGGCCGGAGGGGGAACCGCCGGCCACGTCAACCCGCTCCTCGCCGTCGCGGACGGACTGCGGGCGCGTGACCACGAGGCATCCGTGCTCGTGCTGGGCACGAAAGAGGGTCTCGAGGCCCGACTCGTTCCGGAGCGCGGCTACGAACTGCTCGTCGTCGACAAGGTCCCCTTCCCCCGCCGCCCGAACGGCGCGGCCGTGCGATTCCCGGTCGCGTGGCAGCGCGCCGTCGCCCAGGTGCGCACGCACATCCGCGAGCGTGGAGTGGACGTCGTCGTGGGCTTCGGCGGCTACGCCTCGGCCCCCGCGTACATCGCGGCGCGGCGCGAGGGCATCCCGTACGTCGTGCACGAGGCGAACGCCAAGCCGGGTCTTGCGAACATCCTGGGTGCCCGACGGGCCTCGGCGGTCGGCACGACCTTCGCGGGGACGCCGCTGCGCCGCTCGGAGGTGGTGGGCATGCCGCTGCGCCCCGAACTGCTCTCGCTGGACCGGGGAGCCACACGTGCTGAGGCGGCCGCGTACTTCGGGCTCGACACCGAACGGCCCGTCCTGCTCGTCTTCGGCGGCTCCCTCGGGGCGCGCCGACTCAATGAGGCGTTCGGACAGGCATGGCCCGAGGTGACCGCTGCAGGGTGGCAGCTGCTGCATGCCGTCGGAGAGCGCGCCGAGCTCGTCGACCCCGGTGCCGACGGCTATCGCGTCGTGCCGTATCTCGATCGGATGGATCTCGCCCTGGCCCTCGCCGATCTCGTGGTCTCGCGCGCGGGGGCGGCCACCGTCAGCGAACTCACGGCGCTCGGCATCCCCGCGGTGTACGTGCCGTATGCCGTCGGCAACGGGGAGCAGGCTCTCAACGCCGCCTCGGTCGTCGCGGCGGGCGCCGCGCGCCTCATCCCCGATGCCGAGTTCACCGCGGAACGCGTGCGCACCGAGATCGTGCCTCTGCTGACGGATGCCGAGGCGCTCTCGGCGCTCCGCGATGCGGCCGGCGAAGCCTCCGTCGGTGCCCGCAGCGGCACCGAAGGCGTCATCGCCCAGATCGACCGCGCGCTCCGACGCTGAGGCGCCGCGCGTCCCGTCGCCGACGCTGGATGGTCCGCGCGCCGTGGGGCTCCCGTCCAGGGCGCCGACCTAGACTTGACGGGCCATGATTCGACCCGATCTCAGTCTTCCCCTGCCCGACGACATCGCCGCCGCGCACTTCATCGGCATCGGAGGGTCGGGCATGTCCGGACTCGCCGGGATGTTCCTCGACCGCGGCATCCGCGTCTCGGGGTCGGACCGCTCCGACAGCGCAGCGCTCCAGGCGCTCGCGGCCCGGGGCGCCGACGTCCACGTCGGTCACGACGCTGCGAACCTGCCCGCCGACGCGGACACCGTCATCCACACCGGCGCGATCTGGCCGGAGAATCCCGAGTTCCTCCTCGCGAAGGAGCGCGGCCTCCACGTCATCCACCGCTCGCAGGCGCTCCACTGGCTCATCGGCGGGCGCCGTCTCGTGAGCGTCGCGGGCGCCCACGGCAAGACGACGTCGACCGGCATGATCGTCACCGCGCTGCGCGCCCTGGCCGAGAACCCGACGTTCGTCAACGGCGGAGTGATCGCCGACCTCGGTGTCTCGAGCGGCACGGGGTCGGACGAGCTCTTCGTCATCGAGGCGGACGAGTCCGACGGCACTTTCCTGCTGTACGACACGGCGATCGCGCTCATCACGAACGTCGACCCCGATCACCTCGATCACTGGGGGACACGGGATGCCTTCTACGACGCCTTCGTCCGCTTCGGCGACGAGGCGCGCGAGGCCGTCGTGATCAGCTCCGACGACCCCGGCGCCCGGCGCGTCTCGGAGTCGCTGCGCCACCCCCGCATCGTCACGTTCGGCGAGGATGCGGCCGCCGACGTGCGCGTCACGGACATCGTCACGGACGGCCCCGTCTCGTTCGCGCTCACCTACGCGGGGGAGACCCGCACTGCCCGCCTCGCGGTCCCCGGCGCCCACAACGCGATCAACGCCGCCGGCGCCGTCGCGGTCCTCACGACGCTCGGCCACGGCTTCGAAGAATCCCTCCGCGCCGTCGAGGCATTCGGCGGCACGGTGCGCCGGTTCGAGCTGCACGGCGTCGAGCGGGGCGTCAGCGTGTACGACGACTACGCGCACCACCCGACCGAGGTCGCCGCCGCCCTCGCCGCCGCACGCACGGTCGTGGGGGACGGGCGACTCATCGCCATCCAGCAGCCGCACACGTACTCGCGCACGCAGGCGATGTACCGCGAGTTCGCCGAGGTGCTCGAGCAGTTCGCCGACCACACCGTGATGCTCGACGTCTACGGCGCCCGCGAGGACCCGGTGCCGGGCGTCACGGGAGCACTCGTCAGCGGCGCCTTCGCCGACCCGTCGCACGTGCATTTCGTGGCGGACTGGCAGGAGGCGGCCGACTACACGGCATCCGTCGCCCGCGCGGGCGACTACGTCATCACGCTCGGCTGCGGCGACGTCTACCGCATCATCCCGCAGGTGCTGCGCGCTCTGTCGGGCACGGCGCCCGGAGACGGGGCCTAGCCGATGCGGCGTCCGTCTCCGCTGCCGACCGCGACCGGCGCGACCGGTGCGCGGGATGCCGCCGATGCGGCGTCGGCGGAGGTCGACACCGAGGCTTTCGCGCCGCCGGTCAGCTATCCGAACCCCGTCGCGCGGGCGTCCGCTCCCGCCGACGCCCCGCGCTTCTCGGACGACATCGCTGTGCCGGATGCCTCCGTGGCGGCACAGGACGCCCCCGAAGACCAACCCGCCGACGAGCCGGACGGCGTCGGTGTGCGGGACGTCTGGGCGGCGGCGCGCGCGCGGCGTAAGGCCCTGCGCGCGGAGGTGCGCCGATTCACGGTGCGCCAGCGGCGGCGGCGCATGGTCTGGCTGACCGTCATCGGTGCGCTCGTGCTCCTCGTCCTGGGGTCGATCGGTGCGGCCTACAGCCCCCTCTTCGCGGTCGAGAAGATCAGCGTCGTCGGGACGAGTTCGCTGAACCCGGCCGATGTCGAGACGGCACTCGCGGGTCAGCTCGGAACCCCCCTCCCACGCGTCGATCCGTCCGCCGTGAAGGCCGCCCTCGTCGCGTTCCCGCTGGTCGAGTCGTACACGCTCGAGGCGCGTCCGCCGCACGAGCTCGTCGTCCGCATCGTCGAGCGCACACCGATCGGCTCGGTGGAATCGCCCGCGGGCTACACGCTCGTGGATGCCGCGGGCGTCGCCCTCTCGACGACGCCCACGGCGCCCGCGGGGCATCCCGTCATCACCGCGACCGGCGGGATCGGCTCGCCTGCGTTCGACGCGATCGGCACGGTGTTCCGCTCGCTCCCCGACGACATCCGCGCACAGGTCACGGCGATGTCGGCGACCACCGCGAACGACGTCACGCTGACCCTCGGGGGGACGGGCACCTCGGTCGTCTGGGGCAACGCCGACCAGTCGGCGAAGAAGGCCGAAGTGCTCGCCTCGGCGATGGCCGCGCGGCCTCCCGAGCACGTCTACACGTATGACGTGTCGTCGCCCGGCGCGGTCGTCATCCGCTGATTGCGCGACACGCCCGCCGTGGTCCCGACCCGTGCCGAGGTGGCACGTACTTTCAATCCAGGAAATGCATACTCGGCATTTCTTTAAACCTCAACTTGAGGTTCAAGGTTTAGACAGTTTCGGGTTCGGGACAAGATGGAGGCCGGCATGAGCCAGAACCAGAACTACCTCGCGGTGATCAAGGTCGTGGGTGTGGGCGGCGGCGGCGTGAACGCCGTCAATCGGATGATCGAGCTCGGGCTGCGGGGCGTCGAGTTCATCGCCGTCAACACCGACGCGCAGGCGCTCCTCATGAGCGACGCCGACGTGAAGCTCGACGTGGGCCGCGAGCTCACGCGGGGACTCGGTGCAGGCGCCGACCCCGAGGTCGGACGCCGCGCCGCGGAGGACCACGCGGAGGAGATCGAAGAGGCGCTCGCGGGTGCCGACATGGTCTTCGTGACGGCCGGTGAGGGCGGCGGCACGGGCACCGGTGGTGCACCCGTCGTCGCGCGGATCGCGAAGTCGATCGGCGCCCTCACGATCGGTGTCGTCACGCGTCCCTTCTCGTTCGAGGGTCGCCGGCGTCAGAGCCAGGCCGAGGCGGGTGTCAACAAGCTCAAGGAAGAGGTCGACACGCTCATCGTGGTG
The DNA here is from genome assembly GCA_001724425.1 of Microbacterium sp. SCN 70-27. Classification (GTDB taxonomy): domain Bacteria; phylum Actinomycetota; class Actinomycetes; order Actinomycetales; family Microbacteriaceae; genus Microbacterium. The sequence continues at coordinate 34,821 of MEEK01000020.1, forward strand.
CCGAACGACCGGCTTCTCGAGATCAGCGACCGCGGCATCTCGATGATCGAGGCCTTCGCGACCGCCGACCAGGTGCTCCTCGCCGGTGTGCAGGGCATCACCGACCTCATCACGACCCCGGGCCTCATCAACCTCGACTTCGCCGACGTCAAGTCGGTCATGCAGGGGGCCGGCTCCGCACTCATGGGCATCGGTTCCGCACGTGGGGCGGACCGCGCGATCAAGGCGGCCGAGCTCGCCGTCGAATCGCCGCTGCTCGAGGCATCCATCGAAGGCGCGCACGGCGTGCTGCTGTCGATCCAGGGCGGCTCGAACCTCGGCATCTTCGAGATCAACGACGCCGCGCAGCTCGTCAAGGAGGCCGCACATCCCGAGGCCAACATCATCTTCGGAACGGTGATCGACGACACGCTCGGCGACGAGGTGCGCGTCACGGTGATCGCCGCCGGATTCGACGGAGGTGAGCCGCAGGCGCGGATCGAGCCCATGACGGCTCAGCGTCCGGTCGCCACTCCGGTCGTGCCCTCGGTGCCCGCCGACGAGGCCGCGCGCGAGGCCCGCGAAGCGGCGGATGCCGATGAGCGGGAGACCGTCTCGGTGGTGTCGGTCACCGAGTCCTACGACTCGGTGTACGGCGCCGACGATCTGGACATCCCCGACTTCCTGAAGTGAGCGGCGCCGCGACAGGCTCCGACGCGAGCACCGCGCCGGGCCTGGCGGCGCGGCTCGCGCAGCTCGACGCGCGCGTGGCGGATGCGGCGCGCGCCGCCGGGCGCGATCCGGCGGAGCTGACGCGGATTGTCGTGACGAAGTTCCACCCGGCCGAACTCGTCGCGCAGCTGCACGCCCTGGGCGTCCGGGATGTGGGGGAGAACCGTCAACAGGAGCTCACGGCCAAGCGCACCGAACTGCCGGACCTCTCCCCGCTCACCTGGCACTTCATCGGCCAGGTGCAGACCAAGAAGGCCCGGGCGGTGCGCCTGGCATCCGACATCGTGCATTCGGTCGATCGCGACCGGCTCGCGGATGCCCTGCACGCGGCCGATCCCGAGGGCGTCCCGCTCCAGGTGCTCCTGCAGGTGAACCTCACCGACGACCCCGGGCGCGGCGGTGCCGCACCGGCAGAGATCGAACGCCTCGCCGAGCACGTCGCCGATGCCTGCCCGTCGCTGCGCGTGCGCGGGGTGATGGCGGTCGCTCCGCTCAACGGTGCGCCGGCAGAGGCCTTCGCGCGATTGAACGACGCATCGCGGGCCGTCCGTTCCGTCATGCCCGACGCGACGTGGATCTCCGCGGGCATGTCCGGCGACTTCGCCGAAGCCATCGCCGCGGGTGCGACACACCTGCGGATCGGTACGGCAATCACGGGCCCGCGGCCCGAGCGCGGATAACCTTCACAACAGACGAGCAAACGGAGGATGCGATGTCGAACCCCCTCAAGAAGACCATGGTGTACTTGGGCCTCGCCGACGAGGAAGAGGTCTACGACGAGCCGGTCGCGGAGGCGCCCGCGCGTCGTGAGCGCAGCACCGAGCGCAGCGTGGAGAAGGCGGCGCCCGTGACGCCCCTGCACCGCCCTGCCGTCGTGCGTCAGCCCACCGCCGGCGCCGTCAGCGAGATCCTGACGGTCCACCCCAAGCAGTACCGCGACGCGCAGCTGATCGCCGAGAACTTCCGTGACGGCATCCCCGTCATCATCAACCTCTCGCAGATGAGCGATGCCGACGCGCGTCGTCTCGTGGACTTCGCGAGTGGCCTGTCTCTGGGCCTGTACGGACGCATCGAGCGGGTCACGAGCAAGGTCTTCCTGCTCTCGCCCGAGAATGTCGCGATCTCGGGCGACGGCACGCTGGCGCCGGCCGATCCCGAGGCGGCGCCCTTCACGCAGTAGTCGTGGAGATCGTGCGGCTGACGGCGAGTATCGTCAGCTTCCTGCTCGCCATCTACTCTCTGATCCTCCTCGCGCGCCTCGTGCTGGAGTTCATCCCGATGTTCAATCGGGAGTGGCGCCCGCGCGGGTTCGGACTCGTGCTCGCCGAGCTGATCTTCACGGTGACCGATCCGCCCATCCGGCTGTTCCGACGCCTCATCCCGCCCCTGCGCATCGGACCGGTGGCCCTCGACGTCGGCCTGACGCTGACGTTCCTCATCGTCCTCGTCCTCTCGTCGATCGCCAACGCGATTGCTCGTTCGTAACACCCTTCTCGCACGTCACAGGCGTGCGGACTATGCTGTTTCAGACCGATCCGCTTCGCGGCGGATCGCCCCTGATCGGCCCGCGTCGACAGCCCCGAAAGAGGTAACACCATGGCTTTGACCCCCGAAGACGTCGTCACCAAGCAGTTCCAGCACGTCCGCTTCAAGGAGGGCTTCGACCCCGACGAGGTCGACGACTTCCTCGACGAGATCGTCGTGGAGTGGCGCAAGACGATCGCCGAGAACGACGAGCTGAGAGCGCGCGTCGCCGAGCTCGAGGCCGGCGCCGGGGCGGCTCCCGTCGCCGCCGTCGCGGCTCCGGAGCCCGAGCCGGTCGTCGAGGCCGTCGTCGAAGAGGTCCCCGCTCCGGCCCCCGCGCCCGTCGAGGCCGCCGCTCCGATCGGTGGTGCCGCGGCATCCGCCGGCATCATCGAGCTGGCCCAGCGCCTGCACGACGAGCACGTCGCCGAGGGCCAGGCTCAGCGCGACAAGCTGATCTCCGAGGCACAGGCCCACGCTGCCGCGATCGTCGCCGAGGCCGAGGCCAAGGGGCGCGACGAGATGGCCCGCCTCGACAGCGAGCGCGCGACCCTCGAGACCCGCATCAGCGAGCTGCGTGACTTCGAGCGCAACTACCGCCAGCAGCTCCGCGGCTTCATCGAAGAGAAGCTCCGCGACCTCGACGTCACGGGCGCGACCTCCGGTACGCCCGTCTCGGCGTCCTGACCAGGTCGGTGCGCGGCACGTCGACACTGCGTCCTCAGACGGCCGGCATCCTCATCGCGATCCTCGCGGTGGCGGTGCTGGCCGTCGACCAGTTCACGAAGCTCCTCGCCCTGCAGAATCTGCCGTATCAGGAGGCCGTGCCCGTCTGGGGCGATGTCCTGAAGCTGTACCTGACCCGCAACTCCGGCGCCGCGTTCTCGCTCGGTGAGAACGTCACGTGGGTGTTCACGATCGTCCTGGCCGCGGCGGCGGTGTTCGTCGTGGTGCTGGCGGTGCGGGGCATCCGGGCCCGGTGGTGGGCGATCGTGCTGGGACTCCTCCTCGGCGGCATCCTCGGGAATCTCACCGACCGGCTCGTCCGCGACCCCGGCTTCGCCGTCGGCCACGTCGTCGACTTCATCTACACCCCGTGGATGATGCCCGCGATCTACAACGTCGCCGACATCTTCATCGTCACGATGATGATCAGCGTCGCGCTGCTCATCCTGCGGGGAGTGCGACTCGACGGCTCGCGGCTGAAGGATGCCGAGGCCGCGACCGACACCGACGAGGCTCTGCCTGCCTCCGACGCAGACTGATGCCGTCCCGCACTGTTCCGGTCCCGGACGGGCTCGACGGCGTCCGCGTGGATGCCGCGCTCGCGAAGCTCCTCGGTTTCTCACGGACCTTCGCCGCCGAGGTCGCGGAGGCCGGCGGCGTGCGGCTCGACGGTCGCACGCTCGGCAAGAGCGACAAGCTCCGTGCCGAGGGATGGCTCGAGGTCGAATGGGAGGACCGGCGCGCCCCCGAGGTCGTCCCGATCGCCGTGCCCGATCTCGGCATCGTCTACGACGACGATGACATCGTCGTGGTCGACAAGCCCGCCGGCGTCGCGGCGCACCCGTCGGTCGGGTGGGAAGGTCCCACGGTCCTCGGTGCTCTCGCCGCTGCGGGTTACCGGATCGCGACGACCGGTGCCGCCGAGCGGCAGGGCGTCGTCCACCGGCTCGACGTCGGCACGAGCGGTCTCATGGTGGTCGCGAAGTCCGAGCGTGCGTACACCGCCCTGAAGCGAGCCTTCAAGGAGCGCGAGGTCGACAAGATCTACCACGCCGTCGTGCAGGGGCACCCCGACCCGCTCGCGGGAACGATCGATGCGCCGATCGGCCGGCATCCCTCGCACTCGTGGAAGTTCGCCGTCGTCCCGGACGGCAAGGACTCGATCACCCACTACGAGACGATCGAGGCGTTCCCTTCGGCATCCCTCCTCGAGATCCACCTCGAGACCGGTCGCACCCATCAGATCCGCGTGCACATGGCCGCGCACCGGCATCCGTGCGTCGGCGACCCGCTGTACGGCGCCGACCCGACCCTGTCGGCGCGGCTCGGGCTGACGCGGCAATGGCTCCACGCGCACGAGCTGTCGTTCGCGCACCCCGTGACGACCGAGTGGGTCACGTTCACGAGCGAGTACCCGGCCGACCTCGCGCACGCCCTCGAGGTGCTGCGCGGCTGAGGCCGCTTCCCGCGGCGCGCACATGCCGTCCGCGGTACGGGCGCCACCCTAGCCTGGAGGGATGACCGCTCTCGCCGCGCGCCCCTGGCTCTCCTCCTACGCCGACGGTGTCCCCGCGGAGATCGAGCCGGTCACCCAGACCCTCATCGACATGCTCGATGACGCCGTGTCGCGGTATCCGACGCACACGGCGCTGGAGTTCTTCGGCGCCGAGACCCGCTACGCGCGTCTGGGGGAGGATGTCGCGCGGGCCGCGGAGGGACTTCGCCGCCTCGGCGTGTCGCACGGCGACCGTGTCGCCCTCATCCTCCCGAACTGCCCGCAGCACGTGGTCGCCTTCTACGCGGCACAGCGCCTGGGAGCGATCGTCGTGGAGCACAACCCGCGCTACACGGCGCCGGAGCTGCGCCACCTGTTCGAGGTGCATCATGCGACCGTCGCGATCGTGTGGGATGCCGTCGCCGACACGATCGCCGAGTTCCCCTCCGACATCCGCCCCGCGCACGTCGTCTCCGTGACGATGACGGATGCCATGCCCCGCCGCACCCGGATGATGCTGCGACTGCCGCTCCCGCGTGCACGACGCTCTCGTGCGGCCCTCACGCGGCGGCCGACGGCGCGGGGGATCGTGTCGTGGCCGCGACTCTTGACGCGCCGTCCGGTCTCCCGCAAGGTGGCGCGCCCCGTCCTCGACGACATCGCCGTCCTGCAGTTCACGAGCGGCACGACCGGGCGCCCGAAGGCGGCGGTCCTCACGCATCGGAACCTCCGCTCGAATGCGGCCCAGTCGGTCGCGTGGGTGCCGGATCTCCGCCACGGCGACGAGGTCTTCTACGCCGTGCTGCCCCTCTTCCACGCCTACGGGCTCACACTCTGCCTCACGACGGCGCTCTCCGTCGGCGCACGCCTAGTGCTGTTCCCGACGTTCGACGTGTCGCTCACCCTCACGGCGATGAGGCGGACGCCGCCGACGTTCCTCCCCGCCGTGCCGCCCATCTACGACGCGCTCGCCCGCGCGACCTCCCGCGCGGGGCTGACGCTGACAACCCTCCGCAATGCCATCTCGGGCGCGATGGCCCTCCCCGCCGCGACCGTGGCACGGTGGGAGGAGGCCACCGGCGGCATCCTCGTCGAGGGCTACGGGATGACGGAGTCGTCCCCGATCAGCCTCGGCAACCCCATGGGTCCGCGTCGGCGGACCGGCACCGTCGGCATCCCGTTCCCGAGCACGGAGATCCGCGTCGTCGACCCGGAGGACCCGACCGTCGACCGCGCGCCCGGCGAGAGCGGCGAGCTGCTCGTGCGGGGACCGCAGGTCTTCCGTGGCTACTGGAACCAGCCCGACGAGACCGCCCGGACCCTCCTCGAAGGAGGGTGGCTGCGCACGGGCGACATCGTGGTGGCGGATGCCGACGGGTTCGTCACCGTCGTCGACCGCCTCAAGGAGCTCATCATCACGGGAGGTTTCAACATCGCGCCGAGCGAAGTGGAGGACGCGCTGCTGCGCGACGCCGACATCCTCGACGCGGCGGTCGTCGGCATCCCGCGCCCCGACGGCGGCGAGGCGGTGACCGCGGCGGTCGTGCTGCGCGAGGGCGCGACCTTCGATGCGGACGCCATCCGCACCCGCCTGCGCGAGCACCTCACCGCCTACAAGGTGCCGCGCGCGATCGTGCCCTTCGACACCCTGCCCCGTTCGATGGTGGGCAAGGTGTTGCGTCGCGAGGTGCGCGACGAGATCATGCGCCGCCGCCGCCCCGACATCGCCTGACACCCCGCGTCGACATCGCGCGTCGGCATCCTGCGTCGGTGCCTCGGAGCGGTCCGGAACCACTCCCCGAGCGCGCCATGATGGAGAGATGGAACCCCCGTCCTCGCGACCCGTCGCGCGGTGCTCGCGGGAGCCGGCGTGCTCGCGCTCGCGGGCCTGGCCGCCTGCGCACCGCTCTCCCGCCCGCACGCGGGCCAGGAGAGCGCCAGCCCCGGCCCTTCCTCGTCCAACGGATCGCCCACGCCGTCCGCGACGCCCACTCCCACTCCGACGCCCACCGTTGATCCCGCCGCTGTCGCCGCCCGCTACGCCGGCGCCGCGCCGACGGCGTTCGGGCTCGACCTCCCCGGCATCCGGCAGACCATCGCACCCGCCGCGGCGCTGCGCGTCGCGCTGACGTTCGACGCGTGCGGCGGCAGCCGCGGCTCCCGCGTCGACGCGCGGCTGGTCGACACGCTCCGCCGCGAAGGGGTGCCGGCGACGCTGTTCCTCAACTCGCGCTGGATCGGCGCGAACCCGGCGCTCGCCGCCGAGCTCGCCGCCGACTCCCTTTTCGTGATCGGCAACCACGGCACGCGCCACGTGCCGCTGTCGGTGACCGGACGCGAAGCGTACGGGATCGCCGGCACCGCATCGGCGCAGGAGGCGGTCGACGAGGTGTGGCAGAACCACGTCCGCCTCACCGAGATGCTCGGCGCCCCACCGCGCTTCTTCCGCCCCGGGACGGCGTTCTACGACGACATCGGCCTCGCGATCGTGCGGGACCTCGGCGTGCAGCCGATCGGGTTCGCCGTCAACGGCGACGGGGGAGCGACCTTCCCGGCGCGCACCGTGCGGCGAGAGATCGGTCAGGCGGCGGGCGGTGCGATCGTCATCGCGCACATGAACCAGCCGGGCTCCGGCACGGCGGAGGGCATCGAGGGCGCGATCGCGGATCTCCGCGCCCGCGGCGCCGCGTTCGTCCACGTCGACGGCTGACCGCCGACGGCGTCGGACCCCCGACGTAGACTCGTCGGGTGGCATCCGACTCCTTCGTTCACCTGCACGTGCACAGCGAGTACTCGATGCTCGACGGCGCCGCGAAGATCGGCGCGATGACCCAGGCGGCGGCCGAATACGGCATGCCGGCGATCGCCGTGACCGACCACGGCAACACCTTCGCGGCGTTCGAGTTCTACAACGCCGCCAACAACGCCGGGGTCAAGCCCATCATCGGTCTCGAGGCCTACGTCACCCCCGGCACCCACCGCAGCGACAAGTCGCGCGTGCAGTGGGGCACGGCCGACCAGCGCAGCGACGACGTGTCCGGCTCGGGCGCGTACACCCACATGACCCTGTGGAGCCAGACGACGCAGGGCATGCACAATCTGTTCCGGCTGAGCTCCCGCTCGAGCATGGAGGGCTACTACTTCAAGCCCCGCATGGACCGCGAACTCCTGCAGACCTACGGCAAAGGCCTCATCGCGACGACCGGGTGTCCCTCCGGCGAAGTGCAGACGCGCCTGCGACTCGGTCAGTACGACGCCGCCCGCGCCGCGGCGGCGGAGTTCCAGGACATCTTCGGCAAGGAGAACTACTTCGCCGAGATCATGGACCACGGCCTGTCCATCGAGCGCCGTGTCATGACGGATCTCCTCCGTATCGCGAAGGACCTCGACATCCCGCTGGTCGCGACGAACGACTCGCACTACACGCACCAGCACGAGGCGGATGCCCACGCCGCGCTCCTGTGCGTGCAGTCCGGGTCGACGCTCGACGACCCGAACCGCTTCAAGTTCGACGGCGACGGCTACTACATCAAGACCGCCGCGGAGATGCGGCAGCTCTTCCGCGATCATCCGGACGCGTGCGACAACACGCTGCTCATCGCCGAGCGGTGCGAGATCGAGTTCGACACCGCCGCGAACTACATGCCCCGCTTCCCCGTTCCCGCCGGGGAGACCGAGGACAGCTGGCTCATCAAAGAGGTCGAGAACGGTCTGCGCTACCGCTACCCGGGCGGCATCCCCGACAAGGTCCGGAAGCAGGCCGAATACGAGACCGGCATCATCCTGCAGATGGGGTTCCCCGGCTACTTCCTCGTGGTCGCCGACTTCATCAACTGGGCGAAGGACAACGGCATCCGCGTCGGCCCCGGTCGCGGCTCCGGCGCCGGCTCGATGGTCGCCTACGCGATGAAGATCACCGACCTCGACCCGCTCGAGCACGGTCTCATCTTCGAGCGGTTCCTGAACCCCGACCGCGTCTCGATGCCCGACTTCGACGTCGACTTCGACGACCGTCGCCGCGGTGAGGTGATCGAGTACGTCACGGAGAAGTACGGCTCAGAGCGGGTCGCCCAGATCGTGACTTACGGCACCATCAAGTCGAAGCAGGCGCTGAAGGACGCCGGCCGCGTGCTCGGGTTCCCCTTCAGCATGGGGGAGAGGCTCACCAAGGCCATGCCGCCCGCCGTCATGGGCAAGGACATGGAGCTCGGCGGCATGTTCGACCCCGAGCACAAGCGGTTCAAGGAGGCGAGCGAGTTCCGCGCCCTCATCGAGAGCGACCCGGAAGCGAAGACGGTCTTCGACCGCGCGCTCGGTCTCGAGGGCCTCAAACGTCAATGGGGCGTCCACGCCGCCGGCGTCATCATGTCGTCCGAGCCGCTGCTCGACATCATCCCGATCATGCGGCGTGAGCAGGACGGGCAGATCGTCACCCAGTTCGACTACCCGTCGTGCGAGTCGCTCGGGCTCATCAAGATGGACTTCCTGGGGCTCCGGAACCTGACGATCATCTCCGACGCGCTCGAGAACATCCGTATGAACCGCGGCGAGGACCTCGACCTCGAGCATCTCGCCCTCGACGACCGCGCAGCGTACGACCTGCTGACCCGGGGCGACACGCTCGGCGTCTTCCAGCTCGACGGCGGCCCCATGCGTGCGCTGCTGCGCCTCATGAAGCCGGACAACTTCGAGGACATCTCCGCCGTCATCGCGCTGTACCGGCCGGGTCCCATGGGCGCGAACTCACACACCAACTACGCGCTGCGCAAGAACGGTCTGCAGCCGATCACTCCGATTCACCCCGAACTCGAGGAGCCGCTGCGCGACATCCTCGACACGACGTACGGCCTGATCATCTATCAGGAGCAGGTCATGGCGATCGCGCAGAGAGTGGCGGGGTTCTCTCTCGGTCAGGCCGACATCCTCCGCCGCGCGATGGGCAAGAAGAAGAAGTCCGAGCTCGACAAGCAGTACGAGGGCTTCTCGGGCGGCATGGCCGAGCGAGGCTATGGCGAAGGGGCCGTGACGGCGCTGTGGGACATCCTGCTGCCGTTCTCCGACTACGCGTTCAACAAGGCGCACTCCGCCGCCTACGGCCTCGTGTCGTACTGGACGGCGTACCTCAAGGCGCATTACCCCGCCGAGTACATGGCCGCCCTGCTCACGAGCGTCGGCGATTCGAAGGACAAGATGGCGGTGTACCTCAACGAGTGCCGCCGGATGGGCATCCGGGTGCTGCCGCCGGATGTCAGCGAGTCGATCCGCTACTTCGCGGCCGTCGGCGAGGACATCCGCTTCGGCCTCGGCGCGGTCCGCAACGTCGGCGCGAACGTCGTCGACGGCATCGTCAGTGCGCGCGAGGATGCCCCGTACACCTCCTTCCACGGGTTCCTCGACACGGTGCCGGCGCACGTCGCCAACAAGCGCACCGTCGAATCGCTCATCAAGGCGGGCGCGTTCGACTCGATGGGAGACACCCGCCGGGCGCTGCTGGAGGTCCACGAGGACGCCGTGGAAGCCGCGATCGGGCGCAAGCGAAACGAGGCGCAGGGCGCGATCGGGTTCGATTTCGACAGTCTGTACGACGCGGCCGAAGAGGCGGTGCCGGCGAAGGTTCCCGCGCGTCCGGAGTGGACGAAGAAGGACAAGCTCGCCTTCGAACGCGAGATGCTGGGGCTCTACGTCTCCGACCATCCGCTCGCGGGCCTCGAGATCCCTCTCGCGAAGCACGCATCCACGAGCATCCACGACCTTCTCGCCGACGAGGACGTCTCCGACGGCGACATCGTCACCGTGGCGGGGCTCGTCACGAGCGTGCAGCACCGCGTCGCGAAGCAGAGCGGCAACCCGTACGGCATGATCACCGTCGAGGACTTCGACGGCGAAGTCACCGTCATGTTCATGGGCAAGACGTACACCGAGTTCCAGTCGATGCTCGTCGCCGACTCGATCCTCGTCGTGCGAGGCCGCGTGTCGCGACGGGACGACGGCCTGAACCTCCACGGCCAATCCGCGTTCGTGCCCGATCTCGGCAACGTGGAGGCATCCGGTCCCCTCGTGCTGCTCATGCCCGAGCATCGGGCCACCGAGGCGACGGTGGAAGAGCTTGCACGGGTCTTCTCCCGCCACCCGGGCGGCACCGAGATCACGCTGAAACTGCATCGTGGCGGAACGGCGAAGGTGTTCGAGGTGCCCGCGCGAGTGGGGATCTCGGTCGATCTCTACGGCGAGCTGAAGGGGCTGCTCGGGCCGCAGTGCCTCGGGTGAACCAAAGGTCGAGTGGGTAGGATCTCAACCGACAACCCCGTCGTGGAAGGACCGATCGTGACCGACGAGAAGAACGCACCCCAGCCGGAAGACGTCACCGAACCGCCCGTCGAAGGCGCGCCCACAGAGCGCGAGGTTCCCGCAGAATCCGTCGATCCCGACGTGTCCTACGACTCCCTCGCCGACGCGTTCACTGCCATCACCGACGGTCCGGATGCCGTGGACGAGACCGCTCCGCCGCAGTACGGCGTCGGCCCCTTCTCCGTGCGCGAGGTCGCCCTCGGGGGGATCTGGCTCGTCGCGTTCGTCGTATCCTTCTTCCCGGTCTACAGCGGGATCCTCTCCGGATCGGTCTGGACGTCCGGCATCGACTGGGTGCTGACGATCGGTGTCCCCACGATCGCGGTGTTCCTCGTCGGCCTTCGCCGCCTGTCTCCGCAGGGCATCCGCAGGGTCGGTTCGCTCGGCATCGATCAGTTCGCCTCCGTCGCGTTCTCCGTCGCGACGATCGTGTGGCTCGGCATCCTCTGGGCATCGTTCGTCAACCTCGCGACCCGTCAGATCTTCCTCGCGAGCTGGGTCGTCTGGGTCGAATTCATTCTCATGTTCGCAGGCGTTCTGCTGACGGTGTTCGCACCGCTGTTCCCGACGATCGGCGAGGACTTCCGTCACCGCACCACCGTTCCCGCCCACCGCTTCGCGAGCCCCGCCCGGCCCGTCGTCGAGCGCCCGCACACGCCGCGTCCCGCGCCGAGCCCGGCACCGGAGGCCGTGCCGCAGGCGGCGGCATCCTCCTCCTCCTCCTCCTCCGAGCAGGCGTTCGGGGCTGCAGTCGACGGACCGCTCGCGACCGAGACGAGCGAGGTCGAGCCGATCGTCGACGAGGTCGTCACCACAACTGCCGCTGCTCCGGCGTCGCAGGCGTTCTGGGCGCTCGCTCCCGTGGAGCGCACCGTCGTCGACGAGACGGGTGCACCGATCTTCACGATCGGCCCCTCGGCCTGGGCCCTCGTGATCGAAGACCGCGGCGAGAGCTTCGTCGTGCGTCACGATGACGGCCGCATCGGCTACCTGACAGACGTGTCCGGCGTCACGCGCGGCTGACCGGCTGTGCCGCTCGGATAATCTGGACGGATGCTCCGCACGATCGACCTCCGAGGTCGCGCCCTCACCACGGCTGACCTTCTCGCCGCCGTCCCGCGTGCCCAGGCGGCGCGCGCCGAGGCACTGCAGGCGGCGGCCGACATCGTCGCCGACGTCCGCACGCGCGGCGAGGCTGCCCTGCGCGAACAGGCCGCGCGTTTCGATCACGTCAGCGATCACCCGATCCGGGTGCCGCAGGCGCACCTCGACGAGGCCCTCGAGGGCATGGACCCGGGTGTTCGCGCCGCGATCGAAGAGGCGATCCGCCGCGTGCGCGTCGCGTCGGCGGCGCAGGTTCCCGCTACGGTCGTGACCGACGTCGCGCCCGGTGCCCGTGTCGAGCAGCGCTGGCAGCCGGTGCGGCGGGCGGGGGTCTACGTTCCCGGAGGCAAGGCCGCGTACCCGTCGAGTGTCGTCATGAACGTCGTCCCGGCGCAGGTGGCCGGTGTCGCAGACGTGGCGCTCGCGTCGCCCGCGCAAGCGGAGTTCGACGGGCGCGTCGATCCCGATGTCCTCGCGACGGCGAAGCTCCTCGGCGTGACGGAGGTCTACGCGATGGGCGGCGCGGGAGCCGTCGGCGCCTACGCGTTCGGTGTCGACAGCCTCGGCCTCGATCCGGTCGACGTGATCACAGGCCCCGGCAACAACTTCGTCGCGTCGGCGAAGCGCGTCGTCGCCGGCATCGTCGGCACCGACTCGGAGGCCGGCGCGACCGAGATCCTCATCGTCGCCGACGAGAATGCCGATCCGGCTCTCGTCGCGGTCGACCTCATCAGTCAGGCGGAGCACGACGAGCAGGCATCCACGGTGCTCGTGACGTGGTCGCAAGAGCTCGCCGACGCGGTGCGCGTCGAGGTGGCAGCACGCGTCGACGCGACGCGCAACGCCGCCCGGGCGCGCGCCGCACTGGAGGGCACACAGTCCGCGATCGTCCTCGTCGACGACCGCGCCGGCGCCGTCGCGTTCAGCAACGCCTACGCGCCCGAGCACCTCGAGCTGCACCTCGTCGACCCGCAGCCGGCGGAATACGTGAACGCCGGAGCGGTCTTCGTCGGGGCGTTCTCACCCGTGAGCCTCGGCGACTACCTCGCCGGCAGCAACCACGTCCTCCCGACCGGCGGCCAGGCGCGCTACGCCGCAGGACTGTCGGCGTCGACCTTCCTCCGTCCCCAGCAGGTGATCACCTACGATCGCGGAGCGCTGCAGACGGTCGCGGACGGCATCGTCGCGCTGGCGGATGCCGAGGGGCTCCCCGCGCACGGCGAGGCCGTCACCGCTCGATTCGCAGGCACGGAGGCCTAGATGCACTGCCCGTTCTGCCGCCACCCCGACTCCCGCGTCATCGATTCCCGCACGAGCGATGACGGACTCAGCATCCGTCGCCGCAGGCAGTGCCCCGAGTGTGGGGGGCGGTTCTCGACGATCGAGACGGCGAGCCTCGGCGTCATCAAGCGCTCGGGCGTCATCGAGCCGTTCAGTCGCGAGAAGGTCGTCTCGGGCGTGCGCAAAGCCTGTCAGGGACGCCCGGTGACCGAGGCCGACCTGGCTCTGCTCGCGCAGACCGTCGAGGAGGCCGTGCGCCAGACCGGTGCCTCACAGGTCGACACCAACGAGATCGGCCTCGCGATCCTCGAGCCTCTCCGCGATCTCGACGAGGTCGCCTACCTGCGCTTCGCGAGCGTCTACCAGGCGTTCGACTCCCTGGACGACTTCGAGGCATCCATCGCGCGCCTGCGCGCCGATCACGCGCGCGCGGAGCGATCCGAGTAGTTCCGGCCCGCGCGGATGCGGTGCGGAGTGCGCGGCGCCCTAGGCTGAACGTGATGTATCCCTTCATCTTCCGCACGTTCTTCGCGCGCATGGATCCCGAGCGGGCCCACCACCTCGTCATCCCCGTGATCCGGGCGATCGGTGTCTGGCCGATCGCCCCCATCGCCCGGGCTCTGACGAAGCCCGACCCGCGTCTTCGCACCGAGGCTCTCGGCCTGGTCTTCGACTCCCCGTTCGGCGTCGCCGCGGGCTTCGACAAGAACGCCGTCATGAGCGAAGGGCTCCACGCGCTCGGCTTCGGGCATGTCGAAATCGGCACCGTCACGGCGATCGCGCAGGAGGGGAACCCTCGGCCACGGCTCTTCCGCCTCGTGGAGGACCGCGCGCTCATCAACCGGATGGGCTTCAACAACGCCGGAGCCGCCGCCGCCGCGGAGCGACTGCGACGCTCACGCCGCCGTCCGCGACGGGCGATCCTCGGCGCCAACATCGGCAAGAGTCGCGTCGTCGACGTGGAGGCGGCGACGGATGACTACGTCGCGAGCACCCGCGCCATCGCGCCCGTCGCCGACTACCTGGTCGTCAACGTCTCCTCCCCGAACACACCGGGTCTGCGCGGGCTCCAGGCCGTCGAGACGCTGCGCCCGCTGCTGGAAGCAGTGCGGGATGCCGCGGGTGAGACACCCCTGCTCGTGAAAATCGCTCCCGACCTGCCCGATGACGAGATCGAGACGATCGCCCGACTCGCCGTCGATCTGGGGCTCGCCGGACTCGTCGCGACCAACACGACGATCGCGCGGGAGCCGCTCAGTGCGGACCCTGCCGTCGTCGAGGCGATGGGAGCGGGCGGACTGTCCGGTGCGCCGCTGCGCCGACGCTCACTCGAGGTGCTGCGGACGGTCCGTGCGGTCGTGCCGGCGGAGTTCTGCGTGATCTCGGCCGGGGGAGTGGAGACGGCAGACGACGTGCGCGAACGCCTTGCGGCGGGCGCCGACCTCGTCCAGGGCTACACGGCGTTCATCTACCGCGGCCCGTTGTGGGCACGCCAGATCAACCGGGGCCTCGCGAAGGCGCTCTGAACGACCCGTTCAGAACGGCCCGGCTCAGGACGGGTACTCGCCGCGCTTGACCTGCGGCTTCGGCAGGCGCATGAAACGCATCTGGACCGACCGCATCGCGGCGTACCAGCCGAGGCCCTTCTCGGTGCGATCGCCCCACTTCTTCTTCGCGAGACGCTTGATCCGCGCGCTCGTGATGATCATGTCGCCGAGGGTGAAGAGGATGAACACCCACAGGGCAAGGTACGCGTAGAACTGCAGAGCCGTGTTCTGTACGACGGCGACGAGGATCACGAGGACCATGAGCGGCATCAGCAGCTCGCCCAGGTGCCATCCCGCGTCGACCCAGTCGCGCACGAACCTGCGCTGCGGCCCCTTGTCGCGAACGGGCAGATACTTCTCGTCGCCGTTGGCCATGCCGACGCGCGCCTTGTTCCGCTGCTCGGCGAGGTTCGCCTTCGCGCGGGCCCGTGCCTCCTTCGTGTCGGGCACGAGGGGGCGCTTTCGGGCGGCCTCCTGCTCGGCACGCGACGGCGTGGGACGGTGCTTGCCCGGGCCGGCGTCGGGTTCGGTGTCGGGGGCGGGCGGAGTCTTGGCCACGGGTGGGGTCCTCGGTATCGGTGCTGCGGGAGCGCGAAGCGCGCCACCTAAGATTACCCGCATGACCTCCGAGACTTCCCGCTCCGCATCCGTCCGCGACGCCGCCGAGGCAGCGGTGCCCGCCGCACTCGCAGATCTCGGGGATCTCGTCCGCATCCGGTCGATCGCGTTCCCGGGGTTCGAGCGCGCCGAGGTCGAGCGCAGTGCCGCCGCGGTGAAGTCCCTCCTCGACGACCTCGGGATCTTCGACAGCGTCGAGGTCAAGACGGCTGTGATCCCCGAGACGGGGGCGGAGGGGATGCCCGCCGTCCTCGCGTCGCGCGCGGCGCGGAACGGCCGGCCCACGATCCTCCTGTACGCGCACCACGACGTGCAGCCCGTCGGGGACGAGTCGCTGTGGGAGTCGGCGCCGTTCGAACCCACGGTTCGTGGCGGGCGCCTCTACGGCCGCGGAGCCGCCGATGACAAGGCCGGGGTCATGGCGCACGTCGGCGCCCTCCGCGCGCTGGTGGAGGCGGTCGGACCCGACTTCGACCTCGGCGTGAACCTCTTCATCGAGGGTGAGGAGGAAGCCGGCTCGGCGTCCTTCGCCGCCTTCCTCGCGGAGAACGCCGATGCGCTGCGCGCCGACGTCATCGTCGTCGCCGATTCGGGCAACTGGGATGCCACGACCCCCGCCCTCACCGTCTCGCTCCGTGGCAACGCACGCTTCACGATGCGGGTGAAGACGCTCGAGCACGCCTCGCATTCGGGCATGTTCGGGGGAGCTGTCCCCGATGCGATGCTCGCGACCGTCAAGCTCCTCGCGACGCTGTGGGACGACGACGGGTCGGTCGCCGTCGCCGGTGTGACCGAGCGCGATGCCGAGACGCCCGACTACAGCGAGGCGACCCTCCGCGACGAGGCGGGCCTTCCCTCCGGGGTGAGCCCGATCGGCCGAGGTACGATCCTCAGCCGCATCTGGAACAAGCCGTCGCTCACCGTCACGGGGATCGACGCGCCGAGCGTGAAGAACGCCTCGAACACGCTCTCGCCCGAGGTCTCGGTCGTCATCAGCATGCGCGTCGCGCCGGGACAGGATGCCCGCGCCGCCTACGACGCCCTCGAGACGCACCTGCGCGCCCACGCCCCCTTCGGCGCGGAACTGACCTTCACCGACATCGACTGCGGCGACGCGTTCCTCGTCGACACGAGCGGAACCGCCGTCTCGCTCGCCCGCGGGGCGCTCGAGGCGGGGTACGGCGTCCCGCCCGTCGACATCGGCGTCGGGGGGTCGATCCCCTTCATCGCCGACCTCGTGCGCGAGTTCCCCGCCGCCCAGATCCTGGTCACGGGAGTCGAAGACCCGCACGCGCGGGCGCACAGCCCGAATGAGTCGCTCCACCTCGACACGTTCCGGCACGCGCTCGTGTCCGAAGCCCTCCTGCTCGAGAGCCTCGACGCCTCGGAGATCTGAGCCGGCGCGCCCCAAGGCGGCGTAGAATCGAGGCATCCAGCCGGATGACACCGGCCCGACACTCCGGGAGTACCCCATGACCGACACCGCACTCACGACCGACACCGCCGCCGAGAAGGCTCACGGCGTGGGCCTCACCGACGCCGCTGCGGCGAAGGTCAAGAGTCTCCTCGACCAGGAGGGTCGCGACGACCTGCGCCTGCGTGTCGCCGTGCAGCCGGGCGGATGCTCGGGGCTCATCTACCAGCTCTACTTCGACGAGCGCTTCCTCGACGGCGACCAGGCGGTCGACTTCGACGGTGTCGAGGTCATCGTCGACGACATGTCGGTCCCGTACCTCGACGGCGCGACGATCGACTTCAAGGACACGATCTCCGAGCAGGGGTTCACTATCGACAACCCCAACGCGGCGGGCAGCTGCGCCTGCGGCGACAGCTTCCACTGAACGACCCCGGTCGCGGGCGGAAAACCCCTCCGATAGTGACGGACATCCTGGGCGGATGGCCTGAATCGGGTGGGAGGTTGCCCTAGACTGAACGGTGTTCGACCTTCATGACCCCGAAAGGTGCACCGTGCGAGTCACACGCCGCCTCCGCTGGGCCGTCATCCCGCTCGGAATCGCCACGGCGATCGTTCTGGCGGGCTGCACGCCCAGCCAGCTGAACGGCTTCCTGCCGGGCTTCACGGAAGACGGCTCCCAGGCCACCAACCACACGTCGCGGATCTCGGGGCTGTGGGTGAACTCGTGGATCGTGCTCCTCGTGGTCGGCGTGATCACCTGGGCGCTCATGGGTTGGGCGGCGATCGCCTACCGTCGCCGTAAGGGTCAGACGGGGCTCCCGGTGCAGCTCCGGTACAACATGCCGGTCGAGATCTTCTACACGATCGTCCCGCTGATCCTCGTGCTCGGATTCTTCGCCTTCACGGCGCGTGACCAGGCGATCATCGAGACCCAGTACGACGACCCCGACGTGTGCATCACCGCGATCGGCAAGCAGTGGGCGTGGGACTTCCAGTACAACGGCGACACGGCCGGCTGCGAAGCCGGCGAGAACGGTGTCTGGACGATGGGCGTCCAGGCGCAGACGGATGCCAAGGGCGACATCACGAGCGACGTTCCGACGCTCTACCTCCCCGTCGACAAGAAGGTGAAGATCAAGCTCACCTCGCGCGATGTGATCCACTCGTTCTGGATCATCGACTTCCTGTACAAGAAGGACATGTACATCGGCAAGGACAACTACATGTCCTTCGAGCCCACGCGCATCGGCGAGTACGACGGCAAGTGCGCGGAACTGTGTGGTGAGTACCACTCGATGATGCTCTTCAAGGTCAAGGTCGTCTCGGAGTCCGATTACACCGACTACCTCAAGACGCTTCGCGACGCCGGCCAGACCGGTGACATCAACGACGCCTACGACCGCCTGCAGAACCTGCCCGGCACGGGCGCCTCCGAGTCCAAGGGAGACCACTGATGGCGACGACCCTTCCGCTGCAGGGTGAGGCACCGCACCGCCCCACCACCCTCCCGCCGCGCCAGGCCGCTCTCATGAGCACCTCCCGTGTGGCCGAAAAGGGCAACATCATCGTCAAGTGGATCACCTCCACCGACCACAAGACGATCGGGTACATGTACCTCATCGCGTCGGTGCTGTTCTTCCTCCTCGGCGGCGTGATGGCGCTGATCATCCGTGCCGAGCTGTTCGAGCCGGGCATGCAGATCGTGCCGACCAAGGACCAGTACAACCAGCTGTTCACGATGCACGGCACTATCATGCTGCTGATGTTCGCGACACCGCTGTTCGCCGGCTTCGCCAATGCGATCCTCCCGCTGCAGATCGGCGCGCCCGACGTCGCATTCCCGCGTCTGAACGCCTTCGCGCTGTGGCTGTTCATCTTCGGCTCGGTCATCGCCGTGGCCGGCTTCCTCACGCCGCAGGGCGCGGCCGCGTTCGGATGGTTCGCCTATCAGCCGCTGGCCGGTGCGAGCTTCTCACCGGGAGCAGGTGGCAACCTGTGGATGCTCGGCCTCGGCATGAGCGGTTTCGGCACGATCCTCGGTGCGGTCAACTTCATCACGACCATCATCACGATGCGCGCCCCGGGTATGACGATGTGGCGCATGCCGATCTTCACCTGGAACACCCTGGTGACGAGCATCCTGATCCTCATGGCGTTCCCGGTGCTGGCCGCCGCGATCCTCGCTGCCGGCGCCGACCGTGTGCTCGGCGCGCACATCTACGACCCCGCGAACGGCGGCGTGCTCCTCTGGCAGCACCTGTTCTGGTTCTTCGGCCACCCTGAGGTGTACATCATCGCGTTGCCGTTCTTCGGCATCGTCTCGGAGATCTTCCCGGTCTTCAGCCGCAAGCCGATCTTCGGCTACAAGACCCTCGTCTACGCGACCATCGCGATCGCGGCGCTGTCGGTGTCGGTGTGGGCGCACCACATGTACGTCACGGGTGCCGTCCTGCTGCCGTTCTTCTCCCTGATGACGATGCTCATCGCCGTGCCGACGGGTGTGAAGATCTTCAACTGGATCGGCACGATGTGGCGAGGGTCGGTGACCTTCGAGACCCCGATGCTGTTCTCGCTCGGCTTCCTCGTGTCCTTCGTCTTCGGTGGGCTCACCGGCGTGATCCTGGCGTCGCCCCCGCTCGACTTCGCCATCTCCGACACCTACTTCGTCGTCGCGCACTTCCACTACGTGGTGTTCGGCACGGTCGTGTTCGCGATGTTCGCCGGGTTCTACTTCTGGTGGCCGAAGTGGACGGGTCGGATGCTCAACGAGCGCCTGGGCGTCGTGCACTTCTGGTTGCTGTTCATCGGCTTCCACATGACGTTCCTCATCCAGCACTGGCTGGGTGTCGAGGGTATGGTGCGTCGCTACGCGGACTACTCGGCGGCCGACGGCTTCACGTGGCAGAACCAGGTCTCGACGGTCGGGGCCATGATCCTCGGCGCCTCGATGATCCCGTTCTTCCTGAATGTGTGGATCACGTCGCGCACAGCGCCGAAGGTGACCGTCAACGACCCGTGGGGCTACGGCGGTTCGCTCGAGTGGGCCACCAGCTGCCCGCCGCCGCGCCACAACTTCACGTCGATCCCGCGTATTCGCAGCGAGCGGCCGGCGTTCGACCTGAACCACCCCGAGGCCGCGCTGCCTGTGGGAGTGGGGCCGGCGAAGGATGCCCCCGACGCCCCGGTCGTCGATCTGGCCGATGGAGAGGTCAAGTAAGTGAAGACCAACGTCAACCTGTGGTGGATCCTCGCCGCGTTCTTCCTGCTGGTGTTCGCCGTCTACACCGGCTGGAACATCATCGCCCACCCTGATCGTGCGTGGTTCCACGCGATCGAGTGGGCCGGGACGACAGCCCTGCTGTTCTCCTTCTTCATGAGCGCCATGGTCGGCTTCTACGTCGGGCGTGTGCACCGCGCTCAGGGCGGCGAGCTGCCCGAGGACACCCTGACGGCCGACATCGATGACGCCGACCCCGAGATCGGCGAGTTCAGCCCCTGGTCGTGGTGGCCCCTCGTGCTCGCCTTCTCGGCGGCACTGTTCATCCTCGGTCTGGCCGTCGGACAGTTCCTGCTGCCGATCGGATTCGGTGTGTTCGTCGTCGCGATCGTCGGCTGGGTCTACGAGTACTACCGCGGGTACTTCGCGCGCTGAGCGGAGCTCGCCTCATCATGGCTCTGTCACTGCAGGGCGATGCTGACGGGTCCCGGTGACCGCTGGCTGCTGTGCAGCGACGGCATCAGCGACTATCTGCCGGAGGACGCGATCACCGAAGTCCTCGGCAACTCGGACACGGTGGCGGCAGCGACGCGGCTCGTCGACCTGGCCATCGGCGCGGGCTCGCGTGACAACGTCACTGCGGTGGTCGCCGACGTCATCGACAGCCCGCCGGGCTGCGTGGAGAAGAGCACCGATGTGCGCTTCTCGGGGTCGGCGGCCGCACGCTTCTCAGAAGGCACCGACCTCGCGGGCTGATCCGGGCTCGTAGCCGCACGAGCTCCCATCCGCTCTACTTCGGCGTGCGGACGTACATCACGAGCGGATCGAAGATGCGGGGGAGCGCGCCGTCGGCCCCGTCGACGGGAAGGCCTTCCCGCGCCCAGTACTCGAACCCGCCGATCATCTCGCGCACCGAATAGCCCAGTCTCGCGAACTCGACGGCGCCCTTCGCGCCGGCGTTGCACCCCGGGCTCCAGCAGTACACGACGACCGGGACCGCGGGGTCGATCTCGTTCGCCGCACGCGCGGCGATCTCGCGGTACGGCATGTGTACGGCGCCCTGCGCGTGTCCCTGGGCCCAGGCATCCGCGCTGCGGACGTCGACGAGGGTGAGCGGTTCCCCGGCCTTCAGCGCCGCGTAGACATCGGAGGCGTCGGTCTCGTGGAGGAGCTTCGCGGAGAAGTATCCCAGGGCGTCATACGTGGTATCCGTCATGCTTCGACGCTACACCGACGACGAAAGCGGCGAGGCCGACCATTCGGTCAGACCTCGCCGCTTTTCAGCCAAGCTCAGGCGAAGCTCAGTGGCCCTTGCCGTCTTCGATCGCGGACGTCTCGTCGGCGTCGGCCGCAACGGCATGGTGGGTGTGCGCCTCAGCGGCATCCACTTCCGCCTGGGTGACGGGGACGAGCCGGTCCTCGAAGAACCAGCGCGACAGCGAAGCGCGCAGGTTCTCGTGCCACGGGATGCGTCCCTGATCGTTGGGGCGCACGACGAGCGGTGCGTTCGTCTCGTAGTCGACCAGCTTGACGCGTTCGTATGCGTCGACGGGCTGGTGGACCTCGATGTACTCGCCGCCCGGGAGGCGGACGATGCGACCGGACTCGTAGCCGTGCAGTGCGATCTCGTGGTCCTTCTTCTGGAGCGCGATCGCGATGCGCTTCGCGATGAAGTATCCGAGGATCGGCCCGATGAACAGCAGCGCCTGCAGCGTGTGGATGACGCCTTCCATCGTGAGGTGGAAGTGCGTGGCGATGATGTCCGAGGACGCCGCCGCCCACAGCACCGCGTAGAAGATGACGCCGGCCACACCGATCGCGGTACGGGTCGCCGCCTGACGGGGACGCTGAGCGATGTGGTGCTCGCGCTTGTCGCCGGTGATCCACGCCTCGATGAAGGGGTAGATGAGGACCAGCACGATGAACAGGCCGAGAACCGCCATCGGGATGAGGATGTTGAACGACCAGGTACGGTCCCACAGCACGAACTCGAGGTGCGGCGGCACGAGACGAAGCGCGCCGTCGGCGAAGCCGATGTACCAGTCGGGCTGGGTGCCGGCGGAGACCGGCGAGGGGTCGTAGGGGCCGTAGTTCCAGATCGGGTTGATCGTGAAGAACGTCGCGATCAGCACGATGAGGCCGAACGTGATGAAGAAGAAGCCGCCCATCTTGGACATGTAGACCGGCATCATCGGGTAGCCCACGACGTTGTCGTTCGAGCGGCCGGGGCCGGCGAACTGCGTGTGCTTGTTGACGATCATCAGCATGAGGTGCACGGCCAGCAGTGCGATGAGTATCGCCGGCAGCAGGAGGATGTGCAGCGTGTACAGGCGTCCGACGATCTGCGTGCCGGGGAACTCGCCGCCGAAGAGGAGGAACGAGGTCCATGTGCCGATCAGGGGGAGACCCTTGATCATGCCGTCGATGATGCGGAGGCCGTTGCCCGAGAGCAGGTCGTCGGGGAGCGAGTACCCCGTGAAGCCTTCGGCCATCGCGAGGATGAACAGGACGAACCCGATCACCCAGTTGAGCTCGCGCGGCTTGCGGAACGCGCCGGTAAAGAACACGCGGAGCATGTGCACGCCGATGCCGGCGACGAACACGAGCGCGGCCCAGTGGTGGATCTGCCGGACGAGCAGACCGCCGCGGATGTCGAACGACAGGCGCAGGGTCGAGTCGAGCGCAGCGGACATCTCCACACCGCGCAACGGCAGGAAGGCGCCCGCGTAGTGGGTCGGGACCATGGATGCCTGGAAGAAGAACGTCAGGAAGGTGCCCGACAGCAGCACCGCGACGAAGCTCCACAGGGCGATCTCACCGAGCATGAACGACCAGTGGTCGGGGAAGATCTTGCGGCCGAGCTCCTTGACGAAGCCCGAGATGCTCGTGCGCTCGTCGATGTAGTTCGCGGCGCCCGCGACGAAGCGGCCGCCGAGCGGCTTCTCGTTCGTCTCAGCGACGGTCCCGGTGCGGGTCTCAGTGGCGGTCGCGGTGCTCAATGGCGCTCCCAGAAGCTCGGGCCGACGGGTTCGTGGAAGTCGCTCTGCGCGACGAGATAGCCCTCGCCGTCCACGGTGATGGGCAGCTGCGGCAGCGGACGCGCCGCAGGGCCGAAGATGACGGCGGCGTGGTTGGCGACGTCGAACTGCGATTGGTGGCACGGGCACAGCAGGTGGTGGGTCTGCTGCTCGTAGAGGGCCACGGGGCATCCGACGTGGGTGCAGACCTTCGAGTACGCGACGATGCCGTTGTAGGACCAGTCCTTGCGGTCCTCCTGCTCGTGCAGCTGCTCGGGGAGCAGGCGCATCAGCAGGACGATGGCCTTCGCCTTCTGCTCGAGGTAGCCGTCGGTGTGGCCGAGATCCTTGAGCGATTCCGGGATGACGTGCACCGCAGAGCCGAGCGTGAGGTCGGCGGCGCGGATGGGCTCGCCGGACAGGTCGTGCGCGAGTCGCTCGCCCTTCTTCCACATCGTGTGGCTGAGCAGCGCGACCGGATCGCCGGCCATCTGCTCTTCCGGAGTGCCGTTCGGGTTGCTTTCGGGCGCGAGGCCGCGGAAGAGCGTGATGCCGGGGAGGATCGAGGCGACGAGCGCCGCGATGAGTGAGCCACGGATCGCGGTGCGGCGACCGAAGCCCGACTCCTCGTTGGCATCACGGAACGCCTGGACGGCCGCTTCGCGCGTCGTGTCGCGCCCGCGCGTCGCGTGCCGGGGCTCGACGAACTCCTTGTCGCTCATGATGGCCTTCGACCAGTGGATGGCGCCGATGCCGATCGCGAGCAGCGCGAGAGCGATGCCGAGCCCGATGAACAGGTTGTTGTGGCGGATGTCGACCATCGAGCCGCTCTCGATGGGGAAGAGCATGTAGGCGGCGATCGCCCAGATGCTGCCCGCGAGGGACAGGTAGAACAGCGTGTAGACCGTGCGGACGGCGCGCTTCATGGCGGCCGGGTCCTTGTCGGTGATGCGCTCCCGGTGCGGCGGCAGGCCGGGGTTCTGCACGGGGTCGGGAACCGCGACGGCGAGCCCGGGGGAGGGCTTCCATGAAGCCCTCTCGTGCTCGAGCGCGTCTTCCTCGTGTGCCATGTCTCGTCCGTTCCCTACGTCAGTGCGTGAAATCTTGTATGTCCGGTCAGTTCGACTTCGCCGTGATCCACACGGTGAGACCGATCAGGGTCCCGATGCCGAAGATCCAGATGAACAGGCCCTCGGAGACCGGTCCGAGCGAACCGAGGGACCAGCCGCCGGGGGAGTCGTTCTCCTGCAGGTAGAGCAGTGCGGAGATGACGTCGCGCTTCTCCTCCTCGGTGAGGGTCATGTTGTTGAACACGGGCATGTTCTGCGGTCCCGTGACCATCGCGGCGTACATGTTGAGCGCACTCGTGTGCGTCAGTGCGGGGGCGTACTTACCCTCGGTGAGCGCGCCACCGGCCGCGGCCACGTTGTGGCACATGGCGCAGTTGGTGCGGAACAGCTCTGCGCCGTTGGCGACGTCGCCCTTCCCGTCGAGGACGTCCTCGGACGGGAAGCTCGGGCCGGGAGAGGTCGACTGGATCCACTTGCCGATCGCCGCGATCTGGTCGTCCGTGAACTGCACGGGCTTCTGCGGCGCCTGCGGACCCTGCATCTGCAGCGGCATCCGACCGGTCGACATCTGGAAGTGGACGGCCAGCTCACCGACACCGTAGAGCGAAGGACCGTCAGCGCTGCCCTCGAGGTTCATGCCGTGGCAGGTCGCGCAGTTCGCCTGGAAGAGCTTCTTGCCGTCATCGACGGTCAGCGTCGACGCGGTGGACGTCGGCTCGGTCGCAGCCATCGCCGCAGAGGCGCCGGCATACACACCGCCGGTGACGAGCAGGCCGATCCCGATGAGAGCCGCGGCTGCCCACTTGCTGCGGCGGCCGGACTTCTGGCGCGGGTTCTTCGATGACATGGAAGGGATCAGCTCCGCTCTCACTTGACGATGTAGATGACGAAGAACAGGACGATCCAGACGACGTCGACGAAGTGCCAGTAGTACGACACGACGATGGCCGACGTCATCTCCTTGCGGCCGAAGTTCTTGACCGCGTAGGCGCGGCCGACGACGAGGAGGAAGGCGACGAGGCCGCCGGTGACGTGGAGGGCGTGGAAGCCCGTGGTCAGGTAAAACGCCGACGCGTAGGAGTTGGCGGTGATCGGGAGCCCCTCGGCGACGAGCGTGGCGTACTCCCAGACCTGCCCGGAGACGAAGACGGCACCCATGATGAAGGAAAGGACGAACCACTCCGCCATGCCCCACTGGCGGAACTGCCAGATCGAGCCCCTGCGGTACGGCTGGAACCGCTCGGCGGCGAAGACGCCGGCCTGTGCAGTGAACGACGACAGCACGAGGATCGCCGTGTTGACCGCAGCGAAGGTCACGTTCAGAGTGGGCGTCGACTCGGCCCACAGCTCGGGCGAGGCGTTGCGCAGCGTGAAGTAGATCGCGAACAGGCCCGCGAAGAACATGACCTCGCTGCCCAGCCACACGATGGTGCCGACAGCCACCGGATCCGGCCGTTTCACGGATCGCAAGGCTTGGGTGTAGTTCGCAGGCGTGGTCGTCACGCACCCATTATGGCGGATTCGGCGCTCGGTTTTCGCATCACTGAAGGTGCGTCCGGGCTCCGCCCGACTTTCGGGGGCATCGGAATGCGCTTCGAACGGGCCGCGAGTGTCCTGACAGTCTGCCGATAGGATCGTGCATCATGGCGGAGCTCTACTCATGGCCGGAGATCCTCACGGCCGTTCTCGATCGTCGCGATCTCAGCGTGTCCGAATCCACGTGGGCGATGCGGAAGGTGATGAGCGGCGCGGCGACGCCGTCTCAACTCGGTGGGTTCCTGCTCGCCCTGCGCGCGAAGGGCGAGACGGTCGATGAGATCGTCGGATTCCGCGACGCGATCCTGGAGGCTGCGCTCCCCCTTCCCGTGCCGGCTGAGGTGCTCGACATCGTGGGCACCGGTGGCGACCGATTCGGGACGGTCAACATCTCGACGATGTCGGCGATCGTGGCCGCAGCCACCGGCATCCCCGTCGTCAAGCACGGAAACCGCGCGGCGAGTTCGGCCTCCGGCTCCTCCGACGTTCTGGGTGCTCTCGGGATCGATCTGACCCTTTCGCCCGAGCGCGTCTCGGAGGTACTCGGAGAGGTGGGGATCACGTTCGCGTTCGCGTCCGCGTTCCACCCGGGCTTCCGACACGCGGGGCCGACGCGCGCAGAACTCGGCGTGCCGACGGTCTTCAACATCCTCGGTCCGCTGTGCAACCCGGCGCGCGCCGAGGCGAACGCCGTCGGTGTCGCGAACCTCGACCGGGTGCCGCTCATCACGGGCGTCTTCCAGACGCGAGGCGCCACCGCACTCGTGTTCCGAGGTGACGACGGTCTCGACGAGCTCACGACCACCGGTCACAGCCGGCTGTGGGAGATCAGCCGCGGAGACATCCACGAACACGACCTCGACCCCCGCGACCTGGGACTGCCGCTCGCCGACATCGGCGACCTGCTCGGCGGCGATGCCGCCCACAACGCCGAGGTCGTGCGGCGCGTGCTCGCCGGTGAGGCGGGCGCCGTCCGTGACATCGTGCTACTCAATGCGGCGGCCGGCATCGTGTCGTACGAGCTGTTCCGGGATGCCGCACAGGTGCAGCGACCGATCGTCGAGCGGCTGTCGGATGCCATGGCTCGCGCCGGCGCGGCGATCGACGACGGCGCAGCCCAGGCTGTCCTCGACCGGTGGGTCCTCGCGACGCAGCGGTGACCTGAAGGTCGGGATTAAGTCCGGTCCGGCCGCTGGTGCATCCCCGGTGCGCCCGATACCGTGAAAAACCATCCCGGCCCCCCAGAAAGGACCGCCCCTCATGTCCGACCAAGCCGTCACCGTCGACACCGTCGAGCCCCCTCAGAAGAAGGTCGGCATCGTCAAGTTCGCCGGCATCATCGGCATTCTGGGCGGTATCGCCCTGATCGTCGTGGGAGTCGCCGTGTGGGTGATGGTCTCGAGCCAGCTCCGCGCCGAGAACATCACCGTCCCCGATGACGCGATGGCCTTCCAGGGCCAGACCGTTGCGGGGCCGTTCACCGCCTACGTGCAGGCCGACATCATCCAGCACCACGCGCTCGAGGCGTCGGGTGGCAAGACGTACGCCGAGCTCGACCGCGAAGACCCGGTGCGCGCCACGATGATGAACGCGTCGTTCCTGCGGGCGTCGCTGTTCACCTCCG
Organism: Microbacterium sp. SCN 70-27; assembly: GCA_001724425.1. Taxonomy (GTDB): domain Bacteria; phylum Actinomycetota; class Actinomycetes; order Actinomycetales; family Microbacteriaceae; genus Microbacterium. The sequence continues at coordinate 62,056 of MEEK01000020.1, forward strand.
TGGTCTCGTTCGGCGTCGCCGCGTTCGCGATCGGCGTCGGCATCCTCGTCATCCTCTTCGGCCTGGCGCTCAACCGCCTCGCGTCGGTCCCCGTCGTCGTTCGCCGCTCGACGGTCTCGAACACCTGACCCGTCGAAGGGGCCCGCATCACGGTGCGGGCCCCTTCGTCATTTCCGGAAGGCGCCATGGACCCCGTCGCCGCACTCACCGAGATCGCCGTGCTGCTCGAGCGCGAACGCGCCTCGCGATACCGCTCGAAAGCCTTCCGCACCGCCGCCGCCGCGATCGACGGCCGCGACCGCGCCGAACTCGAGGATGCCGCTGCCCTGCGCCGCATCCCGGGTATCGGCGATTCGTCGTTCGCGGTGATTCAGGAAGCTCTCTCCGGGAGGGTCCCGCACTACCTCGCCGAACTGCGTGAACGCTACGCGCCTGCCGTCTCGACACTGCGCGCGAGCATCCGCGGCGATCTGCACTGCCACTCGGACTGGTCGGACGGCACGACGCCGATCCAGGAGATGGCGGCCGCCGCGCGTGCGCTCGGGCACGAGTATCTGGCCCTCACGGATCACTCGCCGCGGCTGCGGGTCGCGAACGGACTGTCCGCGGAACGTCTGCGCGAGCAACTCGGCGTCGTGCGGGGGCTGAGCGGAGACGGCTTCACGCTCCTGACCGGCATCGAGGTCGACATCCTCGATGATGGGGGGCTCGACCAGGAGGACGCGCTCCTCGACGAGCTCGACGTCGTCGTGGCATCCGTCCATTCGAAACTGCGGATGGAGGCGCGCGCGATGACGCGGCGCCTCGTCGCCGCAGCGTCGGACCCGCGTGTCGACGTGCTCGGGCACGTGACGGGGCGGCTGATCACGGGGGAGCGGGGAGCGCGTCCGCCGTCGGAGTTCGATGCGCACGCCGTGTTCGCCGCCTGCGCTGCGAGCGGGGTGGCGGTCGAGATCAACTCGCGCCCCGAGCGTGAGGATCCGCCCGACGAGCTGATCGCCCTCGCGCTGCACGCGGGATGCCTGTTCGCGATCGACTCCGACGCGCATGCGCCCGGTCAGCTCGGACTCATCGACGAGGGCGCGGCCCGGGCGGAGCGGGCAGGTGTTCCGCCCGAGCGGATCGTGACGACGTGGCCGCTCGTGCGGCTGCGCGAGTGGACCGCCCGCGACCGGGCACCACACCCCGGTCGTTGAGCGAGCCGGCCCGCCGCGCGACAGGCGTTTCCCCCCGCTTCGCTCGGTCAACGGCCGGGGGGACCCACCCACCGGTCGTTGAGCGAGCCGCTCCGCGGCGAGTCGAAGCGTGCCCCTGCGCCAGGTCGTTTCCCCCCGCTTCGCTCGGTCAACGGCCGGGGGCACCCACCCTCCGGTCGTTGAGTGAGCCGCTCCGCGGCGAGTCGAAACGTGCCGTGCCGTAGTCGTTTCCACTCGCTTCGCTCGGTCAACGGCCGGGCGCACCCACCCGCCGGTCGTTGAGCGAGCCGCGCAGCGGCGAGTCGAAACGCGGCGCACCCGGCGTTTCCACTCGCTTCGCTCGGTCAACGGCCGGGGGCGCCCACCTCCGGTCGTTGAGCGAGCCGCGCAGCGGCGAGTCGAAACGGGGTGCACCCGGCGTTTCCACTCGCTTCGCTCGGTCAACGACCGGGGGGAGGCATCTTCCGGTCGTTGAGCGAGCCGCGCAGCGGCGAGTCGAGACGCCGCGCGACAGGCGTTTCCACTCGCTGCGCTCGGTCAACGGCCGGGGTGGTATCGCGGTCAGGCGCGGGCGGCGATCGCCGCGGCGGCGCGGTCGAGTGGGGTGCCGAGGTTCCACGCGGTGGCGATCGCCTCAAGGCCCGCAGGGTCTGGGGTGCGCAGACGGGCATCCACCTCGGGCACCGGAAGGTCACGGACGACCTCGACGACGCGCGGTGCGACGGCCAGGTAGTCGGCCGCGGCGACGATCTTCGCACGGACGCCCGCCGTCATCCCTTCGCCGTGTTCGGCCGCGGCGGCGATCGCGGTGAGGTCGCCGTGGGCGGCGAGCAGGTTCGCGGCCGTCTTCTCGCCGATGCCGGCGACGCCCGGCAGCCCGTCTGAGGCATCGCCGCGGAGCACGGCGAAGTCGGCGTACTGCGCGGGGAGGATGCCATACTTCGCCACGACGGCGGCTTCGTCGAGCACATCGAGATTGCTCATTCCGCGGCCTGTGTAGATGACCCGAACACCGCGCGCGTCGTCGACCAGCTGGAAGAGGTCGCGGTCGCCGGTGACGACATCGACCGCTGTCTCGGTCTGCGAGGCGTAACTCGCGATGACGTCGTCGGCCTCGTGAGCGGCGATCCCGACGACGGGGATGCCGAGCGCGTCGAGTTCTGCGAGGATCACGGGGATCTGGATCTCGAGTGGATCGGGTACCTCTTCGACGTCGGGTCCCGTCTCGACGATCTCGGCGACACGGTGCGCCTTGTAGCTCGGAATGAGGTCGACGCGCCACTGCGGCCGCCAGTCGTCGTCCCAGCAGGCGATGACGTGGGTGGGCTCGTAGGTCGTGACGAGTTTCGCGATCATGTCGAGCAGCCCACGCGCTGCGTTGACGGGGCGACCGTCGGGAGCCTTCACCGTGTCGGGCACGCCGTAGAAGGCACGGAAGTAGAGGGAGGCCGTGTCGAGCAGCATCAGGCGATCGGTCACGACGTCATCCTGCCACGCGGGGCGGTCAGCAGCCCGGGCCGGACGGGTTTTCCTGGCAGGTGCGGGCGACGAGTGCAGTGCGTGCTTCGAGGATCTCGATGCTGCTGGCGGTGGTGGGGATGGTGAGGCGCCCGTCGATCGGGATCCATCCGGCACCGAAGGAGTAGGCCGCGGCGTACCGCACGGAGGCGCGTGCGGTGTAGGTGCCGCGGGTGGTGTAGGCATGGCTGGTGCTGGTGGCGCTGAACTGGGGGAGCCCGAGTGCTTCCCACGTCGCGCCGCCGGTGGTCGAGGTGAGGACGACGCCGTCGCCGTAGTCGAAGACGACCTCGACGGGGGCGAAATGGACCGAGACGGGTACGTCGAAGAGGATGCCGTCGGCGGTGTGCGCCTGTGCAGAGGCGACGAAGTTCATCGGGAGTCCTGCGACGCCGACACCGTCGGGCTGGTCCAGGAGTTCGACGGGTGCCGGCGCGAAGGACGCGACGTCGTCGATCGTCGGATGCAACTCCACGGGCACGGACTCAGGGGCCACGCAGTACCGGTCGTCATTGAACGGGCACTCCACGGCGATCGGACCGCCGCCGTTCGGGTTGTAGCGCGGGCCGGCATCGATCGGCGCGCTACCACCTCGGGGTTTCGATGGACCCGATCCGCCCCCGGGTTTCGTTGCGCCGATCTCGACGGTGGAGCCGTCGGTAGTGGCGGTGGCGCAGAGTCCCGCTTCGACTTGAGTCCGGGAGCAAGAGCCCTCAGTGGGGGTGAGGACCAGCAGGCTAAGAACGACAGCGGTCAACATGATGCGCCAATGCTGCGCGAGTCAGCGATCAGAGGGGTGGGATTTGAGTAGACAAAGTCGATCTGGAGCGAGGCATTGTCGCCGCGCGACTCGGGCGTGACGTCGTTGCCATCGGCGTCCACCACTCGAACTTCACGAAAGTCCAGGCATACGATGATTGTGACTTTGCTGGGGGTCCATTCCTCAAGGTGTGCGTTGGTCACGGAGCTGCTACCGACAAGACGGACGCCCGCTTCGGCGAGCTGCGCTTCGCCATCGATGTTGTCTTGAAGTGCGCGGCCAGTGAGGAAGGAGCTTGACGAAGGCGATCGGGTCGGCTCCACCCGTTCTTCGTTGCCCGCCTCCACGTACGCCCGGTACGTCGCCTCCGCCGCCGCGAACGCCTCCTCCTCCGATGCGAACCCCGTCGGGGTCGGCGAGGGCGCGGGCCCTGGCGCACACGCGGCGAGTCCGACAACGATGAGCAGGGTCGCGCCAAGACCGGTCCACCGCGCAGCGAGAGTCATGCCGCCCACCGTAGTCAGAGGCGCCTGCGGTCCGCACGGACTGTCCACAGGATGCGTAGGCTCGAAGGCATGTCTTTCGGAGCCGCCGCGGCGCGCGGGCGCACGCTGCACGAGGATGCGCGGTGCCCGTGCGGAGGCGGCGCGTTCGGCGCCTGCTGCGGTCCGTTCCTCGCGGGTGCCGCGGCGCCGACGGCCGAGAGGCTCATGCGTTCGCGGTTCACCGCGTTCGCCGTGGGCGACGCCGCCTATCTGCGCGCGACGTGGCATCCGGCGACCGCGCCGGATCGGCTCGACCTCGACGAAGACCTCCGGTGGGAGCGACTGGACGTCATCGGAACGACCGGCGGCGAGCCGGGGGCGGCGCGGGGTACGGTCGAGTTCCGCGCTCATTGGCGTTCGAACGACGGCCGACAGGCCGGGGAGCTCCACGAGACGAGCCGGTTCCGAACGATCGCGGGGCGTTGGGTCTACGTCGACGGCGACGCCGATCCCGATGGGGCGTAGCGTTCTCCCATGCCCACGCGTCCGGCACGTCCCGATACCGGTGAGCAGCCGCCGGAGTCCCTCGCGACGGTGCTCATCGCCCTCGGCGCGAACCTGCTCGTCGCGGTAGCGAAGACGATCGCCGCAGCGCTCACGGGCGCGGCCTCCATGGTCGCCGAAGCGGCGCACTCGTGGGCGGATACCGGCAACGAGGTCTTCCTCTACATCGCGGCACGGCGCAGCACGAAGCAGGCGGATGCCTCGCATCCCGTCGGCTACGGCCGCGAGGCATACGTCTGGTCGCTGTTCGCCGCCTTCGGACTGTTCGTCATCGGCGCGGGCGTCTCGATCATGCACGGCATCCAGGAACTGCTCGACCCGGAACCAGCGGCGCGGTTCGAGATCTCGTACGTCGTGCTCGCGATCGCGTTCGTCCTCGAGGGCGCGTCGTTCCTGCAGGCGCTGCGTCAATCGCGCCGGCAGGCGGCGCAATCCCAGCGTGACGTGCTCGACCACGTCATGCGCACGTCCGACCCGACTCTGCGGGCCGTCTTCTTCGAGGACGCCGCCGCGCTCATCGGGCTGCTGATCGCTTTCGCCGGGATACTGCTGCACCAGGTCACGGGCTCGTCCGTGCCGGATGCCGTCGGGTCCATCCTCGTCGGCATCCTGCTCGGCGTCGTCGCGACGGTCCTCATCAGCCAGAACCGGCGATTCCTCGTCGGCGTCGCGATCGACCCGCGGCTGCGCGCGGCGGTGCTCCATCGTCTTCTCGCGCACCCCGCGATCGCGCAGATCACCTACCTGCACATCGAGTACGTCGGGCCCGGCAGGGTGTTCCTCGTCGCCGCCGTCGACCTCGTCGGCGATACGCCGGAGCACGAGGCCGCCGCGACGCTGAACGCCATCGAGGACGAGGTCGCCGCGAGTCCGCGCGTCGCGTGGGCCGTGTTGACCCTGTCGAGGCCCGGCGCGCCCGCACTCGATCCGACGAATCCGGCGGACCCGTTCCGAGGCTGACGTCGTCGCGCTCGTCATCGCTTGATCTCCAGATAGATCAGCCCCGCCGCGATCGGGGCGTGGCACGCGAGGGACGCGAGCCCAAGGCAGAGGGGGACCGTGTGGTACCGAAAGCTGACCCACGCCAGGGTCGCGACCGACAGCAGCAGTGTGACGCCCGCTGGGACGGTCAGTGCCCGCAGCATCACCGCCATGAGGAACATGCCGTCGGGCACCGCACTGAGCCCGAACATCCATGCCCCGCCGGCCATGACCGCTCCGAGTGCGCTCAGCAGCAGCGTGACGGTACTCACGACGAGGAGCGTGACGGAGAAGCGGCGCTGCGGCCTCGGAAGGGACGCCGGGGATGCCGCGCGGGAGAGGGAGTGATCGCTCATGCGCCGAGCATCGCCGAGTCCGGCCGTGCACTGTTGGGCGAAAGCCGCGATCCGTGGACAACTCGGCACGCATCGTCACTGTGGAGAGGGAGATGAAGGCCGCTGTGCAGCAGGTGCGAGCGACCGCACGGCACCACGCCGCACGACGGATCCGTTCTGATACCATGAAGTGTCACGCGTGTGGCCTTTTGGCGTGCGTGTGTGGCATCGAACGAACAATCCCATCGCCGGAACCCTGGCATCCGTTCGCCCCCGTGCGTTCGGACGGGACCGGCCCGACATCCAACCATCCCAAGGACAACCCACTACATGACTACCGCAACGACCGCCCCGGCCACCAAGCAGGTCGCCATCAACGACATCGGATCTGCTGAAGACTTCCTGGCCGCGGTCGAGAAGACCCTCAAGTTCTTCAACGACGGAGACCTCATCGAAGGCACCGTCGTGAAGATCGACCGCGACGAGGTCCTCCTCGACGTGGGCTACAAGACCGAGGGCGTCATCCCCTCGCGCGAGCTCTCGATCAAGCACGATGTCGACCCGAACGAGGTCGTCCAGGTCGGCGACGCGGTCGAGGCCCTCGTTCTCCAGAAGGAGGACAAGGAAGGCCGTCTGATCCTCTCCAAGAAGCGTGCCCAGTACGAGCGCGCATGGGGCGACGTCGAGAAGATCAAGGAGAACGACGGTGTCGTCACCGGCTCCGTGATCGAGGTCGTCAAGGGTGGTCTCATCGTCGACATCGGTCTGCGCGGCTTCCTGCCCGCGTCGCTCATCGAGCTGCGCCGCGTCCGCGACCTCACGCCGTACCTCGGCCAGGAGATCG
>MEEK01000021.1 GCA_001724425.1 Microbacterium sp. SCN 70-27
GAACTCGCGACCCTCACCTTGGCAAGGTGATGCGCTACCAACTGCGCTACATCCGCGTGCTCCCTGGTTGCCCCGGGAACTTGATCGACTTTAGCCGACGATTCCGTCATCACCAAACCGAGGCGAGCCCGCGCGTGTCACGCGCGGCGATTCGGCAGGAGGCGTCGCATCCGGTAGCATCGAGTCTCGGTCCTCCGGGATCGGATCCTTCGGATCAGGGCGATTGGCGCAGTTGGTAGCGCGCTTCCTTCACACGGAAGAGGTCATCAGTTCGAGTCTGGTATCGCCCACCACGTTCCCTCCGTCGGCTCTGCCCAACGCTGCTCAACGCCCCGCGCTGACCCAGCCGTACCGGCGCGCAAGCTCCGTGCCGACCTTGTCGAACGCCTGCTTCGGCAGGGGCGCTCCCTCCCGCCGCATCGCGGCCGGCGGCACACGGTACACGCGGGTGAGGTCGAGCCAGCTCTCCCGGCCGGATCTGTCCCACGGACCGGCTCCCAGTGGGAGATAGAACTGCGGGGCCTTCGGCGATGTGCTCGTCATCCGGAGCGCGAGCAGGTGAGGGCCGTCGAACCGTCCCAGGATGAGCAGCGGACGATCTTTGCCGCGCGTCGGGTCGTCTTCATAGGGCACCCACGCCCAGACGATCTCCCCACCGTCCGGGTGGCCGTTCCGCTGGGGCGCGTAGAGCATCCGCACCTCGTGCGGCGCCGGCGGGTCGATCTGCACGACGGTGTACGCCCCGACACGAGGCGTGGAGCCGTCGGCGCGTGCCGCCGTGTCGCGGGCGACGCGACGCACCCTCCGAGCGCGTCTCGCGGGACGCAGGGCCCGCTGCGCGCACACCCAGGCGAGGACCGCCCAGGCCGCCCAGAGCACGAGCGCCACGGCAGGATCGGTGACGAGACTGGCGACGGGGTCGACCGTGCAGAACACGGATCCGGTGAGGGAATCACCCGTCCCGCACAGACCGATCGCTCGGGCAGTCGCCGTGAGCAGCACGGGGACGGCCAGGAGCGGAACGACGAGCCACCCCCACGATGGCCGACCGCGGCGCTCAGGCATCCATCGCCCATCCGTAGCGCCGGTGGAGCGCGTCCGCGACGACGGCGAAGCGTGTTCGGTCGAGCGCGGATGCCTCGCGGCGCATACCCTCCGGGTGCACGCTGTACAGCTGCTCGATGTCGACCCACGACGGGCGTCCCTGGGAGTCCCAGGGCCCGGGACCGATCGAGAGGAAGTCGCGGTCGCCGTCGTGCGACTTGCTCGTGAGCCGCACGGCGTACACGCGGTCGGCACCGTGGCGGCCGATGACGAGAACAGGGCGATCCTTCCCGCGTCCGTCGCCCTCGGCATACGGCACCCACGTCCACACGACCTCCCCCGCATCGGGGTCGCCGTCGCGCTCGGGCGCGTACGAGATCCGCAGGCCCGTCGCGCGGGGCGGGTCGACCTCGACGGTCGCCGTGCCGCCGACGCTCCCGGGAGAGGCCGCAGGAGCGGCTCCACCAGGGGCTCGAGGACCGGGGCGGGCCGACGCGCGGGCATCCTCGCGCTCTGCGCGCTGCAGCTGGTCGTCCACCACAGCCGCTCCCCCGGTGAAGATGTTCACGATGCCCTTGAGCAGGCCGGTGAGCACGCTGTCCCTGGATGCCATGGCGTCAGCATACCGACGGCGATGGGCGCCGGACCGGAGTCCGACGCCCATCGCCGTGTGTGCGGAGGTCAGTCGACGAGCGCGTAGCCCTCTTCACCGTGGACCACGGTGTCGATGCCGGCGATCTCGTCCTCGTTCTTCACGCGGAAGCCGATCGTCTTCTCGATCACGAGGCCGAGGACGTAGGCGACCACGAAGGAGAAGATCAGCACGGCGACCGCCGCGATGAACTGCACGACCAGCTGCTGCACGCCGCCGCCGAGGAACAGACCCGTGTCGGTCGCGAAGAAGCCGAGGTAGAGCGTGCCGATGAGGCCGCCGACGAGGTGGACGCCGACGACGTCGAGCGCGTCGTCGTAGCCGAGCTTCCACTTGAGCTCGATCGCAAGCGCGCAGACCGCACCGGCGATGAGACCGAGCAGGAGCGCCCAGCCGGGAGCGAGGTTGGCGCACGAGGGGGTGATCGCGACGAGACCGGCGACGGCACCGGAAGCGGCGCCGACCGAGGTCGACTTGCCGTCCTTCAGCTTCTCCACGACGACCCAGCCGATGATCGCCGCGGCGGTCGCACCGAGCGTGTTGACGATGATGAGACCGACGTGCGAGTCCGGCGTGCCGAGGAGGCCCGCGGTGCCTTCGGCGCCGGCGTTGAAGCCGAACCAGCCGAACCACAGGATGGCGGCACCGAGCATGACGAGCGGCACGTTGTGCGGCTTGTGGATACCCTTCTGGAACCCGACGCGCTTGCCGAGGACCAGCGCCAGCGCGAGCGCCGCAGCACCGGCGTTGATGTGGACGGCGGTGCCACCGGCGTAGTCGATGACCGAGACGCCGTCGAAGCCGAGCGTCTCACCGAGCTTCATGATCCAGCCGCCACCCCAGACCCATGCGGCGACGGGGAAGTAGACGACCGTGGCCCAGATGCCGGCGAAGATCATCCACGAGCCGAACTTGGCACGGTCGGCGATCGCCCCGGAGATGAGCGCGACGGTGATGATCGCGAACGTGGCGCCGAAGGTGGCGCTCACGAGCGTGTCGTTCGAGGCGTTCGCCAGCCCGAAGTCGCTGAACGGGTTCCCGGCGAGGAACGTGGGGCCGTCACCGATCGCGGCCATGTTGAATCCGTACAGGATCCAGAGCACGCCCACGAGGCCCATCGCGCCGAAGCTCAGCATCATCATGCTGACGACGCTCTTGGCCTTGACGAGACCGCCGTAGAAGAACGCCACACCCGGCGTCATAAAAAGTACGAGGGCTGCCGCGGCGACAGACCACGCGAGGTTTCCGCTGTCCATGAAGATCCTCACTCGGGATTGTGTAACTCGGGCCCGGCCTCTGCAGCGGTTCGGGTCGCAGCGGTCCGGGCGAGTCCTAGTGTGGCGACGCGCGGTTTCCTGCGTCGTGCGTGTCGTGTTTCCGAGTGGTTACGAGACCCCGGCGGGTGTGAACATCACGTTTCGCGGATGCCGGAGGGGTGCCGCGGCGGCGGCGAAACCCTCGTCAGGAGTGCGTGAGTGCGTTCAACCGCGAGATGGCGCGGAGGTACTTCTTGCGGTACCCGCCGGCGAGCATCTCCGGCGCGAAGACCTCGTCGAGGGGGCGGCCCGTCGCACGGACGGGGATCTGCGCGTCGTACGCGCGGTCGACGAATGCGACGAAGCGGAGGGCCGCGGACTGGTCGTCGAGCTGCGCGACATCCCGGAGCCCGATGGCGGCGAGCCCGTCGATGAGCCGGATGTAACGCGACGGATGCACCGTGGCGAGATGACGGACGAGCTCGGTGAACGCGTCGTCTGACGCGGTGCCCGCGCCGGAGGCATCCGCGAGCGCCTGGGCGTAGGCGGCGGGATCGATCGCGATCGCGTGCCCGTCGATCGCCCGCTGACGGTAGTCGGTGCCGTCGATGCGGATCGTCTGGAAGCTCGCCGCCATCGCGTGGATCTCGCGGAGGAAGTCCTGCGCGGCGAACCGGCCCTCGCCCAGCGCGTTCGGCGGGGTGTTGGAGGTCGCGGCGAAGCGCGTGCCCCCGGGGACGAGTTCGCCGATCAGGCGCGTCATGACCATCGTGTCGCCCGGATCGTCGAGCTCGAACTCGTCGATGCAGATGAGATCGGCGCCGCGGAAGAGCTCCACCGTCTTCTGGTAGCCGAGTGCGCCCACGAGCGCCGTGTACTCGATGAACGACCCGAAGTACTTCCGACGTGCCGGCATCGCGTGATAGACGGATGCCAGCAGGTGCGTCTTGCCGACCCCGAACCCGCCGTCGAGGTACACGCCGGGCTTCATCTCGGGCGCCTTGTTCGCGCGGCGGAAGAACCCGCCCCGTTCCGCCGGCGCCCCGCCACCGCTGAAGGCGATGAGCAGGTCCTTCGCCTCCTGCTGCGAGGGGTACGCGGGATCGGCGCGATAGGTCGCGAACGTCGCGTCGTCGAACTGCGGCGGCGGCACGAGCGCGGCCACCATCTCCGCGCCGGAGACCTGCGGGGCTCGCTCCGTGAGGTGGACGATCGTCGTCACGAGACGGGCTCCTCGGTGGTGATGAGATGATGGCGGTCCAGCCAGCCCTCGATGGCGTCGGTCCAGCGCTGCTGGTCGTAGTTCCACAGCTTGGTGTGCCGTGCCGTCGAGAAGGCTTCCAGTTCGACGAGCCCGGGGCGCGCCTCGGCGAGGGCGTGGGAGGCGCTCGAGGGCACGAAGCCGTCGTCGTCGCTGTGCAGGATGAGGATCGGGCGGTTGAGCTCCCCCGCGCGCGCCACCATGTCGAGGCGGTCGAACGGGATCGCCCCGTCCGCGTGCGTCGCGGGTGCCGTCCACGCCGCGCCGAGCGTGCCGATCGCGAGGTCGGTCACGGGGGTCGGGAGCCCCATCTGACGCCCCTGGTAGGTGAGGACGGTCCGCCAGTCGACGACCGGTGAGTCGAGGATGAGTCCGCCGATCAGCTCGCGGTGCGCCGAGCCCACGACGACCTGCAGCGCGATCGCGCCGCCCATCGACCATCCCATGAGGATGATCCGTCGTGCGCCGTGCCGGATCGCCCACCCGATCGCGGCATCCACGTCACGCCACTCGGTCGCACCGAGGCTGTAGCTGCCGTTGCGGGTGCGGGGCGCGTCGCCGTCGTTGCGGTACGACACGACGAGCGAGGTGACGCCGAGCCCCTGGAACACGGGAACGGCACGCAGGCACTCCGAGCGGTTCGCGCCGCGGCCGTGGATCTGGATGGCCCAGGTGTCGGCGGCATCCGATGCCGTCTCCGCTCCCGGGAACAGCCACGCGGGGCACGGGCCGACCGCGGTGGGGATCTGTTCGGTCGTGAACGGCAGGTGCAGCTCTTCGGGACGCTGGAAATACCACCCGCTGAAGGCGGCCTCCGCCGACAGCTGCATGTCGCCGTCGACCTGCGTGAGGAGCTTCCGCTTCACCGTGCGCTCATCGCTGGAGAGCACCGACCCGACCTTCACGTAGTCGGTCGAGCCCGCCGTGAACAGCCCGTAGCGCCCCGGCAGGACGGTGTCGGGCGTCCGCCCGAGGGTGATCGTCTGCGCGGCCACGTCGACGTCGACGATGCGGGTGTCCACGGCGCGGGGCGCAGGGCGGACGACGCGGCGTGCGACGCGAACGGTCACCACGGCGAGCATCGCGCACACGGCGAGCAGAGCCGATGCGAGCGCGACAGCAGCCGTGCGGAGAGTGGCCCGGTGAACCGCCGCGGGGCCGGATCCTGCGGCGCGCCTGGATGCCTTCATCGTGCCGCCATTCTAGTCTGATCGCGTGGATGAACCCCGTCCCCCGGCCGCCGCTTCGGACTTCGATGATGTCGTGGATGCGATTCGTGCGATGACCTTCCGCTCGGACTTCGCTGTGCGTGAGATCGGTGCGCCCTCGTCGCTCGCCCCCGACGCCTTCGCGATCGCCGGCGACGTACGCCCGGAGGCGGAGGGCGTCGACTCCGAGTACGGCACGGGCCGGCTCGTGCTGCTCCATGATGAGGACGAGCCGGATGCCTGGGGCGGCGCATGGCGCATCGTCTGCTTCGCGCAGGCCCCGCTCGAACCCGAGATCGGCACCGATCCGCTCCTCGCCGACGTCGCCTGGTCGTGGCTCGTCGACGCCCTCGCGGCCAGAGGGGCGACGTTCCACTCGGCATCCGGTACCGCGACCAAGACCCTCTCGAAGGGCTTCGGCACTCTCGCGGACGAGGGAGACGGCGCGCAGATCGAGTTGCGTGCGTCGTGGTCGCCGTCGGGCGATATCGTGGCGCATGTGGATGCCTGGGGGGAACTGGTCTGCATGTTGGCGGGACTGCCCCCGGGGTCGGAGGGGATAGCAGTGTTCGGCTCGCAGAGGATGTCGCGTGGCTGAGTACCACGTGATCGACGATCTCGCGGAGTACATGGAGGCGGTCGGTCGCCTTGCCGCGGGCACAGGGCCGGTGGCCGTCGATGTCGAGCGGGCATCCGGCTTCCGCTATTCGCAGCGGGCATATCTCGTCCAGGTGTTCCGGCGCGATGCCGGCGCATTCCTGTTCGACCCGCCCGCGCTCGGATCGATGGATGCCCTGCAGGAGGCGATCGGTGGGGTGGAGTGGATCCTCCACGCCGCGAGCCAGGACCTGCCGTCGCTGCGGGAGCTCCACCTCGATCCCTCGTCGATCTTCGATACGGAACTCGCCGCGCGCCTGCTCGGACACGAGCGGGTCGGCCTCGGCGCGGTCGTCGAGGATGCGCTCGGGATCACGCTCGCGAAGGCGCACTCCGCTGCGGACTGGTCCACGCGCCCGCTCCCGCAGCCGTGGCTCGAATACGCCGAGCTCGACGTGCTGCACCTCGTCGACGTGTACGACGTGCTCGTCGCAGAGCTCGTCGAGCAGCACAAGACGGAGATCGCGGCGCAGGAGTTCGAGACCGTGCGTACGCGGCCGGACAAGCCTGCCCGCGAGGAGCCGTGGCGTCGCCTCAGCGGTCTGCACACGGTGCGGGGTCGGCGCTCGCTCGCCGTGGCGCGCTCGCTGTGGCAGGCGCGCGAGGACTTCGCTCGTGAGCAGGATGTCTCCCCCGGTCGCCTCGTTCCCGACCGGTCCCTCATCGCCGCGGTCGTGGCCGACCCGCAGAGCAAGCAGGAGCTCGCCCGTGTGAAAGACTTCACGGGTCGCGCGAGCCGCACGCAGCTCGATCGCTGGTGGACGGCGATCGAGGCCGGACGTGCCGACCCGGCGCTTCCGGTCGAGCGCGTCCCCGGAGACGGGATGCCGCCCCCGCGGGCCTGGGCGGACCGGAACCCCGCCGCCGACCTGCGACTGAAGGCCGCGCGTACCGCTGTCGAGCAGCTCGCGGCGGACCTGCACATGCCGACCGAGAACCTCCTCACGCCCGATACGCTGCGACGCGTCGCGTGGGCGCCTCCCGCGGAGGCCGACGCGGAGTCGGTGGGTGGTGCTCTCGCCGCGCACGGCGCCCGTCCCTGGCAGATCTCGCTCACGTCGCCCGTGATCGCGGCGGCCTTTGTCGAATCCGTGCAGGAGCCCGCGCCCGCCTCCCCGAACGCCTCGTAGAATCGAACCAAGCGATTAGGCGAGACTGAGTGTCACGTTAGGCTGTACTCAATCTCATTTACCTTGGAGGCAGTGTGGCCGAGATCTCGGACGTCTACTTCGTCGACGGCATGCGGACCCCGTTCGGGCGCGCCGGCGAGAAGGGCATGTACTGGAACACCCGCGCAGACGACCTCGCCGTCAAGGCGACGATCGGGCTGATGGAGCGGAACGCCGGTGTGCCGGCTGACCGCATCGACGATGTGGCGATCGCCGCCACGAGCCAGACGGGCGAGCAGGGCCTGACCCTCGGCCGCTCGGTGGCGATCCTTGCGGGACTCCCCCAGACGGTCCCCGGGTTCGCGATCGACCGCATGTGTGCGGGCGCCATGACGAGCGTCGCGATGATGGGCGCCTCGATCGGATCGGGCATGTACGACGTCGCCCTCGCCGGCGGTGTCGAGCACATGGGCCACTACCCCATCGGCGGCAATGCCGACCCGAACCCCCGCTTCGTCGCCGAGCGCATGGTCGACCCGGGCGCGCTGAACATGGGCGTCACCGCGGAGCGGATCTTCGACCGCTTCCCGCATCTGACGAAGGAGCGCAGCGACCGTTTCGGTATGCGCAGCCAGCAGAAGGCGCAGGCGGCCTACGAGGCCGGCAAGTTCCAGCCCGACCTCGTCTCCGTCGCGATCAAGGACGCCGAGGGCACGTGGGGCCTCGCGACCGAGGACGAGGGCCGTCGTCCGCAGACGACGATGGAAGACCTGGCGAACCTCAAGACGCCGTTCCGCCCGCACGGCCGGGTCACGGCCGGCACCTCGTCGCCGCTCACCGACGGCGCGACGATGTCGCTGCTCGCCGGCGGCGCCGCCGTCAAGGAGTTGGGCCTCACGCCGAAGATGCGGATGGTCTCGTTCGCGTTCGCGGGCGTGCAGCCCGAGATCATGGGCATCGGCCCGATCCCCTCGACCGAGAAGGCGCTGAAGAAGGCGGGCCTGACCATCGGCGACATCGGTCTGTTCGAGCTCAACGAGGCCTTCGCGGTCCAGGTGATCTCGCTCCTCGACCACTTCGGGATCGCCGATGACGACCCGCGCGTCAACCAGTGGGGCGGAGCGATCGCGCTCGGGCACCCGCTCGCGGCGACCGGCGTGCGTCTCATGATCCAGCTCGCTGCGCAGTTCGCCGAGCGACCGGATGTCCGCTACGGCCTCACCGCGATGTGCGTCGGCCTCGGCCAGGGCGGCTCGGTCATCTGGGAGAACCCGCACTACAACGGCAAGAAGCGCTGAGGAGGACGACCATGACCAACTACGACGAGATCGACTTCTCTCCGCTCACGGCGCTCACCGACGGTGAGGTGATCACCCACTCGCGTGTCCGCGATGTCACCCTCCCCTCCGGCAAGGTGCTGGCGCTCATCACGCTCGACAACGGCCGTGACCACACGCGCCCCAACACCCTCGGACCCGCCACGATGACGGCGCTCGGCGAGACGCTCGACTCCCTCAAGGCGCGCGCTGCCGCGGGCGAGATCCAGGCGGTCGCGGTCACCGGCAAGCAGTACATCCTCGCTGCCGGCGCCGACCTCTCCGACATCACACGCGTCGGGTCGAAGGCCAACGCGAAGCTCGTGGCGCAGCTCGGACACAAGGTGTTCGGCAAGCTGACGCAGCTCGGCGTGCCGTCCTTCGCCTTCGTCAACGGGCTCGCGCTCGGCGGCGGCCTCGAGATCGCGCTCAACTCCGACTACCGCACGGTGGATGCCTCTGCGGCCGCCATCGCGCTGCCGGAGGTCTTCCTCGGGATCATCCCGGGGTGGGGCGGCGCCTACCTGCTCCCGAACCTCATCGGCATCGAGAACGCCCTCGAGGTGGTGATCTCCAACCCGCTGAAGCAGAACCGCATGCTGAAGCCGCAGCAGGCGTACGACCTCGGCATCATGGACGCGATCTTCCCCGCGGCGAACTTCCTCGAGAACTCGCTGCGCTTCGCCGACGGCGTTCTCACCGGCAAGGTCAAGGTCGAGCGCAAGAACGTGCCCGGCAAGATCGAGCGCACGGTGAAGTGGCCGGTCGCGATCAAGATGGCCCGAGGCATGCTCGAGTCGAAGATCGGGACCGTTCCCCGCTCCCCCTACGTCGCCCTCGAGCTCCTCGAGAAGGCGAAGGGCGGCACCAAGGAGGAAGGCTTCGCGCGCGAGGACGAGGCCCTCGCCGACCTCGTCACCGGCGACCAGTTCGCGGCATCCATGTACGCCTTCGACCTGGTGCAGAAGCGCGCGAAGCGCCCCGTCGGCGCGCCCGACAAGGCCCTCGCGAAGAAGGTCACGAAGGTCGGGATCATCGGTGCGGGGCTCATGGCGAGCCAGTTCGCGCTGCTGTTCGTGCGCAAGCTCCAGGTGCCGGTGCTCATCACCGACCTCGACCAGGCGCGCGTCGACAAGGGCGTCGCCTACATCCACGACGAGATCGGCAAGCTCGAGCAGAAGGGCCGCCTCGACACCGACACGGCGAACCAGCTCCGCGCCCTCGTCACGGGAACGACCGACAAGAGCCTCTACGCCGACTGCGACTTCGTGATCGAAGCCGTCTTCGAGGAGGTCGGGGTCAAGCAGGCCGTCTTCGGCGAGATCGAGAAGATCGTCGCCGAGGATGCCATCCTCGCCACCAACACCTCGTCGCTGTCCGTGGAGGAGATCGGCTCGAAGCTCGCCCACCCCGAGCGGCTCGTCGGGTTCCACTTCTTCAACCCGGTTGCGGTCATGCCGCTCATCGAGATCGTGAAGACGCCGGTGACGACCGAGGCGGCGCTGTCGACCGCGTTCGTCGTCGCGAAGGGCCTCGGCAAGAACGCCGTGCTGACGGCCGACGCGCCCGGCTTCGTCGTGAACCGCCTGCTCGCGAAGGTCATGGGCGAAGCGGCACGCGCCGTCTACGAGGGCACCCCGGTCGCGGACGTCGAGAAGGCGTTCGCGCCGCTCGGCCTGCCGATGGGGCCGTTCCAGCTGATCGACCTGGTCGGCTGGAAGGTCGCCGCCCACGTGCAGGACACGATGGTGCGCGCGTTCCCCGAGCGGTTCTACGCGAACGAGAACTTCCACGCCCTTGCGGAGCTCGCAGAGGTCGTCGAGAAGGACAAGGGCGGCCGCGTCACGGGCTTCACGAAGGACGCCCACAAGGCGCTCAAGGGGCACGTGGCATCCACCCCCGCGTCCGCCGCGACGATCCTCCAGCGCGTGCAGGACGGGCTGGCACAGGAGATCAAGCTGATGCTCGACGAGGGTGTCGTCCCCGAGGTCGAAGACATCGATCTGTGCCTCATCCTCGGCGCCGGCTGGCCGTTCATCGACGGTGGAGCCTCGCCGTACCTCGACCGCGAGGGCGCGAGCGAGCGCGCCTTCGGCGACACGTTCCACCACCCCGTCATCCGCGGGATCGGCGGCTGACGCCGCACGAACCCGCCTGACGCGAACAGGGTCGGATGCCGCATTGCGCGGCCTCCGGCCCTGTTTCTCGTGCGGCCCATGTCCGACTCGGAGGCACGCCGCTGGTATTCTCTGAACATGTTCAGTTCAGAGGACGGCGGCGCGATGACGAAGAGCGAGCGCACGCGCGCGCACCTGCGCGAGGTGGCGCTCCGATCGTTCCGGGAGCGCGGCTACGACGCGACGACGATCCGGCTCATCGCGCAGGAGGCGGGGGTCTCCGTGGGGACCACCAACTACCACTTCGCGTCGAAGTCCGACCTCGTGCAGGAGCTGTACCTCGACGTGCAGGAGCACCATCGCGCAGCGGCGCTACCGCGGCTCGCGGAGGCATCCGGCCTCGTCGACCGCCTGCGCGTCGTCTACGACACGGGCCTCGATCAGCTGGGGCCGTACCATGCGCACGCCGCCGAGTTCGTCTCGGCCGCCCTGGCGCCGCGCTCGTCGATGAATCCGCTCTCTGTCGACTCCGAAGCGGCGCGCGACATCACGGTGGGGCTCTTCGCCGACGCGGTCTCCGGAGCCGCGCACGCGCTCCCGGGAGACCTCGTCGCCGAACTGCCGCGCGTCTTCTTCCTCGCGCACCTGCTGCTCGCGATGTACTGGGTGTACGACGACTCACCGGGCCAGCAGCGCACGCGGCGACTCCTCGACCGCGGTCTCACGCTCTTGCGGCTCGCGCTCCCCCTCGCGCGTGTTCCCCTGCTGCGGAAGCCCCTCACGGAGCTCGCCGCAATGATCGGGGAGGCACGGCCGTGAGCCCGGCCGTGGTCTCGCCCCGGACCGCTGCCGAGCCGATGGCGTTCACGGGGCTCGAGTTCTTCCGCGGCCTCTGTCTCGCCTTCCTGTGGGCGACGGGGCTCATCTCGCTGGCGTGGACCGTGGCGGCCTTTCCCTACGGCCTGTACTCCCTCATGTGGGTCGTGCCTGCCGCCGGCGCGGCCGCGATCGTCTTCGCGGCTCCCGCCTGGCTGTTGGGGCAGCTCCTGCGGCGTGTGCGACCCCTGCGCTGGCACGTCATCGCCTTCGCGACGCTGGGCGCGGTCGTCGGCGTCGTGACCACCCTCGCGTTCCTGGCGTGGTCCGGCGGACCGGGCCCGTACATCGGCGGACCGCTCAATGTGATCTACGCGATCAACGTGTCGCTCAGCGCGGCCGCCGTCGCCCTGGGATGGTGGAGAGCCGCCCGCCGTGCCCTGCGCGACGACGCGGCAAGGAGCCTCGCCGCACGGACTGCGGCTGAGATGCCCGCCCCCGCTCCCGCGTCCGCACCCGCGTCAGAGTGAGGGCTGCGCCGCGCGCACTCTCAACCGGCGCGCGAGGCCGTCGCGCTGTTCGATGACGAGGCGACGCAGGGCGCCCGGCGCGTCGCCGTTCGCCTCGAGCCACGCGTCGACGTCGCCGAGATCGTCGGATGCCGGGAACAGCCCGATCACGAGCCGCCGGGCGATCTCGATGCTGCGCTCCTGCCAGACCTCCCGGATACCGGCGAAGTACTCGGCGTCGAACGGGGCGAGGAAGCGACGTGACGCGCCCGCGCGAACCCCCGCGATCGTCGCATCGAGCTCTTCGTTCGTGAGCGAGGCATCCTGCCACGCGCTCCGCCAGGCGGTCGCCCGTACGGTCTCGTCGAGGCGCGCCGCGAGCACCGCACGATGGGCGACACGACCGTGCGAGGTCTCGTCGCGGGCGAGCTCCGCGTCGGCATCCGCCGCTGTCGCGTGACCGGTCGCGCTCAGCGCCGTGAGCCAGGCCCACCGCAGTTCCGGGTCGAGCCGCAGGCCCGCGGGTGCGAGCGCGCCGTCGAGCATCGCGCGGATCTCCGCACTGCGCGCGTCGGCCCCGTCGGCGGCGCCGCCGAGCGCCCGGGCCCACGTGAGCTGGGCGTCCGAGCCCGGGACGGCTGCGTGCAGTGCCGCCCACGTCGTCTCGAGCCAGCTCGTCGCGAGGGCGCCCCGCTGCTCGGGTGCGGCGTAGTGCGCGACCGCGAAGCCGGCATGGGCGACGGCGTCGGCGAGCAGGGCGGCGTTGGGCTCGGCCGGTGCATGGCGCGACACGATGTCGAGGTAGCGGGCGACCGGGAGTTCGCCGTCACGAGTGGCATCCCACAGCGCCGCCCACACGACCGCCCGAACGAGCGGATCGTCGATTGTGGAGAACGCGGCTGCCGCGGCATCCGTCGACCCGGCATCCAGTCGCACCTTCGCGTACGTCCGATCGTCGACGTTCGGCACGATCAGGGCGCCCTCGTCCTCGAGAGCGCCTCCGCTCTCGGCGATGGGGAGCCCGGTGCGCTCGGCGGCGATGTCGGCCTCGAGTGCGTCCCGCAGCACGAGGTTGCCGTTGCGGAGCCCGAAGACGCCGACGGTGAACCGGTGCGGGCGCGGATCGGTCTGGATGAGGCTGAGCTCCCCGTCACTTCCCCGCTCGACATCGAGCTGCGACATCCCCGTCGTCTCGAGCCACGCCGCACTCCAGGCGCGCAGATCGCGGCCGGAGACCGCTTCCAGCGCGTTGAGAAGGTCGTCGAGCGTCGTGTTGCCGTAGGCGTGATCGGAGAAGTAGCGCCGCGCGCCGGCGAAGAAGGCGTCCTCGCCGACGTAGGCGACGAGCTGCTTCAGGACCGCGGCGCCCTTCGCGTAGGTGATGCCGTCGAAGTTCAGCTTCGCGGCCTCGAGGTCGGGGATGTCGGCGACGATCGGATGCGTCGTCGGCAGCTGATCCTGCGCATACGCCCAGCCCTTGCGCCTGCTCGCGAAGGTCACCCAGGCATCCGGGAAGCCACCCGCCACGACGGCCGCGTGCGCGCCCATGAAGTCGGCGAACGATTCCTTCAGCCACAGATCGTCCCACCAGCGCATCGTCGCCAGGTCACCGAACCACATGTGCGCCATCTCGTGCAGGATCGTGTTCGCGCGACCCTCGTGCTGTGCGAGCGTCGCCGCACCACGGAACACGTACCGCTCGGTGAACGTCACGAGACCGGGGTTCTCCATCGCGCCGAGGTTGTACTCCGGAACGAAGATCTGGTCGTACGTGCCCCAAGGGTAGGCGATCCCGAACGCGTCGGAGTAGAACGTGAGGCCCCGGCGGGTGATGTCGAGGATCTCCGCCGCATCACCCGAATCGATGAGGTGCGGTGCGAGAGAGACCCGGCACAGGACCCCGAGCGGCACGTCGCCCTCCGGACCCGCCCACACGCCGTCGACGCGCGCATAGGGGCCTGCGGCGACGGCGGTGATGTAGCTCGACAGCGGCAGGGTCTCGGCGAAGCTCACCCGCACTCCCCCGTCGATGTCCTCGCGGGATGCCTCGGCGCCGTTCGAGAGCACCTGCCAGCCGGCGGGTGCCGACACCGTGAAGGTCCACCGGGCCTTGAGGTCGGGCTGCTCGAAGCAGGGGTAGACGCGGCGGCAGTCCGCCGGCTCGTACTGCGTGTACAGGTAGGTCTCGCCGTCCACGGGATCGCGGAAACGGTGCAGTCCTTCACCCGACGTGCTGTACCGGCCGTGGCCGCGGACCGTCACGACGTTGTGTGCGACGAGCCCCGACACCGCGATACGCGCACCGTCCCACTCGACCGGCTGCGCGACGCCGTTGACGACGACCTCGTCGACGGATGCCCCGAGGAAGTCGATCCAGGTGGCATCCGCGGTGGACGTGAAGGTGAGCGTGGCCGTCGTGGGGAACGTCTCCCCCTCGGCGCGCTGCGCTTCGCGCAGATCCAGCTCGACGGCGATCGTGTCGACGTGGATGACGGCGGCGCGTGCCGCCGTCTCATCACGGGTGAGGTTCGCGGTGGTCACTCCTCCATGCTGTCACGGCAGGACGAGGCCTCAGCGCTCCTGCGGCTCGCTGTCCTGCGACGGGACGGCCCAGATCGCGCCGGTGTCGCTCGTGGGACGGGCGACCGGGATGCGGGTGCCGAGCACCTGCGCGACGACGTCGTGCGCGATCTTCGCGGCCGTGAGTCCGGCATCGGTCAGGATCTGCTCGCGTGTGGCGTGATCGATGAACTCGTCCGGAAGACCCAGTTCGTCGACCGCGGTGTCGACGCCCGACTCGCGCAGCACCTGACGCACGCGCGTGCCGACACCGCCGACGCGGATGCCGTCCTCGATCGTGATCACGAGCCGGTGTGCGGCCGCGAGTTCGACGACGCTCGGCTGCACCGGCACGACCCATCGCGGGTCGATCACGGTGGCGCCGATCCCCTGCGCGCGCAGGCGCTCTGCGACCTCGACCGCGAGATGCGCCATCGGTCCGATGCCGACGAGGAGCACATCCTCGGTGCCTTCGCGCCACAGGAGGTCCGTGCCGTCGGCGAGACGTTCGAGTGCGGGCAGATCGGGCGAGACGGCGCCCTTCGGGAACCGCACGACGGTGGGGGCGTCCTCGACGGTGATCGCCTCGGCGAACTCCTCGCGAAGCCGGGCCTCATCCCGCGGGGCGGCGATGCGGATGCCGGGGACGAGCTGCAGCATCGCGAGGTCCCACACGCCGTGGTGGCTCGGACCGTCGGGGCCCGTGACGCCGGATCGGTCGAGGACGAAGGTGACACCGGCCTTGTGGAGCGCGACGTCCATCATCACCTGGTCGAACGCGCGGTTCATGAACGTGGCGTAGAGCGCGACGACGGGGTGCAGACCCCCGAAGGCGAGCCCGGCGGCGGATGCCACGGCGTGTTGCTCGGCGATGCCGACGTCGTAGACGCGGTCGGGGAACTTCTGCGCGAAGGGTTGCAGGCCTGTGGGGCGCAGCATCGCGGCGGTGATCGCGATGATGTCGTCGCGCCGCTCGCCCGCCTCGACGAGGGCATCGGCGAAGGCATCCGTCCACGCCGTCGCATCGGAGGAGCCGAGGGGTTCGCCGGTCGCCGGGTCGATCTTGCCGACGGCGTGGAACTGATCCGCCTCGTCGTTGCGGGCGGGCTCGTAGCCGCGCCCCTTCTCGGTGATGACGTGCACGATCACGGGCGCCCGATACGCCTTCGCGAGACGGAGCGTCTCGTCGAGGGCGACGAGGTCGTGTCCGTCGATCGGCCCCAGGTACTTGATGTCGAGGTTCGAGTACAGCGCGACGTTGTTCGTGAACCGCGAGAGGAAGCCGTGCGTTCCGCCGCGGACGCCGCGGTAGATCGCGCGCCCCATCGGCCCGAGTCGGCGGAAGAACGAGTCCGACCCGCGCCGGAGGTTCTCGTACCCGTCGGTCGTGCGCAGCCGGTTGAGGTAGCGGGCCATGCCGCCGATCGTCGGGGCGTACGAGCGGCCGTTGTCGTTCACGACGATGACGAGGTTCCGGTCGTTGTCGTCGGAGATGTTGTTGAGCGCCTCCCACGTCATGCCGCCCGTGAGCGCCCCGTCGCCGACGACCGCCACGACATGGCGGTCCGTGCGTCCCGTGCGCGTCAGGGCGCGGGAGATGCCGTCGGCCCAACTGAGCGAGCTCGAGGCGTGCGACGACTCGACGACGTCGTGCGGGCTCTCCGAGCGCTGGGGGTAGCCTGCGAGGCCGCCGCGCGATCGGAGACCCGCGAAGTCCTGGCGGCCCGTCAGCAGCTTGTGCACGTACGACTGGTGGCCCGTGTCGAAGACGAACGGGTCGTTCGGAGAATCGAAGACGCGGTGCAACGCGATCGTGAGTTCCACGACGCCGAGGTTCGGTCCGAGGTGCCCGCCCGTGCGCGCGACGTTCTGCACGAGGAAGTCACGGATCTCCTGCGCGAGCTGCGGGAGCTGGTCCGGCGTGAGCCCATCGAGGTCGCGCGGACCGGAGATCGACTCGAGCAGACTCATCCTTCGATTCTATGCGGCGGCATCGTTCGACGCTTCATCCATCGGGAGGGTTGCGTCGACGGGGCGGAGGGTGCAAGGTGCACACGGCTGGGATGCCGAGAGGCCCGGCATCCCACGTGGGGATGCCGGGCCTCTCGCGGCGGATCGCTCAGACGAGCGAACGCAGCACGTACTGCAGGATGCCGCCGTTGCGGTAGTAGTCGGCCTCACCGGGTGTGTCGATGCGGACCTTCGCGTCGAAGACGACCGTCTCCTTGCCCTCGGGCGAGAACTCGCTCGGGGCGGCGGTGACCTTCACCGTCTTCGGGGTGGTGCCGCTGTTCAGCTCCTCGAGACCCTCGATCGAGACGATCTCGGTGCCGTCGAGGCCGAGGCTCTTCCAGGACTGGCCCTCGGGGAACTGCAGCGGGACGACGCCCATGCCGATGAGGTTCGAGCGGTGGATGCGCTCGAAGCTCTCGGTGATGACCGCCTTCACGCCCAGGAGCGACGTGCCCTTGGCCGCCCAGTCGCGCGACGAGCCGGAGCCGTATTCCTTGCCGCCGAAGACCACGAGCGGGGTGCCCTGCGCCTGGTAGTTGCTGCTCGCGTCGAAGATGTACGACTGCGGACCGCCGGCCTGCGTGAAGTCGCGCGTGTACCCGCCCTCGATGATCTGGCCGTCGTTGACAGCCGCGACGAGCTCGTTCTTCAGACGGATGTTCGCGAACGTGCCGCGGATCATGACCTCGTGGTTGCCGCGGCGCGAGCCGTAGGAGTTGAAGTCCTTCTGCGCGACGCCGTGCTCCGTGAGGTACTGCGCGGCCGGGGTGCCCGCCTTGATGTTGCCCGCCGGGGAGATGTGGTCGGTCGTGACCGAGTCGCCCAGGGTGGCCATGACGCGCGCACCGTGGATGTCGCTCACGGGGGTGAGATCCATCGACATGCCGTCGAAGTAGGGCGCCTTGCGCACGTAGGTCGAGTCGGCATCCCACTCGAAGATGGGGCCCTCGGGGGTGGGCAGGCTCTTCCAGCGCTCGTCACCGTCGAACACGGTCGCGTACTGGGTGATGAACTGGTCGCGGGAGATCGACGAGTCGATGACCTGCTGGACCTCTTCCGGCGCGGGCCAGATGTCCTTCAGGAACACGTCGTTGCCGTCCTGGTCCTTGCCGAGCGGGTCGGTCTCGAAGTCGAAGTTCATCGACCCGGCGAGAGCGTAGGCGACGACCAGCGGCGGGGATGCCAGGTAGTTCATCTTGACGTCGGGGCTGATGCGGCCCTCGAAGTTGCGGTTGCCGGAGAGGACGGCCGTGACGGCGAGGTCGTTCTCGTTGATGGCGGCGGAGACCTCTTCGATGAGCGGTCCCGAGTTGCCGATGCAGATCGTGCAGCCGTAGCCGACGGTGAAGAAGTCGAGGCCCTCGAGCGCCTTGTCGAGGCCCGACTTCTCGTAGTAGTCGGTGACGACCTTCGAGCCCGGGCCGAGCGTCGTCTTGACCCACGGCTTGCGCTTCAGGCCCTTGTCGACGGCCTTCTTGGCGAGCAGGCCCGCCGCGATCATGACCGACGGGTTCGACGTGTTGGTGCAGGACGTGATCGCCGCGAGGGTGACCGCGCCGTTGTCGAGGAGGTACGCGGTGCCGTCGGGCGTCGTGACCTTGACGGGGTTGGATGCCGCAGCCGGGCCGCCGCTCGAGATGATGACCTCGCCCGCCTCGGGCTGCTCATCGCCGGGCACGGGGCCGGGGTCGGATGCGGGGAACGTCCCGTCCCCCTCGAGGTCGACGATCGAGTGCGAGATGGCGGGCATCGCGTAGTTGACGATGTCCTTCTCGAACTGGGTCTTCGCCTCGGAGAGGAGGATGCGGTCCTGCGGACGCTTCGGCCCGGCGATGGAGGGCACGACCGTGCCGAGGTCGAGTTCCATGTACTCGCTGAACACGGGCTCGTTGTCGGAGTCGTGCCAGAGCTTCTGCTCCTTGGCGTACGCCTCGACGAGTGCGACCGTCTGCTCGTCGCGACCGGTGAGGCGCAGGTAGTCGAGCGTGACGTCGTCGATGGGGAACATCGCGGCCGTCGAGCCGAACTCCGGGCTCATGTTGCCGATCGTGGCGCGGTTGGCGAGCGGCACGGATGCCACGCCCTTGCCATAGAACTCGACGAACTTGCCGACGACGCCGTGCTTGCGCAGCATGTCGGTGATCGTGAGGACGACGTCGGTGGCCGTGACGCCGGCGGGGATCTCGCCCGTGAGCTTGAAGCCGACGACGCGCGGGATGAGCATCGAGACGGGCTGGCCGAGCATGGCCGCCTCGGCTTCGATGCCGCCGACGCCCCAGCCGAGCACGCCGAGGCCGTTGACCATCGTGGTGTGCGAGTCGGTGCCGACGCAGGTGTCGGGGTACGCGCGCAGGACGCCGTCGCGGCCGGTGCGGTCGTAGATGACCTTCGCCAGGTGCTCGATGTTCACCTGGTGGACGATGCCGGTGCCCGGGGGGACGACCTTGAAGTCCTGGAAGGCGGTCTGGCCCCAGCGCAGGAACTGGTAGCGCTCACCGTTGCGCTCGTACTCGATCTCGACGTTGCGCTCGAGGGCGTTCTCCGTGCCGAAGAGGTCGGCGATGACGGAGTGGTCGATGACCATCTCGGCGGGCGAGAGCGGGTTGATCTTGTCGGGGTCGCCGCCGAGGGCGGTGACGGCCTCGCGCATCGTGGCGAGGTCGACGATGCAGGGGACGCCGGTGAAGTCCTGCATCACGACACGGGCGGGCGTGAACTGGATCTCGGTGTCGGGCTCCGCATCGGCATCCCAGTTCCCGAGCGCCTCGATCTGCGCCTTCGTGACGTTCGCGCCGTCCTCGGTGCGCAGCAGGTTCTCGAGCAGCACCTTGAGGCTGAACGGGAGCTTCGCGTAACCGGCGACGGTGTCGATGCGGTAGATCTCGTAGTCGGTTCCCCCGACCGTGAGGGTGCTCTTGGCACCGAAGCTGTCAACAGTGGACACGTTGCTCTCCTTCTTCGGGGGCGCGGCGCACGCCGAACAGGCGCTTCCGTCTCTCCATCTTCCCCGGCTGCGACCGCGGCGGCTAGTGAGGTCTGCCTTACCCGAAGGACGGCATCCTCGAGGGAAGAATTTATCTTGATGTCAAGATAAATCTATCACGCCTCAGCGCCGCTGTCGGAGACCGCGCGGCGCGGGTTGACCCGGCGGACCACGATCCACGTGACGGCCACGAGAACGGCGAACGGCGGGATGCCGAGGAGGAGTTTCCAGGTGCCGAGCCCGGCCACATCGCCGCTGAAGTAGTACGGCAGTTGCACGGCGAGGCGGACGGCGAACAGGGCCGCCCACATGATCGTGAGCCAGAAGTACGCGCGGCGCTTGCGGCGGTCGCGCCGCCACGCGACACCCTCCCCCATGAGGAAGCCTCCGGCGAGGCCGATGATCGGCCAGCCGACGAGCGCCGAGAGGAGAAGCCCGCCGCCGTACACGGCGTTGAGGATGAGGCCCCAGAGGAACGCGTCGACGGCGCTTCCGGTCACGAGAGCCCAGCCGGCGGCGATGAGGGCGCCGATGAGACCGCCGACGGCGGAGCCGAACGGCTGCCGCGCCGCCAGGCGGATGACCGTCAGCACGACGGCGGCGCCGACCGACAGCGCGATCGCGAGGATCAGGTTGTTCCCCGAGACGATGTAGCTGACGACGAACAGCAGCGTCGGCAGGAGCGACTCCGCGATCCCGCGCGGCCCGCCGATGGCGCGCCACACGACCTCGCCGGTCGTCGCGTCCTGCTGGGGGTCGAACCCGGCGCGACGCGCCGCTCCCCCGAGCGCCTGACCGAGCACGTCGGATGCCGCGGGCGGGGTCAGGGCGTCCGCGGGCGCCTCATCGGCCGCCTGCTCGCCGTCGGGGTGCGCGTCGGAGCTCATGCGGTGCCGGGAGCGGCCGGCATCTTCAGCGGGATGAGGTCGCGCGGCGGCATGGGCGTCCCGCCGCGGACGACGACGAGGGAACGGAAGAGGTCTTCGACCTTCGCCGCGGCATCCACGTCGCTCGTGGCATCCCCGCCGATCACGCCGCGGAGGAACCAGCGCGGACCGTCGACACCGACGAAGCGCGCGAGGCGCATGCCGGGCTTCGCGTCCGCGCCCGTCGCGACGGGCACTTCGGCGAGCAGCTCGGGGCCGAGGGGGCCCTCGCGCTCCTCGACGCGGCCGCCCTGCTGGCGGATCTGCTGGCGGATCTGCTCGCGCGTCTCGTCCCAGAGCCCGCTCGTGCGCGGGGCCGCGAAGGGCTGCACCTGCAGGGTCGATCCGGCGTAGTCGAGACCGACGGCGACGATGCGCTGCGTCTGCTCCTCGACTTCGAGCCGCAGGTTCAGGCCTTCGCGCGGAAGCACCTTGATGCCCCCCAGGTCGATGTAGGGGCGCACGGGGTTCGCCTCGGCCTCATCGAACGGTCCGACGGTGGCGCGGTCCTCGGGGGCCGACTTCGCGGTGAGCTCGTCGCTCATGCGGGTTCTCCTGTCTGATAGCCGGTCGAGCCGAATCCGCCTTCTCCTCGGGTGGAGTCGGGAAGCTCGTCGACCGGAAGGAATCGTACTCTCGGCACGGGCATGACGATCAGTTGGGCGATGCGGTCACCGGCCGTGATGGCGTACGCCTCGTCGGCATCCGTGTTCAGCAGCGACACCTTGATCTCGCCGCGGTAGCCGGCGTCGACCGTGCCGGGAGAGTTGACGATCGTGATGCCGTGCTTCGCCGCAAGTCCGCTGCGCGGGACGACGAACGCGACGTACCCGTCGGGCAGGGCGATGCGCACGCCGGTGCCGACCAGAGCGCGTTGTCCGGGCGCGAGGGTGAGGGTCTGCGTCGAGACGAGGTCCGCTCCCGCGTCGCCGGGGTGGGCGTAGACGGGAACGTGCGATGCGATGATGGGAACGTCCACGGATTCGATCACCCCACGAGGCTAATGCACGCCCCCCAGAACGCAGACCCGACCGCCGTCCCGTCGCCCGTGCGCGCGGCGCCGCTCTACCGCGAGCGGCTCACGC
This sequence comes from Microbacterium sp. SCN 70-27, assembly GCA_001724425.1. Lineage (GTDB taxonomy): Bacteria > Actinomycetota > Actinomycetes > Actinomycetales > Microbacteriaceae > Microbacterium. The sequence continues at coordinate 21,512 of MEEK01000021.1, forward strand.
CCTCGCTCTGGACCCTTCTTGCGGCAGCGGTGGCGGCGCCGATGGTCTCGCTCGTCTTCGTGCCGCTGGATGCCACGGTCGCGCTCCTCGCGGGGCTCGCGGTCGCCGTCGCCATCATCGCCGCGCTCGTCCTGCTCTCGCCCGTCGTGGCGGTGCAGGGCGGCGAGTTGCGCGTCGGGCGCGCGCACATCCCGGTGCGCTTCCTCGGCGATCCGACCGGGCTCGTGGGCGCTGAGGCGCGGGAGGTCCGCGGTCCGGGGCTGCCCCGTACGGCGTGGCACGCTCTGCGCGGGGGGATCGACGGGGTCGTGCGGGTTCCGGTGCTCGACGAAAGAGACCCGGTCACGGAGTGGGTGTTCTCCACCCGTACCCCGGACCGGGTCGTCTCGGCGATCCGTCGGGCTCAGCGAGGCTGACGCACGGCGGATGCCGGGTGTGTCGTGATCAGGCGGCGCACTCGATGCAGATCGCGCCGACCGACGTCTCGTGGTCGATCTGGGTGCGGTGCTTCACGAGGAAGCACTCGATGCAGGTGAACTCGTCTTCCTGCGCAGGCAGGACGACGACGTCGAGGTCGAGATCCGAGAGGTCGGCGCCGGGCAGTTCGAAGCCCGAGGGGTTGTCGGCGTCCTCCGCATCGACGGAACCCGAGAGCTTGTCGGGGACGCGCTCCTTGAGCGCCTCGATCGACTCGCTGTCGTCTTCGGTCTTGCGGGGGGCGTCGTAGTCGGTCGCCATGCTCTCACTTCCAGTATCTGACGTCTGCAGCCCGCACTTTCGGGTCGCAGGCGGCGATAGTTTGCACGACGCGGAAGCATTTCGCAAATGTGAGCCGTGCTGACCCCGCTTTCCGGCGGGTGCCACGAGCAGAACTCGCGGCGCGCCCGCGATATTCCCTGCGGGCGCATCGGGCCGTGTCACCATGGCCGCGGCACCATTGTCGTGCTTTCGCAGGAACTGGAGGCGTGTCTCGCATGGAGCAGCTCAAAGTCATCGGAGTCGAAGAGGGAATCCTCGTCGTCGCGACCGAGTCGGGTGAGCGGTACGCGCTCCCCGTGGACGAGACGCTGCGCTCGCAGCTGCGCCGCGCCCAGCAGAGCGCAGAGCCGCGTGCCGCGCGCGCCAACCCGCGCGAGATCCAGTCGCACATCCGGGCGGGTATGTCCGCCGCGGAGGTCGCGGAGCTCCTTGGTGTGCGCCGTGAAGACGTCGAGCGGTATGAGCGACCCGTCCTCGCCGAGCGCGAGCACATCGTCGGCCAGGCCCTCGCCGTCCCGGTGCTCATGGCCGGTGAACTCGAGCCCGGCGTCCAGCCGACGTTCGGCACCGCCGTCCGAGCGAAGCTCGCCGACGCGGGCGCGACCGGAGAGCGCTGGACGAGCTGGCGCGAAGAGACCGGCTGGATCGTCAAGCTGGAGTTCTCGGCGAGCGATGTCGACCACGACGCGCGGTGGAGCTTCGACCCGCGCCGCTCCACCCTCTCCCCGCAGAACTCGGATGCCACGCAACTGTCCCGTCAGGGGTCGCTCCCCGAGGGCCTCATCCCGCGCCTGCGCGCCCTCGACGCGTCGCCGCTCAAGGACTCGTCGCGATTCGACTCGGGGGCCTTCGGACCGCGCAAGCTCGAGCCCGAGGTCGAGATCGTCACCCGCGACGTCCGCCCGACCGTGACCGCCGCCGTGCAGGAGGCCGCCATCAAGCGCGCGCCGGATGCCTCGGTGACCTCCGCCGAGACCGCGGACCTCCTCGAAGCGCTCCGTCGCCGTCGCGGGCAGCGGGAACCGATGCCGGCGGACGAGCCCGCCGAGGCGCAGCATCCGGTCGCCCTCTTCGACGCTCTCGAGCCCGGCTACGACGAGACGGACGCCGCCGAGGACGAGGCGATCGACGACACGGTCATGAGCGAGGCATCCCGGCGCAAGGGACGCACGTCGATGCCGTCGTGGGACGAGATCGTCTTCGGCGCTCGCACGGAAGACGGCTGAGCTCAGGCCGCCTCAGGCACTCAGCGCGCGAAGGCGCCGAGACGGATGAGCGGCACGATGCGCTCCTGATCCGTGAGCGAACCGTGCTGTCCGATCATCCGCTGGGCCTTCTTGTCGACCAGTCGGTCGTCGTAGTACGCGACGGATCCGCGCGCCGCGACGAGCACATCGCCGATCCGCGGCAGCACCTCATCGGCGACCACCGGGCCGTAGAGCCCCGCAGCGACGGCCTCCTCGCGGGTCATCACCCACGAGCGCGACTGCTCCGAGGAGCGCCAGCGCGCCACGACCGCCGCTGCCGCGCCGTCGTCGACGTAGAGCTGCAGCATGCGCGGCTCCCCCGCGACGAGCGCGACGTCGTCGAGCAGATCGTCACCGGCGCGCAACAGCACGTGACGCTCGGCGGGGACGTCCACCATGCCGTGGTCGGACGTGACGAGGATCCCGGTGTCCGCCGGTGCGCGTTCGTGGAGGCGGCGGATGCCGGCATCCACCTGCTCGAGTGACTGCAGCCACTCGTCGCTCTCCCAGCCGCGGGCATGCCCGACGGTGTCGAGCTCCGGGACGTAGACGTACACGAGAGCGCCGGGGTGGGTCGCTGCCGCCTCCGCGGCCACCGCGAACCGCTCCTCGGGCGTCGTGGCGGGCAGGAACGTCGCGCCCCGCTGGATCGCCCGGGTGAAGCCCGTGGCGGCGTATTGGGGTTTCGACACGACGAAGACGGGGCGCCCCGCCGCCGCGGCCTGCTCGAAGAGCGGTTCAGCGCGTTGCCACTCGAGCGGGTCGAGGCCGTCGGTCTCCCACCCCTTCAGCTGGTTCGGCGCGGTCATCGTCCCGGGAACGCGCGCGCGGTAGCCGACGATGCCGTGCACACCGGCATCCGTTCCCGTGAGGAGGCTCGTCAGCGCGGTGGCCGTCGTCGACGGGAAGACCGTGCGTGCGGCATCCCGCTTCGCCAGGTGGGACGCGAGGAAGCGGGCGTGGCCTGACCGTGCCGTGAGGTTGCCGCGGCCCAGGCCGTCGACGAGGACCAGGATCGCCGATCGGGCCGCCGGGAACCAGTCGGGCCGAGCATCGAGGGAGGCGAGCAGTTGTGGCACGACACCGGTGAGGCTCCGGGCCGCGGGCGGGTCCGCGGGTAGGCTGAGGGACATCGGGGCCAGTCTCGCACACGGCGGGCGAGGCCCCTTCTCGTCGCAATCCGCACGGAGGCATCGCAGGTCCATGGCAGCGTCCCGCACCGAGTCCGTTCCCGAAGGTCACGGCCGCATCGAAGACGTCGACGTCTCCACCGAGATGCAGGACTCGTTCCTCGAGTACGCCTACTCGGTGATCTACTCGCGCGCGCTCCCCGACGCCCGCGACGGTCTCAAGCCCGTGCAGCGCCGCATCCTGTTCCAGATGGCCGACATGGGGCTGCGCCCCGACCGCGGACACGTCAAGAGCGCCCGCGTCGTCGGCGAGGTGATGGGAAAGCTGCACCCCCACGGCGACTCGGCGATCTACGACGCGCTCGTGCGGCTCTCGCAGTCGTTCGCCCTCCGAGTCCCGCTCGTCGACGGGCACGGCAACTTCGGCTCGCTCGACGACGGCCCCGCGGCGGCTCGCTACACCGAGGCGAGACTCGCCCCCGCCGCGCTCGCCCTCACCGAGAACCTCGACGAGGACGTCGTGGACTTCGTCCCGAACTACGACGGCCAGTTCCAGCAGCCCGATGTCCTGCCGGCCGCTTTCCCCAACCTCCTCGTCAACGGCGCCACCGGCATCGCCGTCGGCATGGCGACCAACATGGCGCCGCACAACCTCATCGAGGTGGTCGCGGCGGCCATCCATCTGCTCGAGAACCCCGAGGCGACGACCACCGAGCTCATGGAGTTCGTACCCGGGCCGGACCTCCCCGGCGGCGGCATCATCGTCGGCCTCGAGGGGATCGCCGAAGCGTACGAGACGGGCCGCGGCACGTTCCGCACGCGGGCGAAGGTATCCGTCGAGTCGCTCGGACCGCGCCGCACGGGGCTCGTCGTGACCGAGCTCCCGTACATGGTCGGCGTGGGACGTGTGATCGAGAAGATCACGGATGCCGTGAAGGCCAAGAAGGTCACGGGCATCGCCGACGTCGTCGACCTCACGGATCGCCACAACGGCCTGCGGCTCGAGATCGGCATCAAGACCGGGTTCGACCCGAACGCCGTGCTCGAGCAGCTGTTCCGTCTGACCCCGCTCGAGGACTCGTTCGGCATCAACAACGTCGCGCTCGTGGACGGACAGCCGCAGACTCTCGGCCTCAAGCCGCTCCTGCGCGTCTATCTCGATCACCGGCTCTCGGTCGTCACGCGGCGCAGCCGCTTCCGCCTCGCGCGCAAGAAGGAACGCCTGCACCTCGTCGAAGGTCTCCTCATCGCGATCCTCGACATCGACGAGGTCATCCAGGTCATCCGCGCCTCGGACGACGGCGAGCAGGCCCGCACGCGCCTCATGAGCGTGTTCGACCTGTCGCAGCCGCAGGCGGAATACATCCTCGAACTGCGCCTGCGCCGCCTCACGCGGTTCTCCCGCATCGAGCTCGAGACCGAGCGTGACACGCTGAAGGCCGAGATCGCGGAACTCGAGGACCTGCTCGGGAGCGAAAGCCTCCTGCGTGCCCAGGTCGCGCGCGAGCTCGACGCCGCCGCGGATACTTTCGGCACCCCGCGGCGCACCCTGCTGCTCAACGGCGGACCGGTCGCCGCGCGCTCGCGCGCTGCAGCCCCCGCCGACCTCCAGATCGCCGACGTGCCCTGTCGTGTGTTCCTCTCCGCGACCGGGCGCATGGTGCGCGCCGAGCTCACCGGCGAGGGCGGCATCGTCGTGCCGACGCGACGCGCGAAGCACGACGCGATCCTCTCGGCGGTGGATGCCACGACGCGCGGCGACCTCGGCGCCGTGACGAGCGCCGGGCGACTCGTGCGCTTCTCCCCCGTCGACCTCCCCTCGGTTCCGGGGACCGCCGTGCAGCTTGCTGCAGGCACCCGCGCCGACCAGTACCTCGGCCTGGCCTCCGGTGAGCATGTGGTCGGGGTCGTTCCCCTGGGCGACGACATCATCGCCCTCGGGACCCGTCAGGGCACCGTGAAGCGCGTCGCCGCCTCGGAGCTGCCCGCAGGCAAGCACGACGTCGAGATCATCGCCCTGAAGCCCGGCGACCGTGTCGTCGGCGCGGGCCTCGCTCCCGACAGCGTCGAGCTCGTCTTCGTGGCATCCGACGCGCAGCTTCTGCGCTTCGACGCGAGCGCCGTCCGACCGCAGGGGCGTGCCGCCGGCGGAATGGCCGGCATCCGGCTCTCCGGCGGCGCCGAGGTGATCGCGTTCCAGGCCGTGCACGGGGATGACGATGCCGTGGTCGTGACGGTCGCGGGCTCGTCTCAGGCGATCGCGGGGACGGATGCCGGCAGCGCCAAGGTCTCCGCCTTCGCCGAGTTCCCGCCGAAGGGTCGCGCCACCGGTGGAGTGCGCGCACAGCGGTTCCTGAAGGGCGAAGACGCACTCACGATCGCGTGGGTGGGTGTGGAGCCCCGTGCCGTCGGATCGGACGGATCCGTGCGGCAGCTTCCCGCAGCGGGCGCCAAGCGCGACGCGTCCGGGCAGGCGCTCGATGCCGTCGTCGGTGCGATCGGGGCCGCGATCTCCTGAGGCGCGGGTCGGTCAGGTGATCTTGACGAGACCCAACTGCGCGGCGCGGATCAGCACCTGGATGCGATCGCGCACCCCCCACTTCGCAGTGATCCGGCTGAGATGCGATTTCACGGTCGCCTCGGACACGAACATCTCCGCACCGATCTCCGCGTTCGACATTCCCTGTGCGAGAAGCTTCACGACCTGCAGCTCGCGTTCGGTGAGCTCCTCCTCGCGACCCATCGTGCGCGTGGGCGCCGGCTCGGTGTTCTGCACCGAGGAGATGAGCTCTTTGGCGACGCGCGGCGACAGGACGTACCCGCCCTCGTGGGCGAGGCGCGCGGCGTCGAGGATGCGCTCCGGCGAGGTGTCCTTCACGAGATAGCCGGATGCCCCGGCGCCCAGCATCGGCACGATCACCCGCTCCGCGGAGAACGTCGTCAGCGCGACGACCTTGAGGCCCGGCAGCTCCTGCGTCAGCCGGCGTGTCGCCTCGATGCCGTCCATCTTCGGCATCTGCACATCCATGAGGACGACGTCGGGGCGCACCTCTCGGGCGACGACGATCGCATCGGCGCCGTTGTCCGCTTCGCCGACGAGCTCGAATCCGTCGTCCGACTCCAGGAAGACGCGGAGAGCCGCTCGCACGAGGGACTCGTCGTCCACGATGATCACACGTATCCGCTCCGTCACATCGCCATCCTACGGAGTGCGCCCGATCTCGCTGCACACGACAAATCCGCCGAAAGTCGCAAGTGGTTTCGCCGTTCGTCGGTCGTGCGCGATGACGTCCGTACGAAGAATCGATTCGAGACGTTGTGGAGGTGACAACATGAGTGTATGGGACGTTATCGGCAAGATGCTGCGCCTCTGGTGAGGCGGCCCGCGAGATAATCGCGTGGTGGATTCCCTGAGGGCGAGAGTCGCCCAGTACTTCCGAGCGCCGTTCTGGTCATACCGGCCAGTGCGCCCGGCCGTTCGACGGTTGCTGATTCTGCTGGCAGCCGTGTTGCTCATCCTCGACTCGTTGCTGAGAGCAACGAGCGGGGCGGAAGTGCCTATTCTTCAAGCGGTCATCACGACCGCGATCACCCTGTGCATCCCGCTCTACGCGTGGCGACCGCCGGCCGCCACGGTTGCGCTGATTGCCGTGGGTACGGTGGCCGCCGTGGCGGGGGTCGCCCGAGACAGTCTGATCCCGGCAGCCTTGATCGTCGGCTTCGTCGCGATGACGTGCAGCCTCGCGCTCACATCGCTGTACGGACTGGCGCTGGCGACGTGGATCGTTGTGGGCGTGTTCTCACCAGGCACGCAATTGGCCATGCTGTCCGCCATCGTCATCATCGTGATCGGGGTGGTGAGCGGCTCCATCGGATTCGCCATCCGACAACAGAACGAGAGGGCCGTCATGCTGGCGACGCGGCTCGAGGCCACCGAACAGGAGGTCGCCGAGCAGCTTCGGCACGAACGAGATCTCATCGCCGACGAGCTGCACGACATCGTCGCGCACGAGATCACGATCGTCGCTCTGCATGCGGCAGTGCTCGAGCACACGGAGGACTCCACAACCCGTACCCAATCCCAGACGGCCATCCGTGAGGCGGCCGTCCAAGCCCTCACCGACATTCGGCGCGTGCTCGGGATGGTCCGCGGCGAGGAGAGCCTGTCGCCGGAGCGGGTCCCCTCCCGAGACGGCATCCCCGGCACGGTCGCGGACGTCACCCGAGAGCTGACGAGAGCCGGCATCTCGGTGACGACGGACATCCCCGACCAGGTCCGCTTGCCGAGCACCTCGCTCGTCGCTCTGACGCGCGTCATGCGCGAGAGCTCGACGAACGTCCTGAAGCACGCGACGGGAGCGACGAACGTCCATATCGCGCTGACGGTGCAGCGCGGGTGGGCCCACCTCGAGTTCCGTGACGACTCGCCCCCGGCGCGCACCGCCGGTCTTCCCGCGTCGGGCTACGGCATCATGCGGCTCCGCGAGCGGTTCCGCGTGTTCGGCGGCTCGTTCTCGGCCGAGCGACGGCCGGAAGGATGGGTCGTGTCGGCATCGCTTCCACTGGAGTCCTGACCTCCTCAGAGGAATATACGAAAGTCGCAACCGGGCTCGCCATTCGTAGGGCGCGGGTTGATGTCGCGCGCTCGTACTGTGGTGACAGCCGAAAGCACCGGTCCCCAGTCGGGGCTTTCTACGAGCGCTCAGCAGTCTGGTCTGCGGTTTCGGGGACGCTGTTCCTGCGATCAGGACAGCGTCATCGCGACGAGACGCGAGCGCCGCGGCGATGGCCCGAAACCGATCCCCCCAGCTCGGTTTCGGGCCCCGCGCGTTTCCGGGCCGGTTCAGGCGTCGATGGACTCGCGGTCGAGGCGGTCGCTCGAGGACACGATGAAGTCGCGGCGCGGAGCGACGTCGCTGCCCATCAACAGTTCGAACACGGCTGCCGCGCTCTCCGCGTCTTCGACGCGCACACGCCGGAGAGTGCGCCCGACGCGGTCCATCGTCGTCGTGGCGAGCTGATCGGCATCCATCTCGCCGAGTCCCTTGTACCGTTGCACCGGCTCCTGCCAGCGTCGATTCGACTTCTGCAGCTTGCCGAGCAGACCGTGCAGTTCCTGTTCGGAGTACGTGTAGATGGTCTCGTTGGGCTTGGAGCCGGGGTTAACGACGATCACCCGATGCAGCGGCGGCACGGCTGCATAGACGCGTCCGGCCTCGATGAGCGGGCGCATGTACCGGAAGAACAACGTGAGCAGGAGCGTCCGGATGTGCGCGCCGTCGACGTCGGCGTCGCTCATGAGGATGATCTTGCCGTAGCGGGCCGCGTCGAGGTCGAACGAGCGACCGGAGCCCGCGCCGATCGTCTGGATGATCGCGGCGCACTCGGCGTTTCCGAGCATGTCGCTGATCGACGCCTTCTGGACGTTGAGGATCTTGCCGCGGATCGGCAGGAGCGCCTGATACTCGCTGTTGCGGGCGTGCTTCGCGGTCCCGAGGGCGGAGTCCCCCTCGACGATGAACAGCTCGGATTGCGCGACGTCGTTCGTGCGGCAGTCCGCGAGCTTCACCGGGAGGGAGGACGATTCGAGGGCGTTCTTGCGACGCTGCGTCTCTTTGTGCGTGCGCGCCGAGATGCGCGCCTTCATCTCCGAGACGATCTTTTCGAGCACGAGCGCGGTCTGCGCCTTGTCCTCGCGCTTGGTCGAGGCGAACCGCTCGGTGAGCTCCTTCGCGACGACGTTCGCGACGATCGCCCGGACGGCGGGTGTGCCGAGGATCTCCTTCGTCTGCCCCTCGAACTGAGGCTCCGGCAGCCGGACCGTCAGCACGGCGGTGAGACCGGCGAGGATGTCGTCCTTCTCGAGCTTGTCGGTGCCCACCTTGAGGCGCCGCGCATTCTGATCCACCTGTGCGCGCAGCACCTTCATGAGGCCCTGCTCGAAGCCGGCCTGGTGCGTGCCGCCCTTCGGCGTGGCGATGATGTTCACGAACGACCGGGTCACGGTCTCATAGCCCGTCCCCCACCGCAGCGCGATGTCGACCTCGCACTCACGAGCGACCTCGGTCGGGACCATCGCTCCCCCGGGCTGGAGCACGGGCACGGTCTCGGTGAAGGTTCCGGAACCGGTGAGGCGCCACGTGTCGGTGACGGCGGGGTCGGGCGCGAGGAACTCCGCGAACTCGGAGATGCCGCCGTCGAAGCGGTACGCGGTCGTGGTCGATTCGTCACCGCGCTCGTCGGCGATGTCGATCTCGAGACCCGGGACGAGGAAGGCGGTCTGACGGGCCCGCTGCTCCAGTTCGCCGAGGTGGAATGTGGCATCCTTCGTGAAGATCTGACGGTCCGCCCAGTAGCGGATACGTGTTCCCGTGACACCGCGGGCGGCCTTACCGATGACGCGGAGCTCGGATGCCTTGTCGAAGGGCGTGAACGGAGAATCCGGGCCGGGCCCCGCGAAGATGCCGGGCTCGCCGCGGTGGAACGACATCGCATATGTCTTGCCGCCACGGTCGACCTCGACGTCGAGCCGCTCGCTGAGGGCGTTGACGACGGACGCGCCGACGCCGTGAAGACCGCCGGAGGCGGCGTAGGAGCCGCCTCCGAACTTGCCGCCGGCGTGGAGCTTGGTGAAGACGACCTCGACGCCGGTGAGGCCCGTGCGCGGCTCGACGTCGACGGGGATGCCCCGGGCCCGGTCGCGCACCTCGACGCTGCCGTCGCCGTGGAGGACGATGTCGATCTGCGAACCGAAGCCCGCGAGAGCCTCGTCGACGGAGTTGTCGATGATCTCCCACACGCAGTGCATGAGTCCGCGCGAGTCGGTCGAGCCGATGTACATGCCCGGGCGCTTGCGGACGGCCTCGAGCCCCTCGAGCACCTGGAGATGGTGGGCGGAATACTCGGCGGTCACAATCTCCAAGACTAAGCCGGGCCGGCGACACGCCGGCGGCGACACGACGGCCGGCAGGAGAGCGGAGGCGACCGGGGCGTGGGCCGCGTACGCGCACAGCGAAATGTGACCGGATCGCGGCATACCCGCAGGTTTCGCGTGGTTGTATGTGTCACACGCATCACCGAGCATCGCATCGCATGTACCGAGGAGGAACCGAAATGAGCATGTCGACCACCGCAGAGCCCGCCGTCCTCGAGTACCGTCTCAGCGCCACCGACCGTTGCGACTCGTGCGGCGCCCAGGCCTACATCGCGGCCGAGGTCAACGGCAGCGAACTGCTCTTCTGCGCACACCACGGACGCAAGTACGAAGAGAAGCTGCGCGCCGTCGCCACCTCGTGGCACGACGAGACCGCTCGCCTCGCAGAGGCCCGCTGAGCACTCCCCCGTAGACTGGTGACGTTCCCCGTCACCGGTCCGGAAGGATGTTCATGCCTTCGAGCGCGCTCGCACTCACCGATCGTCTCCGCTTCCTCTGGCAGCGCGCACGGGGGTTCGACGTGCGATCCGTGACGGACCGCGCCCACAAGACGGCGCGCATCCACGGCAAGAGCTACCCGCTCGTGCTCGCCGACATGCTGTGGTCGGCGGGCTTCCGGCGCGTCGGCTTCAACGACTACATGGAGTTCGACTTCGCGATCCTCTCGCGAGCCGAACGCGCGACCTGGGTGACGAGCCCCCTCGCCCTCGAACTGTCGAAGAAGTACGACGACCCGGGCTACGTTCACCACTTCCACGACAAGATCGAGTTCAACCAGCTGTTCGACCGCTTCCTCGGTCGTGAGTGGCTCGATCTCCGCGAATCAGGACCCGAAGCGCTCGAAGCCTTCGCCGCGAGGCATCCCGTCCTCATCGGCAAGGAGCCGGTGAGCAAGTCGGGCTTCGGCGTCAGCCGCTACGACACCGCCGGCACGACCGACTGGGCGGCGCTGCATGCCGAACTCGTCGGCAAGGGCCAGGTGCTCGTCGAGGAGCGCATCCTCCAGCATCCGGATCTCGAGGCGATCGCGCCCGGCACCGCCAACACCACGCGCGTGACGACCTTCGTGAAGGACGACGGCACGGTCGAGATCGTCAACATGGCCCAGAAGTTCGGACGCGGCAAGGTCAGCGACCAGGGCGCCTTCGGCGGCTTCTACACCGCGCTCCACGAGGATGGCCGGGCGATGGGGATGGGGTACGACATCCACGGCGAGTTGTACGCGACGCACCCCGACACGGGGGCGACGATCTCGGCGTTCCGCCTGCCCGACATGGACGCCGTGCGGGCGCTCATCACCGAGGTCGCGCTCGTCGTGCCGCAGGTGCGGTACGTCGGCTGGGACATCGTCGCGACAGCGCAGGGACCTGTCCTCGTGGAGGGCAACTGGGGTGCGGGCGTGTTCGAGAACAAGCCCACGGCCACCGGCATCCGCCACGGCCACCTGCCCCGCTACCGCGCCGCGATGGGCTTCTGACCCGAACCGAGCCGCGCCGCGATCGCGGGTGTCAGGCCTTACGGATGACGCCCATCGGTGTCGACTGATGCCCCTGCCCGAGCGGGTTGTCGGACAGGATGCGCACGAGCTGCTGCTCGCCCTGCTTGTCGAGCGTCGACCCGAGGATGTTGCCGCCGATGTCGTTGATGTCGACGACGGCCACCTCCGCATCGACGCCCAGCAGCGTACGAAGTCGCGCCGAGACGCCGGCAGGATCGGTCGGTCCGAGCACGACGGCCTTGTTGTAGGGCGGAATCGTGCCACTCGTCGGCCCGTCGATCGCGCGCGCCTTGTCCCCCGCGATGCGATAGAAGTCGCCGCGCCGCCCGAACAGCTTCGTCACGGCGGAGACGGCGGCCGCGAAGAGGATACGCGGCGTACCGCATTCGCGCAGCGCCATCTCCATCGTCTCCGGCATTCCGAGGCCGATCCCGTAGGGGGTGCGCGTGACGTACTTCGACAGGAAGAACGCGAGCTTGCGCGGTGCGATCTCGTCGAGCGTGTACGAGCGTCCCTGCGTGATCGCGACGATCTTCTCCGTCACGAACAGCGTGTCGCCGGCTTCGACCACAGGGGACGCGTACTCGGCGACGAACGCGTCGAGGTCGTCGCCGGGCATGACGACCCGCGTACGGATCGGGATGCGCTTGTACGTGCCCGCGTCGGTCGTGACCGTGAGCGCCTTGCCGTCGTTGGGAGCCTCGCTCATTCGAGGTAGTCCCGCAGCGACTGCGATCGCGACGGATGCCGCAGCTTCGCCATCGTCTTCGACTCGATCTGGCGGATGCGCTCGCGCGTCACGCCGAAGGTGTCGCCGATCTGGTCGAGGGTCTTCGGCTGGCCGTCGCCGAGACCGAAGCGCATGCGGATGACGCCCGCCTCGCGCTCGGAGAGCGAGTCCAGGAGCGACTCGAGCTGACGCTGCAGCATCGTGAAGCCCACGGCGTCTGCCGGGACGACCGCCTCGGTGTCCTCGATGAGGTCACCGAACTCGCTGTCGCCGTCCTCGCCGAGCGGAGTGTGCAGCGAGATCGGCTCGCGGCCGTACTTCTGCACCTCGATGACCTTCTCGGGCGTCATGTCCAGCTCGCGGCTGAGCTCCTCGGGCGTGGGTTCGCGCCCGAGATCCTGCAGCATCTGCCGCTGGACGCGGGCGAGCTTGTTGATGACCTCGACCATGTGGACCGGGATGCGGATCGTCCGCGCCTGGTCCGCCATCGCACGGGTGATCGCCTGACGGATCCACCACGTGGCGTAGGTCGAGAACTTGAAGCCCTTGGTGTAGTCGAACTTCTCCACGGCGCGGATGAGGCCGAGGTTGCCCTCCTGGATGAGGTCCAGGAACTGCATGCCGCGACCCGTGTAGCGCTTCGCGAGCGAGACGACGAGACGGAGGTTCGCGCCGAGCAGGTGGCTCTTGGCGCGCTGGCCGTCGCGGGCGACCCACTGCAGGTCGAGGCCCAGCTGCGACGACTTCTCCGCCGCCGACATGTGGGAGAGCTTCTCCTCGGCGAACAGGCCCGCCTCGATGCGCATCGCGAGCTCGACCTCTTCGGCCGCGTTCAGCAGCGGCACCTTGCCGATCTGCTTCAGGTAGTCCTTGACAGGGTCGGCGGTCGCCCCGGTGATCTGGGTCGAGTAGACCGGAACGTCCTCGTCATCGTTCGAGGAGATGACGATGGCGCCGGTCGGCAGCGGCTCGGTGAAGACGGGCTTCGTCTTGCCGTCCTCTTCCTCCTCGTCCTCGTCGTCGGTGTCGTCCGTGGCGGCCTTCTTGCCGCCCTTCGCGCTCTGCGCGTCCTCGGATTCCGCGTCGTCGGAGTCGGCGTCAGCCTCGTCGACCTCGTCGCCCATCTCCTCGTCGTCGAGTTCGACCTCGTCGTCGATGTCCTCGTCGTCAGAGCCCTTCTTGGTGGACTTCGCCGGCGATGCCTTGGTGGCGGACTTCTTCGCGGGGGCCTTCTTCGCCGCGGCGGGCTTCTTCGCGGGCGCCTTCTTCGCGGGCGCGGTGTCGACGGCCTCTGCCGCCGCGTCGGTGTCGTCTGCCTTGCGGGTGCGGGTTGTCTTCGTGCCGGAGGTCACGTCTCGCCTTTCACCGACGCGCTGCGTCGGGGTTTCGGACACTAGTAAGACCCTTGTCAAGCCCTGCGCCGCCCCGTGAAGGGAGTGACACCGGTGAGACAACGGGTCGGTGTCCTATTGTCTCATACCCCAGAGCGGGAATCGGCGCAACGCCTGGGCGCGCTTTCGCGCTCAGGTCGATGCCGCATCCGCACTGCGTGTGAGGAGAGAACGCGCCGCGGCGGCCCGGCATTCCGTCAGCGGCGACCGCGTTTGTCGTCGTCCGGCCGGCGGTCCGCGAGGAACCTCTCCAGTTCGGCGGCCAACTCGTCCGCGCTCGGCAGATCACCCGTGTGGATGATCGGCTGCGCGTGGGTCGAGCCGGCCATATAGGAGTCGTAGCGTTCCTCGAGCGTGTGGAGCATGGTGGTGAGCTCGTCGTTGTGCTCGACCTGATCGTCCACCTTCGCGACGTAATCGCGGTTCTCCTCGCGGATCGTGTCGGCGTCGAAGACGAGTCCCGTCGCCACCGAGATGCTGTCGAGGCCCGCGAGCGCCGCCGCCGGGAACTCCGTGTCGCCGAGGTAGTGCGGAACGAGCAGGACGAACCCGGCCGTCGGGAGCCCGCTCGCGGCGAGGCGCAGCTCGAGAAGGTGCCCGACCGTCGCGGGGACCTGCGTGTGCGGCTTCCACACCGAGTGCGCCTGAGTGAGCTCGCTCCGGGTGCCGCTGACCGTCGTGCCGATCGGACGGGTGTGCGGGACCGGCATCGGGATCGAATGCACCCACGTCGCCGTCGAGACCTGCAGCCCTTCCGCGAGACCCACGATGGTCTCCGCGAACGCCTCCCACGCGAAGTCCGGCTCGTAGCCGGCGAGGAGGACGAACGGCTGGCCGAGCGCATCGTGCGCGAGGGAGAGCTCGAGCCGCTGCGGGCGGTAGTCGAGAAGATGATCCCCGTCGAACGTGATCGACGGCCGGCGCGCCCGGTAGTCGAGCAGGACGTCGGCGGAGAACGCGACGACGGGCGACGGGTCGAGGTCGTCCCGGAAGTGCTCGATCATCCGCGAGACGGCACTGCCGGCATCCGTGAATCCCGTCAGTGCGATGACGAGCGGAAGCCCCGGCGGCACGGGGGGAGCCGACGCGACACGCTCGTACAGGGGACCACTCAAGGGCATACGTCCACTGTACGAGCCGCCGCGCGCCCGGGGGCGGCTTGCCGCTGACAGCGAACACGACGCACCCGACCGCGTGCGCGGCGCGTCCCTAGGATGGAGGAATGGCGTTTCCCGAGCTGTCCATGTCCACCGCTCCCCTGCCCACCGCCGACGCCGATGCGCTCGTGCTGGCGCTCCCCCCGCTCGACGCGGGGCGTGATGTCGGAGCACTGTCGGAATGGCCGGGCCTCGAGTCCGCGCTCGTCGGGCTCGGATTCACCGGGAGCCCCGCGTCGATCGTGCGCGTCCACCTGCCGGAGGTGACCGGCGTGCCGCTGCTCGTCGTCGGTACGGGCGCGGAGCCGGATGCCTCGACCCTGCGCGACGCCGTCGGTGCCGTCGTCCGGACCACCACCGGGTACGCGCGGCTCGCGATCGCGGCGCCGGAGGCGGAGGACACCCTCTGGGAGGCCGTCGCCGAGGGCATCCTGCTCGGTGGCTACCGTTTTGACGACTACAAGAAGGACGCGTCGCCGGCCCGTGCGACCGCCGTCACCCTGCACTGGGGGTCGGAGCCCGACGAGGGCACGCAGGGGCGGGTGCAGGCGGTCGTCGCCGCCGCCGCGCTCGTGAAGGACCTCGTCAACACACCGGCGCAGTGGCTCGGCCCGCAGGATATGGCCGAGGCCTCGCTCGAGGCACTCGCCGGGCTGCCGGTGGACGTCACGGTGCTCGATGAGACGGAACTTGCCGAGCAGGGCTTCGGGGGCATCCTCGGGATCGGTCAGGGATCCGACCGCCCGCCGCGCCTCGTGCACCTCGACTACGCGCCCGAGGGTGCGACTCGCCACATCGCGCTCGTCGGCAAGGGCATCACGTTCGACACGGGTGGCCTGTCGCTGAAGAGCCCCGCGGGCATGGTCGGCATGAAGTTCGACATGGCGGGGGCCGCCACGGTGCTCGCGGTCGTCCGCGCCGCCGCCGAGTTGAGGCTCCCCGTCCGCGTGTCCGGGTGGCTGTGCCTCGCCGACAACATGCCGTCCGGGCGGGCGCTGCGCCCCGGCGACGTCGTGCGGATCGCCGACGGGTCGAGCGTCGAAGTCCTCAACACGGATGCCGAGGGGCGCGTCGTCCTCGCCGACGGACTCGTCGCCGCCAGCCGCACGCACCCCGACGTCATCATCGACGTCGCGACGCTCACCGGTGCGATCATCGTCGCGCTCGGTCACCGCCACACCGGTGTCATGGGCAACGACGATCGGGTGGTCGGCGAGTACCTCGCGGCGGCGGAACGCGCGGGGGAACTCGCATGGCACTTGCCCCTCCCCGCACACATGGAGGACGAACTCGACTCCCCCATCGCCGACCTGCAGAACGCCAAGATCGGCGACACCTCGGGCGGATCGCTGTTCGCGGGGCTCTTCCTGCAGCGGTTCGTCGGCGCGGCATCCGACGAGCCGGAAGCGACCCCGATCCCCTGGGTGCACCTCGACATCGCCGGCAGTGGGTCCGCAAAGAGCGGTTTCGGAGCGACGGACAAGGGTCCGACCGCGGCAACCGTGCGAACCCTCCTCAGGTTCGTCGAAGGAGGCACGAGATGAGCGAGTACACGTCGGACGTCGTCGTCCTGGGCGGCGGGAGCGGCGGCTACGCCGCGGCGATCCGCGCCACCGAACTCGGAAAGAGCGTCGTCCTGATCGAGAAGGACACAGTGGGCGGGACGTGCCTGCACCGCGGATGCATCCCGACGAAGGCGCTGCTGCACGCGGCGGAGGTCGCCGACCATGTGCGCAGCGCCGCGAGTGTCGGCGTCTCCGCGACGTTCGCCGGAATCGACCCCGCCGCCGTGACGTCGTACCGCGAGGGCATCGTGGCGAAGAAGTTCAAGGGGCTCGAAGGGCTCCTGAAGGCACGTGGGA
This sequence comes from Microbacterium sp. SCN 70-27, assembly GCA_001724425.1. GTDB lineage: Bacteria > Actinomycetota > Actinomycetes > Actinomycetales > Microbacteriaceae > Microbacterium. Next base: position 38,220 of record MEEK01000021.1, read on the forward strand.
TCACGGTGGTCGCGGGCACGGGACGCCTCCTCCCCGACCGCGGGGTGGCCGTCGGCGATGACGTCTACCGCGGCACGGATGTGATCCTCGCGACCGGCTCCTACAGTCGGAGCCTTCCCGGTCTCGAAATCGGGGGCCGCGTGATCACGAGCGAGGGCGCGCTCGCGCTCGACGTGGTTCCCGAGCGCGTCGTCATCCTCGGCGGCGGCGTCATCGGCGTCGAGTTCGCGAGCGTGTGGCGCTCGTTCGGCGCGGAGGTGACGATCGTCGAGGCACTCGACCACCTCGTCCCGAACGAGGACGTCGCTCTCAGCAAGGCCCTCGAGCGGGCGTATCGCAAGCGCGGGATCGTCGCGAAGCTGGGGGTCCGCTTCGCGGGCATCACGCAGACGGATGCCGGTGTACAGGTGAGTCTCGAAGACGGCACCACGATCGACGCCGACTACCTGCTCGTCGCCGTCGGACGTGGACCGGCGACGGCGGACCTCGGCTTCGAGGAGGCGGGTGTCGCGCTGGAGCGCGGCTTCGTCACGGTCGACGAGCGGCTGCAGACCACTGTGCCGCATGTCTGGGCGGTGGGCGACATCGTGCCGGGGCTCCAGCTCGCCCATCGCGGCTTCGCCCAGGGCATCTTCGCGGCGGAACAGCTGGCGGGCCTCGACCCGGTCCCCGTTCCCGAGGCATCCATCCCCCGCATCACCTACTCGAGCCCGGAGGTCGCCTCCGTCGGCCTCACCGAGGCGCAGGCGCGTGGGATCCACGGCGACGGTGTGGCCGTCTACGAGTACAACCTGGCGGGCAACGGCAAGAGCGAGATCCTCGGGACGGCGGGCATCGTGAAGGTCGTCCGCGCCGCCGAGGGGCCGATCCTGGGCGTCCACCTCATCGGCGACCGCGTCGGCGAACTCATCACCGAGGGGCAGCTCGCCGTCGCGTGGGAGGCGTACCCGGAGGACCTCGCGCCGCTCATCCACGCCCACCCGACGCAGAGCGAAGCGCTCGGTGAGGTGTTCCTCGCCCTGGCAGGCAAGCCCCTGCACGCACTCTGACACCGGCCACGTGCGCGGGTCACTAAGCTAGAACGACATCGGACTTTCTGAAGGAGACACAGTCATGAGCACATCCGTGGTCCTCCCCGCGCTCGGCGAGAGCGTCACCGAGGGAACGGTCACCCGCTGGCTCAAGAAGGTCGGTGACACGATCCAGGCCGACGAAGGTCTGCTCGAGATCTCGACCGACAAAGTCGACACCGAGATCCCGTCGCCCGTGAGCGGTGTGATCGAGGAGATCCTCGTGCAGGAGGACGAGACCGTCGAGGTCGGCGCCGTCCTGGCGAAGATCGGCGACGGGTCGGGCGCGCCCGCTGCGGGCGATGCACCCGCCGCCGAGGCTCCCGCCGTCGAGCAGCCCGCCCCCGTCGAGACCCCCGCGCCCGAGCAGTCGGCACCGGCTGAGGCTCCCGCCGCGGCGGCCCCGAGCGCCCCGGCGCCGTCGGGCGACGCCAAGGACGTCGTGCTCCCCGAACTCGGAGAGAGCGTCACCGAGGGAACCGTCACCCGCTGGCTCAAGGCCGTCGGAGACGACGTCGCCGTCGATGAGCCGCTGCTGGAGATCTCGACCGACAAGGTCGACACCGAGATCCCGTCGCCGGTCGCCGGCACGCTGCAGGAGATCGTCGTCGGTGAGGATGAGACCGTCGCCGTGGGCGCGGTGCTCGCGCGCATCGGCTCCGGCGCCGCTCCCGCAGCAGCCGCCCCCGCTCCCGTCGAGGCGGCTCCCGCGCCGGCGGCTCCCGCGCCGGCGGCTCCCGCTGCACCGGCTCCCGTTGCTGCGGCACCGGCCGCAGCCCCTGCACCTGCCGCCCCGGCCCCCGCGGCTCCCGCTGCAGCCGCCCCCGCGCTTGCAGTCGATGACGACGTCACGACCTATGTCACCCCGCTCGTGCGCCGCCTCGCGCAGCAGCAGGGCGTGGACCTCGCAACGGTCACGGGCACGGGCGTGGGCGGTCGCATCCGCAAGGAAGATGTCCTGAAGGCCGCCGAGGCTGCCAGCGCCGCACCCGCGGCCGCTCCCGCCGCTGCGGCCGCACCTGCAGCGCCCGCGCTGGAGGTGTCGCCTCTGCGCGGCACGACGCAGCCGATGTCGCGACTGCGGAAGGTCCTCGCCGAGCGCGCCGTGGCCTCGATGCAGCAGACGGCGCAGCTCACCACCGTCGTCAAGGTCGATGTCACCAAGGTCGCGGCCTACCGCTCGGCCGTGCAGAACGACTTCGTCGCGAAGACGGGCGGCAAGCTGTCGTTCCTGCCGTTCTTCGTCCTCGCTGCCGCGGAGGCGCTGCAGACGTTCCCCGTGATCAACGCGACCGTCAACGGCACCGACATCGTCTACCCGGCGACCGAGAACATCTCGATCGCGGTCGACACCGAGCGCGGGCTGCTCACGCCGGTGCTGCGCGACGCCGGCGCCAAGACGCTGGCCGGCATCTCCTCCGAGATCGCCGACCTCGCGGCCCGCACGCGTGACAACAAGCTGAAGCCCGACGAGCTCGCCGGTGGCACGTTCACGGTGACGAACACGGGTTCGCGCGGTGCGCTGTTCGACACGCCCGTCGTGTTCCTGCCGCAGTCCGCGATCCTCGGCACGGGCGCGGTCGTCAAGGAGCCGGGCGTCGTGAAGGTGGACGGTGTGGAGGCCATCGCCGTCCGCTCGTACGTCTACCTCGCGCTGTCGTACGACCACCGCATCGTCGACGGTGCGGATGCCGCGCGCTTCCTCGGCGCCGTGAAGGCGCGCCTCGAGGCGGCCGACTTCGGGCCTCAGCTCGGCATCTGACCCCACCGATCATGGCTGGTCCGCGACGTCGTACACGTCGCGGACCAGCCATTTTCCGTCGGCGCTGACGAGCACGAGGATCTGCGGCGGGGAGTCCGGCGCCTCGACGCGGAACACCGTCACTCCCCCGTACTCGTCGAGGAGCGTCGTCGTCGATCGCGCATCCGAGAGGGCGACGCCCGACGGTGGCTGCCTCGCCGGATCCTCCAGCACCCCTTCGCACGCGGCGCGGTCGCCGGCGCAGGCGCGCAGCGCGCGCAGTGCCGCCGACGCGATCGCGGTCGGATCGTTCTGAGCAGCGGGTTCCGCCGGCATCCCCGTCGAGGGTTCCGCGTCGCCGCCGGGCCCGGCCGGGTTCGGAACCGGAGTCGAGGGTGCGGGTGAATAGGCATCCGTCACCGCCGCGGGCCGGGCATCGGCGGGGTCCGAGCCTCCGGGCCAGAGCAGACCGACGGTGATCACGACCGCGGCCGCCCCCACGGCGACGAACAGCGGCGCCCGGAGGCGGGGCGCCTGAGCGGGCGTATCGGTCGGAGTGTGCGCCGGCGAACGGGTCCGGGCCTTCGCCTCCGGGTCGGTTCGCGGCATCGCCCGCGCCTCGGTCCGCATCTTCGTGCGGGACTCGCTCCGTGAGTCCGTGCGTGCAGGACGCTGCGCCTGCCGCTCCCGCCACCGATCGATGACGAGTGACGGCGCCGTGAGCAGCGCACGCCGCGCTTCACGCAGCCGGTGTGCCCAGCCCTCGTCGGCGAACCGCTCCGTCCACGTCTCGATGGGGGTGTCGCGACGCAGCGTGGTCGCGCGCAACGGCGCGACATCTTCTGAGAGCCCCCGCAGTTCTGCGGCATCGATCTGACAGGGGTCGGCAGCGGCGAAGAGCCGGTCCTCGCACGCGTCTGCGGCGCCGCTCGACCATCGTGGCTCCGCGATCAGCCGCGTGGTCGCGGCAAGTGCCTCTCGGAGTTCGGATCGAGCGCCGGCGGCAAGGCGATCGAGGATCGCCTGGGCTTCGACGATCCAGTCGCCGCTCGCGGTCGGGGCGAGCACGGGGCGCCCCGAAGCGTCGATCCACCAGGACCCCGTGTCGAACCCGTGCGCTCGCGCCTCCGCGGCGGCGCGCAGGAGGCTGACGCCGATGGTGACGCACGCTCCCGGTGCGACGGTCGACTGCACCACTTCGATCAGGCGACGCGTACACGGGACGAACACCGCCTCGAGGCCCGTCGGCGTGCGCGACAGCTCACGGGGCATGAGGAGGTTGCCGTCGGGGTCGCAACGCCAGAGCTCGTCCGGCACGTGCGTGACGTCGACGTGCACGGCCGGCGATTGTCCCCCGTGCAACCGCCCCGCGAACGGCGTCTCGTCTGCGCTCAGGCGGCGGAGCATGGGCGAGGTGTCGAGGAGCGAAACCGACGAGGGAGTCATGCCGCCGAGTCTCGTCGTCCTTCCGCCCCTCACGACCGCGAGCTGAGCGTTCTGGGGAGAACCCGCGCAGATCGCCCGGTGTGGAGGAGTCGGTGATGAGGATACGAGCTCGACGGTAGGCTAGTCCCTATGGCATCCCGCAGTTCCGCGCCCGAGAAGCGCCCCGGATTCTTCGCGCAGCTGCGCTCGCTCTACACCTTCACGAAGGCCGAGTACGCCTGGCTGCCGTGGGCGCTCATCGGCGCCGTCGTCGTCGGCGCCGGGCTCGGCGTGCTGATCGGGTTCCTCCTGCCGCCTGTACAGGTGTGGAGCGTCATCCTGTGGGGCTTCACGGGCCTCATGTTCGGCGTCCTGGGGGCGATGATCTTCCTCACGCGGCTCTCCACGCGCGCGATGTACCGGAAGCTCGACGGGATGCCCGGAGCCTCCGGGCACGTGCTGTCCACGTCGCTCGGGCGCAACTGGGTCGCCTCGGACATGCCCGTCGGGGTCAACCCGAAGTCACAGGATGCCGTGTACCGCGTCGTCGGGCGCGGTGGCGTCGTCATCGTCGCGGAGGGCGCTCGCGGGCGCCTCACGCGCCTCGTCAACGACGAGAAGATGAAGGTGCAGCGCGTGGCATCCGGGGTGCCGATCAACGTCATCTACGTCGGTCACGACGAGGGCGATGTCGCGATCGCGAAGCTCTCGTCGACGATCAAGTCGCTGCCGAAGACCGTCGACCGCACCACGATGGCGGCCGTCGTCAAGCGCGTCGAGTCGGTGTCGCAGTCGGTGACGTCGCTGCCGATCCCGAAGGGGATCGACCCGATGCGCGCCCGCGCGCCGCGCCCCCGCTGACGCCGCCCGACGCAATGGATCGCTGGCCGGCTGACTGATCGCAGTCAGCCTCGTAGGAGCACCGTGCCGGCTGCCTTGTCGTGCAGACCGCGCTGATCGGGATCCCAGATCACCGCGGGGATCACCAGGCACAGGAGCGCCGTACGCACGACCGGGCGCCAGAGGCCGACCCAACCGCCGCCGACGAGTTGCAGACGCAGGCCGAGCAGGCGGTGACCCGGGCTTCCGCCGAGCGTCGGCAGGAACACCAGTTGCACCGCGGCGAACACCGCGAGGGTCGCGAGAGAGTCGTAGGCGAAGAAGGCGATCGACACCACGACGGCGCATGCCCAGTCGATCGCGAGCGCCGCGATGCGACGGCCAGGCCGTGCGACGCTGCCCTGACCGGATGCCGGAAGGCCCAGACGCGCGCCGGGGTACGGGTTCTCTCGTGCGTCGTCCGTCACCGCATCAGCCTACCGGCGTGGTCGTAACATGCCCGAAACACGCGAGATACTGGGGAGCAACCCTCCCCCGCTAGCGTCGAGCCGAGCCCGCTTTCGTCGGGCACGTTCCACACCCGATCTTGGAGACTCCATGTTCAAAGATTCATCCGAGGTGCTGAAGTTCATCAAGGACGAGGACGTCAAGTTCCTCGACATCCGTTTCACGGACCTGCCTGGTGTGCAGCAGCACTTCAACATTCCCGCTTCGACGGTCGACGAGGAGTTCTTCACCGTCGGTCAGCTGTTCGACGGCTCGTCGATCCGTGGCTTCGCGAACATCCACGAGTCGGACATGCAGCTGATCCCGGACGTGTCGACGGCCTACCTCGACCAGTTCCGTGAGGCCAAGACGCTCGTCATGGTCTTCGACATCTACAACCCGCGCAATGGCGAGATCTATTCGAAGGACCCGCGTCAGGTCGCCAAGAAGGCGGAGAAGTACCTCGCCTCGACCGGCATCGCCGACACGGCGTTCTTCGCCCCCGAGGCCGAGTTCTACATCTTCGACGACGTGCGCTACGAAGTCAGCCAGAACGCCTCGTTCTACTCGGTCGACTCCGAGGAGGGTGCCTGGAACACGGGCCGCACCGAAGAGGGCGGCAACCTCGCCAACAAGACCCCGTACAAGGGCGGCTACTTCCCGGTCTCGCCCGTCGACAAGACGGCCGACCTCCGCGACGACATCTCGCTGCACCTCATCGAGGCGGGCCTCATCCTCGAGCGCGCGCACCACGAGGTCGGCACGGGTGGCCAGCAGGAGATCAACTACCGCTTCGACACGATGGTGCACGCGGCCGACGACATCCTGAAGTTCAAGTACATCGTCAAGAACGTCGCCGAGCAGTGGGGC
>MEEK01000022.1 GCA_001724425.1 Microbacterium sp. SCN 70-27
CCGACCTGCTCACCCGCGGGGCCGACGAGGCGGACCTCGGGGACGCGGATGCGGTCATTGGTGCGGGGATCGCTGATGCGGAACTCCTCTGTCGTACGGGTGGATGCCCCGGACACGGTGGTGTCTCGGGCGGAAGCGGTTCACGTCCACCCCGCACGACGCGAACGTCGGCTGGAAGTTCTGCACCCTGTTCCGCCGTGGAAGTCCACGGTGGCTACCCGGCGGGCCGGGCGGAGTGCGAGACCCGGTAGCCTGGAGCGGCAAGCGCGGGTGGGATGTGATCCACTTTCGATCCGGAGCAGAACACTCCGGTGCGCGGCAAGTCTAGCAGAAAGCGACCCGTGGACACGAACGCCTCCCCTTCCCCCTCCGCCGACGACGAGCGCCTCGCCCGCTGGGAGGAGCAGGAGCGCGCCGCCGCGGCCGCGTCGCGCGACATCGCCGACGTGCCGGCCGTCGAGGTCATCACGACGGCGGCCGTGCACCTCATGAGCGCCGCGGCCGTGAAAGTCGGCCTCGCCGACTCCCCCGAGACGCAGACCGACCTCGACGAGGCGCGGAAGCTCATCAACGCACTGGCGGGCCTCATCACCGCCGGCGCCCCCGAGATCAGCGACGTGCACGCCCGGTCGCTCCGCGACGGACTGCGGTCGGTGCAGCTGGCGTTCCGCGAGGCATCCGTCATCCCCGACGCGATCGGGCAGGGGCCCGGCGAGAAGTGGACCGGTCCCGTCACCTGAGCGACGGCCGCCCTCCTGTGCGGCGCGGACGCGGATGCGGTCGCGCCGCCGCAGACGCCGTCGGGGTTACGCGCGGACGAGCTTGACGGTCAGCGAATCGACGAGCACGGCGATGCGGTCATCGGCCGCCCACCGCGCGGCGAGGCGCTGCAGGATCGCGTCGAGCCGGCTCTGGTCGAGCCCGTCGACGAGGTGCAGGCGGACGATGAGCTCGGGGCCGCGCAGGCGCCCCGTCGGGTCGCCGTCGGCGACGGACAGATCGAGCACGCCGAGTTCGCCGCCGATCGACTCCTGGAGCCCGGCGAAGACCTCCGGCGAACGGTGCGCGGGGTCCCACGACTCTCCCTGCCCGATCGCCCAGACAGCAGGGCGGCGCAGGACGAACTCGGTGGCGGATGCCGGGTCGATGACGATCAGCTCGGTGTCATCCGCCGCCGCCGACAGGGCCGTCCGCACACCGTCCGCCGGCACGGGGCGCGCGGTGTGATCCCATGCGGCGAGGGCGGCGACCGACGTGAACACCGGCAGGACCCGGCGCCCGTCCGGTGCCGCCACCGTCACGATGGAGAGCTCCTGCGTCTTGTCCACCGTGTGACCGGACGGGGCGACGCCGAGGTCGCCCGCCTCCGCGACGAGCGGGATCAGCAGACGCGCGTTCCGGTAGGCCCCGACGATATCCGAGGCATCCCCGTCACCGCGTCCGAACGCCTCGAGCGCCGCGAGCAGCGCCGGATCGGCAGAGCCGTCGTCGCCCGCGTGCGGGTTGGGTTCGAAGCTGCGTCCCTCCCAGGGGACGCCCGCACTGTCAGCCTGCGGCGACATCCAGCGCCTCGGCGAGCGTGAAGGCGCCCGCATAGAGGGCTTTGCCGACGATCGCACCCTCGACGCCGAGCGGGACGAGATCGCGCAGCGCGGCGATGTCGTCGAGGTTCGAGATGCCGCCGGACGCGACGACCGGGCGGGTCGTGCGCGAGGTGACTTCGCGGAGGAGCTCGAGGTTCGGGCCCTTCAGCGTGCCGTCCTTCGTGACGTCGGTGACGACATAGCGGCTGCACCCGGCGTCCTCGAGGCGGTCGAGCACCTGCCAGAGGTCACCGCCCTCCTTCGTCCAGCCGCGCGCTGCGAGAGTCGTGCCGCGCACGTCCAGCCCGACCGCGATGGCCTCGCCGTAGCGGCCGATGACGTCCGCCGCCCACTCCGGGTTCTCGAGGGCGGCCGTGCCGAGGTTGATGCGGGCCGCGCCGGATTCGAGGGCGGCCTCGAGCGACGCGTCGTCGCGGATGCCTCCGGAGACCTCGACCTGCACGCCCCTCAGCTGCCGGATCACCTTGCGGATGATGCCGACGTTGCTCCCACGGCCGAAGGCGGCGTCGAGGTCGACGAGGTGGATCCACTGTGCACCGTCACGGGCCCAGGCGAGAGCCGCGTCGACCGGGTCGCCGTAGCTCGTCTCGGTGCCGGCCTCGCCCTGGGTGAGGCGCACGGCCTTGCCGTCGGCGACGTCGACAGCGGGCAGCAGGATCAGTTCGGGGGTCGACGCGAAATCGTTCATGGCTCCAGAAAGGGTGGGATCGGCGCGACGCGCCGGCGAGGGATGCAAGGACAGAGACTACCGGGGAAGTGCCCCGATCCAATTCGAGAGCAGGCGGATGCCCGCAGCACCGCTCTTCTCCGGGTGGAACTGCGTCGCCGAGAGCGGGCCGTTCTCGACGGCCGCGAGGAACGGTGCGCCGTAGTCGCACCACGTCACGACGGGTGCGCGGAACGGCCGCATCGGCTCGAGCGACCAGTGCTGCGCGCCGTAGGAGTGGACGAAGTAGAAGCGCTCGTCCTCGATGCCGTCGAAGAGAGTCGACCCGTCCCCCGCGCGGACGGTGTTCCACCCCATGTGCGGGAGCACCGGGGCATCCAGTTCGGTGACGGCGCCCGGCCACTCGCCGAGCCCTGCCGTGTCGACGCCGCGCTCCACGCCGTGCTCGAACATGACCTGCATGCCGACGCAGATGCCGAGGACCGGGAGCCCGCCGGAGAGGCGCCGTTCGATGAGCTCGTCGCCGCGGCTCTCGCGCAGCGCCGCCATGACGGCGCTGAAGGCGCCGACGCCGGGCACGACGAGACCCGCGGCATCCTGGATCAGCCCGCGATCGGCGGTGAGCCGCGCGTCCGCCCCCGCCGCCGCGAGGGCCTTCACCGCGGAGTGCACGTTCCCCGAGCCGTAGTCGAGGACGGCGACGAGGGGCAGCGTCACAGGGCGCCCTTGGTGCTCGGGATGCCCTCGACGAGCGGGTCGAGAGCCTTCGCCTGCCGGAACGCGCGTGCGAACGCCTTATACTCCGCCTCGGCGATGTGGTGCGGGTCGCGCCCGCCGAGCACCGTCACGTGCACGGTCAGTCCGCCGTTGGAGGCGATCGCCTCGAACGTGTGCCGCACGAGGGCACCGGTGAAGTGCCCACCGATGAGGTGGAACTCGTAGCCCGCGGGCTCGCCCGAGTGCACGAGGTACGGTCGGCCGCTGATGTCGACCACGGCCTGCGCGAGCGCCTCGTCGAGCGGCACGAGGGCGTCGCCGTAGCGCCCGATGCCGGCCTTGTCGCCGAGCGCCTGACGGATCGCCTGGCCGAGGACGATCGCGACGTCCTCCACGGTGTGGTGCGCATCGATGTCGGTGTCACCCGAGGCCCGCACCGTGAGGTCGGTCAGCGAGTGCTTCGCGAAGGCCGTCAGCAGGTGGTCGAAGAACGGGACCGTGGTGTCGATGTGGCTCTGGCCCGTGCCGTCGAGGTTCAGCTCGAGTTCGACGGTGGACTCGCTCGTCGCGCGCCGGATGGAAGCCGTGCGGGGGGCGGGGCTGGTCATGGTGCCGAGTCTACCGACGACGGCGCTCAGCCCTGAGCGGGCTCCGTCACAGAGCGCCAGTAGCGCGCGCACCGCCGGGGCCGAGCGAGGCGAGGGCATCGAGGAACGCCGTCGTCTCGGCCTCGGTGCCGGCCGAGACCCGCAGGCTCCGCGGGATGCCGACGTCACGGATGAGGACGCCACAGTCGTACAGTCCCTGCCATGTGGCTGACGGGTCGTCGACGCCGGCGAACAGCACGAAGTTGGTCCAGCTTTCGAACGGTTCGTATCCGAGGGCATCGAGGGTCGCGGACATGCGGTCGCGCTGGGCGACGATCTCGTCCACCATCGCGAGCATCGCGGGCGCGTGGCGCAGGGCCGCGGTCGCCGCCGCCTGCGTGAGCGTACTCAAGTGGTACGGCAGTCGCACGAGACGCAGGGCGTCGATGAGGGCGGGGTCGGCCGCGAGATAGCCGACGCGCGCGCCGGCGAAAGCGAAGGCCTTGCTCATCGTGCGAGAGACGACCATGCGTTCGCGACCGGGCAGGAGCGTGAGCGCCGATCGTGAGTCACGGGGCGCGAACTCCTGATAGGCCTCGTCGACGATCACGATGCCGTCGGTCGCGTCGTACACCGCCTCGATGACGTCGAGGCCGAGGGGTGTGCCGGTCGGGTTGTTCGGCGCACACAGGAACGTGATGTCGGGCTGGGCGCGCTCGATCTGCGCCGCGGCATCCTCCGCCTCGAGCGTGTAGTCGACACCGCGGGTGCCCGACACGTACGACGCGCCCGTGGCGCGAGTGAGGAGCGGATACATCGAATAGGTCGGCGCGAACCCGAACGCGGTCCGCCCCGGGCCCGCGAACGCCTGCAAGAGGTGCTGCAGAACCTCGTTCGAGCCGTTGGCGGCCCAGATCTGGTCAGCGGACAGGCCGTGGCCGAGGTACGCGGCGAAACCCTCGCGAAGCGCCGTGAACTCCCGATCGGGGTAGCGATTGACCTCGCGCAGCGCCCGGGCGATGCCGTCGAGGATGTCGTCGGCGACCTCTTCGGGGACAGAGTGGGTGTTCTCGTTGACGTTCAATGCGACGGGGAGCGGCACCTGCGGCGCGCCATACGGAACCAACCCTCGAAGGTCGGATCTCAGGGGGAGGTCGTCGAGACTCGCACTCACGTGCTCCATCGTAGACGGGATGCTCACCGACCCGCTGAGTACTGCTGCGGCAGCGCGAGGGTCTGCCCTGCCTGCAGCGCGCCCGACGAAAGTGCGTTCACGCGCACGATCTCGTCCACGACATCGCGCGGGTCGGCCGCAGGGGCGATGGACTCGGCGATCGACCAGAGCGTGTCGCCCGGCATGACGGTGACCTCGGTGAACGTCCCGGAGGGAGCTCCGTGCTCGACGGACGCGAGTGCGCCGCCGCTCGACAGGATCGCGAGCGCGAGCGCGACGACGGCGGGGAACGCGGCGACCGCGGCGATGACACGGCGGCCGCGGGCCGTCAGTCGCAGCCGCGTCGCGGGAACGCGCGGGGCGAATGCCGGCGATGCGGTGATCTGCATGGTGCTCACGGAGTCCTCCTCGGGCTTCACAAGAGTGGATCTTCGTACTCGACTCTCGGCCGGGAGAGCCGAGTACGAAGTTCTCTTCCGAACCTATATTCGATAAAGTGTGGTTGTCAAGCGGGTGTGAATCGCAGACCGATCGAACGCGACACGCGAGGATCAGCCGGGCGACCGGATCGCAACCGGATACGGTTTCGATGAGCACACCCCATCACCGACCTCCGACATTCGAAGACGAGAGCGGTCGGAGACCACGACGCAGAACCGTGCAGAAGCGTGAAGCAGAAGGAGAGCCAGACATGGAGAAGCCGCAGACGCGCCGGCGCCGCAGCCTGAGCGACAAGCAGCTCGCGATCCTCGAGGTCATCCAGCGCTCGATCGCGCGCCACGGATATCCGCCGAGCATGCGCGAGATCGGCGATGCCGTCGGGCTCAAGTCGCTCTCGAGCGTCACGCACCAGCTGAACCAGCTGGAGCTGAGCGGCTACCTCCGCCGCGACGCCGGCAAGACGCGGGCGATGGAGGTGCTCATCGACCTGCCGGGGGCCGCCACGGAGAATCCGGCCGACGAGGGGCCCGCCGTCGGCGACGCAGCGCTCGTGCCGCTCGTCGGTCGCATCGCCGCAGGTGTGCCGATCACGGCCGATCAGCAGGTCGAGGAGATCTTCCCGCTGCCGAGGCAGCTGGTCGGCAAGGGCGACCTGTTCATGCTGAAGGTGAGCGGCGAGTCGATGATCGACGCGGCGATCTGCGACGGCGACTGGGTCGTGGTGCGGTCGCAGGCGACCGCCGACAACGGCGACATCGTCGCCGCGATGCTCGACGGCGAAGCCACCGTGAAGACCTTCCGCCAGCGCGACGGCCACACATGGCTCCTCCCCCGCAACTCCGCGTTCGAGCCGATCCTCGGCGATGAGGCGACCGTGCTCGGCAAGGTGGTCGCGGTCCTGCGTACCGTCTGAGCCGCCTGCGACAGGTGACGCGAGCGCCGGGTTCGCAGCATCCGTTTGTCGTCGACACCCCACCGCGGGCACACTGACGCCATGAGCTTCGACACCGGGCGGGATGCCTCGACTCCGTCTCGGGACACTTCCGCAGAGCTCCCGCTCGAGGCGCGCGTCGCTGCGCTGGAGCAGGAGAACGCGCGCCTGCGCGAGGAGGTGTCGGGCTCCGGAGCGAGCCCGCGCGGCGGCCGGTGGCGAGCCTGGGCGTCGGCCACATGCATCGTCCTGGCCGCGATCCTGGTGCCGGTCTCCGTCGTGACATCGTGGGCACGGGTGCAGCTGGTGGACGAAGACGCGTTCGCGGCGACCCTCGCGCCGCTCGCATCCGATCCCGATGTGCAGGGGATGATCATCGACGAGACGATGAGCGCGATTGGGGAGAAGGTCGATTTCGCGGCTCTCACCGGCTCGGTCATCGACGGCGTGCAGACGCTCGGGCTGCCGTCGGCGGCGAGCTCGGCGCTCGACCTCCTCCGCCAACCCGCGGCGGACGGACTCGCCGCGACGGTCGAGCGCGCCGTCACCCGCGTCGTCGAGTCCCCCGCCTTCGCGGAGGTTTGGGCGACCACCACGCGGGCAGCCCACCGCGCTCTCGTCACGACCGCGACCTCCGACGGCGGCGGACTCGTCGTGCGCACCGACGGCGGCGTCGGCATCCAGCTGGGGGCGGTCGTCGAACGGGTGAAGCAGACTCTGACCGCGCAGGGCGTGGGCGCCGCGGCGCTCATCCCGTCCGTCGACCGCGTCGTGATCCTCGGCTCCGGCGAGAACCTCTCCCTCGTGCGCACGGTGTACGCGCTGGCGGTCGCGGTGGGCTTCTGGCTGCCTTTCGTCTGTCTGGGACTGTTCCTCGGCGGCATCCTCGTCGCGCGGCGCCGGTCGTCGGCCGTGTTCGGTTCGGGTGTGGCACTCGCGATCGGGGGCGCGTCGCTCGCCGCGGCCGTCGCGATCGGCGCGGCGTTGATGTCGGCCGTCGCGGCTCAGGCGGGTATCTCCCCGTCGGGGCTCGGCGTCGTGTACGCGGCAGTCTCCGACGGCATGGCCCACACGGCGAAGGTCGTCGCCCTCGTCGGGCTCGTGCTGGCGGTCCTCGCGTGGGCGCACAGCAGGTCGCGCGCCGCGACCGCCCTGCGCGCGGCGTTCGCATCGATCAACGCGCGCGTCCGTCGCGCGCTGGCGTGGCGAGGCATCGACACGGGCGCATGGGGGGCGTGGCTCTACACGCGTCGGACGCTCGTGCGAGCCCTCATCGCGGCGCTGGCGCTGCTCTGGCTGATTCTCCTGCGTCCCCTCACGGGCGGTGACGTGGTGCTCGTCACCGTCGTGGCATCCCTCACCTGGTGGCTGACGGAGCTTCTCCAGCGACGGCCGGGCGAGGCGTTCGGCGTCTCCACGGATGCGGCGGCCCAGCGCGCCGTGGGAGCCTCGGAGGCGGCGTTCGGCGATTCGGAACAAGCCGCTGCAGCGGAGGCCGCGAAGGGCCCGGATGCCGCAGCACCCGGACCCTTCGCCGAGTCATCCACCGACTGAGAGCGCTCAGCCGGCGACGGCGACCCGCGCCCGCACCTCCTGTGTCGCGGTGACGAGGTTCCGCAGCGACGCGACCGTCTCGTCGTAGCCGCGGGTCTTGAGCCCGCAATCGGGGTTCACCCACACCTGTCGCAGCGGCAGCTCGTCGGCGGCGCGCTGCAGGAGCGACGCGACCTCTTCGACCGACGGCACGCGCGGCGAGTGGATGTCGTAGACGCCGGGGCCGACGCCGTGCATGAACCCGGATGCCCGGATGTCGTCGATCACCTCGCCGCGGCTGCGGGCCGCCTCGATCGAGGTGACGTCGGCATCGAGCGCTGCGATCGCGTCGATCACGACGTCGAACTCCGAGTAGCAGAGGTGCGTGTGCACCTGCGTCGCGGGCGCCGCGCCGGCGGTCGACAGCGTGAACGCCCCCACCGACCACTCCAGGTACGCGGGCTGGTCGCCGCGCTTGAGCGGCAGCAGCTCGCGCAGCGCGGGCTCGTCGACCTGGATGATCTGGATGCCCGCGGCTTCGAGGTCGGCGATCTCGTCGCGCAGGGCGAGCGCCACCTGGTCGGCCGTCTCCCCGAGGGGCTGGTCGTCGCGCACGAACGACCAGGCGAGGATCGTGACCGGGCCCGTCAGCATGCCCTTGACCGGCTTGCTCGTGAGCGACTGCGCGAACACAGCCCAGTCGACCGTGATCGGCGCGGGACGCGACACGTCGCCCCACAGGATCGACGGGCGCGTCGCGCGCGACCCGTAGGACTGCACCCAGCCGTGCTGCGTGACGGCGAAGCCGTCGAGGTGTTCCGCGAAGTACTGCACCATGTCGTTGCGCTCGGGCTCGCCGTGCACGAGGACGTCGAGTCCGAGCTCCTCCTGCAGCTCCACGACGCGCGCGATCTCGTCGCGCAGGAACTCCTCGTACGCGGCGGTGTCGATCTCGCCGCGGCCGTGGCGGGCACGGGCACGGCGGATGTCGCCCGTCTGCGGGAACGATCCGATCGTCGTGGTCGGCAGGACCGGCAGGTCGATGGCCGCCTCCTGCGCGGCGACGCGGGTCGCGTAGTCGCCGCGCGTGCGGGCTGCCGCATCGACGGCCGCGGCGCGCTCCCAGACGGCGCCGTCACGGACGCCGGGCGCCGCGCTCCGGTCGGCGAGTGCCGCGGATGCCGCGTCGAGCTCTGCCCGGATGGCGTCGGCTCCCTCGTCGAGGCCGCGCGCGAGCACCGCGACCTGGCCGACCTTCTGGTCGGCGAACGCGAGCCACGAGCGCAGGCGCTCGTCGAGAGCGACCTCGATCGTGACGTCGTGCGGCACGTGCTGGAGCGACGTCGAGGTGCCGGCGGCGACCGCCCCGGCGCCGATGGAGCGGAGCTGCTCGAGGCGCGCCCACGCACCCGCGAGGTCTCCCCTCCAGATGTTCCGGCCGTCGACGACGCCGCCGACGACGACCTTGTCGGCGATCCCCGCGGCCGCCTCCGGGACCGCGCCCCGGTGCAGGTCGATCGCGATCGCCTCGATGGGAGCGGCGGCGAGCGCCGCCCACGCCTCGGTGGAGAGCTGCGCATACCCCGCCGCGACGAGGAGGTTCGGCCGATCCGTGGTCGTCCCGAGCACGTCGTATGCGCGTGCGGCCGCGGCGGCGAGTACGGCGGGCGCCGTCGGCAGGCTCTCCGAGACGAGGGCGTGCTCGTCGAACTGCACCCACTGTGCGCCCGCGGCGGCGACTCGCTGGAGGAGCTCCGCGTAGACGGGGAGGAGGTCGTCGAGGCGCGAGAGCGGGTCGAAGCCCTCCGGCGCCTCGTCGGTCGGCTTCGCGAGGGCGAGGAGCGTCACCGGCCCCACGATGACCGGCCGGACGACGACGCCGTCCGCCGCCGCCTCCGCGACCTGGGCGACGAAGCGGTCGGATGCCAGCGAGAAGTCCGTCTCGGGTCCGATCTCGGGCACGAGGTAGTGGTAGTTCGTGTCGAACCACTTGGTCATCTCGAGCGGTGCCCGGTCACCCTCGCCGCGCGCCGCCGCGAAGTATGCCGACAGCGGAATGCTGCCGTCGGCGGCCCGGTGATCAGCGAAGCGTGCCGGCAGCGCACCGACGGTGAGAGCCGCATCGAGGACCTGGTCGTAGAAGGAGAACGACTCCGGGACGGAGGAGTCCGAGGCATCCAGGCCGAGCTCGATCAGCCGGGCGCGCGTCGTGCTGCGGAGGTCCGCGGCGACCTGCTCGAGCGCCGCCTCGTCGAGCTCTCCGCGCCAGTGGCTCTCGACGGCGCGCTTGAGCTCGCGGTCGCGTCCGATGCGGGGGTAGCCGAGGATCGTGCCGGTCGGGAAGGTGGCGGTCATCGTGCGGTCTCCTTGTTCAGGGGTCGGTGTTCCGTGATGAGGCCCGCCTCGCGGAGGACCGCGAGAACGGTGTCGTGGTTGTTGAAGGCGTACAGGTGGACGCCGGGGGCGCCCTGCGCGACGACCTCTCGGGCGAGCTCGGCCGCGTGCGCGATGCCGATATCGCGTCGCCCCTCGGTGGTCGGTTCGACCTCGAGGTCGATCGCGAGCTGTGACGGCAGCGGCTCCCCCGTGAGCTCGAGGACGCGGCGCAGGCGCGCCGGCGACGTGATCGGCATGATGCCCGGGAGGATCGGAATGGTGACGCCCGCGGTGCGCGCCCGCGCGACGAAGGACACGTAGTCGTGGGCGTGGAAGAACACCTGCGAGATCGCGAACGTGGCGCCGGCGGCCTGCTTCGCGAGGAGCGCATCGATGTCATCGGCACTGCGCAGGGCGCGCGGATGCCCGTTCGGGAATGCGGCGACGGCGATCTCCACGCGGTCCCGCGAGGCGACGCGCACCGCGTCACTGCCCGGCACGGGGCGCTCGGCGTAGGGGACGCGCTCGGCCTGCACCCGCCCGATGAGCTGCACGAGCTGCGCGGCCGACTCGAGGTCACCGAGGAAGACGTCGTCCTCCGACGATCCCTCGGGCGGGTCGCCGCGCAGGGCGAGGAAGCGCGTGATGCCGGCATCCAGGAACTCGCGGATGAGGGCGTTCGCCTCAGCGTAGCTGCTGCCGACGCACGTCAGGTGCGCGAGCGGCGGCACCGACGTCTCGCGCAGGATGTGGGTGAGCACCCCGAGCGACCGGCTCCGCGTCGATCCCCCGGCGCCGAAGGTCACCGAGATGAATCGCGGATCGACGGATGCGAGCGCGCGGATCGTCTCGTACAGCGCGGGGAGCCCCGCGTCGGTGCGCGGCGGGTAGATCTCGAACGAGATCGGCGTCGTGGTGGTCATGTCGCTCACAGGGAACAGCGGGTGGAGGCCGGGCGGCCGCGGACGGACACCACGACGGAGCGTGGTGGTCATCGCGGGCGGGTGCCGGGCTCGGCTGTCGCTCCTGCTCGGCGGATCCGCCGGGCGTCGATGCGACCACTCTAGGCATCCCCCCGCCTCCGCGACGCCGTGTGACGACATGTTTCAGCGGCTAGCGTGGATGCCATGCCCGCCCCCGTCCCCTACGGTTCCTGGCCTTCGCCGCTCTCCGCCGAGTGGGCGACGACCGCCTCCCCGCGCTTCGACGGCGCCGCGTTCGTCGGCGGCGAGGTCTGGTGGGGCGAGTCGCTCCCCGACGAGGGCGGACGCACCGCCGTCCGGCGCCGTCGCGCCGACGGCAGTACCGAGACGCTGCTGCCCGCACCGTGGAACGCGCGCTCACGGGTGCACGAGTACGGCGGCGGCGCGTGGGCGGCGACCGATGACGGCGAGATCGCGTTCGTCGAGAAGGGCGACCAGCGGGTCTGGCTGCTGCGGCCCGGCGCGACGCCCCATGCCCTCACTCCGGACGATCCCGCGGCGAGCTATGGCGGCTTGCGCTGGCAGCGCGGCACCCTGCTGGGCGTCGTGGAGCGAGCGGCGGGGCCGGGTCTCCCGCATCGCGCGATCGTGCGCATCGCGCTCGACGGCTCCGGCGCGACAGAGGTCGTCTCCGGCAGCGACTTCGTCGCGCAGCCCGCACTGTCCCCCGACGGGACACGGCTCGCGTGGGTCGCGTGGAACCACCCCGACATGCCGTGGGACCGCACCGAGATCCGCACCGGCGCACTCGAGAACGGCATCGTGGCATCGTGGCGCACCGTGACGAGCGGTACGACCGCCGCACTCCAGCCGGAGTGGCAAGGCGATGACCTCGTCGTCGTCGACGAGCCCACCGGCCGCTGGAACCTTTGGCGCATTCCGCTCGCGGGCGGCTCCCCCGCTCCGTTCGCCCCCGCCGATGCGGACACCGGCGGACCGCTGTGGGTCCTCGGCACGCGCTGGTTCGCGCTGCTCGGCGAGGACCGCATCGCCGCGGTGCAGACCGAGGGATCCGACGCGCTCGTCCTCATCGACGCCGACGGCACGACGCATCCGGTCGATCTCCCTGCCACCGCGCGGGTCCAGATCGAGGATGCCCGCCCCGACCGCATCCTCGTGTCGGGGTCGGGCCGCTGCGGCAGCGGACTGTGGACCGTGTCAGCCCGAGGCGAGGTCACGGAAGTCACCGGCGGCGCGCCCGCGAGCGAATGGATGCCCGTCGGCCGCGCCGTGTCGTTCGACGGCCCGCACGGGCCGGTGCACGCCTTCGACTTCCCGCCCACGAACCCCGACGTCGCGGCTCCCGCCGGCGAGCTGCCGCCCTACGTCGTGTTCGTGCACGGCGGCCCCACAGCGCATGTGAGCGGCGTCGCGGATGCCAAGACCGCGTTCTTCACGAGCCGCGGCGTCGGCGTGCTCGATGTGAACTACGGCGGCTCGACCGGGTACGGACGCGCATACCGCGAGCGGCTGCGGGGGCAGTGGGGCGTCGTCGACGTCGAGGACGTCGCGGCGGCGGCATCCGGACTCGTGGCCGCCGGACGCGCCGACGGCTCGCGGCTCGCGATCGAGGGCGGGTCGGCGGGCGGATGGACGGTCCTCGGTGCGCTCGTCGGCACCGACGTGTTCGCGGCCGGCATCTCCCGCTACGGCGTCGGCGATGCCCGAGCCCTCGCGGAGGACACCCACGACTTCGAATCGCGCTACCTCGACGGGCTCATCGGGCCGCTACCCGAGGCGGAGCGGCTCTACGAGGAGCGGTCGCCGCTCGGCCGCCCCGAGCGGTTCCGCGTGCCGGTGCTGCTCCTTCAGGGAGCGGAGGACGCGGTCGTCCCGCCCGCGCAGTCGGAAGCGATCCGCGATGCGCTCGCGGCGCGTGGTGTGCCGCACGCCTACGTGCTGTACGAGGGCGAGGGGCACGGATTCCGCAGGGCCGAGACGATCGTCCACGCGCTCGAGAGCGAGCTCGCGTTCCTCGGCGCCGTGTTCGGCTTCGACACCCCGGGCATCCCGCCGATCAGCCTCTCCTGAGCGCGCGTGGGGCCGTGCGCGGCCGACCCTGAAGCCGGCCGCGCGTCAGGAGGCGTACGGCGCGAGCCGACCGCCGAGGATGGCGGGGACGTGCGCGTGCAGGATCGTCCCGTCCGGGCCGTGCTCCTGACTCAGGATGATGCCGTGCTCGTGCACGGCGGAGACGAGGTCGCCCCGGTCGTAGGGCACGACCGCCCGGATCTCGACGGCCGGCAGGGGCAGCGTGTCTTCGATGCGCCGGCGCAGTTCGTCGATGCCCTCCCCCGTGCGCGACGAGACGAACAGCGCCTGCGGCGCGAGCCCGCGCAGCACGAGCCGTTGATCGTCGTCGACGAGATCGGCCTTGTTGAACACGACGATCTCGGGGAGATCCCGCGCGCCCACGTCGCCGATGACGTCCCGCACCGTCTGCAACTGCGCGGCGGGGTCCGGGTGCGAGCCGTCGACGACGTGCACGATGACATCCGCCTCGCCGACCTCTTCCAGGGTCGAACGGAACGCCTCGACGAGCTGGTGCGGGAGGTTCCGGACGAACCCGACCGTGTCGGTGAGCGTGTAGACGCGCCCGTCGACCGTCTCGGTGCGGCGGACCGAGGTGTCGAGGGTCGCGAACAGGGCGTTCTCGACGAGGACGCCCGCCCGCGTGAGCCGGTTGAGGAGGCTCGACTTGCCGGCGTTGGTGTACCCGGCGATCGCGACGGCCGGGATCGTGTTGCGCTTGCGCTCGGCGCGCTTCGCCTCGCGCGCCGGCGCGAAGTCGCGCAGCTGCTTGCGCAACTGTGCCATCTTGGTGCGGATGCGGCGCCGGTCGAGCTCGATCTTCGTCTCACCCGGTCCGCGCGAGCCCATACCCGCACCACCGGCGCCGACCTGGCCACCGGCCTGGCGGCTCATCGAGTCACCCCAGCCGCGCAGGCGCGGCAGCAGGTACTCGAGCTGGGCGAGCTCCACCTGCGCCTTGCCTTCGCGGCTCTTCGCATGCTGGCTGAAGATGTCGAGGATGACGGTGGTCCGGTCGATCACCTTGACCTTGACGACGTCTTCGAGCGCGCGTCGCTGGCTGGGGGCGAGCTCGGTGTCGGCGATCACGGTGTCGGCACCGACCGCCGCCACGAGGTCGCGGAGCTCGGCCGCCTTGCCGCGCCCGATGTACGTGGCCGGGTCGGGGTGCGGGCGTCGCTGCAGCACGCCGTCGAGGACGACCGCACCCGCGGTCTCGGCGAGCGCCGCGAGTTCGCGCAGAGAGTTCTCGGCATCCTCGTGCGAACCCTGCGGGTAGACGCCGACGAGGACGACGTTCTCGAGCCGCAACTGCCGGTACTCGACCTCGGTGACGTCCTCGAGCTCCGTCGACAGCCCCGGGACGCGGCGGAGGGCCGCGCGTTCCTCGCGATCCCACTGGTCGCCATCGGTGTCGCCGTACGCGACCGTCGCGGCATCCTGCAGGGCCTGCGCGGCACCGAACACGCGCACGCCCGAGCGCGCCTCGGCACGCTGGAGCACCCGGTCGACGGGGTCGAGCGGGGTGTTCTCGGTGGTCTCGCCCGTGGGGGCGACGGGCTCCGTGGTGTCGGTGATGCCCGTGGTGCCGGAGTTGTCGGTCATGCGTTCCTTTTCGTGCTGAGCCTTGCAGTCTAGCCTCCCGCACGGGACAGGGGCTCGGGTACGCTCGAAGGATGGGGAGCGATCACTACTTCAGTGCCTCCCCGTCCAGCGCCGAACATCTGCGCCGCATCCCCGTGACTCTCGCGGGCAGGTCCGGCGAGGTCACGACCGCGGGCGGGGTGTTCAGCCCCGATCACGTCGACGGCGGCACGGCGGTGTTGCTGGCCAACACGCCGCCACCTCCGCCCGGCGGAGACCTGCTCGACCTCGGGTGCGGGTGGGGCCCGATCGCCCTGAGCATCGCGATCGCGTCGCCGCATGCGCGCGTCTGGGCCGTCGATGTCAACGAGCGCGCCCTGGATCTCGTCCGTCGCAATGCCGCGGACTGGGGGCTCGACAACATCGTCGCAGCCCTGCCGGACGACGTGCCGGACGAGGTCGCATTCCGTGGCATCCGGTCGAACCCGCCGATCCGCGTCGGCAAGAACGAGTTGCACGGCCTGCTCGAGCGGTGGATCCCGCGGCTCGATGAACGCAGCGACGCGTGGCTCGTCGTGCAGCGCAATCTCGGTTCGGACTCGCTGCAGCGCTGGCTCGCCGCGACGTTCGAGCACGACTATTCGGTGACGCGCGCGGCGACGGCGCGCGGATTCCGGGTGCTGAAGGTACGTCGGCACGGGGAGCCTGCGACGACACCGACCCTCGAGGAGGACCGATGACGGATTCCGCGACGCGCCGCGTCCCGATCGAGCCGCAGCGCGTCGACGCGCCACTCACGTCCTGCGCGATCATGCTGACGCTCACCGTCACCACGGCGCCCGACGCGATCTCGACGGTCCGTGCGGCACTCGCCTCGGCCGCCGATCTCGTGAAGAACGTCGCGGTCCGCGACCTGGCGGGCGCGCTGGCCTGCACGATCGGCATCGGCAGCGATGTGTGGGATGCCGTCACCGGCGCCCCGCGCCCCGCCGAGCTCCACCCGTTCCGGCCGGTGCACGGCGCCGTGCACACTGCGCCGGCAACTCCCGGCGACCTGTTCGTGCACATCCGGGCCGAGCGGCACGATCTGTGTTTCGAGCTCGAACGTCAGTTTCTCGACGCGTTCGGCGATGCCGTCGCCGTCGCCGATGAGACGGTCGGCTTCCGCTACTTCGACGCGCGCGATCTGCTCGGGTTCGTCGACGGGACCGCGAACCCGGTCGGCGGCGACCTGCCCGCGGCGACCATCATCGGCCCCGAAGATCCGGCCGGCGAGGGTGGCAGCTACCTGCTGGTGCAGAAGTACGTGCACGACATGGCCGTCTGGCGCGGGCACTCCATCGAGACGCAGGAGGCGATCATCGGGCGGACGAAACTCGACAACGTCGAGCTCGATGACGCCGCCGCGCCCGATCAGAAGTCCCACAAGACGCTGTCGACGATCGTCGATGAGGCGGGAGTGGAACACGACATCCTGCGCGACAACATGCCGTTCGGCGCCCCGGGGCGCGGCGAGTTCGGCACGTATTTCCTCGGCTACGCCCGCGAGCTGTGGGTGGTCGAGCGCATGCTGGAGCGCATGTTCATCGGCGATCCCCCGGGCAAGCACGACCGCATGCTGGATGCCTCGACGCCGCTCACCGGCGGTGTGTTCTTCATTCCGCCGCCCGCCCTGCTCGACGGCCTCGGCGACTGAGCCTGCGGGCAGGGTTCCCGCGCGCGGCTCGTCAGGCGAGCGCGATCTCGCCGGAGTAGACGAGCGTCGCGGGGCCCGACAGCAGCACGTGCGCACCGTCCTGCTCGTCGATGACGCGGACGCCGAGCGTCCCGCCCGGCACCTCGACGCTCCAGTGGTCGGGAGCGGCGCTCCCGGCCCAGTGACGCACGGCGAGTGCGGATGCCGCGACGCCGGTCCCGCACGAAAGGGTCTCCCCCACGCCGCGTTCGAACACGCGCATGCGGATCGCCCCGACGCCGTGGCGGACGAGCGGATCGGCGGGCACGACGAACTCGATGTTCGCCCCGTGCCGCGGTTCGGGGTTCAACTGGGGCCGTACGGTCAGGTCGAGACGGTCGAGCTCGGTGTCGGAGCCGAGCGCGACGACGACGTGCGGGTTCCCGAGGTCGATGCCGACACCGGGCCGGGCGACATCCAGGTCACGTGCTCGCACGACGACATCCGACTCGTCGATCGCGAACAGGCCGAGGTCGACCTCGAAGCCGAGGTCGCTGCGGGTGACCGTCTTCGTCCCGGCGCGTGTGCCGATGCGCAGAGGGGCGGCATCGATGTCGGCGAGGCCGGTCTCGACGAGGTACTTCGCGAACACGCGGATGCCGTTGCCGCACATCTCCGCGGCGGAGCCGTCGGCGTTGCGATAGTCCATGAACCACTCGGCATCCGCCGTCGCCGCGCCCTCGGGGAGCGCGGCGGAGCGGACGACGCGAAGTGTGCCGTCGGCGCCGATCCCGAACCGCCGGTCGCAGAGCGCCGCGACCTGCGCGTCGCTGAGGTGCAGCGCGCCGTCGACGTCGGGCACGATCACGAAGTCGTTGCCCGTGCCGTGCCCCTTGGTGAACGCCACCGTCTGCGTCATGGGTCAAGCCTATGGGTCGCGAGGGCGTCGGCATCCGCATCAGGCGACAACCAGGCGATTCCCTGGTACCGGCGGAACCACGACACCTGCCGACGCGCGTAGCGGCGCGTGAGCGCCTGCGTCTGCGCGATCGCGTCGGCCTCGGACAGCGTGCCGTCGAGTTGCGCGAGGGCCTGCGCGTAGCCGATCGCGCGCGGCGCGGTCGTGCCGCGCTCGAGACCGCGGCCGCGGAGGCCGGCGACCTCGGCGAGAAGGCCGGAGCGCCACATCTCCTCGACACGCGCATCGAGGCGCGCGACGAGTGCGTCACGGGGCACCTCGACGCCGATCAGCGTGGTCGGCTCGTGCCAGAGGGTCGGCGCCTCGGGGAGCGTCGCGCCGTGGGTCTGGCCACCTTGCGCGAGGATCTCGAGCGCGCGGACGATCCGACGGCCGTTGCGCGGGTCGACGCGCTCTGCGGTGGCGGCATCGAGCGCGCGGAGGCGTTCGTACAGCGCGCCGGGGCCTTCGCGGTCGAGGTCGGCTTCGAGCCGCGCGCGCAGTTCCTCGTCGCGCGGGGGGAAGCGGAAGTCGTACAGCACGCTCGAGACGTACAGCCCCGACCCACCGACGAGGATCGCGTCGGCTCCGCGCGCGAAGATGTCGCCGATCGCGGCGCGGGCTTCGGCCTGGTACCACGCGACGGCGGCGTCCTCGTCGGGGTCGAGGGCATCGAAGAGGTGATGCGGGATGCCGCGGCGGTCTTCGACAGGGAGCTTCGCCGTGCCGATGTCCATGCCGCGGTAGAGCTGCATGGCATCCGCGTTGACGATCTCGGCGGCGCGTCCGGCCCGTGCGAGCGCGGTGGCGAGGCGGAGCGAGAGGTCGGTCTTGCCCGTGCCGGTGGCCCCGACGATCGCCCAGAGCCGGGCGCGGTTCGGCTCGGCCTTGCCCGACGCGCTCGGTTCGCTCACCGACCGGCGGGGGCGCGGAGGGTGGGGATGCCGAGACCGACGGCGCGGCGGCCGTCCTCCGTGAGCGTGACGGCGGGAGCGGGGGCGCCGCAGGACTCGGTCTGTGTGCGGTCCCATGCGTCGCCGGCGCGCGTGCGCCGGATGCGCAGAGGAGAGCCGTCGGTGCTGTCGGCAAGCAGGTGGAAGGGCGCGGCGTGGGTGACCGTCACGGTGACGACGTCACCGGGGCGCGGTGTCTCGCTGCCCGGGGGGAGCTCGAAGTGGACGAGCCGGTTGTCTTCGGCGCGGCCGGTAAGGCGGTGCGTTGCGGCATCCTTCTTGCCCTCGCCGGTGGAGACGAGCACCTGCAGCTCGCGCCCGACCTGGGACTGGTTCTCTTCGATAGAGATGCGCTCCTGCAGCGCGACGAGTCGTTCGTAGCGCTCCTGGACGACGGCTTTGGGCACCTGGTCGGGCATGGTCGCGGCCGGTGTGCCCTCGCGGATCGAGTACTGGAACGTGAAGGCGCTCGCGAAGCGGGCCTGCTCGACGACGCGCATCGTGTCTTCGAAGTCTTCGTCGGTCTCTCCGGGGAAACCGACGATGATGTCGGTGGAGATCGCGGCATTCGGGATGCGTGCACGGACCCGGTCGAGGATGCCGAGGAACTTCTCGCTGCGGTACGAGCGGCGCATCGCCTTGAGGATCCGGTCGGACCCGGACTGCAGCGGCATGTGCAGCTGCGGCATGACGGCGGGGGTCTCGGCCATCGCGTCGATGACGTCGTCGGTGAAGGCGGCCGGGTGCGGGCTCGTGAATCGAATGCGTTCGAGGCCGGGGATCTCCCCCGCGGCGCGCAGGAGCTTGCCGAAAGCCTGGCGGTCGCCGAACTCGACGCCGTAGCTGTTGACGTTCTGGCCGAGGAGCGTCACTTCGATCGCACCGTCGTCGACGAGCAAGCGGATCTCGTTCAGGATGTCGCCCGGGCGACGGTCCTTCTCCTTGCCGCGCAGGTGCGGGACGATGCAGAACGTGCACGTGTTGTTGCAGCCGACCGAGATCGACACCCAGCCGCTGTAGACCGAGTCGCGCTTGGTCGGCAGGGTCGAGGGGAAGACCTCGAGGGATTCGAGGATCTCGAGCTCCGCATCGCCGTTGTGGCGGGCGCGCTCGAGGAGAGTCGGGAGGGATCCCATGTTGTGGGTGCCGAAGACGACATCGACCCAGGGGGCCCTCTCGAGGACGGCGTCCTTGTCCATCTGGGCGAGGCAGCCACCCACGGCGATCTGCATGCCCTCGCGCTTGTCCTTGCGGCTCTTGAGGTGGCCGAGGGTGCCGTAGAGCTTGCCGGCGGCGTTGTCGCGCACGGCGCACGTGTTGATGACGACGATGTCGGCCTCGACGCCGGACTCGGCGCGGACGTAGCCGGCCGACTCGAGGGAGCCCGACAGGCGCTCGGAGTCGTGGACGTTCATCTGGCATCCGAACGTGCGCACCTCGTAGGTCCGGGCGCTGCCGTCGGCGGTGACGGCAGCGTCCGAGGGCGCGATGATCGTGGGCGTGGCGGACGGAGAAGTCATGATCTGCCCATTCTACGAGCGCGTTTCACTGTCAGGCCCGTGAGGCCTCCGTGATGGCCGGATCGGCGACGGCTACTCGAACCGCACGCCGCGCGCCGGTGGACGCGACGCTTCGTCGAGCGCCTGCCGGGCCGCGGACAGCGCCGCTCCGCCGTAACCGCGCCGGGCGAGCTGGCCCGCAAGGCGACGGAGCGCGGTGTCGCGTTCGAGGCTGCGCATGCCGTGCGCCTTGGACCGTGCGAACGCGAGCGCGCGCTCGAACTCGTCGTCGGGCAGCTCGTCGATGGCGGCGTCGATGACGTCGCGGGGGATGCCTCGCTTCGCGAGCGCCTGTGAGATCGCGCCCCTCCCCTGTCCCTTCCGGTCGATCGCGACGTGGATGAGTTGCTCAGCGAGCTTCGCGTCGTCGAGGTAGCCGTGACCGATGAACCGTGAGATGACCTCTTCGGCGGCGTCGTCCATGACGTCGACACCGCGCAGGACATCGCGGGCTTCTCGGATCGACAGCGAACGCGCGCGGAGCTTCCGCAGCAGCAGCGCCTCCCCTGCCGCGGTGATCTCCTGCTCGTCTGGGGATGTCACGGAGTCGGCGGGCTCCTCTACGGCGTCGCCCCAGGTGTTGGACCACGTCGCAGTGTGTGGTCTCGATACGTCCGCGCTAAGCGCGGACACTCGACCACCGGGGGCAGCGGGTCTCGATACGTCCGCGCTGTGCGCGGATGCTCGACCACAGGGGGCTGCAGGTCTCGATACGTCCGCGCTCCGCGCGGATGCTCGACCACCGGGGGCTGCGGGTCTCGATACGTCCGCGCTGCGCGCGGACACTCGACCACCGGGGGCCGGGTCGGACACTCGACCACCGGGTTCGGCGGTGGAACCGCCGAACAGGGGGGTCACGGGGGCGAGGCGCTCAGCCTCGCCCCCGTTCACGCCCCACCCCGGTTGTTGAGCGACGTCGAAACACGGTTGTTGGGCGACGTCGAAACACGGTTGTTGAGCGACGTCGAAACACAGTTGTCGAGCGACGTCGACACACGGTTGCTCACCGCGATCACCGGCATCAGGCCGGGCGACGCTCGGCGAGGTCCGCGACCGGGGCATCCACGGCCTTCGGCTGACCGATGCCGAGCTTCTGCAGGATCTTCTGCTCGATGTCCGCCGCGATGTCCGTGTTCTTGATGAGGAAGTTGCGCGCGTTCTCCTTGCCCTGGCCGAGCTGCTCGCCGTCGTACGTGTACCAGGCACCCGACTTCTTGACGATCCCCTGGTCGACGCCGTAGTCGATGAGCGACCCCTCGCGCGAGATACCGACGCCGTACAGGATGTCGAACTCCGCCTGCTTGAACGGCGGTGCCATCTTGTTCTTGACGACCTTGACACGCGTGCGGTTTCCGACCGCCTCCGTGCCGTCCTTGAGCGTCTCGATCCGGCGGATGTCGAGCCGGACGGAGGCGTAGAACTTCAGCGCCTTACCGCCGGCGGTCGTCTCGGGCGAGCCGAAGAAGACGCCGATCTTCTCGCGCAGCTGGTTGATGAAGATCATCGTGGTGCCGGTCTGGTTCAGACCACCCGTGAGCTTGCGGAGCGCCTGCGACATGAGGCGCGCCTGGAGACCGACGTGCGAATCGCCCATCTCGCCCTCGATCTCGGCCTTCGGCACGAGGGCTGCCACCGAGTCGATGACGACGAGATCGATGGCACCCGAACGCACGAGCATGTCGGCGATCTCGAGCGCCTGTTCGCCCGTGTCGGGCTGCGACACGAGCAGCTGGTCGATGTCGACGCCGAGCTTCTGGGCGTAGTCGGGGTCGAGCGCGTGCTCGGCATCCACGAACGCGGCGATCCCGCCGGCGCGCTGGACGTTCGCGATCGCGTGGAGGGTCAGGGTGGTCTTACCGGAGGACTCCGGACCGTAGATCTCTACGATGCGGCCACGCGGCAGTCCGCCGACGCCGAGAGCGACGTCGAGGGCGATGGAGCCGGTCGGGATGACGGCGACGGGTGCGCGCTCGTCGCTGCCGAGGCGCATCACCGAGCCCTTCCCGAACTGACGATCGATCTGGGCGAGTGCCGATTCGAGGGCCTTCTCGCGGTCTGCGGGTGATGGCATGACGTGCTCCTTCTGTTCGCGTGTCCGTTGCCTGTAGGCTGTCGCGCCCCGCCCGGGCGGGCGGAGGTCTGCGACAAGGCAGAGGGTCGTGGTGACGAGACCCACGTTAGGAAGGGCCTCCGACATCGGTCGACGGCACCCGCCCAACGGTGGACAACCTCTCGGCGATCCCTCTTGTGAGGGAGCCTATGACCGAATCGAACAAATTTACGAAGACACGCCGGAACGAGCGCGGCGCGCGGCGTCAGCGCCGCGGGTCGAGGCGGCCCACGCCGTGCCGACGCGCAAGCGGGACGTCCGCTTCTTCACACAGGGCCAGCCACACGACGCGGGCATCCTCACCGTCGGCGAGCGCCTGCTCGGCGGTACGGTAGCCGACACCGCGGAGCACCAGGTCGGACGTCACCGATGATGCGCGTGCACCGAACTCGGCGGCGACGGCGCGCGTGAACTCGCTGCGCCGCACGTCAGTGCAGCGAGAGTTGCGACTGGATGTCGCGGTCGAGCGCGACCAGGTCATCGGGCACGACATCGGGGAAGACCTGCAGGCCCTCGAGAACCGAGATGCGGTCGCCCACTTCGCGCATGATGGTCGAGATGGGCACATCCAGCGCCTCTGCGACGGCGGCGAGGATCTCGCTCGATGCTTCCTTCTGTCCTCGTTCGACCTCGCTCAGGTAACCGAGGGCGACGCTCGCACGCCCCGCGACCTGGCGGAGGGTGCGGCCCTTCTGCAGGCGGAAGTCGCGCAGGACGTCGCCGATCTCTTGACGAACCAGGATCATGTCGGGCCCCCTCCTCTGACAGTCAATCGGTGTTCCCGGGTGGACAACGGTACAGCACTCGCTGGTCACATTATCCCCAGAGTGCTGAGGAATCACCCGGAATCACACAGACGTAACAGGCTCGTCATGTGGCCTATTCCCGCGGGGTACCGCTCACAGTGCTTCGAGGGCGAGACGGATCGCACGCGCTGCGGCCTCCGCCCGGATCTCCGCCCGTCCCCCCGACAGTTCGAGCGACTCGACACGCGAGCCGAGCGGCGTCGCGACGGCGAGGTGGACCGTCCCGACGGGCTGCCCGTCGGGAGACACGGGCCCCGCGATGCCGGTGGTCGCGATCCCGACATCCGCCTGCTGCTCCCCCGCGCCGACTGTGCGCCGGACGCCCTCGGCCATCTGCCGGGCGACCCGCGGGTGCACAGGTCCGTGTGCCGCGAGAAGCGTCCCGTCGACGCCGAGGAGTCTCGCCTTGAGGTCGGTCGCGTAGGCGACGACGCCGCCGCGCAGTACCGCCGACGAACCGGCGACATCGACGACGGAGGCAGTGACGAGACCGCCCGTGAGCGACTCCGCGATACCGAGCATCCACCCGAGCTCCGCGAGGCGGGACACGAGCCGCTCCGCCTCGCTGCGACGGCCCGACGAGACCTGGGTGTTCTCGAGGTCCTCGGGGAGCCCCGGCAGTCCCGACCAGCCGCTCACGCCGCTCCGCCCGACCGCCGCGACGCCGAGGCGCCGGATGCCCGTGCCCCGCGCACCTCGGTGACGACGTAGTCGATGCCGCTCGCGACCGTGAGGATGACGGCGATCGTCATCGCGATCGCGTTCACGACGTGGATCCAGTCCCCCACCACGGTCCACAGCGGCAGCAGCGCGAGCGAGAGTGCGACCGCCTGGGCGACGGTCTTGAGCTTGCCCATCCATGCGGCCGCGACGACGTGGCTGGATGCCACGACGAGCCGGTGCACCGTGATGCCGACTTCGCGCACCAGCACCAGGATCGTGACCCACCACGGCAGCTCGCCGAGGATGGACAACCCCACGAACGCGCACCCCGTCAACGCCTTGTCGGCGATCGGGTCGAGCAGCTTGCCGAGATCGGTGACGATGTCGTGCTTGCGGGCGAGGTAACCGTCGATGCCGTCCGTCGCGATCGCGACGATGAACAGCACCGCGGCCCACCAGCGCAGCGGGCCGTCGTTCCCGGCATCCGCCAGCAGCATCCAGAGGAACACCGGCGCGCAGAGGATGCGCACGATCGTGATCGCGTTGGGGAGCTGTCTGGGGATCGCCACGAGCCGAGCGTACCGTCCGGCGCGCACTCACCGACATGCGACCGGCCGCATGGCCGATCAATCCCGGCCGGTGAGCCCCCAGGCATCCTCGGAGCCCTCGTCGCCGTCGACGACCTCATAGCCGCCGTACTGGCTGTCGACGGCATCCGGGCCGTAAGGGTCCGCGCCCGCTGCCGGCGCCGCTGCCGGCGGGTCATCGCCGCGCAGCCTCGCGAGCACCTCGGGAAGCTGGTCGGGCGTGACGAGCACGTCGCGGGCCTTCGACCCCTCGGACGGGCCGACGATTTCGCGTGACTCGAGCAGATCCATCAGGCGCCCGGCCTTCGCGAACCCGACGCGGAGCTTGCGCTGCAGCATCGAGGTCGATCCGAACTGCGTCGAGATGATCTGCTCCGCCGCGGCGAGCAGCAGGTCGAGGTCGTCACCGATGTCGGCGTCGATCTCCTTCTTCTCCGCGACCGCCTGCACGTCGGAGCGGTACTCGGGCCGCGCCTGGTTCTTGACGTGGTGGACGACCTTCTCGATCTCGCTCTCCGCGACCCACGCGCCCTGCACGCGCAACGCCTTCGAGGCGCCCATCGGGAGGAAGAGGCCGTCGCCCTGACCGATGAGGCGGTCGGCACCCGGCTGGTCGAGGATGACGCGCGAGTCGGTGACGCTCGTCACGGCGAAGGCGAGACGCGACGGCACATTCGCCTTGATGAGACCCGTGACGACATCGACCGACGGACGCTGCGTCGCGAGGACGAGATGGATGCCACTCGCGCGCGCCAACTGGGTGATGCGCACGATCGAGTCCTCGACGTCGCGCGGGGCGACCATCATGAGGTCGGCGAGCTCGTCGACGACGACGAGAAGGTAGGGATACGGCTTCAGCACGCGCTCGCTGCCGACGGGCAGGTTGATCTCCCCCGCGACGACGGCCTTGTTGAAATCGTCGATGTGGCGGAACCCGAACGACGCGAGGTCGTCGTACCGCATGTCCATCTCCTTCACGACCCACTGCAGCGCCTCGGCGGCCTTCTTGGGGTTCGTGATGATGGGGGTGATGAGGTGCGGCACGCCCGCGTAGGACGTCAGCTCGACGCGCTTCGGGTCGATGAGGACCATCCGCACCTCGGACGGCTTCGCCCGCATGAGCAGGCTCGTGATCATGGAGTTCACGAAGCTCGACTTGCCGGAGCCGGTGGACCCCGCCACGAGCAGGTGGGGCATCTTCGCGAGGTTCGCGACGACGTAGCCGCCGCCGACGTCCTTGCCGACGCCGATCGTCATGGGGTGGGTCTGGCTCGTCGCCGCCTGCGAACGCAGCACGTCGCCGAGCGTCACGATCTCGCGGTCGGCGTTGGGGATCTCGACGCCGATGGCGCTCTTGCCCGGAATCGGCGCGAGGATCCGCACCTCGTTGGATGCCACGGCATAGGCGATGTTGTTCGTCAGGGCCGTGATGCGCTCGACCTTGACGCCGGGGCCGAGCGAGATCTCGTACTGCGTGACTGTCGGGCCGCGCGAGAAGCCCGTGACACGGGCATCCACGGAGAACTGCTCGAAGACGCCCATGATGGCGCGCACGACCGCGTCGTTCGCCTCGGAGCGCGCCTTCGGCGGCGAGCCCTCCGCGAGCGCGGTGACGGACGGCAGCCGGTACGGGGCCTGCGGCGGGCGCCCGTCGTGGTCGTCGCCGAGGGCGGAGATCCCCGGCAGGATGCCGTCGTCGAGGACGATCTCGCCGCTGTCTTCGCGGATGCCGGTGTCCGCCCCGCGGGCGGCCTTCTTCGCGCGCGCGATGACGGCGGGGTCGATGACCTCGGTCGCCGCGTCCGGGAGCGGCGGCATCGGCGGGACGTGGACCGCCTGGTCGAAGCCGCCCGCATCGCTTCCACCGAGGAGCTCGGTGAGGTCGTCCGCCCCGAGGTTGCCGTCGACGTCCTCTTCGCGACCGGTCTTGTTGCGCCGCCACCAGGGCGTGCTGTCCTTGGCCTCGTCCTCGGTGTCGAAGGCGACCGTGGGGCCGGTGGCCGCGGCATCCACCGGGGCCGCTTCGGCGCGCTCGGCGCCGAACATCCACGCGTAGAGGTCGCCGAGGCGGCGCCCGATGCGGTTCGGCGGGGTCTTGGTGAGGATGAGGATGCTCAGCACCGTGAGGATGCCGAGGACGAGATACGCCCCGATGGGCGTCAGAAGGCTCAGCGGCTGCCCGATCATCCACCCGAACAGGCCACCCGCTTCGCTGAGCGCAGGAAGGCCCGCCTTGGGCTGCGGCATCCCGCCCGCGATGTGGCAGAAGCCCGCGATCGACAGGACGAAGAGCCCGAATCCGATGCCGATCCGGCCGTTGTCGTGCACGGACGGCGGGTGTCGGAAGAGCCAGCCGGCGAGGAGCAGCAGGAGGACGGGCATGATGAAGGCCTCGCGCCCGATGAGCGCGCCCACGGAGTAGGCGCTGATCGTCGTGCCGACATCGGTGCCGATGAGGAACCACTCGACGATCCCGCCGGCGATCGCGAGGAGCACCAGCAGGAACGGGAAGCCGTCGCGGCGCTGATCCTTCTCGAGCACCTCGGGCCCGAACGCGCGGAACATGCCGCCCGTCGCATGCGCGAGGCCGAGCCAGGCACGGACGATCACGGGCGGCGTCTCGACGTCGTCGACGTAGCGCTTGGGCGTCGGGTCGGGCTTTCGGGCGCGCGACGAGGAGCCCGTCTTCGGCCCGCGGGCGTTCGTGGGCGTCGAGGTACTCCTGGCCATCACTCCACGGTAGGGGCGACCACCGACTTTTCCGCGGATTGACGCGGCCTTCGGCTGCTCTCGGACAGCCGTGCCCGCGCACGTGCCCCGGCGGGACGTCCCCCACGCAGGAGATATCACCGAGACAGGACCGGGGGCGCCCGAAACGTCCTGTCTCGGTGACATCTCCTGTCTCGGTGACGTCCTGTGTCCGCGACATGGAGGCCCGGGCGTCGGCGATCCGGCGACCCGCGTCACCACCGGCGTCATCGCCGCAGCGTCAGCGCAGGCGCTTGACCATGGTGTCGCGTCCGTGCCCGGCCTCCGTCACCGCGAAACCCTCGCTGCGGTACAGCTGCCGCGCGAAGTTGCCGCGCTCGACCGACAGGCTGATCCGCCCGAACCCGCTGCTGCGCGCGTGGTCGCACAGTCGCTGCAGCAGGGCGCGGCCCACGCCGTGCGCGCGCCAGATGGGGCGTACACCGATGATGAGCTCCGGCACACCCGTACCGACGTAGCCGAAGCCCGGTTCGGTGCGCGGGAGCATCCGGTACCACGCCGCCCCGATCGCCTCGTCCTGCGCGTCGACGGCGACGAACCCGGCATCACCCGGACGCATCCACCCGGTGATGTACCGATTGTGGTCCGGGTGCGTCATGATCTGGTGCTTCGGGCGCGCACCGCCCTGGCGCCAGTTCGCCGCCTCGACGACCATGTCCGCGAGGAACGCGCCATCCGCCTGGGTGGCGGGTCGGACGCGGAAGCTCGCGGACATGAGCCGATCGTACCGGCCCGGTGTTACGCCTCGATGACGAGCGGGACGATCATGGGGCGACGGCGCAGCCGCTGATTCACCCAGCGCCCGATCGTGCGGCGGACGACCTGCGACAACGCGTGCGTGTCGCGGACGCCCGACTGGGCCGCCTCCGTGAGCGCCGCGGCGATCTTCGGTTTGACGTCCTCGAACACCGCATCGTCCTCCGCGAACCCGCGGGCGTGGATCTCCGGGCCGGTGATGATGCGGCCGTTCGCGGCATCCACCACCACGATCACCGAGATGAAGCCCTCCTCGCCGAGGATGCGGCGATCCTTCAGGTCCGCGTCGGTGATCTCGCCGACCGTCGAGCCGTCGACGTAGACGAAGCCGAGGTCGAGCTGCCCCACGACCTTCGCGACGCCGTCCTTGAGGTCGACGACCGTGCCGTTCTCGGCGATGATCGTGTTCTCCGCGGGGATGCCCGTGTCCTGCGCGAGCTTCGCGTTCGCGATGAGGTGGCGGTACTCGCCGTGCACCGGCATGACGTTGCGCGGCTTCAGGATGTTGTAGCAGTAGAGGAGCTCCCCCGCGGCCGCGTGGCCCGAGACGTGCACCTTCGCGTTGCCCTTGTGGACGACGTTGGCACCGAGCTTCGTCAGCCCGTCGATCACGCGGTACACCGCGTTCTCGTTGCCCGGGATGAGGCTGGATGCCAGGATCACCGTGTCCCCCGGCCCCGGCTCGATCGCGTGGTCGAGGTTCGCCATCCGGCTGAGGACGGCCATCGGCTCGCCCTGCGACCCCGTCGACATGTACACGATCTGGTCGTCGGGGAGGTCCTGAGCCTTCTTGTAGTCGATGAGCACGCCATCGGGTACGTGCAGGTACCCGAGGTCCTCCGCGATCGTCATGTTCCGCACCATCGAACGGCCGAGGAACGCGACGCGGCGGCCGTGCGCGGCAGCCGCGTCGATGACCTGCTGCACGCGGTGCACGTGGCTCGAGAAGCTCGCGACGATGACACGACGCTGGGCCTTGCCGATGACCTGGTCGAGGACGGGACCGATCTCACGCTCGAGCGGCGTGAACCCGGGGACGTCGGCGTTGGTCGAATCGACGAGGAAGAGGTCCACGCCGTCCTCGCCGAGACTCGCGAAGGCACGGAGGTCGGTGAGTCGACCATCGAGCGGGAGCTGGTCCATCTTGAAGTCGCCCGTGGCGAGGACCGTCCCGGCATCCGTGTGGATCGCGACGGCGAGCGCGTCGGGGATCGAGTGGTTCACCGCGATGAACTCCAGATCGAACGGCCCGACCTGCTCCTCCTGCCCTTCGGCGACCGTGAGGGAGTACGACTTGATCCGGTGCTCCTTGAGCTTCGCCTCGACGAGCGCGAGGGTCAGCTGCGAGCCGATGAGCGGGATGTCGCTCTTGAGCTTCAGGAGGTACGGGACGGCGCCGATGTGGTCCTCGTGGCCGTGCGTCAGCACGAGCCCGACCACATCGTCGAGGCGATGCTTGATCGGCTCGAAATCGGCGAGGATCAGGTCGACGCCGGGCTGATGCTCCTCGGGGAACAGCACGCCGCAGTCGACGATGAGGAGCTTGCCGTCGTACTCGAACACCGTCATGTTGCGACCGACCTCGCCCAGCCCGCCGAGCGGGATGACGCGTAGCGTGCCCTTTCCGAGCGCGGGAGGGTCGTAGACGTTTCTGGGCATCGAATGCCTCCTTCGGATGCCGTGGCATCCGCCTTCGTGGATCGTGCGGTGTCAGCGAGTCGTGCCGTGCACCTTGGGAAGAGCGCCGCCGGCGGCCGCATTGCGGTCGGGGCGGAAGTTGGAGAAGTCGGCGCCGTCGATGCCGCGGACGAGGGCGAGTTCGTCCTCGATCGCGGCGGCCTCCCACTCCTCCGGGCCGACGAGGGGGAGCCGCACGCGCGGGCTCGAGATGCGGCCGAGGCCGTGCAGGATGTACTTCGCCGACACGGTGCCGGGAACGTGGGTCATGACGGCGCGCACGAGCGGCTCGAGGCTCTGGTGCGCGGCGGTCGCGGCGGCGAGATCGCCGCGGTTCACGGCATCCACCATCACGCGGTAGGGGGCCGCCGCGATGTTCGCGGTGACACCGATGAGGCCGGCCGCCCCGATCGACATGTGCGGCAGGGCGTTCGCGTCGTCGCCGGAGAAGTACAGCAAGTCCGTCTGGTTGAGCACACGGCTCACCTCGCTGAAGTCGCCCTTGGCATCCTTGATCGCCAGGATGTTCGGGTGCTTGGCGAGGCGCAGGATCGTCTCGTACTTGATCGGAACGCCCGTGCGGCCGGGGATGTCGTAGAGGATCACGGGCAGGTCGGTCGCGTCGGCGACCAGGCGGAAGTGCGTGAGGATGCCCGCCTGCGTGGGCTTGTTGTAGTACGGCGTGACGATCATGATGCCGTCGGCGCCGGCCTTCTCGCTGGCCTTGTACAGCTCGATCGCGTGCGCGGTCTCGTTCGAACCGCCGCCCGTGATGATCTTGGCGCGCCCGGCGGAGACGGACTTGCCGATCTCGACGAGCTTGAGCTTCTCGGGGTCGGTGAGGGTCGAGGTCTCGCCCGTCGTGCCCGTGACGACGATCCCATCCGCTCCCGCGGTGATGACGTCGTCCATGTGCTTCTCGACGGCGGCCCAGTCAACCTCGCCGTCGGCCGTCATCGGAGTGACGAGCGCGACGAGAACCTGCCCGAAAGGGTTGCCCGTGTGCGTCATGCGTCCAGGCTATCGGTTCGGGGCGCCGACGACCGCGCCGGATCTTGTGCGTTCCACACTGCAGGAGCACCTGTGCAGGATCGGGCGGTATGCGGGGGCTGAGGCGACACCAGTCACAGCTGCTCCTGCAGTTTGGGAGCCGTCGCACTGAGTCGGGCGAGGATCGCCGCCTCGACGAGCGGCCAGGAGTGCACCACGAGCGCGTAGTCGAACCGCAGAGTCTCGAGGCCTGCCGCCGCGGCGGTCGCGTCTCGCAGGAGGTCCTTGTGGCGGAGGGACGGGCCGTCGTGGTTGAGGCGCCCGTCCACCTCCAGGATGATCCGGCCCGCGAGGACGAAATCGACGCGGCCGACGCCATCGATCCACACCTGGCAGTCGAGGCGGATGCCGAGTTCGCCGAGCCGCAGTCGCAGCAGTGACTCCAGCCCGGAGTCGGCGTCGGGGCGTGCGATGTCGACGAGACGCCGCAATCGTGCGGGGAGCGCCGAACGGATGGAGGCGCGATCGGACGCCGAGACGAGACCCAGTCGCCAGGCGGACTCGAATGCGACGAAGAAGCACTCCGCGCCCACGCAGCGCGCCGCCTGTATCAGGGCCCGCTCGACGGATACGACGCCGAACCCGGAATGCTCGCCGTCGTGATGGTCGACACAGTGGCATCCGTCGTGCGGATGTTTTCGCCCCTTGGGCCCGAGCCAGACGTGCAGGCTGTGGTCGCCGAGGATCCAGACGCCCGCCAGGGCGAGCGCGCTCACGCAGGCCACAGCGCCGCCGTGCGCGGCCGCGAGCAGCACGACGGGCGCTGCCCGGCCGAGCCCGTACACGCCGTGTCGCACCCGCAGGATCGCGCCCGCGGCGAGCGCACGGCGCACGTCGTCACGCGCGACGCCCGCAGCGATGAGGGAGCGCGCAGATGACACGCCGCCGCGTGCTTCGAGCTGTGAGTACACATCCATCGGACCACAGTGGCGATTGCGCGCGGGCCGGCGAGGGCTCGAGTGGCGTTCTGGGGAAGGTTGGCCGAGCACGGCGATTGCGGAGAGGGCGATGGTGCGCCCCAAGCTGCAGGACCGAGTGTGACTCGGGCGGGGGCTAGGGCCACTTCAGCCCCACCAGTCACATCCGCTCCTGCAGTTTGGGCGCAGGGACGGCAGCGGGTGGGGCGCGGGCGGGCGGGCGCGGGCGGAGCGGGCGCGGGCGGGCGAGGGCGGGGTCAGCGACCGGTCTTCGCGAGGCGGGATGCGAGCGGCGCGGGGAGGATACGCACGGCGCCGACGAGGAGCTTGTACCGCCGCGACGGGATCGACACGGGTTTGTCCCGCGCGGCGTCGCGCAGACCCTCGCGGACGACATCGGCGGCGTCGAGCCACATGAAGCCCGGCACGCCCTCCTTGCCGGGAGGCAGGCCCATCCGCTCGTGGAAGTTCGTGTGGGTGAAGCCCGGGCACACCGCGGTGACGGTGACGCCGCGGGGCGCGTAGACCGTGTTCGCCCACCGGCTGAACGAGACGATCCACGCCTTGACGGCGCCGTACGTGCCGCGCGGCATGAACGCGGCGACGGATGCCACGTTGATGATGCGCCCGCTCCCCCGCGCCAGCATGGGTCCGAGCGCCGCGTGCGTGAGGCGCATCGTGGCCCGGATGTGCAGGTCGAGATGACGCTCCTCGTCGGCGATGTCGTTCGCGGCGAAGTCGAGATCGAGCCCGAATCCGGCGTTGTTGACCAGCACCTGCACGGGCCGGTCGGGGTCGGTGAGGCGGGCTTCCACCGCCGCGAGCCCCGCCGCATCGGTGAGGTCCGCGGTCAGCACGTCGACCTGGACACGTTGCTCGGCGCGGATGCGCTTCGCCACGTCGTCGAGGGCTGCGCGGTCGCGCGCGACGAGCACGAGGTCGGCTCCCCGCGCCGCGAGCTGCCGCGCGAACTCCGCGCCGAGGCCGGAGCTTGCTCCCGTGACCAGTGCCGTTCTCGCCATATCGTCAGCCTACGCACCGAGTCGGGGAGGTCGGCGCCTAGGCTGGCGCCATGACCTGGACCACGCGCTCCTCGCGCACGGTGTACGAGAACCCCTGGATCCACGTGCGCGAAGACGAGGTGACCGGCCCGCACGGCGACGGCATCTACGGCGTCGTGCGCATGCAGCACCCCGCCGTGTTCATCGTCGCGCTCGACGACCAGGACCGTGTGCCGCTCGTGGCGGTCGACCGCTACACCGTGGGGCGCAGCTGGGAGGTCCCTGCGGGCGGCTCCGACGGCGAGGACCCACTCCTCGCGGCGCAACGCGAACTGCGCGAGGAGACCGGGCTCGAGGCATCCGAGTGGCTGCCCCTCGGCCGCATGAACGCCCTCAACGGCATCGCCGACGCACCCGAGTACGTGTTCCTCGCACGCGGCGTGCGGACCGTGACGGATGCCGCGGACACCCGCGCCGAGGAAGGCATCGCCGAGGTCCGGTGGGTGCCGTTCGCCGACGCCCTCGCCATGATCGCCGACGAGACCATCACCGACGGGGAGACCATCGCGGCGCTCGCGCTCGCCGGCATCCGCCTCGGCCGCTTCCGCTGACGCGGCACGGGATCACCTGATGCGTGTGCACCTGTCCGAGTGGGAGTGGGCCTGCTGCGGCGATCCGTTCGAGGTCGGCGACGAGGTGGAGTTCTCCGTCCGGCCGCCGAGCGCGTGGCTGGGCGAGAACTACGGCCCGCTCGGAGAGGGCGTCGACTGGGAGGAGTCGCACCACGCGACGGGACCCGACGACGAACCGACCGAGACGATCCGTGGCACGGTCCGGGCGATCGCCGCGATCCGTC
The DNA here is from genome assembly GCA_001724425.1 of Microbacterium sp. SCN 70-27. Taxonomy (GTDB): domain Bacteria; phylum Actinomycetota; class Actinomycetes; order Actinomycetales; family Microbacteriaceae; genus Microbacterium. The sequence goes on from MEEK01000022.1 coordinate 32,966, forward strand.
TGCAGTACACGAGGCGGCGCGAGCCGTGGACGCCGAAGCAGATCGCCGAGAACCAGGCGCGCTGGGAGGAGGCGGTCGCGGCCGCCGCGGGTGGCGACGGACTCGGCGAAGACGGGTCTGGTGAGGGCGGATTCGGCTGGTTCGCGTACTCACCGCTGTCGGCGCAGCCGAAGCCCTGCACGCTCGTCGATGAACCCGTGCTCGGCGCCGTCCGCACCGAACCCATCGACAGGGCGCCCTTCAGAGGACAAGACGAGGACGTGCCTCCGACGCAGACCTCGGATGCCATGACGGATGCCGAAGACGAGTCGCTCGATCCCGTCGAGCACCTGACCGGCTACCTCGTCGAGCTCGAGCCGTTCGGCGCGCCCGCCGGCACTCCGACCGGAGCGGTCAGCCTCTGACGAGCGTCAGGAACCGGTAGGGCACGCCCGTGCGCGACACCGACCAGCCCTCCTGAGGTTCGATGCGGGCGACGTTCCACCCGGGCCGCTCCGGCGCGAACGTGTCCCCGTCGACCTCCAGGTCGAGCTCCGTGACCTCGAGGACGTCGGCACGCCCGATCGCCTCTGCGAACAGCCTCGCGCCACCGATCACCCACGCGGCCGGGACCTCCCTGACCAGGTCGAGCGCGGCATCCAGTGATCCCGCCCGCTCGGCGCCGTCTGCCTGCCACGAGTCCGATCCGGTCACGACGATGTTGCGTCTGCCCGGCAGCGGCCGGAACCGCTCGGGGAAAGACTCCCAGGTGCGTCGCCCCATGATCACGGGCGCGCCGAGCGTGACCTCGCGGAAGTGAGCGAGGTCCTCGGGGACGCTCCAGGGCATGCCCCCGTCGCGGCCGATGACGCGCCCGCGCGCCTCGGCCCACACGAGTCCCAGCCGCATCGCCGTCAGACCGCCACGGCGGCGCGGATCGCGGGGTGGTGCTGGTAGTCGGAGACGACGATGTCGTCGTACGTGTAGTCGAAGATCGACGCGGGCTTCCGCGCGAACGAGAGCGTCGGGTATGGGTAGGCGTCACGCGAGAGCTGCTCGCGCACCTGGTCGACGTGGTTGTCGTAGACGTGGCAGTCGCCGCCCGTCCACACGAAGTCACCCGGCTCGAGACCGGTCTGCTGCGCGATCATCATCGTCAGCAGCGCGTAGGAGGCGATGTTGAAGGGAACCCCGAGGAACATGTCGGCGGAGCGCTGATACAGCTGGCACGACAGCTTGCCATCGGCGACATAGAACTGGAACAGCGCGTGGCAGGGCGCGAGGGCCATGTCGGGGATGTCCGCCGGGTTCCACGCCGACACGATGAGGCGGCGCGAGTCGGGGTTCGTGCGGATCTGCTCGATCACCTGCGAAATCTGGTCGATGCTCTCCCCCGACGGCGTCGGCCACGAGCGCCACTGCACGCCGTAGACAGGCCCCAGTTCGCCACGCTCGTCCGCCCACTCGTCCCAGATGGTGACGCCGTTCTCCTGCAGCCAGGCGACGTTCGACTCGCCGCGCAGGAACCACAGCAGTTCGTACACGATCGATTTGAGGTGCACGCGCTTCGTCGTGATGAGCGGGAACCCCTGCGACAGGTCGAAGCGGATCTGCCGTCCGAAGACGCTCGTCGTGCCGGTGCCCGTGCGATCGTCCTTGTGGACGCCGTCGGCGAGCACCTCACGGAGGAGGTCTTCATAAGGGGTGGGAATGGATGCCTCGCTCACGCCTCACAGATTACCCGCACCCTCCGACGTCGGGGCCGGCGCCATCACACTCGCGAGGCAGCACCGGCCGTCACCCAGGCCTCGGCACGCAGGCTCGAAGGGACGCCGCCCGGGCCCCAGCACGCACGGCGCCGGAAACGACCCTCACCGGATTGTGACGCCCCGTGGCCTGCCCACCCGCCCACGGCAGGGCAAGGGTTAGCATGGTCGACTGTGAATCTCTTCGCTGGCGCTCTGGTGCTCGCCGCGCTCCTCGCGGTGACCGTGGGCGTGGGACTTGCGCTCCGTTGGCAGCAGAACCGGCCGCGCCGTCTCAACCCGACCGAGGTCGTCGACCCGCAGCGCCTCGGCGCCGAGTCCCTCGGCGAGAACGCCACGCTGTTGCAGTTCAGCACCGAGATGTGCGGACGATGCCCGGGAGTGCACCGCACGCTCGGCTCGATCGCGGGCGATCGCGACGGTGTCATGCACCTCGACGTCGATCTGACCCACCGACCCGACATCGCGAAGCACTTCCATGTGCTGCAGACCCCGACGACGCTGATACTCGATCGCGACGGCGTCGTCCAGACCCGTTTCGGCGGCACGCCGAGCCGTTCCGCCGTGGAGCTCGAACTCGCCCGCGTCACGGCCGAGGCCGGCGGTGCCTGAATCGCATGCGCCGAAAGGCATAGATCCCCGCGGGCCGCGCTTCGCGGCATCCATCACCGCCGTCCTTCTCCTCATCGCCACGTTCCTCGCGCTCGTCGGTCCCTCGACGGCACGGGCCGCGACACTCGGATGGTTCACGTACCAGCCGCTGGACGATTCGAGTTTCGCGTTCGTCGCCGACTCCTGGCTCCTTCCGCAGCTGAGCGTCGCTCAGCGGGCGTCGGATCCGGCGTTCGTCGTGACGCTGGTCATCGCGCTGCTGTTCCTGTGGAGCGTGCTCTCGCCGCGCACGGCACCGTGGGGCGCGCTCTACCGCAGGGCCGTCGCTCCGCGGTTGGCGCCGCCGACCGATCTCGAAGATCCTCGCCCGCCGCGATTCGCGCAGGGCGTCGGGCTCGCAGTCACGTCGATCGGCCTCGTGCTGCACCTCCTGGGGCTGCCATGGGCACTCCCGATCGCGACGGCCATGGCGTTCGCCGCTGCGTTCCTCAACGCGGTGTTCTCCCTGTGCCTCGGATGCCAGCTGTACCTGCTGCTGCAGCGCGCGGGCCTCGTCGGCCGCCCGGCCGCCGTCTGACCCCCTCCCCTGGGCGGAGCCGGGCGTCTAGGCTCGTGCCAGGCGTGACTGCGCCGCACCGCCATCCAGGAGGAGACATCATGAGCGTGACCAGCGAAGCCAGCACCAGCTGGAAGGGGAGCCTCGTCGACGGCGCCGGCGAGATCGCCTTCGAAAGCTCCAACCAGGGGCCCTTCGCCGTCAACTGGAAGGCCCGCAGCGAGGGCTCGACCTCCGTGACGACGCCCGAAGAGCTGCTCGCCGCGGCGCATTCGTCGTGCTTCACGATGGCGCTCTCACACGCCCTCTCGCAGAACGGGACGCCGCCGCAGAGCGTCGAGACGACGGCATCCGTCACGTTCATCCCCGGAACCGGCATCACCGGATCGCACCTCAACGTCAGCGCCGTCGTCCCCGGCATCTCGGCGGAGGACTTCGACCGCATCGCCGGTGAGGCGAAGGCCGGATGCCCCGTGTCGGCGGCTCTCGCGGGAATCGAGATCACCCTCGAGGCCTCGCTTGCCTGATACTCCCGCGCGCGTCGTCATCGCCGGCTCATCGGGCCTCATCGGCGGTGCGCTCGTGGAGTCCCTGCGTGCCGACGGCGTCGCCATCACCCGGCTCGTCCGCCGCGAGGCCTCCGCCCCCGACGAGGTGTCGTGGGATCCGCAACGCTCCCGGCTCGACCCGCGAGTCCTCGAGGGGGCGCGCGCCGTCGTGGGCTTGAACGGCGCGAGCATCGGACGGTTCCCGTGGACGCGCCGCTACAAGCACGACCTCGTGTGGTCGCGGCTCGCGCCGACGCAGGCGATCGCCGCGGCCGTGCGCGCCCTCGGCACCGACGCTCCGGCGTTCGTGTCCGGCTCGGCAGTCGGGTACTACCCGTCCGCACCGGGCCGACCGCTGACGGAGGATGCCGCGCGCGGCGACACCTTCCTCGCCGACCTGTGCGGCGAGTGGGAGGCCGCGGCTCACGCCGCCGACACCCATGCCCGCGTCGCGACCCTGCGCACCGCCCCCGTCGTCCACGCCGAAGGGGTGCTGAAGCCCCTCATGCTCCTCACCCGGATGGGGCTGTCCGGCCCGATCGGTCGCGGTACACAGGCGTGGCCGTGGATCTCCCTGACCGACGAGGTCCGCGCCATCCGGCACGTGATCGACGGCGACCTCGAGGGCCCCGTGAACCTCAGCGGACCCACACGGGCCACCGCGAACGATCTCGGCTTCGCCCTCGCCCGCCGGATGAACCGCCCGTACATCCTCCGTGCACCCGTGTGGGGCGTCACCGCTGCGCTCGGCGCGGATGCCACCGAGGCGCTGCTCACGAGCGACATGCACGTGGTCCCGGCACGCCTGGAGGCATCCGGTTTCACGTTCACGCACGCGACGGTCGAGGATGCCGTTGCGGCGGCCGTGCCCGCGCGCTGACGCGGGTCAGGGTCGCGGCTGCGCCTTCTCCAGGCGGATCGCCGTGCGAATCGCGGCGCGTGCGCGGGAGCGGTCGCCTGCGCCGTCGTAGGCGAGCCCGAGGCGGAACCAGACGCGCCAGTTCTCGGGGTCGCTCTCGACGGCCTCGCGATAGGCGGGGAACAGGGCATCCGCCTGCGCGCGATCGGGGCGTCCGCTGGGGCGGACGTCCATCTCTTCGGCTGGCAGATCATGTTCGTCCTCGAGCAACCGCCCGAGGCGCTGCGCGCCGAATCCGAACGCCAGTTCGCGCCACAGAGCCCACACCGCGATGACGGGCAGCACGATGAGCGCGACGCCCATCGCGATGCCGATGGGTTCACCCGAAACGAGCAGCAGCCAGGCGCGCTGCGCGACGAGGGCGATGTACACCGCCAGCAGCACCGCCATGAAGGCGACGCCGATGCGTGCGTTCATGCGCCGGTCGCGCGTGCGACCTGGCCCGGCACGCCGCCTTCGTCGATCGGGGTGCGGGTGCGGGGCGGCGTACGCGGCCGCAGGCCCAGGTCGATGAGCGCGTCGAGGCCGACCGTCACGCCGCGCGCATCACGGGCCGCGGCGAGCGCCACCCGGATGCCGGGTGCGTATGCAAGCGTGGGATCGATCGTGTCGTGCACGATCGTGAGCGACTCCCCCGGCCCCGCGAGGATCGTCTCCTGCCGTGCGATGACTCCCGGGCGCCGGAGCGAATGGACCGGGATGCTGGCGATCTGCTGGCCGCGGGCGCGCTGGTCGACGTGCGGGGCCTCGACGGGGCCGATCTCGTCACGGGCCGCAGCGATGAGTTCCGCCGTGCGCACGGCGGTGCCGCTCGGCGAGTCGACCTTGGTCTCGCGGTGGGTCTCGACGATCTCGATCGACGGGAAGTGCGGTGCGGCGGCCGCGGCGAGTGCGGATCCGATGACCGAGCCGAGCGAGAAGTTGGGGATGAACACGGCGCCGGTCTCGGCGGCCTCGACGAGCGGCCGGACGAGCGCGATCCGCTCGGCGGACCATCCCGACGTGCCGACGAGGACGTTCAGTCCGCGCTCGATCGCTGCGCGGACGACGTCGATCGAGATGCCGGGGACGGAGGCATCCACGACGAGATCCGCGCCGTCCATCTCGGCGAGGTCGCTCTGCGACCCCAGGACGGCGACGACCTCGAAGTCCGGCTCGGCATCGATGACGGCATGGATGATGCTTCCGAGCTTGCCGGTGCCGCCCACGAGGGCCACTCTCGTCGTCATGCCTCTAGCCTAGGTGCATGGTGTTGCTGGAACGCGTCTCCGCCGAAGACCCCCGCGCACGCACGATGCTGGCGGCGTACTTCCAGATGCGCGGCGAGGCCTTCCCGACCGGTCAGACGTACCGCCCGGTGTTTCCGGATGCCTCAGTGTTCACTCCCCCGGCGGGCGTCTTCCTCGTGCTGGTCGACGATGACGGGAACGATGTCGGCTGCGGAGGCATCCGCCGCATCGACGCCGGCGAGCGAGGGTCTCGCTACGAGGTGAAGCACCTGTACGTCGACCCGTCGACGCGCGGGCGCGGCTGGGGACGTCTGCTGCTCGAAGGCCTCGAGAGCCGGGCCAGCGAGTGGGGCGCGGCCGACCTGGTCCTCGACACCCACCACACGCTCGAGGCGGCCGGTGCCCTGTACGCCCGGAGCGGCTTCACCCCGATCGAGCCCTACAACGACAACCCCAACGCGACGCGCTGGTACGGCAAGACCCTGCGCTGAGCGTCGCGCGACGCGCCGGGCAGTTCAGTCCGGCTCGGAGGCGAGACCGTTGTTGCGGCGACGGATCGCCTTCGGGGCACGTCCGCCGAGGAAGGACGCGTGGGAGTCGACGAGGAAGCCGTGGCGGAGGGCCTCACGCCCGATGAGCATGCGGAACCCCATCTTGTCGCGGTTGGTCAGGGTCAGTTCGACCGCGACCTCGCGCCCCGCGAGGCGGATCGTCTGCAGCACGACGTAGCGCCGCTGCGCATGTCCGGACGAGCTGCGCACCCGGCGCACATCGCGCACGGGCCACTCCATCGCGACCTCGTCGGCCCACGAGTGCTGCCACGGCCTGACGAGCCCGCGCACCCACGGATGCCCGTCGCGCTCGAACTCCTCGATATGGATGACATGCAGCGCCGAGGTCTGCGCGCCGGTGTCGAGTTTCGCTTTGATCCAGTCGAGACCGGCATCCGGCAGCGAAACCCATTCTCGCCACCCGACGACTGTGTTTGACTGGGCGGGTTGTTTCACGCTCCGATCCTCCCAGAAGCACACGCATGAAAATCGCCATTCTCTCGCGCGCCCCTCGCGCGTACTCCACCCAGCGACTCAAGACCGCCGCGCAGCAGCGCGGCCATGAGGTGCGCGTGCTCGACACCCTTCGCTTCGCGATCGACCTGTCCGGCGACGAGCCCGACCTCACCTACCGCGGTCGGCCCCTGTCCGACTACGACGCGATCGTCCCGCGGATCGGCAACTCGATCACCTACTTCGGCACCGCCGTCGTGCGCCAGTTCGAGCAGATGGATGTCTACACGCCGAATACGGCCAACGGCATCTCGAACGCGCGCGACAAGCTCCGGGCGACGCAGATCCTCTCGCGGCACGGCATCGAGATGCCCGCGACGGCGTTCGTGCGCAACCGCATCGACGTGCGCCCCGCGATCGCGCGGGTCGGCGGCGCACCCGTCGTGATCAAGCTCCTCGAGGGCACGCAGGGCATCGGCGTGATCCTCGCGCCCGAGGTGAAGGTCGCCGAAGCGATCATCGAGACCCTGCATTCCACGCGGCAGAACGTCCTCATCCAGCGGTTCGTCGCCGAGAGTCGCGGCCGCGACATCCGCGCCCTCGTCGTGGGCGACCGGGTCGTCGCGGCGATGCGCCGCACCGCGACGGGAGACGAGTTCCGCTCCAACGTCCACCGCGGCGGCACGGTCGAGGCCGTGGACCTGTCGCCCGCGTACCAGGAGGCGGCCGTCCGCTCGGCGCAGATCATGGGCCTCAAGATCGCCGGGGTCGACATGCTCATGGGCGACGACGGCCCGCTCGTGATGGAGGTGAACTCGTCGCCGGGCCTTCAGGGCATCGAGACGGCGACGAACCTCGACATCGCCGGCGCGATGATCGACTACATCGCCAACCAGGTCGCCTTCCCCGAGATCGACGTGCGCCAGCGCCTCACCGTCTCGACCGGCTACGGCGTCGCCGAACTCGCCGTCCATGCGGCGGCGGAACTCGTCGGCAAGACGCTCGGCGAGTCCGGGCTGTGGGAGCGCGACATCACCGTGCTGACGCTCCACCGCGGTGCACAGGTCATCCCGAACCCGCGCAAGGGCGTCGTGCTCGAAGCCCAGGACCGGCTGCTGTGCTTCGGCAAGCTCGAAGAGATGCGCTCCATGATCCCGCAGCGGCGCAAGCGCCGCGCGAAGGTGCGGAAGCTCCCGAAGGAGCCGCTCCCCCGCGAGGCATCCGACGAGGCGTGAGCCGCGCTCAGACCGGAGGGATCTCGGGGAGCCCCGTGCGCAGCTCCATCGGCAGGTGCGCGAGGTCGTTGTGCGACACGAGCGTCCACGGGCGCCCGGGGCGCTGCGCGAGCACGGTGAGGCCGCAGTTCGCCTGATTGATCGTCATCCAGCGCCACTGCGGGGCATCCAGCACTTCGCGCACGAACCAGGCGATGACGAAGTTGTGGGTGATGAGCAGTTCGTGGGCGTCCGTCTTGCGCACGAGGAACTCCGACACGGCATCGGCCATCTGCGCCGCCCCCGCGTCGATGTCCGCCTCGGTGTAGGAGCCGAAGAACGGCTCGTAGACGGCGGGCATGTCGGGGGTCGGACCGGTCGGGATGCAGTCGAACAGCAGCGAGGACGGCTCGGGGGTGACCGCCGGCAGCCGTTCGGCGACGGCTCGCGCCGTCTCTGCCGCCCGCTCGAGCGGGGAATGCCAGACCGCGTCGAGCGGAACGCCCGACAGTCGGTCGGCCAGCAGCTCCGCCTGGCGCCGACCTCTCGGCGACAGCGGCCCGTCTTCGAGCCCGTGCTCCGCGTCGAGATGCTCGCCGTGACGCACAAGGTACAGGTAATGCGTCACGGGTGAACTCGTCTCGCCGGGGGTGTATCTCAACCCTACGTCAGGCGTGCGACACCCGCACGGGTTCGCTACTGCGCAGCCTTGGCGATCTCCGCGAGCTGCGCGCGGCTGAGCTTCGCACCGACGCCCTGGACGAGCTCGTCGACGTGTTCGACGGCGTAGACGTTCACGATGGGTGCGACGACGGCGCGTTGCGCGAGGAGCCATGCGATCGCGACGGCGCCAGTCGGGATCGACAGCTCCGCACCGATCCGGTCGAGGGCGCGCAGCGTCCGGGCTCCGCGGCGGTTCATGGCGGCGGCGATCTGCGAGCCGCGTACCGACGAACCCACCTTCGCGCGTGATCGGTGAACGCCCGACAGATACCCGTGCTCGAGGGCCTGCGACGGAGTCACGGCGATGCCCTGCGCCCCCGCGACGAGGCGCAGGTCCGAGTCGAACTCGTTCTGGCGCAGCACGTTGTACGGGACTTCGAGCACCGTGAGGCGCGGGTAGCCGGCGGATGCCAGGATGCGCGCCTCGACGAGCTGCGCCGCCGAGTGCCCGATCGAGCCCAGCGAGCGCACCTTGCCCGATTCGACGAGCCACTCGGCCGTCGCGAGGGTGTCTTCCAGGGACGATTGCGAATCTGCCCCTGCATCCAGGTACAGCACGTCGAGGTGGTCCGTCTTGAGCCGGCCGAGCGAAGCCTCCACCGACCGGATGAGGTTCACCGAGCCGAGGCCCGGGTGGTCGGGGTGCCGGCCGATGCGTACGCCGAGGACGATCTCGTCGCGGATCGCGCGCCGTGCCATCCACTCGCCGATGATGTGCTCGCTGCGGCCGGCCGCGTAGCCGTCGGAAGTCTTGACCGCATTGCCGCCGCGCTCGACGTACGCGTCGAGGATCCGGTGCGCCTTGGCGAGGTCGACGTGCCAGCCGAACTCGGCGCCGCCGAGGAACAGCGGGAAGATCTTCAGGCCGGTCTCGCCGAGCGGAACGCGAAGTCCCGCGCCGACGGGTTTGCCCTGCACGGGGATCGGCGAGGAGGGGTGTTCCGGTGCGGAGGCATCCGTGGTCACGGTGACGTTCGCCTCACCGTCCACGCGCGTCGAGGCGGGCGTGGCGCCTACTCCGAAGAAGCCCATCTCTTCACCCCCTCACGCACCGTCAAGGTCTGTGCGTGTCGCACGCATCCCCCGATGCGTAGTACCGAGGCTAGGCCAGCACCGGGAGCGAACCGGCCACCGACCCGAACGATCGGCGAACATTCGATAACGCTTTGATCTCGATGCCTGATGGGGAGGCAATTCTGTCCCCCATTCGGGGGACAGAGACGAAAGAACGGATGCCCGCCCCTCCGAGTCGGGAGGAGGCGGGCATCCGTGGTCTTCGCTCTTCAGCCCTTCGCAGGACCGAAGAAACAGGGTGGGTCAGCCCTCTGCGGGAGCGTCCCCGGGGCCTTCGCTGGCCGCGGCCGAGCCCTCCTGGTCGGCGGGCTCTTCGAGCACGGGCTCGAGCGACAGCTTGCCACGGTCGTCGATCTTCGTGATGCGCACGAGGAGCTTCTGACCGACACCGAGCACGTCCTCGACGTTCTCGACACGCTTGCCGCCGGCGAGCTTGCGGACCTCGCTGACGTGCAGCAGGCCGTCCTTGCCGGGCAGCAGCGAGACGAACGCGCCGAACGTGGCGATCTTGACGACGGTTCCGAGGAACTGCTCGCCGACCTCC
>MEEK01000023.1 GCA_001724425.1 Microbacterium sp. SCN 70-27
ACCCATCGAAGGCAAACCGGACCTGGCTACGCGCGCACGGCATTGCGACGACCATCCCCGAACGCGACGATCAGATCGCGCACCGCCGGAAGAAGCCGGGCCGGCCGATCGACTTCGGCACCGATCAGAGAGAACGCTACAAAGGCCGCAACGTCGTCGAACGATGCTTCAACCGCCTCAAGCAGTGGCGCGGCATCGCACTGCGATCAGACAAACTCGCCCGAAACTACCGCGCTGCCATCTGCCTCTCCTCGACCCTCATCTGGATCAAGACCGACTTAATCAACACGCCCTAGGGCGGTGATGTTCTCTGTTGCGACAAGGAACTCTCTCGTCGCCCTGCCCCTCGCGCTGGCGCTCCCTCCGCAGTTCAGCATCGCACCGTTGGCCGTAGTGACCCAGACGTTGATCGAGCTGGTCGCGATGGTCGTGCTCGTGCGCGTCATTCCCCGCCTTACACGGACACCCGCCGCGGGAAGCGGCCCGGAACTACAGCAAAAAGCAGTCACGCGAACCTGAGGCGCTACCCGGAGTGCGAACACGTAGTCTCGAAAAACAACAGCTTTCTGAGACATCGGCCGGATCCCAGCTGCGTGATCGATGCTCCGTGTGATCCCGGGTCAGCTGCTGTCTCAGCAACGCGTCTCACCGGAAAGTGTCTCAGCGTGGCGACGTGGAGGGGTTTGTGAGCCACAATGGCTGAGTGAGACTTCTTGGATACACCCGCGTGAGCACAGCGACTCAGGATGCGCAGCTGCAGCTCGACGCCCTCGTCGCCGCTGGGGTTCAGAAGCGCGACGTGTTCGCCGATGTCACCTCCGGGAGCAAGACCGCGATCGAGCGCCGCGGGATGAAGAAGCTGCTCGAGCACGCAGAGGCCGGTGACACCGTCGTCGTCTGGCGCGTGGACCGCCTCGGCCGCTCCCTCATCGACGTGTTGAACACCGTAAACCTGCTGCGCGAGCGGGGCATCCATGTGCGTTCTATCTCGGATGGGATAGATCCGGCGACGTCGACCGGCCGGTTGATGCTGAACATGCTCGCCACGCTGGCCGAGTACGAGCGGGAACTGATTGTCGAGCGCGTGAATGCCGGCATCGCCGCAGCCAGGCAGAACGGCACCCGCTTCGGTCGACCACTGTCCGACCCGGCGGTCATTGCCGACAAGCTCGCGATTGCAGCCGATGCCCGAGCGAAAGGTCGCACCGCCGAGGACGCAGCTCGACTCGTCGGGTGGAGTCGCGCCACGCTCTACCGCCACCAGCAAGCCCTCGCCAGCCGCGAGAGCGTCACCATGTAGCGATGTGATGAGCGGCGGAGAGCGGTGGCGGATTCTTCGACTTCACGTCGAAGACCAGATACCCCTCACCGCTCTCGCCAGAGAAACCGGGATTGGCCTGCGCACGCTGCAACGCTGGAATCAGCTTTATCGAGACCACGGCATCACTGCGCTCGATCCCCATCCGAGAGCCGACGCGGGGACTCGTCGCACGGCGGGTGAGTTGGTTGCGTTCATCGAGCGCCTCGCGTTGACCAGGCCGAGGCCGGCACTCGCGACGCTGCATCGCCTTGTCAGCACCGAAGCGGAGCGGCACGGCCTGGCGGTGCCCAGCTACTCCACCGTCAGAGGCATCGTGCAGTCCCTCGATCCGGCGCTCGTGACGCTCGCGCTGGATGGACCCGCCGCGTATCGCGACCGGCACGAGCTGGTGTACCGCCGCCGAGCCGACCGACCCAATGAAATGTGGCAGGCCGATCACACCGAACTCGACATCCTCATCACCGGCGTCGACGGCAAGACCGATCGACCCTGGCTCACGATCGTGATCGACGACCACTCACGCGCGATCTGCGGATACACCGTCTTCACCGGCGCCCCTTCCGCGATGAACACGGCCCTCGCGCTCCGGCAGGCGATCTGGCGCAAGACCGACCCAACGTGGGCGATGTGTGGCATCCCCGACGTAATCCACGTCGACCATGGCTCCGACTTCACCAGCCACCATCTCGAACGCACCGCCATCGAGCTGCGCATCCGGATCATCCACTCCACCGTGGGCCGGCCACAAGGCCGCGGCAAGATCGAACGCTTCTTTCGCACCATCAACACCGAACTCCTCGCTACCCTCCCCGGACACCTCAGGCCCGGCGACAGGAATCCTCACCCCACTCTCGACCTGGCGGCCCTCGACCAGGCCATAGGCGCGTTCATCACGACGTACAACGCGCGCCCACACCGCGAGCTCGGAGTATCGCCTCGGGACGCGTGGGTCGCGGATGGGTGGCTTCCGCGAATGCCCGACAGCCTGAAACAACTCGATGGTCTCCTGCTCACCGTCCCCAAGAACCGGGTCGTGCAGCGCGACGGCATTCACTTCCAGGGCCAGCGCTACCTCGCCCCGACACTTGCTCCGTTTGTCGGGCACACGATCATGATCCGCTACGACCCGCGCGACATCTCCGAGATCCGCGTATACGACCGCGACACTTTTGTCTGCGTCGCCGTCGATGAAGCCCACCCCAACCTCCGACTCAGCCTCCGCGACATCGAAACCGCTCGCCGAGCCCGTCGCCGAGAACTCCGGCACACCATCAACGACCGCATCCCCACCGCCGTCACCCGCGAGGAGCCGCGCGCCGTCGCCGCACCTCCGCATCGGCGCCGGCTACGCACCTATGAAGAGGACGAGTGATGAACCAGGCCTTCATCGTTACCAAGGAGCACCGACGCTTCACCGAGTTCGCGAACGCCGTCCGCAAAGAGAAAACCATCGGCATCTGCCACGGCGACGCCGGAGTCGGCAAGACCAACTCCGCCCGCCGCTACGCGAACTGGGATGCGCTGGAGTCTTACATCAACGCGTGGGGACCTCGCGGCGAGCACGACGCCAAGTACTACGCCCTCGCGAACCGATCTCGCACCGTCTTCTACACACCCGAGGTCCTCTGCAGACCCAAAGACCTCATGCACGACATCGACCGCTGGCAGGCAAAAGTCGAGATCTGCGCCGACGAACACCTCCGCTCACGAGAGACCGAACCGACCACCACGGCGATCGGCATGTCTCACCTCGTCGACCTGCTCATCATCGACGAAGCCGAACGACTCACACCGACTGCGCTCGAGTTGCTCCGCGACCGACACGACCGCGATCACCTCTCCATGATCCTCATCGGCATGCCCGGCATCGACCAACGGTTCCGCCACTACCCACAGCTATACAGCCGACTCGGCTTCTCCCACCACTACCGAACCCTCGGGCGAGAAGAACTTCTCTTCGTCCTCGACCGCCACTGGAAACGCTTAGGCCAACAACTCGACCCCGAAGACTTCACCGACGCGCAAGCCATAGCCGCGATCGAACGCATCACCCGCGGCAATTTCCGCCTCCTCGAACGCCTCTTCCCCCAGATCGCTCGAGTGCTGAAGATCAACGGACTCGAAACCATCACCGACGACGTCATCGAGGCCGCAGCCAGCATCCTCGTTATCGGCAACTAACGCCTCGAAGCGATCGCAGAACACCGCCACCGAGCGATCAACTCCACACTTCTCGAGGTCACGCACCTGGAGAGAGATGAAATCGGGGCCGATGACGGTCATGGATGCTCCTTGATGTCAGAATTCTTACATAGGCGAGTATGTCAGAATACTGACATGGGAGCAAGCGAGCCGTCGATCGGGTATCTCGTCAAGCACGCGCAGGCGCTGCTGCGCGCACGCATGGAGGAGGACCTCGCGCCCCTCGGCCTGACGGTGTCGCAGTACTCGTGTCTGTACCGGCTGAGTGTCGAGCCCGGGATCTCGGCGGCGGCGCTCGCGCGGAGCGTCTTCATGACGAGGCAGTCGATGGGGGCGATGCTGCAGCCGCTCACCGACCGCGGGCTCGTCCGGCGTACACAGCAGGCGGATGCGGGCCGTGCGCTGCCGATCGAGCTGACGGCATCCGGCGCCGCGCTCCTCGAAGACGCGCTGCCGATCGTCGACGCTGTGGAGCGGGAGATGATCGCCGACCTCGCACCGTCCGAGCGTGCGGCGCTCGCCGAGGGGCTCGCCCGCTGTATCGCCGGCCTCAGCCGGTGAGGTCCGAGGTGGGGATGTGCGCGGCATCCTCGGGAAGCTGCGCGACGAGTCGTGGATCGCAGGCCGGGTCGTCCCCCGAGGCGTAGTCCGGCATCTGGGCATCCCCCACGCTCCCCGCGACGAGGACGACGCGCCACCGGTAGCAGGTGTACACGGTCGAGGGGCCACGGTACGTGGTGGCGGAGTTCGTGATGTCGTCACGGGGGACGTCCGGACGCGCCCCGGATGTCACGAACTCCGTGAACTCGACCACCGCGCCGCCGAGGCCGTCGTCACCGGCATCCTCGATCGCGTAGACGACACTCGCGGGTGCGGTTGTCGGAATCGCACGCGGCGGCTCGGAGCCGTCCCACGTCGTGACCACGTCGGAGAGACGGGCCGCGATATCGGCAGCGTCCGTCGCCGGGACTCCCGGCTGGAGGGCGAGGAAGGTGACCTCCTGCTGCCCGCGGATCTGGCGCCAGAGCACGCCGTCGTACGACTGTTGTCCGGCGCAGCCCGTCAACACCGCGAATGCGGCCGTCGCGCCAAGCATGGAGACGATCGCGCGGGCGTGGGGCATGATACGCGCAGTCTATCGATTATCGATAGAAGAGGAACAGCGGAGATGGGTCGCGCGCCAGTGCCGAACGATCCCGCGGTGGGCAGTTGAGAGTGGACGCGACGGCGGGAGTCGAAACTGCGGTTGCGCGGGTTTCGCTGCTGCTGGAGAAGCGCGGAAGCACGCGGGTTGGGCCGTCGCACCGCGGAAATCAAGGGAGTGCGGGCTGCGATCAAGTCTCGTGTCGTTCGGCTTCAATCAGGACAATTGGTCTGAATCTGGGGCGTTTGTGTCCACATGGTGTCCATGGGAGACGGGCATCCGGTCGCCGCCGCGAAACCGCTCGATCAACTCGCGGATGTTCTGCTCGTAACGCGCCATCAGCGCCAACTCGGCGTCTGTCGCGGGAATCCGGATCGGCGTCTCGCCGGGCGCGATCTGCTCAACAGTCGGAGGGTAGGTCGACTTCGTAAGCATCGAAGCAAGCGTGTCAACGAACACGACGTCTGAGTCGAGGATCAGGATCGCGTGCTGCATGCCTGGAGGTATCGCGGCAGGGATCGTCCCGTTGATCCAGTGAGTCTGAGGCACTGCGATTTCGATCATGTACTTACCTTCACAGGTAGGCTCGCCGATTCACGCGACTGGCGTTCGCGAACCCATCACCGGCGCGGCGCGGGCGCTCCGCTTGGTTCGCCCGGGCAGCCCCTCGGGGTGTCAGCCGCACTCGTCACAGACGCCGGTAAGGGGCAGTTCCAGACCGCACGTCGGACAAGACTTCGAGACCTGTTGGTAGGCCGATCGCGTCGCCCCACCATCTCGCACCCGATTCTCCGGATGACTCACCCCCCAGAGTCCGCGCCGGCTGCTTTCCCAGCGCTCGACGTCCCCGGCCGTCTCGAGTATCTCCGCCTCGCTGAGGAAACCGTTGGTGTATCCAGGTGCGATGTGCAATGCGCGGGGACTGTCGGTACGCGTTGGTTCCCCAAGTTGAGGACGATGGCAGACGACCCGATGGCGCCCATGCATGACCCCGCACCGAAGGCGCGAGACTATCGAGACGCCCTCGGCCTATCGGTCGGGGATCTGACTCTGTCGACATTGGATCACGCCGAGGCGCGAGCGCAATTGCGCGAGCGAGCTCGCCGCCTCGGTGCGCTGATCGGAACTCGATTGTCGGAACAAGGCCTGCGCAAAGACCAGTGGCCGTGGGAGCCGAGCGGCGTTGGCGCTTCAGAGATGGCGTTCGCCGCGTTTGAGTTAGCGGGTGGGAACTGCGTCGAGCTGATGATCAAGTGGGATGCGACTTCAGGTGCACACTTCGAGTTCAAGGCGTATCCGCATAGGCGTCGACCCAACAACCCCCACCTGTACGCGGGGTTCGCTTCGATCGAACTGCTGGTTCCGTGGGCGGCAGATGACCGCGAGGTCGTTGAAAGGTTCTTCCATTTGGTGGGCGCTGTCCAGGAGACGTACCCGCGGTAGGCGATTGGTATCCATCACAGGAGAGCAGCGTGGGAGTGCCATGACTCCCACGCCGCCCTCCTGTTGCGATGGGTCAGCGAGCAACTCCGACGCCGGTGGTGGAGAGCAGCGTCACGCGCCTGCACCGAGCGTCGGCCCCGCGTGCCCGTCTGTCCTGCGCCGAAGCCGCAGTTCGGCTTCCTCGCTCCACTCGCGGGCGAGGGACGCGTAGCGGCGCCGGTCCTTCTGGTTGAGTCCGGCGAGTTTGGGGAGGAGTTCGAATGTCGTGCGCATGTGCCCGGGAATGTCATCGACAGGTCCGCCGGTGGATGACAGGAGGACCTCGATCACGCCCGCGGCGGTGCCGCCGCTGTCGATCAGCGCGACGAGCTCGCGGGCGTCCTTCCGTCCCTTCTCCGTCGCGTGTCGGTCGAGCAGCGCGGCGATCTTCGTGGCGATGTGCGCGTCGAGGGTCAGCATGAGCCAGCCTTTGACCTTGAGATCCGGGTCGACGTACCGGGTGAGTGCACCAACATCGAGAAGCAGCTTGGTCCCGAGTTTCGATTCATACGGGAAGTAGGCGTCGACGTGGACGCCGTCGGCATTGCCGCGCGCCTTCCGTCCACCGCTGTGAAGGTGGTTCTCGCTGTACTCGGTGAGGCGTTCCGGGAGCCGCTGTCGGAGGCTCTGGTCGGTGATGATCAGGTCGATGTCATGGCTGATCTCGCCGCCGACGCGGGCATTCGTCGCCCATCCGCCGATGAGGATCGAGGGCTCGAGACCGTATCCGAGCGAGTCGAGAAGCGCGCGCAGTCGTCCCTCGTCGTCCGCTCCGAGAATCGTCATCGCCCGTCTCCTTCCTGATCCCACTCGCGTTCCCGCACGAAGCTGTCGCGCAGCGCGGTCCGGAACTCGGATGCCTGCCAACCGGGCGTCGCGAACAGATCGGCATACGTCTGCGCGAGGCTCGAGTACCCGTTCCAGGTCCTCGCGGCGCGTTTGTCCATCGACAGGACGCGCACCTCCTTGCCGGCGGGCAGGTCGGTGAGATTCACGGATGTGGGGAGGTACACGATGTGCTCGTTGAAGTCCGCGACGGCTCGGCCTTTCAGGATCGCGTTCGCCGCGTCAGCGCCTCCGAGCGCGTAGGGGCCCAGCTTCGAGTCGAGAACCGGATCGATGCCCTCGCGGGTGGTCCACGTGAGGGTGTCACGCTCGAGGTTGCGCCACGCGCACAGCATCGTCAGCAGTTTGTCGATACTGACGACCGCGAGCCCGCCGCGGTTGTACCGATCGACGGTCCCGTTGCTCTCGAGGCGCTCGAGAGCGAGATAGGCGGTCGTGCTCGGCACGCCTGCCTCGTACGCGAGGTCGGCGACGTTCCGCCAGGTCCGCTGCCCTTCGAGAGCACGATCGGCAAGAGCGCGCCACACCAGCTCATTACCCTTCATCGCTCTCCTCGGCCGTCAGGTATTCCTGTGATCGTGGTTACAGGAATACATGTAAGCACAATTACAGGAAAAGCAGAAGACTGATCGACCGTCGATTTGAGGCCTTGCTGCAGAGTGTGTCCACCTGGCGTCCGAGGGGTCACCGCTGAAGAGGAGCAAGCGGCCGCGATCCCTTGAAAACACTGGGATCGCGGGCGTTCGCGAATCGACGCGGCGAGGGGAGTCGAACCCGCAACGCGACCGGGTATGAACCGGTGCCCGGGACCGCCCGGATCGCCGCGAATCGTGCCCTGAGGCACGCTGTCGACGCTAGGCGAACGCACCGACATCCGCCAGGTGCATGACGGATCCTTTCGCCGTGCGTCGCCGTATGACACAGGGGTCCGGTCGTCGGCGCCGCGCGAGAGGCGTACGGTG
This sequence comes from Microbacterium sp. SCN 70-27, assembly GCA_001724425.1. Classification (GTDB taxonomy): domain Bacteria; phylum Actinomycetota; class Actinomycetes; order Actinomycetales; family Microbacteriaceae; genus Microbacterium. The sequence continues at coordinate 7,958 of MEEK01000023.1, forward strand.
GAAGGACTCCCCACGAATTGAAGAGGTGTTTGTCATGCGCTCACGAAGCACAGCAGTCCTGTCCGTCGCCGCCCTCGCGGCGCTCGCCCTCGCGGGATGCTCCGCCGGATCGGCCGGCCCCGGAGCCTCCGCCACGAAGACCCCCGCTCCCGTCGTCGAGTCCTCGTACGCGTCGCCCGCCACGGTCGGCGACCGCACCGGTGTCGCCGGCGACGACCTTCAGGTGTGGAGCGCGAGCGTCCCCGACAGCGGCGCCGCGGCGAGCCTCGGCGACCCCGAGGCGGGCAACGAGTGGGTCACCGTCAACGTCGCGCAGTGGGTCGCCACGAGTGGCAAGACGGATGTCGACGCCGCTCCCGTGCTCCGCTCGACCGCCGACAAGGCCGTGGAGGGCAAGGCCGTGTCGCCGCGCGCCGTCGCCGTGCCCATGACCGAGGGCAAGCTCTACACCTTCGTGTGGAGCTTCCAGGTTCCCGAGGCATCCGCTGACGCGTCGACGCTCGTCCTCTGCACGAGCGCGGCCGACGACGCCGCGTGCTCGTCGATCGCGAAGTGACCCGAGGCGTATAGCGCCCCATCCAGCGGCCCGCGCATCCGGAGGGATGCCGGGCCGCTGCGGCGTTCTCGTCAGAGCGTGCGGTCGAAGTCGCCGCCGCGGGTGGACACGATGTCCTTGCCGAGCGGCATGAGCGAGATCGGGATCATCTTGAAGTCCGCGATCGCCATCGGGATGCCGATGATCGTGATGCACAGCGCGATGCCGCTCGTGAGGTGCGCGAGGGCCAGCCACCACCCCGCGAAGATGACCCAGATGACGTTCCCGAGGAACGACGCGACCCCGGCGGTCGGCTTCGCCACGATCGTGCGGCCGAACGGCCAGATGACGTACCCGGCCGTGCGGAACGAGGCGATCGCCCACGGGATCGTGATGATCGGGATGCACAGCAGCACCCCCGCCACGACGTAGCCGACGAACAGCCAGAAGCCCGCGAAGATCACCCAGATGATGTTGAGGATCGTGCGCATGGCATCCATTCTCGCGCGTTCCGCGTTTCCGTATTCAGTCTTGCCGGGTTTGGAACGGGCTCGCAGGGCTGTGCTGAAGGATTCTCGGCGTGCGCAGACTGAATACGGCGGGGTCCCGGACGGGGCGCGGGGTGGTGCGGCAGCGGGCTCAGCCGACGAAGGACGACGCCCGATCCGAGAGCGCGCGCTGGGCCCGGCGCAGCAGGCCCACGAGCCCGGTGATGAGCAGCAGCGCGCCGACGGCGAGCACGCCATAGCCGACAGCGGCCGCCGGCGAGAGGTCCCCGACCCACGTGGACAGGTCGTCGAGTCGTCCGGCCCCGGAAGCGAGCCAGATCCCCGCCGAAGCGAGCGCCGCGAGTGCGATCCCCCACACGATCCCGGCCCAGCGGGTGCGCGGGCGCGGGCCGGCGGATGCCCCGGATACGGCGCCCGTGGCGGGCACCTGGGCATCGGCTGCCACCTCGGTCGTTTCGGCGGTGTTCGCCGCCATGACGCCCGGGGCGAGCCCGGCCGCCGGCGGCAGGAGGTCGGCGAGGGGTTCGGTGGGCTGGATGTCCGCGAGGGTTTCGGTGGGCTCGTCGTCGGTCATCGGGTGTCCTCTCCGGAGGTGACGGGCAGTTCGACGGCGATCCATCCGGTCTGCTGGTCGATCACGAGCGTCTGCTCGGTGGTGATGCCGGCAGCATCGTCGATGGGCGCCGACGTGTAGGTTCCGACGGAGCGGACCCGCCCGTCCGCGAGCGATGTCGTCGTCAGGTCGGCCGCGTCGACGTCGAGCATCGCACCGTCGGCCCGCATGATGCTCAGCATGCCGGCGGGCGCCGTGACGTCCAGGTGCAGCGTGACGCCTCGCTCGAGCCGCACCCACGTCGTCCCGGTGCGCTTGACGATGTGGATCGGCTCATCGGCGTGGCCGTTGTTGATGAGCCAGACCGAGACATCGCCGTACGGCTGCACGAACGGGTGCTCGGCGGTCCACTTCTGCTGTTGCGCACCGTTGGAGATCCCGTACCCGCCGATGTGCAACGCGGTCAGCGCGGGGACGGCCGTCGCCGCGAGCCCGCCCGTGAGGAGCACCACGGTGACGAACGCGAGGAATCCGCTGCGACGACGAGCGATCCCCGCGGCGATCATGCCGATCGCGGTGACGAGCGCGGCGACGAACAGGCCGCGGGCGCCCGCCAGCTCGGTCGCTCCGGTGACGGCCACGAGCGCACCCGCGACGATCGCGATACCGAGCACCGTCGCGACGAACGCGAAGGGCGTGCGCGGGTTCGACGCCTTGCGGAGGCGCCGGCGTTCCGCGGCCTCCGCGGAGAACGCGGCGCCGCGGGCATGCCGCTCGAGGCGCGCCTGGTCGCGGGCGATCCGGGCGGCGTCCTGTTGCTGACGTCGCCACGCGTCGTCCTGCGCCTTCCACGCGGCGTGCTGCTCACGCCAGGCGGCGTACTCGTCGGGTTGCTCCGTCGACGCCGGAGCCGCGTCGTCCGCGGCGATCGGCGCGTCGGTGGTCGTCGGGGCGGCGATCACATCGGCGGAGTCGGGCGAGTCGACAGAGGAGAGGGAGGGGAGGGAGGAGGGGGTGGATGCCGCGAAGCCGGCGGCATCCACCCCCTCGGGGTCCGCGGGCACGGCATCCGGTCCCGAGCCGGATGCCGTGGCGGACTCGACCGGGGCGACGGACGCGACGGAAGCCGTTCGTGCGTCGGCGTCGACCGCCGGACGGGAAGCGGGCGGCGTGTGACGCGCCGCCCGCACGATGATCACGACGAGCGCCGCCGCGAGGCCGACGCCGATCAGTGCCAAGAGGATGCCGAGGGCCGTGTAGCCGCCGAACGGGGCGGACCCGACGTACAGCACGGGGAGGCCGAGAAACAGGGAGATCGGCGCGGGGATGATGCCGAGCACCGCGCAGATCGCGACGCCCGCCTGCGCGGGGGAGAACCGGCCGCGCAACGCCTCTTGGAGGAGGATCCGACCGTCGAGGTCGGGCAGCAGCGCCCACGCGATCGCGTACAGCAGCAATGCCGGGAAGCCGAAGAGGCTCACGACGACGAGGATGCCTCGCACGATCAGCGGGTCGATCCGCAGCCGCGCCGCGATCCCCGCCGCGACGCCGCCGAGCCATCCGTCCGTACGGACGATGCCCAACCCCGACGTCCACGCGAAGAACCGGTCGGCGCGGGACGGGCGAGGGGGCCGCGCCGCGGGCTCGGGCGGCCCGGGGTCGGTCACGGGGGAGGTCATGCAACGATCTTCGCCGGTGCGAGGCGGGGCGTGCCATGGGGTGAATCCCTGAGGCATCCCTGATTCTCGATGACGGGAGGGGAGCTGACGCGGGCGATGTGGTGGGATGGGCGACATGACCACTCCCGCAGCGCCACAGGCGCGGCCGGTGCGCCCGGCGCGGCCGGCACGCCCGGCCCGCCCGGCGAGGCCGCGCGCCGTCGCCGCGCCGCGCCCCGCGCTGCAGCGCCCCCGGGAGTGCGCGGTCACGGGTGTCGCGGTCGGTCTCGCGCGGCACCTCGGCGCACCGGTGTGGGCCGTGCGGGCGCTGTTCATCGTGCTCGCGCTGCTCGGTGGGGCGGGCATCCTGCTCTACCTCTGGTGCTGGGCGTTCATCCCGTGGGAGCCCGGCGCGGCCACCCCCACCCATGCCGTGCCCGTCGCCTGGATCCTGCTCATCGTCGCGGGGACGTCCTTGATCGTCGCCTTCCTCGGGGTCGATCAGTACCAGAACTGGGGATGGGCGCCGTACGCGGTGCCGCGGATCATCGGCGGCTTCGCGGTCGCCGTGGCCGCGGCCACCGTCGCGGGACTCTGGGCGGGATTCGTCGATCGGGTCGACCCCGCACGCGGCGCCGGACACGCCATCCTCACGCGCGTCATCGCGATCGGGACGCTCGTGGTCGTCCTCGTGACCGTGTCCGGACAGGTGGCGAGGGGTGTCGGGCCCGTCGTCGGCACCGCAGGCATCCTGCTCCCCGCTCTCGCGATCCTCGCGGTGCTCTCGCCCGCGCTCATCCAGCAGTACCGTGAGCTCACCGGTGAGCGGATCAAGCGCATCCGTGAGGAGCAGCGTGCGGAGATGGCGGCGCACCTGCACGACTCGGTGCTGCAGACCCTCGCCCTCATCCAGAACCGCGCGGGGGCATCCAGCGACGCCGCCCGCCTCGCTCGGGCGCAGGAGCGCGAGCTGCGCGCCTGGCTGTACGACGGCGATCAGCCCGCCGACAGCGACCTGCCGACCGACCTCCGCGACTATGCGGGGGCGCTGGAGCTCGACTATCCGGTGCGGATCGACGTCGTCTCGGCGGGGCTCTCGACCGAGCGGGCGAGCGGCGAGGTCGCCGCGGCGGCGCGCGAGGCGATGCTGAACGCGGCCCGCCACGCGGGTGGCGAGGTGTCGGTGTACATCGAGGGTCGCGTCGCGGGCGTGGACGTCTACATCCGCGACCGGGGCGCGGGATTCGTGCTCGACGACGTGCCGGACGACCGCCTCGGCATCCGCCAATCCATCGTCGGGCGCATGCGGCGGGCCGGAGGCGTCGCCGCAGTGCGTTCGACGGGCTCCGGAACCGAGGTCCACCTGCACTTCGACGGAGGCAGCAGTGCGTGAGCAGATCCGCGTCGTCATCGTCGACGACCACTCCATCTTCCGTTCGGGGCTGCGCAGCGACCTCGACGACACCGTCGTCATCGCCGGCGAGGCATCCGACGTCCCCTCCGCGATCGCGGTCATCACCGAGGCGTGCCCCGACGTGGTCCTCCTCGACGTCCATCTGCCCGGCGGATCCGGGCAGGACGCGACGGGCGGCGAAGAGGTCATCCGCGGCTGCGCGGGAACGCCCACGCGCTTTCTCGCGCTGAGTGTGTCGGATGCCGCGGAGGACGTCGTCCGCGTCATCCGTGCGGGCGCCCGCGGCTACATCACGAAGGGGTCGTCGGGCATCGAGGTGAGCCGCGCGGCGCACGCCGTCGCCGGCGGGGATGCCGTCTTCTCGCCCCGCCTCGCGGGCTTCGTCCTCGACGCGTTCGGCGCCGTCGCCGGTGAGACCGCGGCGGTCGACGACGAACTGGACCGGCTGTCGGCGCGCGAGCAGGAGGTCATGCGCCTCATCGCCCGCGGATTCGCGTACAAGGAGGTCGCCGCGGAGCTGTTCATCTCCGTCAAGACCGTCGAGACGCACGTGTCGGCCGTGCTGCGGAAGCTCCAGCTGTCGTCTCGGCACGAGCTCACGGCCTGGGCCAGCGAGCGGCGGCTGCTGTAGCGCGGCGCAGGCGTGTCGGCCTGTCCCGCGGCATCCGCCTGCCGGTACGAACTCCGCGGGTCTGTCAGCACGAACGCCGCGAGGCATCCGCGGGTCTGCCGGCACGAACTCCGCGAGGCATCCGCGGGTCTGCCGGCACGAACTCCGCAGACTGTCGCGAACTCCGCACCGGATCGCGCGCACGGGTGCGGAGTTCGTCGTATTCTGCGGAGTTCGTGCGCCGGCCGCGGGAGGCCGGGGAGGGCCGGGGATGCCCCCGCGTGGGGCGTCGGAGGGGCGACCTAGACTTGAGGGGCCATGCCTGACCCCATCAAACCCGTGATCGTCGGTTCTGCGAACGCCGGCGCCGGACGCCCCGACGACGACCTTCTCGCGGGCCTGAACGAACCGCAGCGCGAGGCGGTCACCTACCGCGGGCCCGCGCTCCTGATCGTCGCCGGTGCGGGGTCGGGCAAGACGAGCGTCCTCACGCGCCGGATCGCGTCGCTGCTGCGCAGCCGCGAGGCGTGGCCGAGCCAGATCCTCGCGATCACGTTCACCAACAAGGCCGCGGGCGAAATGCGCGAGCGCGTGCGCGGGCTCATCGGCGACGTCGCGCAGGGCATGTGGATCTCGACGTTCCACTCCGCGTGCGTGCGGATCCTCCGCCGCGAGGCCGAGCAGTTCGGCTTCACGAAGAACTTCACGATCTACGACTCGGGCGACTCGCGCGCGCTCGTCAAGCGCCTCGTCAAGGAGCACGAGGCCGACGCGTTCGGCTTCACCCCGGCATCCGTCCAGGGGCGCATCTCGAAGCTCAAGAACGAGTTGGCGGATGCCGAGTCCTTCGCCCGCACGGCGAACATGAGCGACCCCGCCGAGCGCCTGTTCGTCGAGATCTTCGCCGACTACCAGCGGGCGCTGCAGCGCGCGAACGCGTTCGACTTCGACGACCTGATCGGCCAGACGGTCTACCTGTTCCGGGCGTTCCCGCACGTCGCGGACGTGTACCGCAAGCGGTTCCGGCACATCCTCGTCGACGAGTACCAGGACACGAACCACGCCCAGTACGCCCTCATCCACGAGCTCACGCGTCCCCCCGGAGCGGACGGCCAGGCGCACGAGGGCGGCATGATGATCTTCGACGCGCCGACGGAAGAGCCCGCCTCGCTCACCGTCGTCGGCGACTCGGACCAGTCGATCTACGCCTTCCGCGGCGCCGACATCCGCAACATCACGGAGTTCGAACGCGACTACCCGGGCGCCAAGGTCGTGCTGCTCGAGCAGAACTACCGCTCGACGCAGAACATCCTCACCGCCGCCAATGCCGTCATCAGCAACAACTTCGACCGCAAGGACAAGAAGCTCTGGACCGACGTCGGCGCGGGCGACGCGATCATCGGCTTCACCGGCTACTCGCAGCACGACGAGGCCCAGTTCGTCGCCGACGAGGTCGAGGCCCTGCACCGCCAGAGCGTGCCGTACAGCGAGATGGCCGTGTTCTACCGGACGAACTCGCAGTCGCGTGCGCTCGAGGAGATCTTCATCCGCTCCGCCGTGCCGTACAAGATCATGGGCGGCACGAAGTTCTACGAGCGCGCCGAGATCAAGGATGCCCTCGCGTACCTCATCGCCGTCGCGAACCCCGCCGACGAGTTGAGCGTCCGCCGCATCCTGAATCGCCCGCGCCGCGGCATCGGCGACGTCACGGAGACCTCCATCGCGCGGTACGCGGCCGAGGAGGGCATCACCTTCCGCGAGGCGCTCGCGGGTGCGTCGGCTCTCGGGGTGGGGCCGAAGATCCAGCAGGCGATCGTGCAGCTCGACGCCGTGCTCGCCGAGGCATCCGCCATCATGCTGCCCACGTCGGGAGAGGTGGCGCCGCCGACCTCGGTCACCGAGGGGCTGAACGTGCTCCTCAACAAGAGCGGGTACCTCGACGCGCTCCGTCGCTCGAAGGATCCGCAAGACGAGGCCCGCGTCGAGAACCTCGACGAGCTCGTCGCGGTGACCCGTGAGTTCGCCCGCAACAACCCCGAGGGGACGGTGCTCGACTTCCTCACCGAGGTCGCGCTCGTCTCGGACGCGGACGACCTCGACGACGCGACCGGGTCGGTGTCGCTCATGACGATGCACACCGCGAAGGGGCTCGAGTACGACGCCGTTTTCGTCACGGGCGTCGAAGAAGACCTGATCCCGCACCGGATCTCCGCGGGCGAGCCCGGGGGTCCGCAGGAGGAGCGGCGCCTCTTCTACGTCGCGCTCACGCGGGCACGCAAGAAGCTGCACCTGTCGCTCGCGATGACGCGCGCCCAGTTCGGCGAGGTGTCGGCTGCGATGCCGAGCCGGTTCCTGCAGGAGATCCCGCACGAACTGATCGACTGGCGCCAGTCGCCGGGCGATGTCAACTCCCGCGGCGGCCTGCAGTCGCGTGCCCTGAACGCGCGACGCCCGGGCGGCTTCGGCGGAGGAGGCTCGCGGTACGGCGACGATCTCGTGCCGCTGCCGCGGCGCGAGAAGCCCGCGGGCGACCTGTCGAAGTTCGCGAACCGCATCCCCGCGAAGGTCCGCGACAACAGCGATCTCGAGCTCGCTCCCGGTGACCGCATCCGCCACGACGACTTCGGCGAGGGCCGCGTCGACATGGTGACCGGCGAGGGCGCGAAGCGCATCGCGCACGTGCGATTCGACGCCGCCGGTCCGAAGAAGCTGCTGATCAAGATCGCGCCCATCGCCAAGCTCTGACGGGTCTGCGGGCACCCGCGTCGTGACGGCGGACGGTGAGCGGATGCCTGGGCCCGAGGCGCCGTGTCGCGCGACGGAGGGTGGGGCGGATGCCCTGCCCGACGGCACCGCGCGGAGGGGGCGGCGGGTTACGCTCGATGCATGGCACTGTTCTCGCGTCGCGGCAAGGGCGACGACCCGGCATCCGCATCATCGGAAGCCCCCGTCGAGCCGGATGACGCGCCCGCCGCGCAGACAGCCCCGCAGACCGAACCGGCTCAGCCCGCTCCGGCGAACGAGCGGGCCCCGGAGCCGGTGCCGCACGTCGGCATCTCGGTGAACACGTTCGGGCAGGCTCCCGGCACGCCGCCTGCCGCGGCACCGGCCCGCCCCGCGCAGACCGCGCCCGCCCCGGCGGAGGCCGTGGCGGGCATCGTCGACAACGTGCTCCTCCAGCAGGCGCTGCAGGACCTCCCCGAGACGCCGACCGCGGGCGCCATCATGAACGTCATGCGCCAGGCTCTGCAGGGTCCTCTCTATGTGCGTGCCCAGGGCGACGCGCAGGCGCTCCTCGCTGCCGGCGAGGGGCTCAACCTCGCGATCACGACGCATGAGGACAAGCGCTTCCTGCTGGTGTTCAGTGGCGGCGCGCAGCTGCAGGCGAGCGCGCGCGAGGAGATCGCCGCCGATCCGTCGGCCGCGATCTCGGCACTCGGCCAGCCCGCGCACGCCGTGCTCCGGACGGCGGTCGACTCCGGCTACGACGGGATCTATCTCGACCACGCGAACCCCGGTGCCCGCCTCGTGCTCCCCGTCGATCTCGTCCGCAAGGCTCTCGAGGAGGGCCCGTCGGTGCCGTTCGAGCTGAAGGAGCTCATCGCCGGCCCGCGCGATGAGTCGACGGCAGCGCAGATCACCGACGTCCTCACGCGCGTGACCGTATGGGTTGCGGGCGGTCAGGATGCCTCGGGCGAGATCGGCCTCGCCGAAGCGCGCGGCCAGGGCAAACGGCGCCTCGAGGTGTACTCGCACCCCGTCGAGGTCATCGCGATGGGGCGCGGTGACCGGCCCCTCCCGCTGACTCCCGCGCGGCTCGGCCGGGTCCTGGCATCCGAACCGGGGCTCGACGGCGTCGTCATCGACGCCGCGGGACCGTGGATCGAGATCGACCGGGCATCGCTCGCGCCCGTGATCGCTCTCGCCGACTGACGAGCCGCGGCGCGCGCGGCCGACGAGCCGACCCCGGCGCTGCGCACCGACGACGGGCCGAGCTCGGTGCCGCGCGCGGCCGACGCCGCTCCGTTCCACCCCTGGCACGGGGGAGCGCATCGACCTAGTGTCGGTGCCATGGCATCCGAGCGCATCACCCTGACCGTGCCCGGCCCGGACGGCGACCGCGAGCTCTCGCTGTCGAGCCCGAACCGGGTGATCTGGCCGGAACCCGGCATCACGAAGCACGAGCTCGCCGAGTACGCGATCGCAGTGGCCGAGCCGTTCCTCCGCGCGAACGGGCACCGCCCGGTGTCGCTCGAGCGCTTCCCCGACTCCGTCGACGGCGAATCCTTCTTCTCGAAGAACCCGCCACGGGGTGCCCCCGACTACGTGCACGAGGTCATGTGCACGTACAACAGCGGGCGGCGCCACCCCCAGGTCGTGCTCGACGAAGCCGCCGCGATCGTGTGGGCGATCCAGATGAACACGGTTGTCTTCCACCCGTGGGCCTCGCTCGCCGTCGACACCGACAACCCCGTCGAGCTGCGCATCGACCTCGATCCGCAGCCGGGCACGGACTTCTCCGACGCGGCCGCGGTCGCGCCCGCCCTCCGCGAGGTGCTGCGCGAAGCGGGGCTGGATGCCTGGCTGAAGACGAGCGGCAACCGCGGCATCCACGTCTTCTGCCCCATCGAGCCGACGCACGAGTTCCTCGACGTGCGGCACGCCGTCATCGCCGCGGGGCGCGAGCTCGAACGTCGGATGCCCGAGAAGGTCACGACCGCGTGGTGGAAGGAGGAGCGCGGCGAGCGCATCTTCATCGACTTCAACCAGGCGAACCGCGATCGCACGATGGCGGGTGCGTACAGCCCGCGAGCGCTCCCTGCGGCGACCGTCGCCACCCCCATCACGTGGGAGGAGCTCGCCGCCGGCGTCGACCCCACGGCGTTCACGGTGCGCACGGTGCCCGCCCGGCTCGCGGAGATCGGCGACCCCTGGCGCGATCTGCAGGAGCGCCCCGGGCGGATCGACACCCTGCTCGAGTGGTGGCAGCGCGACCTCGAGGCGGGCCTCGGCGAGCTGCCGTTCCCGCCGGAGTTCCCCAAGATGCCGGGCGAGCCCCCGCGCGTGCAGCCGAGCCGCGCGAAGAATCCAGCCGAGTGAGCCGCGCCGGCTGGGAGCCCGGCGCCTCCTGACCGCGCGCTGTGGTCCTCAGCGCGCCGGGATGCTCCACTCGCGCTCGGTGAGGATCCGGGCGAGGGTCAGCCCGATCGCGAGTGCCACCACGACGAACACGGCCGTGAAGCCGTTCTGGACCGCGGCGAGGGTGTCGCCCGAGATGACGCCGGTGATCGCTCGGTAGGCGGCCGCCCCCGGCACCATGATGAGCACGGCGGGAACCGTGAGCGTGACGCGTGCGGCGCGCAGACGGTTGCCGAACAGGAACGCGCCGAACCCGACCGCGAGAGCCGCGATCGCTGCGGCGAGCGGAGGTGTCATGCCCCCGTCGACGAGCGCGAGGCGCCCCGCGTTCGCGACGGCGCCGAGCGCCGCGGCCGTCACGGCGATCGCCGGCGGGGTGTCGAACAGGACGGCGAACCCGAGCACGCCGATGAAGCCCGCGATGAGGCGCACGACCGACAGCAGCGGCTCGGCGAAGAGCGGGTCGGCGGTCTGGGTCACGATCGCGTGGAAGACGGTCGCGATGCCCCAGACGGCCGTCCCGGTCGCGAGGAGCACCAGCGTCGCGTACACGACACGGGAGATCCCCGCGTTGAGGTCCAGGCGCGCGAGGTCGAGGGCGCCGGTGACGAGCGGGAATCCGGGTACGAGGTACAGGACCGCGCTCGTGACGGCCGCGTCATGCTGCCCGCCGGGGAGCCCTGCCGCCGCGAGCACGGCGGCGACACCGAGGTACACGAGGAGCGCGACGACGGCGGAGGCGAACACGGTGAGGAACTCGTTCGTGCGCAGCCGGGCGATGCGCATGCGGACGAACTGGCCGGCGGATGCCGCGACGAGCACCGCCACGAACTCCTGCCACCCGCCGTTGTTGAGCAGTGCGAACGCGGCGCAGGCGAGGCCGGCGCCGAGCACCCGCACGAGGTCGGGGTAGCGGCGCGGTCGCGCCTCGACGGCATCCATCCGGGCCTGCACGGCGGCGGCGCTCGTCCCGGGGGCGAGTTCGCTGGTGAGGCGCTTGAGGGCGGTCAGCCGCTCCGCGTCGACGCCGGGGCGGGGGATCTCCGCGACGCGGGTGCGGAACATCTGGCCACGGCTCATCGTGGCCACGAGGTCGTTCATGCCGACGCGGACGTGGAGCGTCTCGATGCCGACGGCGTGCGCGGCGCGCTCCATGCTGTCGCGCACGCGCGCGGATGACGCTCCCGCGCCGAGCATGAGCGCACCCAGCCGCATCACGACGTCGGTGCGCGCGATGAACTGCACGGGCTCGAGGCGCAGCTCCTGCGTCAGCGTGCCCTCGGTGTCGGTGTCGGTGTCGGTGTCGGGGCTGGAGCGAGCAGTGCCGTCGTCGGAGTCGGAGGGCGAGGCGGGCGCGGCCATGCCTCGATCCTGGCATCCGCGGCGCCCGCGCGCAGGCTGCCCGACAGGGAAAACCGCGGGTTCGTTATTCACGGCCCCTGCGGGCGTGTCGCGGATGAGGCTGGCGATAGCTTCGAGTCATCGGAGACGGGGCACCGCCTCACTCTCCGCATCTCGGGCCCGCATGGCCGGCCGCCGGTGTCCGGCGCCGATGCGGGCCCGCGGTGCGTCCGGGGGCATCCGGCTGCAGGCGGACCCGGCCGTTCAGTCCAGGACGTCGGCGAGATCGTAGGCGGCGATCTTCTCGAGCTGGTCGTACGTGCACGACGACGGCTCACGATCGGGCCGCCACCGTTCGAACTGCACCGTATGGCGGAAGCGCCGCCCCTCCAACTGGTCGTAGCGCACTTCGAGCACCCGCTCGGGCCGGAGCTTCACGAACGACGTGTCCTTCCCCGCGGCGGTGAACCGCGAGCGCTCGCCGTCGCCGGTGACGGCGGCTCCCGAGGCATCCGTCTCGACGAGCGGTGCCAGTTCGTCGACGAGTTCGCGGCGCCGCACGTCGCTCCACGCGGACACGCCGCCGACCTGGTTCAGCGCGCCGTCCTCGTCGTAGAGCCCGACGAGGAGCGATCCGACTCCCGCGCCGCTCTTGTGCACGCGGTACCCGATCGCCACGACGTCGGCCGTCCGGGCGTGCTTGATCTTCAGCATCGTGCGCTTGCCGGGGGCGTACGGCTGGGCGAGGGGCTTCGCGACGACGCCGTCGAGCCCGGCGCCCTCGAACTGCGCGAGCCATCGGCGGGCCAGGTCGGCGTCGGTCGTCGCCCGCGTGAGGTGGATCGGGTGCGGGATGCCTGGGATGTCGATGAACAGCCGCTCGAGCTCTGCGCGGCGTGCGGCGAACGGCTCGCCGCTCAGATCCCGCTCGCCCCGGGCGAGCAGGTCGAACGCGACGAACTGCGCCGGGTCGGTGCGGCTCAGCAGCTCGACGCGGGATGCCGCGGGGTGGATCCGCTGCGACAGCGCCTCCCACGACAGCCGCGCGGGCTCGCCGTGTGCGACGACGATCTCGCCGTCGAGGAGGCAGGGCTCCGGCAGGAGCTCTGCAAAGGCCGCAACGAGCTCCGGGAAGTACCGGGTCAGCGGCTTCGCCCCGCGCGAGCCGATCACGACGCCGCCGGGCCCCGTGCCGTCGGAGGCGACGAGGGCGCGGAACCCGTCCCACTTCGGCTCGAACGAGAGCCCGCCCGCGGTCTTCGCGGGGTCGGGGATGTCGGGGACGGCCTTGGCCAGCATCGGTGCGGGGATCTCGTACACGGGGACATCCTGCCCCGCGAGAGGCTTCTCGACCAGATGGGCCTTCGGTATGGGACTCAGTCTCACCTATACTGGTTCGCAGTCTCACCTGCGGGCATCCGTCCGCACCGCACGCAAGGAGCCCGCCATGGCCGCCGAGTACACCGCACCCGTCGAGGACTACGCCTTCCTCTACTCCGAGGCGTTCGGCACAGACATCGTCGCGCGGGCGACGGGCGGAGAGCTCACCGCGGACGACGCCACCGATGTCATCGCGGGCGCGGGCGAGTTCGCGGCATCCGCCCTCGCGCCGCTGGAGACGGTCGGCGACCGCGAGGGGGCACGGCTGGAAGACGGTCAGGTCCGCCTGCCGGCCGGTTTCGCCGAGGCGTACGCCGCCTTCGTCGACGCCGGGTGGGTCACGGCGGAGGCGCCCGCCTCGGCGGGCGGCGACGGGCTGCCGGGATCGATCCGCGCGGGCCTCGGTGAGATCTGGAACGCCTCCAACGCGGCGTTCGCCCTCTGCTGGCTGCTGAGCGCCGGGCAGATCCACGCCCTCGACGCCGCCGCATCGGACGAGCTGCGAGAGACCTACCTCGCGAAGCTCGTCTCGGGGGAGTGGACGGGCACGATGAACCTCACGGAGCCCGCGGCGGGCACCGACCTCGGTGCGATCCGCACGATGGCCACGCCGCGCGGCGACGGCACGTGGTCGCTCAGGGGCCAGAAGATCTTCATCACGTGGGGAGACCACGACGTCGCGGAGAACATCGTGCACCTCGTCCTCGCGCGGACGCCCGACGCCCCCGAGGGGGCGAAGGGCCTGTCGCTGTTCGTCGCGCCGAAGTACCTCGTGAACGCCGACGGCTCGCTCGGCGACCGCAACGGGGTCGAGACCGTGGCGATCGAGCACAAGCTCGGCATCCACGGCTCGCCGACGTGCGTGCTCTCCTACGAGGACGCGACCGGCTACCTCGTCGGCGAGGTCGGGGGAGGCCTTGCCGGGATGTTCGTCATGATGAACTCCGCCCGCATCGGCATGGGCTTCCAGGCGACGGGGATCGCGGACCGCGCGCTGCAGCAGGCAGAAGCATATGCCGCAGAGCGTATGCAGGGTCGCGTGCTCGAGCGCGACGCCTCCGCGCCGATCGCGGAGCACCCCGATGTGCGTCGCATGCTGCTGTCGATGCGCAGCGACGTGTTCGCGATGCGGGCGCTCGGCGTCTACGTCGGCGACCTGTTCGACCGCGCCGAGGCATCCGGTGACGAGAGCCTCACGAAGCTCGCCGAGCTGTTCGTGCCGATCCTCAAGGGGTGGGCGACGGAGGATGCCGTCGCGCTCACGAGCGACGCGATCCAGGTGCACGGCGGCATGGGGTTCATCGAGGAGACGGGTGCCGCGCAGCACTACCGCGACGCGCGCATCATGCCCATCTACGAGGGCACGACCGCGATCCAGTCGAACGACCTCATCGGCCGAAAGGTGATCCGTGACGGCGGGGCGACGGCCGAGGCGCTGTTCGCTCAGATCGACGAGACGGTGGCGGCGCTGCGAGGCGCAGGAGGTGCGGCGGGGGAGGTCGCCGCGCGCGCCGCGGGGCGCCTGGAGCGCGCCGTGGCATCCGCCCGTCGTGCGACGGCCGACGTCGTGCGCTTCGCCGGTTCGCCGCGCGACGCCCATGCCGTGAGCGTGCCGTACCTCATGCTCCTCGGTGTGCTGGCCGGCGGATGGATGCACGCCCTCGCGGTCGTCGCCGTCGCGGGGCACGCGGCGCCGCAGGAGTCGGATGCCGCGCGCCTGACGGCGGCGGACTTCTACGGTGCGCACCACCTGCCGCGTGTCCACGCGCTCGCGGAGACGGTCGCGTCGGGCGAGATCGCCTGACGCACGCCGTGCGGGCGCGCTGCCTACAGCGCGTCGCGCAGCCGGCGGGTGATCTCGGCCGCAGGCATCCGGCGAGGGAAGGACGCCACGACGATGTCGTCGTCACGGGCATCCTCGCCGTCGGGGTGCACGCCGAAGCGGTGCATCAGCTGATCGTAGGCATCCCACAGCACCTGCTCGGACACGTCCTCGGTGCCGCGCAGGAGCCGGCGTAGCACGTGGTTGTGCACGGCGGTGACCGCCGCAGCGAACGCGACCGAGTCGATCGGATCGAGCCCGGGCAGGGCGTCGCGCAGGTAGTCGTCGAAGAGGCGCTCGTACTGGAAGACGGTGACGATCTCCCGTTCGCGCAGGGCCGGCACCTGCCGGACGACGGCGTAGCGGCGACGCGCGAGGTCGGGTTCGCCGGCGAAGTGACGGAACACCTCGACGGATGCCGCGCACGCGGCCGACCACGGGTTCTCGTTGCGCTCTCCCCGGGGGCTCCGGCGTGCCTGCGCCAGGAACTCGCGCAGCTGCGCCAGGAGCACGTCGTGGTCGCTGAAGACGACGTCGTCCTTGCCGCCGAACTGACGGAAGAACGTGGAGCGGGACACCCCCGCGGCCTGGGCGATCTGCTCGACGGAGGTCGCTTCGAAGCCCTGCGCGGCGAACAGGTCGAGCGCCGCCGCGACGACGGCGTTGCGTGCGGAGGTGGGAGCGGAGGCATCCCGAGCGACATCGGTCATAACGGGCCCAGCATAGTTGCCCGGCCGCAGGCCACGAAGAGCACCGCCGATAGGCGGGGCCGCGGTCCGCGGTGCTCGGGCGCACGTATTAGGCTGGGGGATTGGCCGAACTCTCTCGACATCGAGATTTCTTCGGCACCGGAACACCTTCCGAAAACCACAGTCGCCCAGCGGAGGATTGCGCGTGGATCTCTACGAATACCAGGCCCGTGACCTGTTCGAGAAGTACGAGGTGCCGGTGCTCCCCGGCATCATCGCCGACACCCCTGAGGAGGCGAAGGCAGCGGCCGAGAAACTCGGCGGCGTGGTCGTCGTCAAGGCTCAGGTCAAGACCGGAGGTCGCGGCAAGGCCGGCGGTGTCAAGGTCGCGAAGACCCCCGACGAGGCGTACGAGGCCGCGAAGGCGATCCTCGGCCTCGACATCAAGGGGCACGTCGTCAAGCGTGTCATGATCGCCGGCGGCGCGCAGATCGACAAGGAGTACTACTTCTCGGTGCTGCTCGACCGTGCCAACCGCTCGTACCTGAGCCTGTGCTCGGTCGAGGGCGGCATGGAGATCGAGCAGCTCGCGGTCGAGAAGCCCGAGGCGCTTGCCAAGGTCGAGGTGAACCCCCTGACCGGCATCGACGAGGCGAAGGCACTCGAGATCGCGAAGGCCGGCGGCTTCGACGACGAGACCGCCGCGAAGGTCGCTCCCGTCTTCGTGAAGCTCTACAACGTGTACACCGGCGAGGGTGCGACCCTCGTCGAGGTGAACCCGCTCATCCAGGATGCCTCGGGCAACATCATCGCCCTCGACGGCAAGGTGTCGCTCGACGACAACGCGACCGAGGTGCGTCACCCCGAGCACGAGGAGCTCGAAGACAAGGACGCCGCCGACCCGCTCGAGGCCAAGGCCAAGGCATCCGGTCTCAACTACGTCAAGCTCGACGGCCAGGTCGGCGTCATCGGCAACGGCGCGGGCCTCGTCATGTCGACGCTCGACGTCGTCGCCTACGCGGGCGAGAACCACGGCGGCGTGAAGCCCGCCAACTTCCTCGACATCGGCGGCGGCGCCTCGGCGACGGTCATGGCCGCGGGCCTCGACGTCATCCTCGGCGACGAGCAGGTCAAGTCGGTCTTCGTCAACGTCTTCGGCGGTATCACGTCGTGCGTCGCCGTCGCGGAGGGCATCGTCAAGGCGCTCGAGATCCTCGGGGACACCGCCACGAAGCCGCTCGTCGTCCGTCTCGACGGCAACCAGGTGGAAGAGGGCCGCGCGATCCTCGCCGCTGCGAACAACCCGCTCGTCACCCTCGCCGCAGGCATGGACGAGGGTGCCGACAAGGCCGCCGAGCTGGCGAACGCCTGACCCGCCTCCGAGAACAAGGACCAGAGCGAAATGTCTATCTACCTCAACAAGGACTCCAAGGTCATCGTCCAGGGCATCACGGGCGGTGAGGGCACGAAGCACACCGCCCTCATGCTGAAGGCGGGCACCAACGTCGTCGGCGGCGTCAACGCCCGCAAGGCCGGCACGACCGTCTCGCACGTCGACGCGGACGGCAACGCCGTCGAGCTCCCCGTGTTCGGCTCGGTCGCCGAGGCGATCGAGAAGACCGGCGCCGACGTGTCGATCGCGTTCGTGCCGCCGGCGTTCACGAAGGATGCCATGGTCGAGGCCATCGACACCGAAATCCCCCTCCTCGTCGTCATCACCGAGGGCGTGCCCGTCGGCGACACGGCCGAGGCATGGGCGTACGCGAAGTCGAAGGGCAACAAGACCCGCATCATCGGGCCGAACTGCCCCGGGATCATCACGCCCGGCGAGGCGCTCGTGGGCATCACGCCCGCGAACATCACCGGCAAGGGCCCGATCGGCCTCGTCTCGAAGTCGGGGACGCTCACGTACCAGATGATGTTCGAGCTGCGCGACCTGGGCTTCTCGACCGCGATCGGCATCGGCGGCGATCCGATCATCGGGACGACCCACATCGACGCGCTCGAGGCGTTCGAGGCCGACCCCGACACGAAGGCGATCGTCATGATCGGCGAGATCGGCGGCGACGCGGAGGAGCGGGCGGCCGAGTACATCAAGGCCCACGTGACGAAGCCCGTCGTGGGCTACGTCGCCGGCTTCACCGCCCCCGAGGGCAAGACGATGGGCCACGCCGGCGCCATCGTCTCGGGCTCGGCGGGGACGGCGCAGGCCAAGAAGGAGGCCCTCGAGGCCGCCGGCGTGAAGGTCGGGAAGACCCCCTCCGAGACCGCGGAGCTCATGCGGGAGATCATCACCGCGCTCTGACGCGCGACGAGAATGGGGGTGGATGCCGAGGCATCCACCCCCATTCTCGTGTGCGGCCGGCGGCGCACCCCGGCATCCGCTCCTCGGTCCACGAACTCCGCAAGAAGTGACTAACTCCGCACCCGATCACGCGATCGGGTGCGGAGTTCGTCACATTCTGCGGAGTCGGCGCGCGCCGCGCCGAGCCGCGTGGATGCCCGGGGTCAGCCGACGCCGAACAGCGCCTCGATCGGGCCTCGGGCGAAGAAGAGGACGAACCCGACACCGACCGCCCACAGCAGAGGGTGGATCGACTTCGCCTTGCCGGAGAACGCGTGGAGGACGATCCAGCTGACGAAGCCCGCCCCGATGCCGTTCGCGATCGAGTAGGTCATCGGCATCACGGTCGCCGTGAGGAACACCGGCAGCAGCACGCGGAAGTCGCTGAAGTCGATGTTCTTGATCTGCGAGAGCATCATGGCGCCGACGAGCACCAGGGCGGCCGCGGCCACCGCGCCCGGAACCAGCGAGGTCAGGGGCGTGAAGAACATCGCGAGGAGGAACAGAGCACCCGTGACGACGGATGCCAGGCCCGTGCGCGCACCCTCGCCGATACCCGAGCCGGATTCGACGAACACCGTCGCGGACGACGAGGACGTGCCACCACCGACGATCGCGCCGACACCCTCGACGACGAGCGCCGACTTGATCCGCGGGAAGTCGCCCTTCGCGTCGGCGAGGTCCGCCTCCTTCGCGAGGCCCGTCATCGTGCCCATCGCGTCGAAGAAGTTCGAGAACAGCAGTGTGAACACGAACATGATGAGTGCGACGACGCTGACCCGGTGCAGGTCGAAGCCGAAGTTCACGGCTCCGATGAGGCTGAGGTCGGGGAGGGCGACGATACCGCCGGAGAAGCCGAAGTCGAGGCCGAACGGCCAGATCGCGTTGACGATCGCTGCGAGCACCGTGCCGCCGACGAGGGCGATGAGGATCGCACCGCGCACGCGGAGGGCGATGAGGACGCCGCCGACGAGCAGCGTGATCACGAACAGCAGCGTCGGAAGACTTGCGACCGAGCCGCCGACTCCGAGGTCGACCGGCGGCGACGGGTTGCCCGTGGCGGTCACGAAGCCCGCGTTGACGAAGCCGATGAAGGCGATGAACAGGCCGATACCGACGGTGATCGCGAGCTTGAGCTGCACGGGGACCGCATCGAAGATCATCTTCCGCAGACCGGTCGCCGCGAGGATGACGATGATGACACCGTTGATCACGACGAGAGCCATCGCCTCGGGCCAGCTCACGGAACCGACGATGGAGAACGCGAGGAACGCGTTGATGCCGAGACCGGCGGCGAACGCGAACGGAAGCCGCGTGATGATGCCGAACAGCAGCGTCATGACGCCCGCGGTGAGGGCGGTGGAGGCGGCGACCGCACTGCCGCTGAGGACCGTGCCCTCCACGTCCGGCGTCGAGAGGATCAGCGGGTTGAGGATGACGATGTACGCCATCGTCACGAAGGTGACGATGCCGCCGCGGATCTCGGTGCCGATCGTGGATCCGCGTCGTGAGATCTCGAAGAAGCGGTCGAGGGAGCCCTTGGGGGCGGGCGGGGTGGTCGCCTCGGGCGACGTGGATGCGGTTGTCATTGATCCTCCTGTCAGAAACGTACTGGCTCTGCGCGCCCGGGAAGAAACCCAGCGCGGCCTGGGTAGGGTCGAATCCGCATGAATCGCCTCCTCGTCGCGCTCCTCGCCGCCATCGACACCCTGATCGCGGCGGCCGTCGGCATTGCCGCGGCGCTCGCACCGCTGACCGTGTTCTGGGTCGTGGGGCTCGGGGGCGGCGCCGAATGGAGCGGACTGTGGCCCGCCGCGGCGCGCATCTGGCAGTTCGGCAACCTCGTGCCGCTGCACATCGTCCTTCCCGCCGAGTACCTCGCCGCGACGGGCATCCCCGCCGAAGCGGCATCGTTCTGGGTCTCGCTCGCTCCCCTCGGCTTCGCCGCGTTCGCCGCGATCTCCGCCGCCCGTTGCGGAGCCCGTGCCGCCCGGTCGGGTGCGTGGCTCGTGGGCACCGTCACCGCGGCATCCGTCACCGGTGTCGTCGCGTGGCTCGTCTGGGCGTCCTCGGGCAATCCGGTCGCGCTCGTCTATGGCTGGCAGGCGCTCCTCCTGCCGACGCTCGTCTTCGCCGTGCCGGCGCTCCTCGGTGCGCTCGTGGGCGCATGGCGTCACGGCGATGACGGCATCGTGGATGCCGTACGCGCGCGGATCGAGCGCACCGGCGTATGGGCCGGCGTTCCGGATGCCGCGGCGCGCGGGCTCGGTGCGGCCGTCGTCGGGTTCATCGCCGTCGGGGCGCTGCTCGTCGCCGTGGCGACGATCGCGCGCGGTGGTGAGGTCGTCGCCCTCTTCGAGGCGGGACACCTCGACCTCGGCGGCGTCATCATGGTCGCGCTCGGTCAGTTCGCCTACCTGCCGACGCTCGTCGTCTGGGGCGGCGCGTTCGCCGCCGGCCCGGGGTTCGCGCTCGGCACGGGCTCCGCCGTCTCGCCCGCAGGCACGAACCTGGGCGTGCTGCCCGGCATCCCCGTCCTCGGCATCGTCCCGCCCACCGTCTCGCACTGGATGCTCGTGTCGGTGCTCCTCCTCGTCGGCATCGGATTCCTCGCCGGTGCCGTCGCGCGCTCGCGCCTCATCGCGGCGGATGCCCGTGACGACGCCGCTCCGCGCCTGGCCGCCCTCGGCGTGGTCGCCGTCGGCGGGGGCGCCGTCGCCGCGCTGCTCGCCGCCGTCGCGTCGGGCGCTCTCGGCCCCGGGAGGCTCGCGGACACCGGGCCCGCGGCGGGGCCCGTCGGCTTCGCGGTGGCGGTGGAGCTTCTCGTGGGCGCGGCGATCGCACTGTTCGCGCCGGTGCGTCGTACGAAGGCTCCGCGGTGGGAGTCGGGGGATGCCGACACTGTGGCATCCGAGGCCGGGGCGGGGCGTGCCGGGGCCGCCGGGACTTCGGTGACAGACGCGCGCGCGGTCGACCTGGACCTCTCCGAGGCGGCGTTCGAGGAGACCGCGCCTGTCGCGCCGGTCGTGGTGCTCGCACACGCCGAGACGGCGCCCTTCGTAGGCGACGCGCGCGAGACGCGCGAGGCGCCCGCGGATGCCGCGCCCGACGACACGGACACGGAAGCGTTCGAGGCATCCGACCTCGACCCCCTCGCCGCGCTCGGCGACGGCGACCCGGCCCCCGGCTACGGCGAAGAGGAGCCGCCCGCCTGACCCGGCCGCCGTCCGGGCCCGCACATCCCCGCCGGTAGACTGGCCGCGTGCTCACGGTCGCCGTCCTCATCTCGGGAACGGGGTCGAACCTGCGTGCGCTCCTCGAGGCCGCGGCGGACCCCGACTTCCCCGCGCGGATCGTCGTCGTCGGCGCCGACCGCGAGGCCGACGGCTTCGCGCACGCGGAAGCCTTCGGCATCCCCACCGTGCTCGTGCCCTTCCGCGAGTTCGAGACGCGCGAGCAGTGGGGGGAGGAGCTGCGCGCCCAGATCGACGTGTGGACCCCCGACCTCGTCGTGTTGAGCGGCCTCATGCGGCTGCTGCCCGCGGACCTCGTGGATGCCTGGGCGCCCGCCCTCATCAACACCCACCCCGCGTACCTGCCCGAGTTCCCCGGCGCGCACGGGGTGCGCGACGCGCTCGCCGCCGGCGTCAGCGAGACCGGTGCGAGCGTCATCGTCGTCGATTCGGGCGTCGACTCCGGCCCGATCCTCGCGCAGGAGCGGGTGCCGGTGCTCGCCGGCGACACGGAGCACTCGCTGCACGAGCGGATCAAGCCCGTCGAGCGGCGCCTGCTCATCGACGTCGTCCGCGGCATCGCGACGGGCGCGATCGACCTCGCCGCCTTCGCGCCGGATGCCCCTGCCGCGGGCCCTCGCTGACCTTCCCCGCCCCCGAACTCTGGAGAATCCGCCATGGCCGGTCCTGTTGTCGATCCCGCCCTGTACCGTCACCGCGATGTCGTGCCGATCCGCCGCGCGCTCATCTCGGTGAGCGACAAGACCGACCTGCTGCCTCTTGCGCAGGCGCTCGCCGGAGCGGGCGTCGCACTCGTGTCGACGGGTGGATCCGCCGCGCTCCTGCGTGACGCCGGGCTCGAGGTCACCGATGTCGCGCAGGTGACGGGCTTTCCCGAATCGCTCGGCGGACGTGTCAAGACGCTCCACCCCAGCGTGCACGCGGGCCTTCTCGCCGACCTGCGCCTCGAGGACCACGAGACGCAGCTGAACGAGCTCGGCGTCCTGCCGTTCGAACTCGTCGTCGTCAACCTCTACCCGTTCGTCGAGACGGTCGCCTCGGGCGCTGTCGGCGATGCCGTCGTCGAGCAGATCGACATCGGCGGCCCCGCCATGGTTCGCGCCTCGGCGAAGAACTTCGCGAACGTCGCGATCGCCGTGTCGCCTTCGTCGTACCCGGCCATCATCGAAGCGCTCGGTGCGGGCGGCACGACCCTCGCGCACCGTCGCGACCTCGCCGCACGCGCCTTCGCGCACACCGCCGAGTACGACCGCGCCGTCGCGACCTGGTTCGCTGAGGCGAGTCTCGCCGACGAGCAGGACCTCCCGCAGCACCTCACGATCAAGGCCGAGCGGCTCGAGACCCTACGCTACGGCGAGAACTCGCACCAGCGCGCCGCGATCTACTCCCGCGTCGGCGGCCACGGCATCGCGCAGGCGACGCAGCTGCAGGGCAAGGAGATGAGCTACAACAACTACGTCGATGCGGATGCCGCGCTGCGCGCCGCGTTCGACATGGTGAAGCCCGCCGTCGCGATCATCAAGCACGCGAACCCGTGCGGCATCGCCGTGGCCGCGCCGAACGCGCTCGACGAGATCGCGTCGGCGCACCTCCGCGCGCACGAGTGCGACCCCGTGTCGGCGTTCGGCGGCGTCATCGCCGCGAACCGCTCCGTGACGCTCAAGATGGCGGAGAACCTCCGCGACATCTTCACCGAGGTCATCGTCGCGCCCGACTTCGAGCCCGAGGCACTCGAGGTCTTCGCGCTGAAGAAGAACTTGCGTGTGCTGCAGCTGCCCGCCGACTGGCGGCAGGAGCAGATGGACGTGCGCCTGGTCTCCGGCGGGCTGCTGCTTCAGGACGCCGACCGCTTCCCCGCGGAGGTCGAGTCGCTCGTCGACGGCTGGCAGCTCGTCACCGGCGAGATGCCGGACGACGCCGAGAAGGCGAACCTCGCGTTCGCCTGGAAGGCCTGCCGCGCCGTGAAGTCCAACGCGATCGTCCTGGCGCAGGGCTCGGCGACGGTCGGGATCGGCATGGGCCAGGTCAACCGCGTCGACTCGTGCCGCCTTGCGGTGGAGCGCGCGGGAGACCGCGCGGCGGGGTCGGTCGCGGCATCCGACGCCTTCTTCCCGTTCGCCGACGGCCCGCAGGTGCTGATCGACGCCGGCATCCGCACGATCATCCAGCCGGGCGGGTCGGTGCGCGACCAGGAGGTCATCGACGCCGCGCAGGCCGCCGGCGTGACGATGTTCTTCACCGGCGAGCGCCACTTCTTCCACTGAGCCCGGGTCCCGGGCCCGGTTCACTGTCCCGGTTCACTGGGCGTTCAGCTGGCACTTCGCCGACCTGCGCGGCCCGGTTCCTTGCTGATCGCCCCCACTGGTCCGCCCACGGGGGTGGGCTGGTCTCGCGCCGCCCGGTGTCCCGAACTCCTCCAATCCGCGAGGCCGCCGTTCGCACGCCCCGGAATGGCGCGGCGTGCCGGCCGACCCCGCGTCGGCTTGGAGGAGTTCGGTCTTGCCGGGAGGCGGGCCGGGAGGCGGGCGCCGGGAGGCGGGAGGCGGGCAGGTCGGCACCTGTCCTCTCGCGGTCGGATGGGGCGGGCACTGGCCGTCCTTGGCTGGGTGCGGCAGCCGCGACCCGTGGCCCGAACTCCTCCAACATGTAGGCCCGGGGCCGCGCGCCCCTGGGATGGCGGGGGCCTCCTGCCGGCGCGGTGCCGAGTTGGAGGAGTTCGGGATGCATGCGGCTCGGCCGGGGCCGGGGCCGGGGCCGGGGCCGGGGCCAGGGCCGGGTTCGGGGGATGGGGAGTTCTCCCCATCGAAGGGGGTGGAGATGGTCGGTTAGGGTCGTCGGTGGGAGGTGTCCGCTATGGGCATGATGTTGCCGAATGAGCTGATCTGGGTGATGGAGAAGCTGGGTTTCGACTGGCCTGACATCGACGAGGACGAGCTTCGTCGTGGTGGCCACATGGTCGGCGTGTTCCGGACCGAGCTCGAGGGCAAGCTGCAGGCGATGGACCGCAAGGTCAACGGCGACCTCGCGGCTGCCATGCGAGGCCAGGCCGGGCCGGCCTACGTCGGTGCCTGGAACACCAACCGCTCGCAGAACCTGCAGAAGCTGGTCGACATCCTCGGTCCCGTCCCCGCGGGGGTCGAGGTCGCGGCGGGCGGCGTGTTCGCGCTGAAGATGAAGGTGATCTTCGACGTCACGACGACGATGATCGCGCTCGTCGGCATGCTGACGAACCCCGTCACCGCGGTCGGGGCCGGCCCGATGCTGATCATCAAGAAGAAGCTCCTGAACGCTGCCGTCGATATCGCAGTGGAGCAGGTGCTGAACCAGGTCCTCCCGATGGTCATCGAACCGCTCGTGCAGGAGCTTCCCGGAATCGTCATGGCGGCCCTCGAATCGCCCATCGTCGAGGCCGTGGCGGGCGATCCCGACGAGTTCTACGCCGACCTCCAGGCCCTCGAGCAGGCTCAGGGTGAGATGGAACAGCACGCCGCCGATGTCGAGACCATGACGGAGCGGCTCATGGCCGACCTCGCGAGCCTCAACATCGGAGGCGACTGACATGGGGATGGGACCCGTCGTCCGGAGCCTGAAGAACGCGCTGGACGGGATGCCCGTGCATGTGCGCCAGCTCGGGGAGATGTTCCGTCGACACGGTCGCACGCAGAAGCGCAGCATCGCGGATGTCCACGACCTGGATGCGATGCACGTCGACGCGCCGCGCCCGCGGACGACCCCCGGCTTCCACGCGGACGGCACCGTGAAGGCGGAAGACTTCCGCACGCCCCGGGACGGGGCCTATTACTGGTCGGGCATGTACCCGCGCAAGGGCGACGAGATCGCGGGGGAGATCGCCGCTTCCCACGGCGGGACCACGCTGGAGCAGCTCATCGACGCGCGCGGCATCCAGATGCCGCAGTGGGATGCCGACAATCCCGACGTCGTCGCGACGTGGACCCGCGTCTCGGAGGCGTACGCGTCGGGAGCCTCGGGCGAGGTGCGTGCTGTCCTGGGTGACAACCTCCGACCGGGCGCCGTGTGGTGGTCGGAGCTCGAAAGACTCAAGGCGAACGATGCCGTGACGAAGGTGATCCGGGTCCATCCCGACACCCTCGTCGAGACGGTGATCTGGCCGGATTAGGCGAAGGAGAAGAACTGTGATCGATGAGATCCTCAGCCGTGCCGTGGTCGCGTACCTCGGCAAGGAGTGGTCGCCGTTTCCGCGCAGCGATGTCGAGGCGGTCTCGGCGCTCGCGGAAGACGACCCCGAGACGCTGATCGCGCGGGTTCGCGAGATCGAGGCCGAGACCATGGCGGTCGAGGTCGACTGGTCGACCCGCACGCTCAGCGAGGGCGGGCGTGTCGCCCGCGCGGCGATGGCCGAGCGGCATCCCGAACTCTCCGAGGCCGCACTCGACGCGCTCTACTGGGCGTTCACCTACAACTGGCGCTGATCATGGGAATGGGACCGGTTGTCCGCAGCCTCAAGGACGCACTGGACGGGATGCCCGTGCACGTGCGCCAACTCGCGGAGATGTTCCGAAAGCACGGTCGCTCGCAGCAGCGCAACGTCACGGACATCAGTGATCTCGACTCCGCCGACGCGCTCAAGCTCCTCGACAAGGGATGGAAGGGCGACTGGACGCCGAACGACGTCGTGCGCGCGGGCCATGGCTCGCGCCCCGATCCGAGCGACTACCTCGACGCGGACTACATCGCGCAGCATCTGGCGCGCTTCGACGACGGCGCGAGCCGCATCTACTTCTCCGACTCGCTGCACACGTGGGGTCCGGGCAATCGCGGGACGACATTCGTCTTCCCGACGTCGGAACTGCAGAACATCCTCGACGAGACCGGCGGCGACGCACTCGCGCTGGCCGATCGACTCGGCCTCGAACCGGGTGACTTCCTGGATGCCTCCGGCAACCCCGTCACCGTCGAGATCCGCCACTTCGCTCCCGATGAGCTGTCCGGGCTGAGGCTGCCGTCGGGCAACGAGGGCGGAGCGAACGCGCACTGGATCCCCGGCGGATATCTGCCCACCGGCATTCCGGAGGCGGTCATCGACATCCCCGACTCCGCGACGGGCATCGGTCACCTTCCCTCGGGCGGCAGCGACTACAACCCCGGCCTCTGGCCGGGCACAGCCGAGGGGCTGACCCTGCGATGACGGCCGCATCGGATGCCTGAGGTCGAAGCGCCCGGCGCGGGCTGGTTCTCGGCGCTGTCGCCGGGCTCGGTCGATGGGGGCGCGGTGACCACCTACAGCGACGGCGCCCTCGTGAGCTCCGGTGCGCGCATCGTCGATGCCATCGACGCGCTGCCCTCGGGGGCGCCGACCGCCCCGCGGGAATCCTGGCTGACGGACGGCGTGCCGCTCCTTCATCGTGGCGAGGCGTCGATCGTTCCGCTCGCGTCGATCCCCGACCCGGGATCGGGCGATCTCCTCGCGGGCGCGAACGACCTCTGGATGGCCGTGCGCACGACCGCCGACCACACGCGCGGGCGTGGCCTCGAGCTCGATCTCGATGACCCGGCCGATCCGTATGCGCAGGAGCTGCGCCGCACCGGCGCCCGCCGCGCGACGTGGTGGGGCCGCGCGGAGCAGGCCCTCGTCCTCGTGGTCTACGGCGCGCCCCTGCCGGCGCCGATCTCGTCGATCGCCGCGCACATCGTCCCACTGGAGTGGCTCGACGTGGATGCCCCGCCGAAGCGGCGTACCCGCGCGGTCTCGGATCTCGCGTGGACGTGGCGCGACGCGGTCGCCGTGCCGCAGGATGCGGACTCCGTGCGGGAGGGCGCGGTGCTCGCGGCGGACGGCCCTTCGCTCGTCGCCGCGGTGGAGGCGTTCGCCGCGCGCGGGACGGTGCGTTCGGGGTGGCTCGCGCCGGAGATCACGCTCCTCGCCGGAGCCGGAGCCGGAGCCGGAGCCGGCGTCGGCGACGCCGCGGTGGTCCCGCTCGCCTGGCGCTCGGCGAGCCTCGACGGCGACACGCTCCCCGCCCAGCAGCTCGATGAGCGGGCGCATCGCCTTCGCGACGCGGTGGCCCGGGCTTTCACCGACCGGTGCGGCGAACCCGAGGGTGTGGTGCCGCACGCCGATGCGCCGTACTGGCGGGTCGGAGGCCTGTGCGCCGCCCTCGTGTCCGAGCCGTCGCGAGAGCGCGGCCCCGCGCGCTCCTCCCTCGTGCTCGTGCCGGTGCCGCACGATGCCGAGGCATCCGGCCCCGTAGCCGTGATCGCGCGGGCGCTCGCGCAGGGAGCGGCCGAATGGACGTGGGCGGACATCATCGCCGCCGCACAGACGGATGCCACAGCGCCCGGCGCCGCAGCCCACACGACGCCTCGCCGGGACGCCCGCCCCACGGCGGGCGCCGCAACGGCGGACCGGTAGCCTTGCAGGAGCCCGCAGGAGGATCAGGACCCATGACCGAGACAACCGCAGAGCCCGCGGCAACTCCCCGCCTCTTCGGGGCGAGCGAGTTGGGCGTGCTGTCGCTCACCGCGCCGGGCGACGCGCATCCGCGCGTCGAGTACGTCGGCGGCGACCTGTTCATCGGGCTCGTCGATGCCCGAACGGGCGCCGCGGTGACGCAGGGCGAAGCCGAGACGTGGGCGCGCCCGTTCCGCGACGTCGTCGCCGATGCGGTTCGTCGCGCGGGGGAGCTTCCCGCCGTCGTCGACGGGGCACTCGTGATCGAGGACGAGACCGTCGCGGCATCCGTCCTCCTCTTCCCCTCGCGTCTTCACGGCCTCGCATTGCAGGGGACGCCTGTGCTCTTCGCGCTCGCACGCGACGCGGTCATCGTCGTCGGGGCCGACGACGAGCCGGCGATCGCCCGCGTGCTCGATCGCGCCGACGCGCTGTACGCCGCGGGCGGGCCTCTCCTCAGCGCACACGCGCTCACCCTGACGGATGCCGGCTGGGCGCCGTTCGCCTGGCGAGAGGCCGTACCCGCACTCGAGATGCGCTTCGAGCGCGTGCTGCGGCTGTTCGCCGTGCGCGCCTACGAGGCGCAGGCTCCCGCGCTG
Source organism: Microbacterium sp. SCN 70-27 (assembly GCA_001724425.1). Lineage (GTDB taxonomy): Bacteria > Actinomycetota > Actinomycetes > Actinomycetales > Microbacteriaceae > Microbacterium. Next base: position 36,235 of record MEEK01000023.1, read on the forward strand.
CAGCGGCCGGATCTGCACGTCGCCGCACCGAAGATCGAGGTGCTCCAGACCGGCGTCACGACGACCCTCGCCGCGTGGCCGAAGGGCACCGCCACGCTCCTCCCCGTCGTCGACAACATCGTCGTCGCCGACCCCGCGGGGACCCTCAGCGTCGCGACCTTCGACCAGTTCCTCGCCGCGGGCGGCGACGCGATCGTCCGCACCGGACTGTCGCCGCTCCGGTACTTCGTGCCGGGCGAACCGCCTCGGAACGGCGAGGCATGATTTGGGAGGTTGACGAGCGCGAGCGCGTCATCGAGGGAGTGGATGCCGAGGGGCGTCCCGATCCGGCATATGCCGCCGCGCTCGGGCTCATCCGAGCGCCGTACGGCCGCCGCGCACTCGCCGTCGTCGTCGACATCGCGATCTGGATCGTGATCCAGCTGCCCCTGTGGCTCGGCGCGATGCCGCTGGTGATGAAACTCGCCGACGGTGCGATCTCGCCCTACGGCCTCGTGAACCACGCCGGCTTCGTGCCGGCGGTCGTGTGCGCGGCGATCACGGTCGTCCTCTCGCTCGTCTTCACTCTCGTGCAGTGGATCCTCCACGGCCGGCGGGGCTTCACGATCGGCAAGGTCGCCGCAGGTATCCGCACCGTGAACGTCCGAACCCTCGAGCGGCCCGGCGTCTGGCGGATGCTGCTGCGTTTCCTCATCGTCTCGGTGTCGGGCATCGTGCCGCTGTTCGGACCGGCGGTCGTGCTGCTGTCGGTGACCTTCGATCCGCAGAGCCGCGGCCGCGGCTGGCACGACCGGGCGGCGCAGGCGTGGCTCGTGGATGCCCGGAAGGGCCTCGACCCGTACGACGAGAAGCGCATGCGCGTGGCGCGCAAGGGCGTCAGGGTGGGGACCGTACGGGAGCGGGCGAAGCTACCGTCGCTGGCGACCTCGCGCGACCCCGGCGCACAGCCCGAGTACCAGCCCGGTCGCCGCATCAGCGCGGGCGTGCTCGGCGTCGGACGCGCCGCCGAGCCTGCTCATACGCCCGCGGCGCCCCGGTCGCTCGCGACGCCGCCGGCCGATGCGTCCGCACCGGCTGCGGCGCCGGTCGCCGCGCCTGCGCCGGTCGCCCCGCCCGTCGCGGCGCCACCGGTGGCCCCGCCCGCTGCGGCACCGCCGGTGGCCGCTCCTGCACCGGTCGCCGCCGCGCCCGCGCCGGTCGTTCCGCCCGCGGCGACCCCCACGGCTTCCGTCCACCAGCGTCCCGCAGCCGCGGTTCCCGCGCCGGTCGCGGATGCCTCGCCGAAGGTGCCCCCGGCCCCGGCCCCGGCCCCGGCCGCGGCCGCGCCCCCGGCCCCCGCCGCCCCCGCCTCCGCCGCACCCGCCCCGCAGCCCCGATCGACCGGTCTCGGCCTGCGCCTGGACACGGGGGAGCTCATCCCGGTGAGCGAACCCGTCCTGCTCGGGCGCGATCCCGACCTCTCGGGCCACACGGGCGCGCGCCCGATCCGCATCGCGGATGCCACGCGCTCCCTCTCCAAGACGCATGCGCTCGTGCGCCCGGCGCCGGGCGGTATCGAACTGGTCGACTGCCAGTCGACCAACGGCTGCGCCCTGATCCGCGGCGGAGTGGAGCACGAACTGCCCGGCGGCGGAGCCGCCCTCGTCGCCCTCGGCGACACGATCCGCCTCGGCGACCGCACGGCGCACGTCGTGTCGCTCGACGATCGACCTCTCGGAGAGTCATGAGACTGAAGCTGACCCTGCACCGGCACGGCAACGACCCGGTCGACATCGTCGTGACCGCCGACTCGACCGCCACGGCCGCCGACGTCGCGCGGTACATCGCCGAGTCCGACCCGGCACGTTCCACACCGTTCGCCGAGGGCGACGTGCTCACGCTCGCCGTCGCGCCGCCGACGGGGACGCGCATGGAGCCGCTGCACCCGGATGCCACGATGGGCGACGCCCCGATCGGTTCCGGCTTCGCGGCATCCATCGTCAACTACGGCGCGGGATTCGTCGCGGGCGACCGCGGCGAGGTCGTGGGCGTCCTCCGCGCGACCGCGGGGCCGCTCGCGGGGCAGGAGTTCCCCCTCGCTGCGGGGCACGTCTCCGTCGGCCGCGACTCGGCGAACGACGTCGTCCTCGCCGACCCGATGGTCTCCAAGCGCCACGCGCGCCTCGAGGTGGGCGCCCACGTCGAGGTCGTCGACCTGAACTCCGCCAACGGCGTGCTCGTCGACGGCGTGCAGATGCAGCGCGTGCGCATCGAGGAGGGCGCGCCGTTCGTGATCGGCGGCACGACCCTCATGCTGTTCCTCACGCGATCGTGGGACGGCTCCGCCGTGCAGGACCCGGTGATCGAGCGCGGTGGGGGGTTGCTGTTCAACCGCAGCCCGCGCGTCGAGGTGCGCTACCCCGGCACCCGCTTCAAGCCGCCGCGGCTGCCGACGGAGAAGATCGCCAAGATCTTCCCGTGGCCGATCCTCGTCGCCCCGATCCTCATGGGCGCCGCGCTGTTCGCCATGAACGGCAACCCCCGTTCGCTCCTCATGATCGTCATGACCCCGCTCATGGCGTTCGGAAACCTCATCAACCAGTCCGTGCAGAGCAAGAAGAGCGAGAATCACGAAGTGCTGCTCTTCGAGCGCCAGTTCGAGCAGCTCGAGGAGGACTTCTTCCGCGGAAAGCCGGAGGAGGAGCACGCGCGCAACGCCGAGGCGCCGCCCGTCGCGGAGATCTTCGACGAGGCGATGCGCCTCGGGCCGATGCTCTGGACCCGGCGACCCGAGCACTGGAACTTCCTCGGTGTGCGCCTCGGAACCTGCACCCTCCCGGCGCGCAACACGATCGACGACGCCGAGACGCCCGACGGCCTCCCCGACTACATCGACCGCGTCGAACGCCTGCGCGAACGCTACGTGAGCGTCGAGGACGTGCCCGTGTTCGATACCCTCGCCGCCGCGGGGTCGATCGGCATCGCCGGCCCCCGAGGCCTCACGGCCGACGCGATGCGCGGCGTCGCCGTGCAGCTGTTCGGCCTGCACGCGCCGAACGACATCGTCTCGGTCGCCTTCGCCGACTCGTCGTGGACTCCCGAGCTCGACTGGCTCAAATGGATGCCGCACACCTCGAGCGAGCGGAGCCCGTTCCGCGGCGCGCCGCTGGCCGATTCCGCTCCCACGGGCGCGGCGCTGCTGAGCTCGCTCGAAGAGTACGTGCGGCGGGAGTCCGGGGCATCCGACGGTCTTCCGCGCGGACCGTTCAAGGACGACTGGAACCCCCAGTACTACGGCACCGACGTCGCACGCGCCGCCGAAGACCGGGGCACCGCGCCGCGCGTCTCGGTGATCGTCTTCGTCACGGGCGATGCCCCCGTCGACCGCGGCCGCCTCACGGACGTCCTCGAACGCGGGGCCGACCACGGCGTGCACGCCGTGTTCGTCTCCGACACGGTCGAGTCGCTCCCCGCCGTCTGCCGCAGCTACATCGAGCTGAGCCAGGACCTCACGGACGCCCGGGTCGGACTCGTCCGCAGCGGCGAGCTGTTCGAGCACGTCCACGTCGAGGGCGTCTCGAACGCGTACATGCAGATGTTCGCGCGGCGCCTCGCGCCCGTCGTGGACGCGAGCACGGTCGTCCACGACGCCTCCGACATCCCGAACTCGGTCATGTTCCTGCAGCTGGTCGACCCCGCGATCGCGGAAGACCCGACCGTCGTCATCGAGCGTTGGCGCCAGAACAACACGATCGTCGACCGCTCGGGCGGGCCCCGACCGCGCCTCAAGAAGGCGGGAACCCTCCGCGCCATCATCGGGCAGGGTGCGAGCGACGCGATGGTGCTCGACCTGCGCACGCACGGCCCGCACGCTCTCGTCGGCGGGACGACGGGCGCCGGTAAGTCGGAATTCCTCCAGGCCTGGGTGCTCGGCATGGCCGCCGCGCACAGCCCCGACCGGGTGACGTTCCTGTTCGTCGACTACAAGGGCGGTTCCGCCTTCGCGGACTGCGTCGACCTGCCGCACACCGTGGGTCTCGTCACGGACCTCAACCCCCACCTCGTGCGGCGCGCCCTCACGAGCCTGCGCGCAGAGCTGCAGCACCGCGAGCATCTGCTCAACCGCAAGAAGGCCAAGGACCTGCTCGAACTCGAGAAGCGGCAGGACCCCGAGTGCCCGCCCTCGCTCGTCCTCGTGATCGACGAGTTCGCGGCGCTCGCCTCCGAGATGCCGGAGTTCGTCGACGGCGTCGTCGACATCGCCCAGCGCGGCCGCTCCCTCGGCATCCACCTCATCATGGCGACGCAGCGGCCGGCCGGTGTCATCAAGGACAACCTGCGCGCCAACACCAACCTGCGCATCGCCCTCCGGATGGCCGACGAGTCGGATTCGCGCGACGTCGTCGACGACGACATCGCCGCGAGCTTCCCCCCGAACGTCCCGGGTCGGGCGATCGCGAAGACCGGACCGGGCCGGCTCGTGCCGTTCCAGTCGGCGTACACCGGCGCGTGGACGACCGACGACGATGCGGCCGTCGCGGAGGTGCGGGCCGCGGAGCTGCGCTTCGGCGCGGCGGCCGAGTGGGAGCCCGATCGCCCGGCCGATTCCGACGCGCACGCCGAAGACCTCGGGCCGAACGACCAGAAGCGCATCGTGTCGACCCTCGTCCGTGCGCGCGAGCTGGCGGGGCTCCCGCTCCCGCGTCGCCCGTGGCTCGACGACCTGTCGCCGCTCGTCGACCTCCACGACCTCGTCAACGAGGGGGATGCCCGCATCCCGATCGCCCTCGTGGACGTGCCCGAGAAGCAGCTGCAGGAGACGGCCGCGTTCGTCCCCGACCGCGACGGCTCGCTCGTGATCTACGGAACCTCGGGGTCGGGCAAGTCGACGCTGCTCAAGACGATCGGCACGGCGGCGGGCATGCGCCCCGACCTCGGGCGCGTCAACGTCTACTGCCTCGACTTCGCGACGGGCGCGCTCGGTGCGCTCTCGCCGCTGCCGCACGTGGGGTCCGTCGTCGACGGCGCCGACGTCGAGCGCATCCAGCGACTGTTCCGCACGCTCGACGGCGAGATGGACCGCCGCGCCGCGGCGTTCGCATCCGTCAGTGCGGCATCCATCCAGGAGTACCGGGAGCTCGCGGATGCCTCGCTCCCGCGCATCATCCTGCTGATCGACAACTACCCCGAGTTCAAGAAGGACTGGGAGGTCGCGCCCGGCCGCGGCCCGTTCTACCGCACGTTCATGCGGATCCTCGGGGAGGGCCGCACGCTCGGCATCCACACGGTGCTCACCGCCGACCGCGGCAACGCGGTGCCGAGCGCCGTGGCATCCAACATCCCCCGCAAGGTCGTGCTGCGCATGGGCGACCCGTCGCAGTACATGCTGCTGGGCACGCCGCGCGACGTCCTCGACGAGCAGTCCGTGCCGGGCCGTGCCGTCGTCGACGGTCACGAGGCCCAGATCGCGGTGCTCGGCGGCACCTCCAACGCCGTCGAGCAGGCGAAGGCCCTCGGCGTGCTCGGGGCGGAGCTGCGCGCACAGGGCGTCCGCGACCTGCCCGAGATCGGCGCGCTGCCCACGTCGGTGCTCGCCTCGGAGATGCCGGCGCAGGTCGGCGGGATGCCGGTGTTCGGCGTCGCCGACGACACGCTCTCGGCGCACGGCTTCGAGCCCGTCGGGTCGTTCGTCATCTCGGGCCCCGCCGCCTCGGGGCGC
>MEEK01000024.1 GCA_001724425.1 Microbacterium sp. SCN 70-27
GCCCGCGAGGCGGGCGGACACGCGTCGACGCCGCCCGCGATGCCTGCGACGGCCCGGCTCGCGCGCGCGATCGGGCGCGTGCACCGGCATCCCTTCCCGACGCGGATCGCTCCGCCCGTGCGGGCGATGTTCGCGACGGTCGCCCCCCACGCGCCGCAGCCGCTGCGCTGGCTGTTCGGGAGCCTCGGCGTCACGGGGCCCCTCGTCGCCGCGGCGCTCCCGAAGCTCGGCCCCGAGACGAACGCGATGGTGCGGACGACGGCCGTCGTGACGGAGCTCTCCGGCGCACCGGGCGAGAACGTGCTCGCGACGACGGCGCGCGCCTCGGTCAACATCCGCCTCCTGACGGGGGATACCGTGGCCTCCGCGACGGCGCACGTCCGCCGTGCCGTCGCCGACCCGCAGGTGGAGATCGAGGTGCGGCACGCCTCCGACCCTTCACCGGTCTCGCCGTGGCGGGGCGAGCCGTGGCGGCGGATCGCCGGTGCGGTCAGATCGGCGCTCGGCGAGGACATCGTGACGACGCCCTACATCCAACTCGGTGCGAGCGACAGCCGCTGGTTCACGGACATCAGCCCGCACGTGTACCGCTTCACCCCGTTCCACCTGACCCGTGCCGAGCGCGACGCCCTCCACTCGCACAACGAGCGCATCCGCGTGGCGGTGTGGCTGCGGGGGATCGGGTTCTACCGCGACCTCATCGCGGCGAGCTGACCACCTCGGCGTCAGGGGATCAGCACGACCTTGCCGTCGACGCCGGCTTCGACGAGTCGGTGCGCTTCGGCGGCGTCCGCGAGGGGAAGGCTCACACCCACCTCGACCGAGAAGCGGCCCACCGTCATGAGGGCGAGGGCGAGCGGGATCGCCTCGGCGCGCCACCGCTCCTCCGCCGCCGTCAGCGGAGTCGGGCTGCCGCCGCGGAACGCGCGGATGCCGAGGCCTGCGGCGTCCGCTCCGCGCACGAGCGTCGCGATGCGCGAGCGGTCGGCGACGAGGGCGAGGGACTGCTGGAGCGCCTCGTCGGTACCGATGAGATCGATCGCGACGGTGACGCCCGCGGGGGCCAGTTCGCCCACGCGGGCGACGACATCGGGGCCGTACGGCAGCGGCGTCGCGCCGAGGCTTCGCACCCGCTCTGCGCGGCGGTCGCTCGTCGTGGCGAGCACCGTCGCCCCCGCGAGGACGGCGAACTGGATGACCGCCTGCCCGACCGACCCCGAGCCGGCGTGCACGAGCAGGACGTCGCGCGGGCCGACGGCGAGGGAGCGCACGGTCTGGTACGCCGTGCTGACGGGGATGCCGAGGGCCGCCCCCTCCGCAGCGCTCACGACGGCCGGGCGGGGCGTGACGTGGCGCGCGTCGACCACGAGATCACTCGCGTACGTGCCCTCCGCGTTGAAGACGACGACCGGGTCACCGACGCGGAAGCCCTCGGTGCCCTCGCCGAGCGCGGTGACCGTGCCGGCAGCGTCGGCGCCGATGTGGCGCGGCGCGGCGACCGGCGCCGAGGGGCGCGTGCCGGACCGGAGCTTGTGGTCGATCGGATTGACGCCCGCGGCCTCCACGTGCACGGCGACCTCGCCCGGGCCCGGCATGGGCGCCTCGATGTCGGTGACGGTGAGGACCTCGGGTCCTCCGAGCTCGGTGTACACGATCGCTGTGGCCATATCGGCCACAACCGTACCCGCCCGGGCCGCTATTCCCGACCGGCGAGCGTCTTCGTGATGCGCTGCAGCGACACCGGCTCCGCCGTCCCCAACTGCTGCGCGAACAGGCTCACGCGGTACTCCTCGAGGAGCCACCGCGCGCGGGCGAGGGCGGGGGAGGCATCCGGTGTGGCGGGGAGCGCGCCGCCCGCGTCGGCGTACGCGGCGGACGCGCGCTCGAACTCGGTCATCCGCTGACGGTCCCGCCCGGGGTTGTCGGAGAGTCCCTCGACGCGCGAGAGCGCACCCTGCAGGTACCGCGGCAGGTGGGCGAGACGGGCCAGCCCCGTCTGCGACACGAAGCCGGGCGGCACGAGCGCGGCGAGCTGCCCCTTGACGTCTCCGAGCGCGGCGAGAAGGGTCATCGAGTTCTGCCGTTTCACCGCGCGTTCCACGTCGCGCTGTAGCGTCAGGATCCGCGCGACGAGCGACACCGCCTGGAAGAGGTCGTCGACGACGGCGGCCGAGAACGCGGCGCGCGCGGCCTCGAAGTCGGCAGCGGTGCGGATGCCGCCGGGCGCGACCCGCGCCACGACGGCGTCGGCGACCGCGACGCGGGCATCCTCGATGAGCGCCTTCGCCGACGGGTACGGGGATGCCGCGAGCGACAGCTTCTCGGCCGACGTCAGGTGCTCGAGCACGTACGCGGCGGGCGAGGGCACGGCCAGCAGCAGGAGGCGCCGGACGCCCGCGTGGGTGAGCCGCGCGGCGCGCTCAGGGGTCGCCTCGATGCGCAGGGCGACCGAGTCCTTCTCGTCCACGAGCGCCGGGTACCCCCGCACGACCCCGCCTGCGACGCGCGTGTCCACGACGGCCGGCAGATCACCCACGTCCCACGTCGTGAGGCCGGTGCGCTCGGCGAGGCCCGTGCCGCTCGGCTGACGGCTGGCCGTGGCATCCGCGCCGTTCGCCGACCCGCCGGTGCCGCCCGCACCGACCACGCCCNCGTGGCATCCGCGCCGTTCGCCGACCCGCCGGTGCCGCCCGCACCGACCACGCCCGCCGCGCCCGCTCCCGGACCGGGGATGCCAGGTCGCGCGCCGCCGCCTGTGAGCGTGCGGGCGACCTGCTCGCGTGCGCGGCCCGCGAGACGGGCCTGCAGGTCGGCGAGATCGCGCGACGTGCCGACCGTGCGGCCGCGGTGGTCGACGGCGCGGAAGGTCATCCGCAGGTGCTCCGGCACGCGTTCGAGCTCGAAGTCCGCGGCGCGCACGGGCTGGTTCGCGACGCGCTGAATGCGTGCGGCGAGGGCGCTCGTGAGGGTCGTCGGAGGAAGACCGCGGTGCCGTTCGGGAGCGTCGCCGGCTACCTCGGCGCCGAGCGTCGCGGCCCAATCGGCCGCGGGCACCACGTGTCGCCGGATCGCCTTGGGAAGGGCGCGCAGCAGCGCCGTGAGGAGTTCGGCGCGCAGGCCCGGCACCTGCCAGTCGAACCCGTCGGGGCGAAGTCCCGCGAGAAGCGGCAGCGGGACGACGACGCTGACGCCGTCCTCGGGGCTCCCCGGCTCGAACCGGTACGCGAGGGAGAGCACCTGGTCGCCCTGCTCCCACCGGCCGGGGAAGTCGCGTTCGTCGGAGCGCGACGCCTCATCGCGGAGGTCCGCCTCGGTCATGTCCAGCAGTCGCGGCGTCCGGGCGGATGCCTCCCGCCACCACGTCTCGAACGAGCGCACGTCGAAGACGTCCCGGGGGATGCGGGCGTCGTAGAACGCGAAGACGGCCTCGTCGCCGACGAGGATGTCGCGCCGGCGCTCGCGCTCCTCGACCTTCTCCAGCCGGCGGCGCAGTTCGAGGTTCCGCCGTTCGAAGGCGGTCAGGTTCTTTCCGAGGTGCGCCGAGTTCCATTCGCCCTCGACGAGCGCGTGCCGCAGGAACAGCTCGCGCGCGAGCTCCCGGTCGATCCGGGCGAGCTGCACGCGCCGGCGCGGGATGATCTCGACGCCGAACAGCGTCACCTTCTCGGCGGCGACCGCGGCACCGGCATCCTTCGACCAGTGCGGGTCGCTGAGACTCCGGTGCGCGAGATCGCCTGCCGGCTCCTCCGCCCACGCCGGATCGATGACGGCGACGGTGCGGGCGTAGAGGCGCGACGTTTCGACGAGTTCCGCCGCCATCACGGCATCCGGTGACGCCTTTCGCAGGGCCGACCCGGGGAAGATCGCGAAGTTCGCGCCGCGCGCACCGCGGTACGCCGCGACGGGCTTCCGTCCGCGCGGGCGCGCGTCGGCGGGCGCGAGAGAGCGCGTGTCGAGGATGCCGATGTGCGAGAGGAGCCCCGCGAGGATCGCGCGATGGACGAGCGCCGGGTCGGCGTCGGTCACCGCGGCGGCGCCGCCTCCGGCACCGAGCAGGTGGCGCAGCTGCCGGTGCACGTCGAACCACTCGCGCACGCGCACGTAGTTGAGGAACTCGGCGCGGCACAGGCGCCGGAAGGCGCTCGAGCCGTGTTCGCGCTGCGCTTCCTGCAGGTGGTTCCAGAGGTTCAGGATGGACAGGAAGTCGCTCGTCGGGTCGGCGAACCGGGCGTGCAGCCGGTCGGCCTGCTCGCGGGCGGCGCCCTCCTCGGCGGAGGGCCGCTCGCGGACGTCCTGGATCGAGAGCCCCGCGACGATCGCGAGGACGGGCGGGAGGACGCCTTGCCGGCGGGCCTCCAGCAGCATCCGCGCGAACCTCGGATCGATCGGGAGGCGCGCGATCTCGCGGCCGATCTTCGTGAGCGTGCGTTTCGCGGTGACGGCACGCAGCTCCGTGAGGAGGTCGAACGCCGCCCGGACGCCGCGGCTGTCGGGCTTCGTGAGGAACGGGAACTCCTCGATGTCGCCGAAGCCGAGGGCGAGCATCTGCAGGATGACCGCCGCGAGCGACGTGCGGAGGATCTCCGGCTCGGTGTACTCGGGGCGCGCGAGGAAGTCGTCCTCCGCGTACAGACGGATCGCGATGCCGTCGGACGTGCGCCCGGCCCGCCCGGATCGCTGTTGGGCGGAGGCCCGGGAGATCGCCTCGATCGGCAGCTGCTGGATCTTCGTGCGGGCGCTGTAGCGGGAGATGCGGGCGGTGCCCGCATCCACGACGTACCGGATGCCGGGGACGGTGAGGCTCGTCTCCGCGACGTTCGTGGCGAGGATGATGCGCCTGCGGACGCCTGCGACGGTCGACGGCTCGAAGACGCGGTGCTGCTCGGCGGCGGAGAGCCGCCCGTAGAGGGGGAGCACCTCAGTCGGGCGGGCATCCTTCGCGTACATGCCGCGGATGGCATCCATCGCGTCGCGGATCTCCGCCTCACCCGGGAGGAAGACGAGGACGTCGCCGTCCGGTTCGCGGTCGAGCTCGCGCAGCGCCGCGAGGAGCGCGTCGACGTCGTCCCCGTCGCTGTCGTCCGGGCCGCGGTAGCGGATCTCGACCGGGTAGGTGCGCCCCGACACCTCGACGATCGGTGCCGGGCGACCCCCGGCATCCGCGAAATGCTTGGCGAAGCTCTCGGGGTCGATCGTCGCGGAGGTGATGATGACCTTCAGATCGGGCCGCTCGGGCAGGATCCGCGCGAGGTAGCCGAGCAGGAAGTCGATGTTGAGCGAACGCTCGTGCGCCTCGTCGACGATGATCGTGTCGTAACGCCTCAGCAGTCGGTCGCGGTGGATCTCGTTGAGGAGGATCCCGTCGGTGACGAGCGCGATCTTGGTGTCCGCGGAGACCTGGTCGGTGAAGCGCACCTTGTAGCCGACGGTGCTGCCGAGCGGCACCTGGAGCTCCTGCGCGATGCGCTCGGCGATCGTCCGCGCCGCGATGCGACGCGGCTGCGTGTGGGCGATCGAGGTGCGGCCGAGCTCGAGGCAGATCTTCGGCAGCTGCGTCGTCTTGCCCGACCCCGTCGCACCGGCGACGATGACGACCTGGTGGCCGTCGATGGCGCGCGCGATCTCGTCCCGAGCGGCGCTGACGGGCAGCTCAGGCGGGTAGACGATGACGGGGTCGAGCGAAGGCATAGCCCTCCATCGTAAGCCGAGCAGGCGTCAGACCCAGCCCTGCATCCAGTTGTGCAGGCGATAGAACTCGTACGGCACCTGCATGCCCGACCACAGCGGGTACCAGAAGATCGACAGTGCGACGGCGACGCCGAGGAAGACGAGCACGACGCGCTGGCCCGCCGTGCGTCTGTCGCGGTCGGCGCTCGTCGCCCCCGCGACGCGCTGCAGAGCGAAGGTCAACGCGAGAAGCAGGAACGGCCAGAGCACGATCGTGTAGAACTGGAAGATCGTCCGCTCGGGGTAGGCGAGCCACGGGAGCCATGTCGCCGCGATGCCGACGAGCACGAGCGCCTGACGCCAGTCGCGGTCGAGGACGAACCGGTAGACGAGGTAGCCCGCCGCCGCGATGCTCGCGTACCACAGCAGCGGATTCGGCATGCTGTAGAGGATCTCGATGCAGCCGCCCTGCCCTCCGGCGCATCCGCCCTGCCCGTCGGCCGCGGAGTTCGCGTACATCGCGGTGGGGCGCCACAGCAGCGGCCACTGCCACGCGGGGCTCGCGTAGCTGTGCGGCGAGGTCATGCCGGTCATCGAGTTGTAGATCGTGACGTGGTACTTCCAGAGGCTCTGCAGCGAAAGTGGCACCCACGAGAAGATCCCCGTCGCGGGTTGCGCGTCGGCGGCGTGCCGGTCGTACCCGCCGTCGGTCGCGAGCCAGCCCACCCACGACGACAGGTACACGACCGCGGCGACCGGGACGAGGAGGACGAAGCTCGCGGCACCCTGACGCACGGCGTCGGTCGGCCAGAACGTGATGCCGAGGCGCCGCCGCTCGAGCGCGTCGCTTACGACGAGGTAGAGCCCGATCGCGGCGAGCACCCACACACCGGACCATTTCACAGCGGTCGCCGCGCCCGCCGCGGCGCCGGCGGCGATCAGCCACGGGCGACCCCACAGCACGGGCCCCCATGCCGGTGCGCTCCCGTCGCGCTCGCGCGCGAGAGTGCGCGCGGCGAGGTGTCCGGCGGTGGCCTTCCGATCGAGGACGACGAACCAGAAGGCGAGCAGGACGAAGAAGGCGAGGAAGATGTCGAGCAGTGCGACCTTGCTCATGACGATGCCGAGACCGTCGATCGCGAGGAGGAACGAGGCGACCGAGGCGAATGCCGTCGAGTTGGTCATCGACTTCGCCACGAGGAAGAGCAGGAGGACCAGTGCCGTGCCGAACAGGGCCGTCGCGAAGCGCCAGCCGAACGCGTTCTCCGGCCCGAACAGCCACATCCCGGCGCCGATGAGGTACTTGCCGAGGGGCGGGTGGACGACGAAGCTCGGATCCGTCGTGAAGATGTCGGCGTGACCCGCGACGAAGTCCGCGTTCGCATCGTCGGGCCAGCGGGACGCGTAGCCGAGGTTCCACTGGCTCCAGGCATCCTTGACGTAGTACGTCTCGTCGAAGACGAGCGCATGCGGCTGCCCGAGGTTCCAGAACCGCAGGATGCCCGCGAGCACCGTCACGAGCGTCGGCGCGAGCCAGGCGTAGAGGCGCGCGAGCGCAGGGTCGGAGACGACCCGCAGGCGCCAGCGGTCATAGCTGGACGGCCGGGCTGCGGGCAGCAGCAGAGGGTCGGTCGTCGTCACGGCCACAAGCCTATGCTGGGGCGGTGATCATCCTGGCCGCGACCCCCATCGGAAACCTCGGCGACGCGTCCGCGCGGCTCGTCGCGGCGCTCGAACAGGCGACGGTCGTCGCGGCGGAGGACACCCGCACGACCCAGCGGCTGCTGCAGGCGCTCGGCATCGCGAACCGGCCGAAGCTCCTCGCCCTGCACGAGCACAACGAGCGGGGTCGTGCCGCGGAACTCGCCCTGCGCGCTCGCGACGAGGATCTGCTGGTGCTGAGCGACGCCGGGATGCCGACGGTCAGCGACCCCGGGTACGTGCTCGTCGCCGAGGCCATTGCGCAGGGTGTCGCCGTCACCGCGATCCCCGGCCCGTCGGCCGTCGTCACGGCGCTCGCCGTGGCCGGGCTTCCGACCGATCGGTTCACGTTCGAAGGGTTCCTTCCGCGGAAGGCCGGTGATCGCCGCCGCGCGCTCGCGGACCTCGCCGCCGAGCCTCGCACGATGGTCTTCTTCGAGGCGCCCTCGCGTCTCGCCGAGACGCTCGGCGCGATGGCGGACGGCTTCGGTGCGGACCGCCCCGCGGCCGTGTGCCGGGAGCTCACGAAGCTCCATGAGGAGGTCGTGCGTGCGGGGCTCGGCGAACTCGCCGCCTGGGCGGCCGAGGGTGTGCGCGGCGAGATCGTCGTCGTGGTCGGGGGAGCGCCCGCGCGCGAGGTCTCCGCGGACGATGCGCTCGCCGAGGTGCAGCGGCTCGTGGCATCCGGCACACGTCTGAAGGATGCCGCGGCGGAGGTCGCGGCGCAGACGGGACTGTCCAGCCGCGACCTCTACCAGGCGGCGCTCGCCGCTCGGTGACCTCACCCGGCGGGCGCGGGAGCGTCGACGCCCGGCAGCGCCCACGCGGCGAAGGCCGTTCCCTCTGTGGACACGTGCACCGAGCCGTCGGTGTCGATGCGAGCAGAGCCGTACAGCAGTGTCGCCGACGAGGCCCCGGGAAGCAGCTCGGCCCGGAACTCGGCCGTCATCGCGCCGCGGGAGGCGACGACCAGCACGCACTCTGCCGCACTCTCCCGCACGAATACGACGCCGTTGCCGTCCACGTGCAGCCAGCGCATCCCTCCGGACGCCAGCGCCGGGTGAGCGCGGCGCAGCCCGATGAGATCGCGGTACAGCGCGATCCGGGCGGCCACATCGGGGTCGTCGACACGATGCCAGGGGATCGGCGCGCGGCTCATCTCTCCATCGACCGCATCGAGTCCGAACTCGTCGCCGGCGTACACGACGGGGATGCCCGGGAGTGCCATCGAGAGGCCGACGGCGACCGGGATCGCTCCCGGAGAGGCATAGGTCGCGAACCGTGCGGTGTCATGGGTGTCGAGCGCGGACATGGTGCCTCGCTGCACTCGCCACGGGATCTGACTCGTGAAGCGTTCATACTGTGCGACGAACTGGCGGGCGTCGTACCGGGGCATCCCGGTCGGCAGACCGAAGAACCACATGTCCTCGTGAAGCTGCCCGTCGAACCCGTAGTGCGGGATGCGGCGTGGATCGGCGAGCCACGACCATACGCCGCGGGTGAAAGCGGGGTAGGTCATGCCACCATGCCACGCATCGCCCTGCAGATCGGTCGCGGCGTCGTTCGTCGACTCGGCGAGCAGCAGTGTGTCGGGCTGGATGCCGATCATCGTGCGGCGGAGGGTCTGCCGGACCTCCGTGTTGAGGTCCTGGACGCCGCGTCGCCCCGTCATGTTCGCGACGTCGATACGCCAGCCGTCGATGCCGAACGGGGCGCGCAGCCAACGTCCGACCACCGATTCCGGCCCGTCGATGAACCGGCGTCGCAGTTCGTCGCTGTGCCAGTCGAACTTCGGAAGGGTCTCGGCGTCGAGCCACGTCTCATATACGGTGTGGGCCTCGTCGTGGAAGTAGTAGAACGCTCCCTCGGGAGCGGCGGGGTGCGCGTACGCCGCACGGAACCACTCGTGCGCGATGCCGGAGTGGTTCGTTGTGAGATCGCCGATGACCCGGATGCCGCGGGCGTGGGCTTCGGTGATGAGGCGTCGATAGGCGTCGTCACCGCCGAGCAGGGGGTCGACAGTATCGAAGCGCGACGCGTCGTAGCGATGATTTGACTCGGCGGGGAACACGGGTGTGTGGTACAGTGCGGTCACTCCCAGATCGACGAGATGGTCGAGCTTGTCGGCGGCACCGTCGAGGTCACCGCCGTAGAACTGGTGACCGCGTCCCGGATGGACCGGATCGACCGGATCGTTCCACGCCGCGGGGATCGCCCACGCGGGCGCGGGCCGTGCGTCGGCGGACGCGGACCGGGCGAACCGGTCCGGGAAGATCTGATAGAGGATCGTGTCGTCGAGCCAGGAGGGCGGCGGGTTGCCCGCGACCAACGCGAAGTCCTGACCGTCGAGCCCATCGATGTCGGACAGGCCGCCCTGATTCAGGATCTCGACGCGCCCGTCCTCGAGGACGAAGTGGAAACGATATCCGTGCCGGGGATTCGCGACGACGATGCGCGCGGTCCACCACTCCCAGCCGTCTCGCACGCCGTCCCGCGTCGCCGGGGCCCATGCCGGCTCGTGGTCGGGGTTGGACCGCACGAGGACGCGCACGACGGGGCCGTATCCGACGGGCACGCGCACGCGCACCGCGACCTCGTCGCCGAGGGCGGGTCGTTCGTCCGAGACGTACAGCGCAGAACCGTCATGATGCGGGCGCAGCGGGGAAGGGTGCATGAGGACCTCCGTGAAACGATGCCGGCGCCGGCGCCGGCAGAAAGCGACGTGGTTGCACGCGGCGCGTGACAGAGCCCCTAAGTTGTAGGTCGATCGTACTGCGGCGCGATCACCGTGGATGGTTCCCCGGCGTGCTCAGCCGAGGCGCAGCCGCCTCACTTGACCGACCCGGCCGTCAACCCTCCCACGATGAAGCGCTGCAGAGAGAGGAACAGGGCCATCGGCAGGATCGCGGCGAGGACCGCGCCGGCCGCGAAGACGCTCCAGTTGCGCGCCGTCTCCTGCGAGACGAACTGGTAGAGACCGACGGCGAGCGTCTGCTTGTCGGGATCGACCAGGATGACCGACGCGATCAGGAAGTCGTTCATCGTGCCGATGAACGACAGCAGGCCGATGACGGCGAGCACGGGAGCCACGAGCCGCAGGATGATCGTGAAGAAGATCCGGGCGTGCCCCGCTCCGTCGATCTTGGCCGCTTCGTCGATCGATGCGGGCACCGTGTTGAAGAACCCGTACATGAGGAACGTGTTCACCCCGAGTGCGCCGCCCAGATACACCATGATGAGCCCGATCTGCGAGTTCAGCCCGAGCGCGGGGAATATGTCGCCGATGGCGGACATGAGCAGGAAGATCGCGACGACGGCCAGCAGTTGCGGGAACATCTGCACGAGCAGCAGTGTGAGAAGACCCACGCGGCGCCCCCGGAAGCGCATCCGAGAGAACGCATATGCGGCGAGGGCGCACAGCACGACCGTGAAGAACGAGGTCGTCAGCCCGATGAAGATCGAGTTCACGAACCAGGCGCCATACGGGCGCAGCGGGTCCTGGAACAGGGCGATGTAGCTGCCGATGTCGAAGCTCGAGAAGAGGCTGTTCGCGGTCAGCAGGGTGCCGCCGGGGTTGAGCGAAGCGGAGAGAACGTAGACGAGCGGGAACGCCGAGAACACGAGCATGACGATGCCGACGAGGTGGCGCCAGCCCGTTTCGCGGAACCAGCGACCGAAGGGGCGGCGAGGCTCTTTCGCGCCCGGGACGCCCGCAGATGCCTCGGCTGCGCCGGACGCGGCGGCGAGCGGACCGCCGCCGGGGAGTGCTTCTTGGATGGTCATATCAGTTCAGCTCCTCGAGGACCTTGGTCTGGCGGAAGCTCACGTAGGAGATCACGGCCACCAGCACGAAGATAATGATCGAGAAGGCGCTTGCGAGTCCGTAGTCGCGCTCCGCGCCGACGAACGCCACCTTGTAGACCATCGAGATCAGGATGTCGCTCGCGCCGACATTGATGGAGGCATCCGCGAAGCGGGGTCCTCCGCCGGTGAGCATGTAGATCAGGTTGAAGTTGTTGAAGTTGAACGCGAACGAGGAGATCAGCAGTGGTGCGACCGACACGAGCAGCAGCGGGAACTTGATGTAGCGGAAGATCTGCCACACGCCCGCGCCGTCGACACGACCGGCCTCCTGGATGTCGTCGGGGATCGACTGGATGGCACCGGTCGTCACGAGGAACATGTAGGGGAAGCCCAGCCAGAGGTTCACGATCAGGATGGAGACCTTCGCGAGCCACGGATCTTGGAGCCAGGGTATGGACGCACCCCCGAGCAGGGTCTGGTTGATGAAGCCGAAGTCCTGGTTGAACATGCCCTGCCAGACGAGCGCCGACAGGAAGGCGGGGAAGGCGTACGGCAGGATCATGATGACCCGGTAGTACTTGCGGCTCTTCATCCGGGGGTCATTGAAGACGATGGCGAGGAAGAGTCCGAGCGCGAAGGTCGTCGCGACCGAGAGGATGGCGAAGGCGAACGTCCACAACGTGACGGCGATAAACGGCCCACGGATCGACTCGGTGGAGAACGCGCGGACGAAGTTCTCGAGGCCGACCCACACCTGCCACCCGGTCGCCAACTGCTGACCGTCGGCGGACTCGAACGAGCCGTGGCCGTTGTCGTGGTAGACGACGCCGGTCTGCGTATTGGTCATCGTGTCTGCGGAGGCATCCCAGACGAGCGTCGACACGTATTGGTACGCCGTCGAGCCGTCGCGGGTCTGCAGCGTACCGTCGTTCGGATCATCGGAGACGGGCACCGTGATAGCGGTGATGGCATCCTGGCTGGCGACGATCTGACCGAAGTCGAGCGATGTGAATCCGGGTGCTCCGATCGCGCGATCGCCGGAGAACTCCGCATCGGAGACCGGTTCGAGCGGGCGGTCGGCGCCGCCGAGCTCGGCTTCCCCGTCGGGCGTCGTCACGAGGAAGAAGTAGGAGCCGCCCTGCTCGAGCACGGTGAGCGGATAGGCGGGGGAGTCCTCGACGCGCTGCTGGTTCTGGATGAGGAGCGCGTTGACGGCATCGTCCTTTGTCGAGACGTGACCGGAGCCGTAGTTCGTGAAGGCGATGTAGATGCAGTAGAGGACGACGAAGATCTGGAAGACGAAGAGGAAGACGAGCCCCGGGGTCAGGTACTTCGCGGGGAGGAGTCCCGGCTTCAAGTACACGACGTTGATCGCGATGACACCGACGGCGATGACGAGCGGGACGATCCAGTCTCCGTTGTGGAGGACGACGAGGATCGCGTAGATCGCGAGGGCATCGATGATGCCGAGGCACACGATCTTGACGAGCCAGACCTTCCAGCCCGCTCCCGCGGCTTCGGCCCAGGCCTCGGCCCGCTTCTGCCGGCGTCGGGCGGCCCGATCCTCGGCGGACGGTCGTTCACTCTCGAGCACTGGGGTGGTCATCGTCGACTCCTGTCGTCGCGGTCATGGTCGCGGAAACGGTGGTGGAGTGGGGCGGCGTCGCTGTGGACGCCGCCCCACGTCACGTCGATCTCAGCCGAGCTTGCTCTTGATGGAATCGGCCATCTTGGTCCACTCGGCGGCGGGGTCGGCCGTGCCCTTGATCAGGGCTGCCTCGGTCTTGCCCCAGTCATCCCACACCGAACCCATCTCGGGGATGCTCGGCATGGGGACGGCGTTGGCACCGACCTTCGCGAAGCCCGCGATGACCTCGTCGGACTGCGCGGCCGTGAAGGACTCGGAGAGCGCGGGCGGACGCCCACCGGCCTCGAAGAGCTTTGTCTGCACATCGGCGGTGCCGATGTAGTTGACGAGGAACTCGTTCGCAATCAGCGCGTTCTTGCTCTTGGCGGAGAGGAAGAACGCCTGGACGCCGGCGAAGGGCTGCGCGGGCTCGCCACCGGCGGTGGGGATCGCGTCGACGGACACCTTGATGCCCGCCTTCTCCGCGTCGGCGACGTTCCAGGGGCCGGTCAGGAAGTACGGCGACTTGCCGGCGTTGAACGCCTCCTTGGCGAGGTCGCCCGACAGGTTCAGGTTCAGTACCTTGGTGCCCGTGTCGCCCTGCGACGTGAGCCACGCGGCGAACTTCTGTCCGTTCTCGTCGCCGATCGTGAACTGGGACGCGTCGTACGAGCCGTCGGCGTTGCGGCCGAACACGGCGCTGCCGAACGACGTCTGGAAGGGGTAGAGGTGATACGGGTCGGCCGCCTGCGGGTCGAGGCCCACGACGAACGGGTACTCGGTGCCTGCCGTCTTGCCCTTGGCGATCATCTCGTCGAAGGTCGCGGGGGTGGCGTCGGCCAGGGCCGTGTTGCGGAGGATCGCGATGTTCTCGATCGCGTAGGGGAGACCGTAGGTCTTGCCGTCATAGCTGACCGCCTCGACGGCGACCTTCTCGAAGTCGGCGGCCTTGTCGCCGAGTTCGACGGGGGCGACGATGCCGTCCTTGACCAGGGCGCCGATCCAGTCGTGGCCGCCGATCGTGATGTCGGGACCCTTTCCGGTGGGTACCTGGGCCGTGAACTCGTCGCGGATCTTGCCGTAGTCCTTGACGACCAGGTTGACCTTGACGCCCTTCTCCTTCTCGAACGTCTTCGCGACGTCCTCGAGCGCGCGCGCACGGTCGGCGTCCACCCAGACCGTGAGCGATCCGCTCGCTGCTCCGCTCTCGGTGGGGGCCGGGGTGCTGCCCGTGCTCGAGCAGCCGGCGAGTGCCAGCATGCTCGCCGCGACGGCCAGTCCGGTCGCGAGCAGGACCTTCTTGTTCACCTTCATCGGTGTGCCTCTCCTTGTTGTCGGCAGGGAGCGGGAGCCGACCGTGGCTCCATCGCCGCCCTGTGCTGTGTCGTCGCACGTGACGCGCGCACATCAACAATTATGCGCGCACAACGGCGTCGACGGGGGTGTTCGTTACGGAACTGTGACCGGTCACAGGTCTGTGTGGTCAGACAGTAACACACGCCGGTCCGGGAGGGTAGAGTCTGCTCCCGTGACTCTCCCCGGCGCTCCCCGAAAGCCCACTATCCGCGATGTCGCGCGCGTGGCGGGGGTCTCCCACGGGACGGTGTCGCGGTATCTCAACGGTGGACACTGGGTCTCGCCGGAGGCCCGAGAAGCGGTCGAGGCGGCGATTGTGAGCACGGGCTACACCGCCAACCACGCCGCCCGGAGCCTCGCGACCGGACGATCCGGCTCCCTCGCGTTCCTTCTCACCGAGTCGCAGCAGCTGCTCTTTTCCGACCCGACGTTCGCGCTGCTCCTGCGCGGCGCGACGGAGGCCTTGGCGGAGCGTTCCATGACGTTGGTCCTCCTCATCGCGGGCACCGAGGCCGAGCGAGAGAACGTCGAGCGCTACGTCCGCGCGGGGCACGTGGACGGCGTCCTGCTCGTCTCGTCGCACGAGTCCGATGCGCTCCTGGCATCCCTCGTCGCCGCGGGAGTGCCGACAGTCTGCTCGGGTGTTCCGACCGGGGATCTCGCCATCGCGCATGTCGCGATCGACGAGGTGGAAGCCGCCCGCAAGATGACGCGACACCTCGTACGCGGCGGTCATCGTCGCATCGCGCTCATCACGGGCCCTCACGACACTCCGGGCGGCCGGCTGCGGCTCGCCGGGTTCCGCGACGAGCTCGGCGACAGGTTCGATCCCGATCTCGTCGAGCAGGGCAGCTACGAGCGGGCGAGTGGGGATGCCGCGATGACGCGCCTGCTCGAGCGCGCCCCCGACATCGACGCCGTCTTCGCCGCGAGCGACGTCATGGCCGTCGGTGCGATCGACGCGCTGCGGCGTGCTGGCCGACGGGTCCCGGAGGACGTCGCCGTCGCGGGCTTCGACGACTCCGGCCTCGCCGAGACGGCGAAGCCTCCGCTCACGACCGTGCGCCAGCCGTGGGCGCAGATCAGCTCGACGATGGTCGACATGGTGCTCGACGTCATCGCGGGTCGCCCGCGCGACGCGGTCATCCTCCCGACGGACCTCGTCGTCCGCGAGAGCGCCTGAACCGGCCGGTCGTCCGACCGCCTGCCCCCGCGGCGTCATACGCGGATGGCGCACCCCGCGCCCGCCTAGAATCGTCGGGTGAGCACCGGTAAGTCCTTCTACATCACGACGCCGATCTACTACCCGTCGGACCTTCCCCACATCGGTCACGGGTACACGACCGTCGCGGTCGACGCGCTCGCGCGCTGGCACCGCCAGGCGGGCGATGACACCTGGATGCTCTCCGGCACCGACGAGCACGGGCAGAAGATGCTGCGTGCCGCCGCGGCCAACGGCGTCACTCCGCAGGAGTGGGTCGACAAGCTCGTCGCCGAGTCGTGGTACCCGCTGCTTCGGACCCTCGACGTCGCCAACGACGATTTCATCCGCACGACCCAGCCCCGCCACGAGGAGCGCGTGCAGGAGTTCGTGAAGGCCCTCTACGACCGCGGGCACATCTACGCCGGCGAGTACGAGGCGCTGTACTGCGTGGGGTGCGAGGAGTTCAAGCCCGAGTCCGAGATCGTCGACGGCATGGGGGCCTTCGAGGGCCTCAAGGTCTGCGCGATCCATTCGAAGCCGCTCGAACTCCTGCAGGAGAAAAACTACTTCTTCAAGCTCAGCGAGTTCCAGGATCGCCTGCTCGAGCTGTACAAGACCGAGCCCGACTTCGTGCGCCCCGAGCCGGCGCGCAACGAAGTCGTCTCGTTCGTGCGGTCGGGGCTCAAGGACCTGTCGATCTCGCGTTCCGCCTTCGACTGGGGCATCACGGTGCCGTGGGACCCCTCGCACGTCATCTACGTGTGGGTGGACGCCCTGCTGAACTACGCGACCGCCGTCGGCTACGGCACGGACCCCGAGCAGTTCGCGCGGCGCTGGCCCGCCTATCACGTCGTCGGCAAGGACATCCTTCGCTTCCACGCCGTGATCTGGCCCGCGATGCTCATGGCCGCTGGCCTCGATGTCCCGCGCGGTGTCTTCGCCCACGGGTGGCTCCTCGTCGGCGGCGAGAAGATGTCGAAGTCGAAGCTCACCGGCATCGCGCCGACCGAGATCACGGACGTGTTCGGGTCGGATGCCTACCGGTTCTACTTCCTGTCGGCGATCGCCTTCGGTCAGGACGGCTCGTTCTCGTGGGAGGACCTGTCGGCCCGTTACCAGGCGGAACTCGCCAACGGGTTCGGCAACCTCGCGTCGCGGACGACCGCGATGATCGAGCGCTACTTCGAGGGCATCGTGCCGCCCGCCGCGGCGTACACCGAGGGCGACCTCGGGATCCAGCGGATCGTCGCGGATGCCGCGGCGGCGGCCGACCAGGCGATGGAGCGGTTCCGCCCCGACGAGGCGATCGCGGCGATCTGGACGATCGTCGACGCGCTCAACGGGTACATCACCGAGAACGAGCCGTGGGCGCTCGCGAAGGACGACGCCGAGCGGGCGCGCCTCGGCACGGTGCTGTACACCGCCTCCGAGGGGCTGCGTGCGCTCGCGGTACTGCTGAGCCCCTTCATGCCCGAAGCGACGGCGAAGCTGTGGGTCGCGCTCGGCCACGCGGGGCGCCTCCAGGACGAGCCGATCCGCGACGCGGGTCAGTGGGGTGTGCTCGTCCCCGGCACGAGCGTCAACGGCCTCGCGCCGCTGTTCCCCCGCGTCGAGCAGGACGCCTGACACGACCGGCACGAGGGGGAGACGCGCATGACCGACCCGTCCGGCTACGTGCGGCAGCGGGAGAAGGGCGCGCGCGACACGTCGTACCCCGCGCCGCCCGCGCCCCTCGCGGTGCCCGTCTACGACAACCACTGCCACCTCGAGATCGAGGACGGCGAGGGGCTGCCTCTCGATGAGCAACTCGCGCGAGCGAGCGAGGTCGGTGTCATCGGCGTCGTCCAGGCGGGCGGCGACATCGAGTCGAGCCGCTGGTCGGCGTGGGCTGCGGCATCCCACCCGCGCGTCCTCGCCGCCGTCGCGATCCATCCCAACGAGGCACCGGCATATGCCGAACGCGGCATGCTGGCTGAGGCGATCGACGTGATCGACGAGCTCGCGGCACAGCCGCGCGTGCGGGCGATCGGCGAGACCGGTCTCGACTTCTTCCGCACCGGGGAGGAGGGTCTGCCCGCACAGTACGAGAGCTTCGAGGCGCACATCGCGCTCGCGAAGAAGCACGGCATCGCGATGCAGATCCACGATCGCGACGCCCACGACGCCGTCCTCGACACGCTCGCCCGGGTCGGTGCGCCTGAACGCACCGTCTTCCACTGCTTCTCGGGCGACGAGGAGATGGCGAAGATCGCGGCGGACCGCGGCTATTGGCTGAGCTTCGCCGGCAATGTGACGTTCAAGAACGCCCAGAATCTCCGCGACGCCCTCGCCGTGACCCCGCGCGACCGGATCCTCGTCGAGACGGATGCCCCGTTCCTCACCCCGGCACCGCTGCGCGGACGCCCGAACGCGCCGTATCTCGTGCCGGTGACGGTGCGGTTCATGGCCGTCGAGCTCGGGGTGGACCTCGACGAGTTCTGCGCACAGGTGGCATCCAACACGCTCGCCGTCTACGGCGCGTTCGAGGACTGACGACCGTCGGTCAGGCCGTGGGGCCCGCCTCTCCGGCCTGATCCGGCTCGTCGAGCACGGGCTTCGCCGCGGCGATGTGCGAGATCGATCGCCACACCAGCAGCAGCGCGAGGGCGGAGCCGCCGAAGGCGAACCACCACGGGGCGGTCAACCCCCAGGTCTGCGCGATGACGCCGCCGATGCCCTGACCGATGACGAGGCCACCGAAGACGCCCACCATGTTCACCGACGCGATCCGTCCCTGCAGGTGCAGGGGGACCAGGCGCTGACGGACCGTCGTGGACAGCGTGCCCCAGACGAAGGCGTAGATGCCGAACCCGAACATGATCACGAAAGCCACCGCCGGGATCGTCGTCAGGGCGAAGGCGAGGTGCATGAGAACCTCGCAGACGAGACACACCCGCATGAGGGTCGCGAGCGTGACGTGCCGTTCGAGCCACCCGAACGACGACACCCCGACGAGACCACCGACCGCTGCGGCGGTCGTCAGCGCGCCATAGCCGACCGGTCCCATGCCGAGGTGCTCGGTCGCGTACAGGACGAGGATGCCCCAGGGCGCCGCCCACGTCACGTTGAAGACCAGGATGATGACCACGAGCGTGCGGACGGGCGGATTGCCGCGCAACCACCGCAGTCCCTCGCGGATGGGGTGCGGGCGCACGCCGGACGGGTCGTCCTCCCGCTCGGGCACGGGGGTGCGGGCGATGCGGGCGATGAGGATCACGGCGAGCGTCACGCAGAGGATCTGGACGAGGAACGGCCAGAACGATCCGAGGGCGAACAGGAAGGCCCCGAGCGGCGGCCCCGCGAGCTGGTTCGCGACGAGGTATCCCGCCTGCAGGCGGGAGTTGCCGAGACCCAGGTCGACCGGGCGGACGAGCATCGGGAGGAGCGTCTGACCCGCGGAGTCCGCGAAGACTTCCGCCGTGCCGTACAGGAACGCGACGACGAGCACGATCCACACGGTCGCATGCCCCGTGACGAGGACGACGACGAGGCCTGCCACCACGACGGCGCGCAGGGCGTTGGCGAGCATCACGAGGCGCCGGCGGTCGTGGTGATCGGCGACCGACCCGGCGAGCAGACCGAACAGCAGCCATGGGAGGTACTGCATCATCGCGCCGGCCGCCACGAGCACGGGCGACGTGGTCAGTGAGGCGATCAGCAACGGCGCCGCCGACAGGGCGATGCCGTCGCCGAGATTGCTCGTCCACGACGACGTCAGCAGCCACCGGAAGTCGGTGCCCAGGCGCCGGGGCGCGACGAGTTCACCGAGGGAAGGCATCCCGCCATCCTAGAGTTCCGGAGCGCTCGCGGGGCTCCGTGCCCATGGTCGTCCGCCTCAGCGCGTCGACGACCCGCGCACGAGCTCCCACGGCAGTTCCACGGTGCGGACGGCCGGTGTCGCCGTGTCGTCGCAGGCGGCCGCATCGAGCACGGAGAAGGCCAGGTCGGCGGCGTGATCGGGGTGCACGCGCACGTGGGTGATGCCGAGTCGCTCCTCCAGTTCGCCGTCGCCGGTGCACAGCGACAGCAGTTGCAGGTCGCGCGGGATGACGGTGTCGATCGACTCCAGGTGCAGGTAGATCTCGGGCCCGTCCTCGCAGTACGCAAAGATCGCGTCCGCCCCGGCATCCAGTAGCTCGTGCACGGCGGGGATGAGCCGTCGCCTCCCAGCATCCACACGCGCGACGAGCGGCGTGCGCCCCTGCAGGACGCTCCACGCGAGGTAGGCGCTTTCGCCGAGCTGGTCGCGGGGCACTTCGCTGTCGTCGACGAGGAACCCGATGCGGGCGGCACCCGCGGCGGCGAGGTGCGTCAGTGCACCGCGTACGGCCGCCGCGTATCCCGTGCGGATCGACAGGCCCGTCATACCGACGAAGGTCAGGTCGGCCGTCACGACGGGCATCCCCGCCGCGACCGCCGAGCGGAGGATCGCCCGGTCATCTGCGGAGTCGGGAAAGTAGAGCGCGTCGATCTGCGCGCCGGGCAGCAGATCGGGGCGGCTGGCCGGCAGAACCGTCACGGTGAACCCGCGTTCCGCTCCGGCCCGGACGAGCGCGTCGAGCTGGCGGGCCCGCTGCAGCGCCCGCCGTCCGTCCTGCAGCGATCCCTGTGCCATGACGAAGCCGATCGACATCGTCCGCCCGCCGCGCAGCGCTGCGGCGTTCTTGTTGGGGGCGTAGCCGAGCTCGGCGGCGATCGCCTTCACGCGCATGCGCGTGTCGAGACTCAGGTTGCCGCGGTCGTTGAGCGCCTGGCTCGTCGCGGCGGTCGAGACGCCCGCGCGCAGGGCGACATCGCGCAGCGTGACGCGGCTCATCAGTCCTCCCGCGGCGGGATCACGACGCCGACGGCGTCCACCCAGCGCTGCCCCGCCCCCGATGCGGCGAGCCCGTGCCCCTGCGCGATGAGTCCGTGCAGGAGCGTCCCGGCGAAGTGGCGGAGGGCCGCCTCGGTGTCGGCGTCGCCGCCGCGGGCGGCCGCCCGGGCGACCTCGCGTTCGAGGACGGCGTGCACGTGCGTGCGGAGGTCGACGACGGCGGGCGCGACCTCGTGCACACGGCGTGCCGTGGCGTGCCTCTCCGCGGCGGTGCGCACGATGAGGCGGGCTTCGTCGATCGTCGCGAACTCGTCGATCGGCGCATGCACGCGGATCGTGTCGAGATCGAGCAGTTCGACGCCGGCCAGGCCGCGCAGGCCCGGGTCGGCGTTCCGGGGCATCCCGAGGTCGATGATGAGCTGCGCGGCATCCGTCTCGCCGCGTGCGCGGCGGTGCTCCTCCGCCGTGAGGGCGTAGGCGTCGGCCGTGGTCGTCGTGCACAGGACGATGACGTCGGCGTGCGCCGCCTCGGCGGGGTAGTCGGCCGGCGCGACGGGGCGGAGGTGCTCGCGCTGCGCGAACTTCGCGCGCCCCGAACGGGAGAACACGCGGATGTCCTCGGCGCCGACGGCGCGGAGGGCCGCGAGAGATGCCGCGGCGTATCGCCCCGTCCCGACGAGCAGCACGCGGGCGTCCTCCCACGCGCCGATGCGCGAGCCGGCGAGGGCGACGGCGAGGCGGACGAGCGACCGGCCGGACTCGCCGAGGCGCGTCGAGTTCTTCACGGTGCGGGAGGTCTCGGTCGCGCGCTGGAACAGGTGCTCGAGCGGCGCCGTCGTCGAGCGCTCCCGGCGAGCCGATTCGAGGGCGCGTTTGACCTGCCCCGCGATCTCGTCTTCGCCGACGGCCACGGAGTCCAGGCCCGACGCGACGGCGAACAGGTGGTGCGCGACGCCGTTGCCGTGGGCGAAGTCGACCGTGTCGCGCAGGGTCCGGAACGGGACATCCGCGAGGTCGGAGATGCGCTCCATCGCCGCGTCCATCGCCGACACGGGGGAGACCCCGTCGACGTCGAAATAGGCCTCGAATCGATTGCAGGTGGCGAGCACGACGGCGCCGCGGATCGTGTCGTGGGCCGAGGTGAGCTCGGATGCCCCGGTGTCGCCCAGCACCGACAGACGCTCCAGGTCGGCGAAGGACGTGGAGCGCTGGTGGGCGGTGAGAGCGACGAGCATCGTGGGTAGTATAACGATTAACCCACCCCGATTCGAAGGATGTTTCGTTGCGTTCCACCCACCCGCTCGTCGCCCACGACACCGCTTCGTCCCGCCTGGTCCGGGCGCTGCGGGGAGAGCGACAAGAGGCGACGCCGGTGTGGTTCATGCGGCAGGCGGGGCGCTCCCTGCCCGAGTACCGGGCCCTGCGCGCCACGGGCGGCGACATGCTCGACGCGTGCCTCGACCCGGCGATGGCGAGCGAGATCACGATGCAGCCGGTGCGCCGCCACGGCGTGGATGCCGCGGTGTTCTTCAGCGACATCGTGGTGCCCCTGAAACTCGTGGGGCTCGACGTCGAGATCGTCGCCGGCCGCGGCCCCGTCTTCGCCGAGCCGGTCCGGACGGCGGAGCAGATCGCCCGACTCGTGGCGATCGACCCCGCCCTCGTCACGGAGCGGGGCGAGGCCGTCGCAGACGCCGTCCGGCAGACGACCGCGATGCTCGCCGAGGAGTCCGAGCGGCGCGGCGAGCCGCTGCCGCTCATCGGGTTCGCCGGAGCCCCGTTCACGCTCGCCGCGTACCTCGTCGAGGGCGGACCGTCGAAGGACCACCTCGGCGCGCGGAGCCTCCTGCACGCCGATCCCGCCGCCTGGCACGACCTCACGCACTGGCTCGCGGAGGTGACGGGCCGCTTCCTCGCGCTGCAGGTCGAGGCGGGCGCCAGTGCCGGGCAGCTGTTCGACTCGTGGGCCGGCGCCGTCGCGCCCGCGGACTACCGTCGCGCCGTGCTGCCGTCCTCGGCGGCGGCGCTGGGCCCCGTGCGCGCGCTCGGCCTCGACGTGCCGCTCATCCACTTCGGCGTCGGCACGGGGGAGATCCTCGCCGACATGGCCTCGATCGGCGTCGACGCGCTCGGCGTCGACTACCGCGTGCCGCTGGATGTCGCGCGGGCCCGCATCGACCGCGACCTGACCCTCCAGGGGAACCTCGACCCCGCCCTGCTGTTCGCACCCGCCGACGTGCGAGCAGCGGCCGTGCACGACGTGCTCACGGCAGGGCTCGCCGCTCGCGCGCACGTGTTCAACCTCGGCCACGGCGTCCCCATGGACACCGACCCGCAGGTGCTCACGGACCTCGTCCGCACCGTCCACGACTGGCGCGCATCGTGACCGACGCGGACGTCGTCGTCGTCGGCGCGGGGATCGCCGGGCTCACGGTCGCCCACGACCTCGCCACTGCGGGCGCGCGCGTCGTCGTGTGCGAGGCATCCGACCGCGTCGGCGGGCTCCTGCGGCGCGGCACCGTCGGCGGCACCGACATCGATCTCGGCGCCGAGTCGTTCGCGACGCGGACGGATGCCGTGACGAGGATCATCTCCGATGCGGGCCTGGGCCTCGACCCCGTCGAGCCGCGCCCGGGCGGCGCGTTCCTCGCCGTCGCGGGCGAGGGCGACGTGCGCCGCGCCGCGCTCCCGCGCCGGACCGTGCTCGGCATCCCCGCCGACCCGCTCGCGGACGACGTCGTCGCGCTCATCGGGGAGGAGGCCGCCGAGCGCGCCGCTGCCGAGGCATCCCTGCCGCCGTACGTCCCCGGCGAGGGAGACGAGCCCTCGCTGCGCGCCCTCGTCGCGGAACGTCTCGGCCCCGTCGTCGCCGACCGTCTCGTCGACACGCTCTGCCGGAGCGTCTACTCGCGCCCCGCCGCCGACGTGCGCCTCTCCGACCTGCATCCCGGGATGTGGCGCGCGCTCGGCGTGCACGGGTCGCTTCTCGCGGCGGCCGGCGAACTCGCCCCGACCTCCCGTGCCGGCGCCGCCGTCGGCGGCATCGCGGGCGGCATGTGGCGGCTCCCCGACGCGCTCGCGCGCGCCGCCGCGCGCCGCGGCGTCGACCTTCGCACGGGGGTCACCGTGACCTCGATCGACACGGATGCCGACGGCCTGCGCGTGCGCACGAGCACGGGGGACCTCCGTGCCGCACGCGTCGTGATCGCCCTCTCTCCCGCCGCCGCGGCTGCCCTGTCGGGCGCACCGCGGCCCGCTGTCGGCGGGGGCGTGCGCGTGGTGGCGGCGGCGATCGACCACGACGGGCTGAACGCCTTCCCGGTCGGCTCCGGCGTCATCGTCGACCCTGCGCTGCCGTCGGCGGCGAAGGCCCTCACCCACGTGACTGCGAAATGGCCCTGGATGCCGGTGCCGACCGGCCCGACCGGCGCTCATCGGCACGTCGTGCGACTCTCCGCCCGTGACGCCGATGCGGGAGGGCTCGAGACCCCCGCCGACATCGCCCGCGAGGTCGCCCTGCTCACGGGCATCCCGCTCACCGCCGCCGACGTCGTCGATGTCGTCGTGCAGGACTGGCCGGATGCCGTCGCCCCGCCCGCCGACGGTCGAGCCGCAGCAGCGGACGATGCCCCCGGCATCCACCGCGTCGGCGCCGCCGTCGCAGGCACGGGCCTCGCCTCGGTGATTCCGCACGCCCGCGCCCTTGCGGCGCGGCTCGCCTCAGAGCTTTCCCCCACCTCGTCCGAACCAACCGCCGCCCATCCCACAAGGAGCCTCGCATGACCGACACCGTCCCCCTCGGCTACACCCTGTTCGCCGTGCTCGCCGGGCCGCGCCCGCGCACGACCGCGATCGACCAGGCGGCTCTCGACGAACTGGCCGCGACCGCCGCGGGCTTCGCGGGCGACGGCGTCACCCTGCGCGGGCTCTACGACGTCACGGGCATGCGGGCAGAGGCCGACCTCATGATCTGGCTGCACACGACCCCCGGCGGGGCGGACGACCCCGCATCGCTGCAGAAGGCCCTCCGGGCCCTGCGGCGCACGACCGCGCTCGCGACGTTCGACAACGTGTGGAGCGCGATGGCGGTGCACCGCGACGCGGAGTTCAACAAGCGCCACGTCCCCGGCTACCTCCGCGGAGAAGACCCCCTCGGCTGGCTGTGCCTGTACCCGTTCGTGCGCAGCTACGAGTGGTACCTGCTGCCCGGCGAGGAGCGTTCGCGCATGCTCTCCGAGCACGGACGCAAGGGCGCGGCGTTCCGCGAGGTGCTCGCGAACACCGTCTCGACCTTCGGTCTCAGCGACTACGAGTGGCTGCTGCCGCTCGAGAGCGACGACCCCATCCACCTCGTCGACATGATGCGGGACCTCCGCGCGACGGATGCCCGCCGGCACGTGCGCGAAGAGGTGCCGTTCTACACGGGCCGTCGCGTCGAGATCTCCGAGCTCGCCGAGATCCTCTCCTGATGGCTGCCGAGAACGTCGCTGCGGCGGGTTTCCGCCCGAAGCCCCCGCGTGCCTCCGCGGCGCCCCCGTGCGGCGACGGATGCCTCGTCCCCGCCGGCACCACGGCGACCGCCGCCGGAGAGCCGTTCGCGACGGAGCCGGTCGCGTACGACGGCATCCTGCTGCTCGGCTTCGGCGGCCCGGAGGGTCAGGACGACGTCATCCCGTTCCTGCGGAACGTGACGGCCGGTCGTGGCATCCCCGACGAACGACTCGAGGAGGTCGCCCACCACTACCGCCACTTCGGTGGGGTCTCGCCGATCAACGAGCACAACCGCGAGCTGACGGCGGCGCTGGATGCCGAACTCGCCCGGCGCGGCCTCGACCTGCCCGTGTACTGGGGCAACCGCAACTGGATGCCGTACGTCGCCGACGCCCTCCAGGCCGCGCACGACGACGGCCATGCGCGGCTGCTGGCGATCGCGACGAGCGCGTACAGCTCGTACTCCTCGTGCCGGCAGTACCGGGAGGACCTTGCGGACGCCGTCGAGGCGACGGGGCTCACGGGGCTCGTCGAGATCGACAAGGTCCGCCAGTTCTTCGACCACCCCGGCTTCGTCGCCCCCTTCGCCGAGGGGGTCGCCGACGGGCTCGCCCGACTGCACGCCGACGGCTACGGCGACGACGAGATCGAGATCCTGTTCTCGACGCATTCGATCCCGAACAGCGACGCCGACCGCTCCGGTCCCGCCGAGCGGGGCTTCGGGCCCGGCGGCGCGTACGTCGCCCAGCACACCGCCGTCGCCGAGGCGATCATCGCGCGGCTCGGCACGCGCGTGCCGTGGCAGCTCGTCTACCAGAGCCGCTCCGGTCCGCCGCAGGTGCCGTGGCTCGAGCCCGACATCAACGACGCGATCGCGGAACTGCCCGCGGCCGGTCGAAAGGCGATTCTCATCGTGCCGCTCGGGTTCGTGAGCGATCATATGGAAGTGCTCTGGGACCTCGACACCGAAGCGCTCGAGACCGCGGGAGAGCTCGGGCTCGCCGCGATCCGCACGCCCACGCCCGGAACCCACCCCGCGTACGTCGCGGGGCTCGTCGACCTCGTCGAGGAGCGCCTGCGCGGCACCGCGCCGGGTGACCGCCCACACGAGACGGCGCTCGGTCCCTGGTACGACGTGTGCCGCCCGGGCTGCTGCGAGAACAAGCGGCTCGGCTTCCAGCCGGCCCTTGCGGGGGTCGCCCCGTGACGGAAGGTCCCATCCGTCTCGGCACGCGGGCGAGCCTCCTCGCCACGACGCAGTCCCAGACCGTCGCCGACGCGCTCGCGCGTGTCACCGGGCGCGCCGTCGACCTCGTGCCGATCACGACCGACGGCGACCGCCTGACCGGCCCGCTCGCGCAGCTCGGCGGCACGGGAGTGTTCGTCGCGGCGCTGCGCGATGCGCTGCTGCGGAGCGAGTGCGACGTCGTCGTCCACTCGATGAAAGACCTCCCGACGGGTGACGTGCCCGGCCTCCGGATCGGCGCCGTGCCCCCGCGTGCGCCCGTCCGCGACGTGCTCTGCGACCGGGACGGCGCGACCCTCGCGACGCTTCGTGAAGGGGCCGTCGTCGGCAGCGGGTCGCCCCGCCGGGTCGCACAGCTGCGTCGCTGCCGCCCGGATCTCGACGTCCGCGGCATCCGCGGCAACGTCGACACGCGCCTGCGGAAGGTCGACGACGGCGAGTACGACGCGATCGTCCTCGCCGAGGCGGGGCTCACCCGGATCGGCCGCACGGACCGGATCGTCGAGCGTTTCGATGAGGAGTCCTGGCCCACGTCGGCCGGACAGGGGGCGCTCGCCGTCGAGGTGCGGACCGACGACCCGCTCGGCGCGCAGCTCGCCGCCCTGACCGACGCGGATGCCGCGGCCACTTCGTTGCTCGAGCGCGCCGTGCTGCGGCGGCTCGAGGCGGGCTGCGCCGCCCCCGTGGGGATCTCGGCCCGTGTCGAGGCATCCGAGGACATCGTCCTGCTCGCGGAGGTCTATTCGCTCGACGGCGCCCGCGCCGTGCGGGTCGAGCAGACGTTCGCGCGCGCGGCCGTCACGAGCGATGCGGCGCGCGCGGACGCCGCCGAGGCCGTCGTCGCCGAGCTTCTCGACGGGGGAGCGGCGGACCTCGCCGACCTCGCGGGGAGCGGGCGATGACGACGGTGACCTCGGACGCGCGCACGACGGGCGGCGCGCTCCGCGGCGCGCGGGTGCTCATCCCGCGCGGCGGCGCGTGGGGCGAGCGCGTGGCCGCAGAAGTGGTCCGCCGCGGCGGCGAGGGCGTCATCGCACCCCTCATCGCGTCGGCGGCGCCTCGCGACGAGGCGGCACGGGATGCCTGCTTCGCAGCGCTCGCCGCAGGCACCTACGCCTGGCTGTTCGTGACGAGCGCCGCGAGCGTCGAGCAACTCGTCGCGCACGGCATCCGCGTGCCCGAGTCGACGCGGATCGCCGTCGTCGGCCCCGCGACGGGGCGCGCCGTCACCTCGGCAGGCTGGACCGTGGGCTTCCAACCCGACAGCGAGTCGTCGGCCGTGACGCTCGCCGCGCAGTGGTGCGCGTCGCACGACGCGCAGGCGGAAGGGCGCGTGCTGATCCTCCGCTCCGACCTCGCCGGCGCGCACCTGAGCGACGAACTGCAGGCGCACGGCTTCACGGTCGACATCGGCATCGCCTACCGCACGGTCGGTATCGACCTCGACCCCGCCGTCGTACGGGAGCTGCGCGAGGGGGCGATCGACATCGTGCTGCTCACGTCGCTGAGCGTCGCCCGCGAGCTGCGCCGGCAGATCGGGCCGCTTCCGGACCGCGTTCGGGTGGCATCGATCGGGCCCGGCACGACCCGCGATGCCGAGCACATCGGCTTCACCGTCGCGCACACCGCGACGACCCAGAGCGTCGACGAGCTCCTCGCCGAACTCGACGCCGCCCGCCCTTCCGACGCCTCCCCTCTACGCGACGATCCTCGCGATCGTCGCGATGCCCACACTTCTCACGATCAGGAGACCCGCGCATGACCGCGTTCCCCGTCCGCCGTCCGCGGCGGCTCCGTCGCACACCCGCGCTCCGCCGCCTCGTGGCCGAGCACGATCTCACCCCGCGGCGGCTCGTGCTGCCCGTGTTCGTGAAAGAAGGGATCGCCGAGGCTCAGCCGATCGCCTCGATGCCGGGCGTCTCGCAGCGCCCCCTCGATGACCTCCCCGGGATCGTCGACCGCGCCGCGGTCGCCGGCATCGGCGGGATCATGCTCTTCGGCGTGCCCGAGCACCGTGACGCGAACGGGTCGGCCGCCGTCGACCCCGACGGGATCCTCAACCGCGCGATCGCGGTCGCCGCGACGGCCGCCGCCGGACGCCTCACGGTGCAGGCCGACCTGTGCCTCGACGAGTTCACCGATCACGGGCACTGCGGCGTCCTCGCGGGCGACGGCTCCGTCGACAACGACCGCACCCTCGAGGTGTACGCGCAGATGGCGCTCGCCCAGGCATCCGCCGGTGCCGACATCCTCGGGCTGTCGGGCATGATGGACGGCCAGGTCGCCGCGGTGCGCGCGGCGCTGGATGCCGCGGGGCGCAGCGACGTCGTCGTCCTCGCCTACGCCGCGAAGTACGCGTCGGCCTTCTACGGCCCCTTCCGTGACGCCGTCGAGTCGACCCTGCAGGGCGACCGGCGGACCTACCAGCTCGACCCGGCCAACGGGCGGGAGGGCGTGCAGGAGGCGCTCGTCGACATCGACGAGGGAGCCGACATCGTCATGGTGAAGCCGGCCGGGCCGTACCTCGACGTGCTCGCCGAGGTCGCCGCCGTCTCGACGGTGCCCGTGTGGGCGTACCAGGTGTCGGGGGAGTACGCGATGATCGAGCACGCGGCGGCCGCCGGCGTCATCGACCGGGAGCGCGCGATCGGCGAGTCGCTTCTCGGCATCCGTCGCGCCGGCGCCGAGGCGATCCTGACCTATTGGGCCCTCGACGTCGCCGAGTGGCTGCGCGACGGGCGGCCCCTCGCATGACGGTCACGAACGACGAGCTGTTCGCCCGCGCCCGCGCCGTGATCCCGGGCGGGGTCGACTCGCCCGTCCGCGCCTACGGGTCGGTGGGCGGCACACCCCGGTTCCTCGTGTCGGCGCAGGGCGCGACGGTGACGGATGCCGAGGGGCGCAGCTACATCGACCTCGTCGCGAGTTGGGGTCCGGCGCTCCTCGGACACGCGCACCCCGAGGTCGTCGCCGCGGTCGTCGAGGCGGCCCGGCGCGGTCTGTCGTTCGGGGCGCCGACGCCTGCCGAGGCGGAACTCGTCGAAGAGATCGTGCGGCGCGTGCCGGCGGTGGCG
The DNA here is from genome assembly GCA_001724425.1 of Microbacterium sp. SCN 70-27. Lineage (GTDB taxonomy): Bacteria > Actinomycetota > Actinomycetes > Actinomycetales > Microbacteriaceae > Microbacterium. The sequence continues at coordinate 29,026 of MEEK01000024.1, forward strand.
AAGGCGCGGCTCGTCTCGACCGGCACGGAGGCGACCATGACGGCGATCCGCCTGGCCCGCGGCGCGACGGGGCGCGATCTGCTCGTGAAGTTCGCGGGGCACTACCACGGGCATTCCGACGGACTCCTCGCCGCGGCGGGGTCGGGGCTCGCGACGTTCGCGCTGCCGGGATCAGCGGGCGTGCCCGAGCCGATCGCCGCGCAGACGCTCGTCGTGCCCTACAACGATCGGGCGGCGCTCGAGGCGGTGTTCGCGGCGCACCCGGGCCGGATCGCCGCCGTCATCGCCGAGGCCGCCGCGGCGAACATGGGCGTCGTCGCACCCGCGCCGGGCTTCACCGCATTCCTCGCGGACCTCTGCCGCCGCGAGGGCGCGCTGTTCATCAGCGACGAGGTGCTCACGGGGTTCCGCGCCGCCGCGGGCGGGTACGCGCAGGTGCTCGCCGACGCGGGGGAGGCCGTGACTGCCGACCTCGTGACCTTCGGCAAGGTGATCGGCGGCGGGCTCCCCGTCGCCGCCGTGGGTGGGCGCGCGGAGGTCATGGACCTCCTCGCGCCGACGGGGCCGGTGTACCAGGCGGGGACCCTGAGCGGGAACCCGGTCGCGGTCGCGGCGGGGCTCGCGACGCTGCGGCTCGCGGGCGACGCCGTGTACGCGCGGCTGTCACGGGCATCCGACACACTGTCCGCGGCGGTCGACGCCGCCCTCGATGAGGCCGGAGTGCCGCACATCGTCCAGCGCGCGGGAACCCTGTTCAGCGTCTTCTTCGGCTCGGAGGTCGCCGCCGGCGTGCCGGACTACGCGACCGCGCAGCGTCAGGACACCGACGCGTACCGCCGCTTCTTCCATGCGATGCTCGGTGCCGGGGTCTCCCTGCCGCCATCGGCCTTCGAGGCGTGGTTCGTCACCGCCGCCCACGACGACGAGGTCATCGCCCGCATCATCGAGGCCCTCCCCGCCGCCGCCCGCGCCGCCGCAGGCTGACCCCGCCCGGCCGTGCCCCGCCTTTCCGGTTCCGAAAGCAGGGCCGATCGGCTCTTGGACCGCCGTCACGGCCCCGACCGCGCTGTTCGCCCTGCTTTCGGAACAGTTCTGGCTTTCGGCGACCAGGTGCCGCAGCCCCGGTCGCGAGAGTCGGGGGCCATGACCCGGCAGATACTCGAGGGGAGTCGATGGCTGTTCCCGTTCCGAAAGCAGGGTCAATCGGCTCTTGGACCGCCGTCACGGCCCCGGTCATGCGGTTCCCCCTGCTTTCGGAACAGTTCTGGGTTTCGGCGACCGGGTGCCGCAGCCCCGATCGTGCGCCTCGGGGTGCCGTGACCCGGCAGATACTCGAGAGGAGTCGGTGGCCCCTCCCGTTCCGAAAGCAGGGCCGATCGGCTCGTGGACCCCCGTCACGGCCCCGACCGCGCTGTTCGCCCTGCTTTTGGAACAGGTCGCGGGACGGGTCGGAACATTTCACGCGGCAGGGATGGGACGGTGGCGTGGCGCGGACGGGGCAGTGCCGGGGCGGCGCCGGGCCGGTCTGCCCGCAGGAGCGGCCGGTACCCAGTACTGTGAGGCGCGGAAGATTCCACGAACGGAAGAGCGACACAGCATGACCGAGAAGGCCACGAACAAGGCATCCGAGCCGTCGGACGCCACCTGGAAGCCCACGGAGGCCGCCAAGGCGCAGTCGACTCGCCTGCGCATCATCGCGCTCGTCCTCTGGGTCATCGCCATCGGCCTCGAGGCGACCGGGATCTTCTGGCTGCTGCGTCAGCGCGAGTTCGTCGGTCAGGACGGGCTCGTCCGCGACCCGAGCACGGGCCTGCTCCAGGACGAGCACGCCACGGCGCAGTTCCCGCAGTGGGCGTTCGTCAGCCTCCTCGTCCTGCTCGTCGTGATCGCCGCGCTGTCGATCACGGGATCCCTGCTGTGGAAGAAGGCGAACCGCCTCGACCCCGCGAAGCGGTCCGACACGGTCCGGTTCTTCGTGCAGAACCAGCTGGGCGCGATCATCGCGATCGTCGCGTTCCTGCCGCTCATCATCCTGATCTTCACCAACAAGAACATGAGCCAGGGCCAGAAGGCCACCGCGGGCATCGTCGGCATCGTGCTGGCGGCCGCCGCGGTCGCGTTCGGCATCGACTACAACCCGCCGTCCGTCGAGAAGTACACCGCCGACCAGTCGGCGGTCATCCAGCTGCTCGGCAAGGACGAAGTCGTCTGGGTCGACGGCGGCTCGGTCTACCACGTCTGCGACAAGGTGTCGGACATCCAGACCGGCAGCGACAAGCGCACGGGGACGACCGCCCAGGCGGTCGAGGCCGGCAAGAACCGCCTCACCCTGAAGTTCGCGTCCGAGCTGCGTGCGTGCGGCCTCAACGTCCCCGAGAACGCGGATGACATCGAGGCGGCGCTGCGGGAGATCCAGGCGGGCAACCAGGCGACCCTGCCCGCGCCGGTGTGGGCCGACCCGTCCGACGCGCCGATCGTCATCCCCGACGCCGAACCCGTCCCGGCGAACTGAGCGAGGTCCGGGCGCGAGCCGTCCCCCGCGTAGGGTGGACGGCATGCCCGTGACCCTTCTCGGGGCGTCGGAGATCCGCGCCCTGGCCGCCGAACTCGACGTCACCCCGACGAAGAAGCTCGGCCAGAACTTCGTCGTGGATGCCAACACGGTCCGCAAGATCGTGCACGTGGCATCCGTCACCGCCGCCGACCGCGTCGTGGAAGTCGGGCCGGGGCTCGGGTCGCTCACCCTCGCGATCCTCGAGACGGGCGCGTCGGTCACCGCCGTCGAGATCGACCACCGCCTCGCCGAGCGCCTGCCCACGACGGCGGCCGAGCACGGCGTTCCCGCCGAGGCGTTGACGGTCGTGGATGCCGATGCCCTGCGCATCACGGAACTGCCGGGTGACCCGAACGTGCTCGTCGCGAACCTGCCGTACAACGTCAGCGTCCCCGTCCTGCTGCACTTCATGGAGACCTTCCCGCACCTCGAGCGCGGCGTCGTCATGGTGCAGGCCGAAGTCGGCGAACGCCTCGCGGCGCCGCCCGGATCGAAGGTCTACGGCTCGCCGAGCGTCAAGGCCGCCTGGTACGGCCCGTGGCGGCTCACCGGCACCGTGTCGCGGCAGGTCTTCTGGCCCGTGCCCAACGTCGACAGCGTCCTCGTCGGGTTCGAGCGCGATGCCGCCCCGCGCGGCGACGAAGCCCTTCGCCGGGCGACGTTCGAGATCGTGGATGCCGCGTTCGGGCAGCGCCGCAAGATGCTCCGCCAGGCCCTCGCTCCCGTGCTCGGCGGTTCCGCGGCATCCGCCAGCGCCGTCATGGAGAGTGCGGGGGTCGACCCGACGGTCCGCGGTGAACAGCTCACGATCCTGGACTTCGTGAACATCGCCCGCGCGCGCGATGCGCTCGCTAGCCTGGAGGGGTGACCGAGACCGAAGACCGCTTCCCGCCCACGCGCGGCGGCGACATCCACCGTCCCTACACCGCCGCAGAGGGCCGCTACGTCGGCGCCGAATTCCGGCAGGTGGGTTCGAGCGGACTGTATCTGCCGCCCATTTCGCTGGGCCTCTGGTGGAACTTCGGCGACAACATCCCGTTCGACAACCAGCGGGCCCTTCTGCGGCACGCGTTCGACCGCGGCATCACGCACTTCGACCTCGCGAACAACTACGGGCCGCCCTACGGCACCGCCGAGACGAACTTCGGCCGGATGATGCGCGAGGACTTCCGCCCGTACCGCGACGAGCTGATCATCTCGTCGAAGGCCGGCTGGGACATGTGGCCGGGGCCGTACGGCACCCTCGGGTCGCGCAAGTACCTCCTCGCGAGCGCCGAGCAGTCCCTCACCCGTATGGGCCTCGACTACGTCGATCTCTTCTACTCGCACCGGTTCGACCCGGTGACGCCGCTCGAGGAGACGATCGGTGCCCTCGACACGCTCGTGCGTCAGGGGAAGGCCCTGTACGTGGGCATCTCATCCTACTCGGCCGAGCGCACGGTCGAGGCGAAGGCCATCGCCCGCTCGCTCGGGACGCCGCTCATCATCCACCAGCCGTCGTACTCGATCCTGAACCGTTGGGTCGAGGACGGCCTGATCGGCGCACTCCGGCAGGAGGGGATGGGCGCGATCGCGTTCACCCCGCTCGCGCAGGGTCTACTCACCGACAAGTACCTCGGCGACGGCACCGCCGAGCGCGCCCAGACCCGGTCGTCGCTCCCCGGCGGGCGGCTCAGCGAGCGGGGTCTCGCGGCCCTGCGCAGCCTCGACGTCGTCGCGAAGGAGCGCGGACAGTCGCTCGCCCAGATGGCGATCCAGTGGGTGCTGCGCGATCCGGTCGTCGCCTCCGCGCTGATCGGCGCATCGCGCCCGGAGCAGCTCGACGAGAACCTCGCGGCGCTCGGCGGCCCCGCCTTCTCGGTCGAGGAGCTCGAGCGGATCGACGCCGTCGCCGATTCGATCGATGTGGACCTGTGGGCGGAGTCGACCACCACGTGATCTCCGGTGCCTCCTCCGACCGGCGTGTGCACGTGCGCGCGCCGGGGAAGATCAACGTCTTCTTCGAGGTCGGCGACGTCCAGCCCGACGGATATCACGACGTGGCATCCCTCTATCAGGCGGTGTCGCTGTACGAAGACCTCTGGGCATCGCTCGACGAGGTGGATGCGATCGCGGTGACGGGCGACGTCGACGTGTCCGGCGTGCCGTTGGATGCCTCGAACCTGGCCCTGCGCGCCGCGCGGCTCGTCGCGCGGCGGCTCGGCTACGACGGCGGCATCCGCCTGGACATCCGCAAGGGCGTGCCGGTTGCGGGCGGCATGGGTGGGGGATCGGCGGATGCCGCGGCCGCGCTCGTCGCCGTGAACGACCTGCTGGACGGACACCTGACGACGGCCGACCTGCAGGAACTCGGCGCGGGTCTCGGCGCCGACGTCCCGTTCGCGGTGCTCGGCGGGACGGCCGTCGGCACCGGCCGGGGTGACGAACTGGCGACCGCGCTCGTGCGGGGCCGCTTCGACTGGGTGCTCGTCACCGACGCCGACGGACTGTCCACCCCCGCGGTCTACGCCGAGCTCGACCGGCTGCGCGGGGAGGTCGACATCCGCCCGCGTGCCGAGGCGCCCGCGGTCGACCCCGCCGTGTTGCAGGCGCTGCGCGCGGGGGAGGCTGCCGCGCTCGGCGCCGTCATCCGGAACGATCTGCAGCACGCGGCACTGTCGCTGCGCCCGTCGCTGCAGAGCGTCCTCGACGAGCAGCACCAGTCCGGTGTGCTCGCGGGCATCGTGTCGGGCTCGGGCCCGACGATCGCCCTCCTCGCCGAAGGCCCGGGCGACGCCGAGCGCACGGTCGCGCGCTTCGCGGACTCAGGCCTCACGGCGTACGCCGCGCACGGCCCCGTGCCCGGCGCGCGCGTCATCAGCCACTGACCACCTACGGAGCAGCCATGTCCGACGACCTCGTCACCCGCCACCACGACGCGGCCCTCGACGCCGCCATGACCGAGACGCTCGCCGCCGGCGGGCTCGCCGTGCGGCGCGTCGACGATGCCGTGCGTACGGAGACGGAGGCCTGGCAGGATGCCGTCGCGCGCGGGTTCCTCGGAGGGGAACCCACCGACACACAGCACGAGGTGTTCTTCGCCGGTGCGGCCTACCGTCGGAAGATCGGTGTCTACGACGCGCAGGGACCGCTCGCCGCGCTGCCCGTCGCGACGTTCGCGTCATGGGTCGGAGAGCTGACCCTCCCGGGCGGGACGATCCCGGCGTGCGCGATCTCGGCGGTGACCGTTGCGCCGACCCACCGGCGGCGAGGCATCCTGCGCTCCGTCATGGCGGGCGAACTGCGGGCGGCGGCGGACCTCGGCGTCCCCATCGCTGCGCTCACGGTCAGCGAGTCGACGATCTACGGCCGGTTCGGATTCGGGGCTGCGATCCCCGCGACGACGTGGGAGATCGACACGCGGCGCGCCGGCTGGGTGGGCCCCACGGCGCCCGGACGGTTCGACTTCGTCGGCCGCGAAGCCGGACGCGACCTCGCCCAGACGCTCCACGAGCGCATCCGCCTCACGTCGCCGGGGGAGCTCGCGCTCCCGCCCGGGCACGTCGATCGATTCTTCGGCACGCGCGCGGATGCCGAGAAGGGCGACCAGCTGCGTGTCGTTCAGTACCGGGCGGTCGGCGGTGACGTCGACGGGCTCGTCGTGTATCGCATCAGTGAGAACCACGACGATTTCACGGCATCCTCCCTCGAGGTGTCGTTCCTGCTCGCGGCGACGGACGAGGCCTATGCGGCGCTGTGGCAGTTCCTGCTCTCGATGGACCTGATCGGTACGGTGCGGGCATCGGAACTGGCGCTCGACGAGCCGCTGTGGTGGCTCATCGCCGATCAGCGCGCGGCGAAGATCACCGTGCGCGACCACCACTACCTCCGCATCCTCGACGTGCCAGCGGTGCTCTCGGCTCGCCGATACGCGGGGCCGGAGACGATCGCACTCGAGGTCACCGACCCGCTCGGCTTCGCCGACGGCATGTTCCTCCTGACGATCGACGATGACGGGCAGGGGTCGGTCGATCCCGTGGACGGGCCGCCGCTCGGCATCCCGTCTGTCAGGCTCGGCGTCGCGGAGCTGTCGGTGCTCGTCGCCGGCGGCGTCTCGGCCGTCACCCTCGCCCGCGCCGGCCGCCTCGAGACCGACGACCCCGAGCGCATCGCCGCGGTCTTCCAGACCCCGGCCGCCCCGCGCCTCAGCTTCTGGTACTGACCGGCTCTCAGCTTCTGCCACTGACGGCCCGCGGGCGGACCGCAGCCGCCCCGCAGGCCGGCCCGCAGTCGCCCGGTCGGCCGTCGGCCTTGCTCGCCGGCGGGGTGAGGCTCCATTCCGCAGCCACCGCGTTGCGAAAGCAGGGCGAACCCGTCCTTCTGGTGCCCCAGGAGCCCGCACGGGCCGATCGGCCCTGCTTTCGAAACAAGAAGCGCCGGTGCCGACTCCCGCCGCGGTATCCGTCGATCGGCATCGACGTCTGTGCCCAGCCGCCGCTGTCGACGCCACGCGCTCACGCGCCGCCGCCGGCAACCCCGTCCGTTCGGCCGCGATCGCGTTGCGAAAGCAGGGCGGACCCGGCCATCCGACGCCCTACGAGCACGCACGGGCCGATCGGCCCTGCTTTCGGAACAAGAAGGGCAGGTCTTGACGCACACCGTGGTGTCATCGCCGATCGGCGTCGACGCTCGGTGGCCACTGGCGGCTCCCGATGGCGACGCCGCACCGTTCCGCAGCGGTTGCGTTGCGAAAGCAGGGTGAACCCGGCCTTCTGGCGCTTCACCAGCCCTGATAGCTCGATTGGCCCTGCTTTCGACACACGGCGTTCGGAACATGGAGCACGGAGCACGGAGCACGGAGCACGGAGCACGGAGCACGGAGCACGGAGCACGGAGCACGGAGCACGGAACACGGAGCACAGAACACAGAGCACGGAGCACCGAACGCGGGCGCCTAACCTGGGAGGGACATGGCACACCTTCTCGGCGGCGAAAGCCTCCACCTCGAATTCCCGACCAAAGTCGTCTTCGACTCCGTCTCGCTCGGCGTCGACGAGGGCGACCGCATCGGCATCGTCGGCCGCAACGGCGACGGCAAATCCAGCCTGCTGGCGATGCTCGCCGGGCGGCTCGACCCCGACGGCGGCCGCGTCACGGTGCGCGGCGGCGTGACGGTCGGCGTGCTCGACCAGGCCGACGTCCTGGACGACGCCGACACGGTCGGTCACGCCGTCGTCGGCGAGACCCCTGAACACGAGTGGGCCGGGTCCGCGCGCACCCGCGAGGTGATCGCGGGGCTGGTCGCGGATCTGCCGTGGGATGCCGAGCTCGGCACCCTCTCGGGTGGCCAGCGGCGCCGCGTCGCCCTCGCGCGGCTGCTGACCGGCGACTGGGACGTGCTCGCGCTCGACGAGCCGACGAACCATCTCGACGTCGAGGCGATCGCGTGGCTCGCGGGGCACCTCAAGACCCGCTGGGCGAAGAACGCGGGCGCGCTGCTCGTCGTCACCCACGACCGGTGGTTCCTCGACGAGGTCTGCACGACCACGTGGGAGGTGCACGACCGCATCGTGGAACCCTTCGAGGGAGGCTACGCGGCGTACATCCTGCAGCGCGTCGAGCGCGACCGGCAGGCCGCCCTCATCGAGCAGCGGCGGCAGAACCTCGCGCGCAAGGAGCTCGCATGGCTCCGCCGGGGCGCGCCTGCGCGCACCTCGAAGCCCAAGTTCCGGATCGACGCGGCGAACGTCCTGATCGAGGACGTCCCCGAGATCCGCGACAAGGTGCAACTGCAGTCCCTCGCGGTCTCGCGCCTCGGCAAGGACGTCGTGGATCTGCTGGATGCCGGGGTGTCCTACGACGGCCGCGACGTGCTGCGCGACGTGGAGTGGCGCATCGCGCCGGGGGAGCGCACCGGCATCCTCGGCGTGAACGGCGCCGGGAAGTCCACGCTCCTCGGCCTCGTCGCTGGCACGGTCGCACCGACGAGCGGCCGGGTGAAGCGTGGGACGACGGTGAAGGTCGCGACCCTCACGCAGCGGATGGACGAGCTCGACGAGCACCTGAACGACCCCGTCCGCGTCGTCATCTCGCGCCTGCGCACGAGCTACACGATCGGAACCGGCTCGAAGGCCGCGGAGCTCACCCCCGGGCAGCTTCTCGAACGCATGGGCTTCAGCTCGGCGCAGCTGTCGACGCCCGTGAAGGACCTCTCCGGCGGTCAGCAGCGCCGCCTGCAGCTCCTGCTGATCCTGCTCGACCAGCCGAACGTGCTGATCCTCGACGAGCCGACCAACGACCTCGACACCGACATGCTCGCCGCGATCGAGGACCTCCTCGACTCGTGGGCGGGGACCCTCCTCGTCGTGAGCCACGACCGGTACTTCCTCGAGCGCGTCACCGACCAGCAGTACGCCGTGCTCGGCGGGCACCTGCGCCACCTCCCGGGCGGGATCGACGAGTACCTGCGCCTGCGCGATCACGAGCGCACGGCGTCGGCGTCGACCGGGGCATCCGCCTCGGCACCCGCTGCCGCGCCCGCCCTCGGCGGTGCGGACCTGCGTGCCGCGCAGAAGGAGCTGCAGGCGGCGGAGCGGCGCATCGAGAAGCTGACGGCGCAGGCGGATGCCGCACGCACCGCCCTCGCCGAGCACGACCAGTCCGACTATGTCGGGCTCGGTGAGAAGATGCGCGCGATCGGCGAGTTGGATGCCGAGATCGCGACCCTCGAGGAGCGCTGGTTCGCCTTGACGGAGCAGATCGGCTGACCCCGCACCCCGCCGCCCCGGCGACGCCGACGGGCCGCGGCGATGGCTTCGTTTTGGCGTGCAGATACCCTGGGGGGTATATTGAATCGCGCGCCGGACAGGCGCATCGAAAGCGAGGGGAACGACGTGAGGATCGTGGTTGTCGGCGGGGTCGCCGGTGGGATGAGCTGTGCGGCGCGGGCGCGCCGCCTCGACGAGGGGGCCGAGATCATCGTCCTCGAACGGGGCGAGCATGTCTCCTTCGCCAACTGCGGTCTGCCGTACTTCGTCTCGGGCGAGATCTCCGACCCGGCCTCGCTCCTCGTACAGACCCCGGCATCGCTCCGGGCGGCACTCGATCTCGACGTGCGCACGGGCCACGACGTCACGGCGTTGGATGCCGCGCGCAAGACGGTCACGGTCGCGACAGCGGCGGGAGTCGAGGAGATCTCGTACGACGCCCTCGTCCTCGCGCCGGGCGCGCAGGCCGCCCGGCCGCCGATCGCCGGGCTCGACTCGCCGCGCGTGCGGACCCTCCGCACGGTCGACGACGCCCTGGCGCTCCGTCAGCGCGTCGAGGGCGGCGCGCGGCGCGCCGTCGTCCTCGGCGCGGGCTTCATCGGCGTCGAAGCTGCTGAGGCGCTCGCGCACCAGGGTCTCGAGACGACGATCGTCGAGTTCGCACCCCACGTGCTGCCGCCCCTCGAGGACGAGCTCGCGACGCTCGTCACCGGCGAACTGCGCCGCCTCGGCATCCGGGTGCGCACCGCTGTCGCGGCCGAGGCCATCGAGTCCGGCGCCGACCACGACGTCGTCGTGCTGAGCGACGGCACCCGCCTCGATGCCGACATCGTCGTCCTCTCCGTGGGCGTCCGGCCCGACACTGCGGTGTTCGAGGCCGCCGGCGCCGCCTGCGAGCGCGGGGCCCTCGTCGTCGACGAGCACGGGCGCACGTCACTCCCGGATGTGTACGCGGTGGGGGATGCCACGGTGTCGGTCGACGCCGTCACGGGGGCACGCCGCCCGGTTGCCCTCGCGGGGCCCGCCAACCGTGCCGGACGGCTCGTCGCCGACGCCATCCTGCGCCCGGCGACGGCTCGTCCCATCCCCGCGGCCGTCGCGACGGCGATCGTCCGAGTGGGGGAGCAGACCGCCGCGCTCACCGGCGCGAACCGCCGCGTGCTGGACGATGCCGGCATCCCGTTCCACACGCTGCACCTGCACCCCGGTCAGCACGCGGGATACTTCCCCGGCTCGTCGCAGATCCACCTGATCGTCCACGTCCGCGCCGGGGACGGACTGCTGCTGGGCGCCCAGGCCGTCGGCGCGGACGGCGTCGACAAGCGCATCGACGTGCTCGCCACGGCGATCCGCGCGGGCTGGACGGTCGACGAGCTCATCGACCTCGACCTCGCGTACGCACCGCCCTACGGCGCCGCGAAGGATCCCGTGAACATGGCCGGCATGGTGGGGGAGAACGTCCTCAACGGCACCCTCCGCCTCTGGTACGCCCAGGATCTCGGCGAGATCTCGGCATCCGCCTTCATCCTCGACACGCGTTCCGCCGCGGAGTTCTCCACGGGGCATCTCCCGGGTGTCTGGAACATCCCCCACACGGAGTTGCGCGCGCGGCTCGACGACGTGCGGGATGCCGCGGCCGGCCGCCCCGTGCGGGTCATGTGCCAGTCGGGCGTCCGCTCCGCCATCGCGCACCGTGTGCTGACGCAGGCCGGCTTCGATTCGGCGTCGCTGTCGGGCGGGATGCTCACGTTGCGCGCTGCGCTCGGCGACCGCGCCGGAGAGGTTCTCGTCACGGGAGCCGAGCCGCGCGAGCCCGCGCCGGTCGGCTGACCCTGCCGCGCGACGCCAGCCGAAGAAATCCTCAAGTCGACGAAACCCTCAAGGAGAGAGATCATGTGTTACGCGGTGACCTGCAAGAAGTGCGGCAAGACGACCTGGTCGGGCTGCGGGCAGCACATCGATCAGGTGATGCGCGGCATCCCTCGATCAGAGCGCTGCGAAGGGCACGCGAAAGAACCCGGCACCGGGATCTTCTCGCGCCTGTTCGCCCGCTGACCACCCCATCCGGAAGGACCACGACATGACCAATGGCGATCCCGACGCACAGCGGAAGATCCTGCATCGGCTGCGTCGCGCACGCGGACAGCTCGACGCGGTCATCTCCGCCGTCGAGCAGGACAAGCCCTGCCGTGACGTCGTCACCCAGCTCGCGGCCGTGTCGAGCGCCCTCGACCGGGCCGGCTTCGCCATCGTCTCGACGGCGATGAAGGAGTGCCTCTCCGAGCCCGACGCCGAGGCCGGCACGGCGGATGCCGGTGCGGCAGGCGCCGCGGGCGACCGTGGCATCTCCGTCGAGGAGCTCGAGAAGCTCTTCATGATGCTCGCGTAGCGGGCGACGTTGTTCCGCTGATCTCTCGGCGGCCCTTACCGACCTTCCACTGACCCCTCACCGACGCGAGTCGGTCCGATCCCCATAGCGAGGAGACACCCATGTGCTACCCGACCACCTGCGCCACCTGCGGCAAGACCACCTGGGCCGGCTGCGGCGAACACGTCGAGCAGGCGCTCGCCGGCGTCGCGCCCGAGCAGCGCTGCCAGGGTCACTGATTCGCGCTGACCGCGCGGGTTCCGTCGGCCGTGTCGGCCTCGGCTTCGCGCGCTCCCCCGGCCCGCCTCCTGAGCGCCGCTGCCCGTCGGGCGGTGGCGCTCAGGCGTCGAAGCTGAGGCTGAGCTTTCGCAGGAGCCCCGCGAGGCGTTCGCGGTCGGCCCGCGACAGGATGCCGAGGAGCACCGCCTCGGCATCCACGAGGCGCGTGATGGCGGCATCCACGCGCGTGCGGCCGTCGCTCGTGAGCGTCACGAGGACGCTCCGCCCGTCGGCGGGGTCCGCTTCGCGGCGCACGAGGCGCCGCCCGACGAGGCGATCGATGCGGTTCGTCATGGTGCCGCTGGAGACGAGTGTCTGCTGCAGCAGTTGCTTGGGGCTCAGCTGATACGGCTCGCCCGCACGGCGGAGGGCCGACAGCACGTCCCACTCCCACGGTTCGAGGTCGCTGCGCCGGAAGGCCTCGCGCCGCGCCCGGTCGAGGTGGCGCGAGAGCCGGTCGACCCGCGACAGCACCTCGAGCGGCGAGAAGTCGAGGTCGGGCCGCTGGGTGCCCCAGGCATCCACGATGCGGTCGACCTCATCATGTTCCGCGCTCATCCCCCCATTATCCCGCCCCACCCGCACCCGCCTCCTCCACCCGCGAGACCCCGCCTCCGCACCGAGACCCCGCCCACGCGCCGAGACCCCGGGTTGTCGCGCGGGGTCTCGGCGCGCCAGGCGGGTCTCGCGGGGGAGGTCGTGGTCGGTGGGTGGTGCGGGACGGTGTGTGGCACACGGGGGCTCCGCCAAGGGCGGCTCGTCGGAGGGTGATCTCGCGGCGCGCACGCCCGGCGCACAGCGCGCGTCTCTCCCCGTGACGGGCGCCGCACCCGGCTCCCACCGCTACCGCGTCGAGTTCGTGAACGCCGCCGGCGTCACGTCCTCCGACACGCTCACCGTCCGCGTGACGCACTGAGACCGGTGGGATGCCCGGCAAGCCCGGCCGCGGCATCCCACCCCCTCGCCCCACCCCCTCGCCCCACCCCCTCGCCCACCCACGAGAGCCCATCCCCGCACCGAGACCCGGGGCTGTCGCGCGCGGTTTCGGCGCGCACGTGCGGTCTCGCGGTCGCAGGGCTGGCAGACTGGGTGAGCGATCTGCGCGTGCGCAGGGCGCGTTCCGCCGTGGTGTAACGGCAGCACGACAGCCTTTGGAGCTGTGAGGACTAGGTTCGAATCCTGGCGGCGGAGCATGACGAACACCACACTGGATGCCTCGCTCGCCGTCCTGATCCTCGCAGCCGGGCAGGGCACCCGCATGAAGTCCGCCCTGCCGAAGGTGCTGCACCGCATCGGCGGGCGCCCGCTCGTCGGGCACGTCCTCGACACGGCGCGCGACCTCGCGCCCGCGCACGTGCTGGTCGTCGTCCGCCACGAGCGCGACCAGGTCGCCGAGGCGGTCAGCGGAATCGCCGACGAGGTCACGGTCGTCGACCAGGACGAGATCCCCGGTACCGGCCGCGCCGTCGAGGTCGCGCTCGCCGCCGTCCCCGACTTCGCGGGCGACGTCCTCGTGCTCTCGGGCGACGTCCCGCTGCTGGATGCCGACACCCTGGCATCCCTCCTCGCCGACCACCGCGCCTCGGGCGCCGCGGTCACGCTCCTGTCGGCCGTCCTCCCCGACGCCACCGGATACGGCCGCGTCATCCGCGCCGCGGACGGCACCGTCGCGCGGATCGTCGAGCAGAAGGATGCCACGGCCGTCGAGGCCGCCGTCACCGAGATCAACGCGGGCGTCTACGTCTTCCGCGCCCCCGTGCTGCGCGCCGAGCTCGCCCGCGTCGGCACCGCGAACGCGCAGGGGGAGAAGTACCTCACCGACGTCATCGCCCTCGCCCGCGCGGCGGGCGAGCAGGTCACGGCATCCGTCGTCGCCGACGTGACCCTGACCCTCGGCGTCAACGACCGCGCGCAGCTGGCCGAGGCGGGGCGCATCCTCAACGCCCGCACCGTCCGCCGCTGGCAGCTCGCCGGTGCCACCATCCAGGACCCGGCGACGACGTGGATCGACGTCACGGCGGAGCTCGCCCCCGACGTCACGGTCCTCCCGAACACGCACATCCTCCGGGCCACGACGATCGCCACGGGCGCCACGGTGGGCCCGGACACGACGCTCGAGGACTGCGAGGTCGGCGAGAACGCGACCGTCCGCCGCGCCGACGCGACCCTCGCCGTCATCGGCGCCGGTGCCACGGTCGGCCCGTTCGCATACCTGCGCCCCGGCACCGTGCTCGCCGAGAAGGGCAAGATCGGCACGTTCGTCGAGACGAAGAACTCCACGATCGGCGAGGGCAGCAAGGTCCCGCACCTCTCCTACATCGGCGACACGACGATCGGCCGCGGAGTCAACCTCGGCGCGGGCGCGATCACGGCGAACTACGACGACCTCGCGAAGCACCGCACCGAGATCGGCGACGAGGTCCACTCCGGCTCGCACAACGTGTTCGTCGCGCCCGTTAGGATCGGAGATGGCGCCAAGACCGGCGCCGGCGCCGTGATCCGCAAGGATGTCCCCGCCGGTGCGCTCGCCTTGAGCGTCGCCCCTCAGCGCAACGTCGAGGGGTGGGTCGAGAATCACCGACCGGGAACGGCGGCGGCGGATGCCGCGGCGCGTGCCCGGTCCGCACAGG
>MEEK01000025.1 GCA_001724425.1 Microbacterium sp. SCN 70-27
GCTGCGCTCGATGTTCTCGAAGATGAGCTTGATCGCGTGCAGGCACAGGCCGTCGGTGTAGTCGTTGGCGTAGACGGAGACGAACGCCTCGGTGGCGTGCGTCAGGGCGTCGAAACCGGCGTCGGCGACGAGGAACCCGGGCAGCATCTTGGTGAGCACGGGGTCGATGATCGCGACAGACGGCGTCAGCGCGTAGTCGGCGAGCGGGTACTTCATGCCGCTCTCGTCGTCGGTGATGACGGCGAACGGGGTCATCTCGCTGCCCGTTCCCGACGTTGTCGGGATGCACACCAGCTGGGCCAGCTTGCCGAGCTCGGGGAACTTGAACGCACGCTTGCGGATGTCGAAGAACTTCTCACCCATGTCGGAGAACTCGACCTCGGGGTGCTCGTAGAGGAGCCACATCACCTTCGCGGCATCCATCGGCGAACCGCCGCCGAGCGCGATGATCGTGTCGGGCTTGAACTGGCGCATGAGGTCGGCGCCCGCGCGCACCTCCGACACCTTCGGCTCGGGCTTGACCGTGCTGATGAGCTGCACCTGGACGCGTCCCTCGCGACGGTTCAGCACGTCGGTGATCTTGTCGACGTAGCCGAGCTTCGTCATCGTCTCGTCGGTGACGATCGTGACGCGCTCGACTCCGCGCATGTCGGCGAGGTAGCGGACCGCGTTCGGCTCGAAGTAGGTCTTCGCAGGGACCTTGAACCACTGCAGGTTGTTGTTGCGCCGACCGATGCGCTTGACGTTCAAGAGGTTCACCGCCGAGACGTTGTTGGAGACAGAGTTGTGACCGTAGGAGCCGCAGCCGAGGGTCAGCGACGGCATGAAGGCGTTGTAGATGTCACCGATGCCGCCGAGTGCCGACGGGCTGTTCTCGATGATGCGGACAGCCTTGACGACCTTGCCGAACTCGGCGATGACGTCCTGGTCGTTGGAGTGGATCGCACCCGAGTGGCCGAGGCCGTCGAAGTCGACCATCTGGCGGGCCAGGTCGATGCCCTCGGCGGGGGTCGCCGCGCGCAGGACCGCGAGGACCGGGGCGAGCTTCTCACGGGTGAGCGGCTCGTGCGGGCCGACGCCCGAGACCTCGGCGAGGATGATCGAGGTGTCCTCGGGAACCGTGAAGCCGGCGTGCTCGGCGATCCACTGCGGGCTCTGGCCGACGACCGTCGGGTTGAGCTTCGCGCCGGCGCAGTTCTCGCTGTTCGCGATGACGCCGAAGATGAACTCCTCGAGCATGCGCTTCTCGTCGGGGGTCGCCATGTAGGCGTGAAGGCGCGCGAACTCGGCGAGCGCCTCGGCGGCGATGGGCTCGTCGAGGATGACGGCCTGCTCGCTCGCACACACCATACCCATGTCGAACGACTTCGACAGGACGATGTCGTTGACGGCGCGGCCGACCTTCGCGGTGCGCTCGATGAAGGCGGGGACGTTTCCGGCACCGACGCCGAGGGCGGGCTTGCCGCAGGAGTAGGCGGCGCGGACCATCGCGTTTCCGCCCGTCGCGAGGATGAGGGCGACACCCGGGTGGTTCATGAGGGCGCCGGATGCCTCCATCGACGGCTCCTCGATCCACTGCACGCAGTTCTCCGGGGCGCCGGCTGCGATGGCCGCGTCGCGGACGATCTTGGCGGCGGCGACCGAGCACTTCTGTGCGGCGGGGTGGAAGCCGAAGACGATCGGGTTCCGCGTCTTCAGGGCGATGAGCGACTTGAAGATCGCCGTGGAGGTCGGGTTCGTCACGGGGGTCAGTGCGCAGATGACGCCCACCGGGTCGGCGATCTCGGTGATGCCGGAGATCTCGTCGTGGCTGATGACACCGACCGTCTTCTGGTCGATGATCGAGTTCGTCACGTGCTCGCACGCGAACATGTTCTTCACGGCCTTGTCTTCGAACAGGCCGCGACCGGTCTCTTCGACGGCCATCGTGGCGAGTTCGCCGTGGAAGTGCAGCGCTGCGACCGATGCCTTGCGGACGATGTGGTCGATCTGTTCCTGAGTGAAGGATGCGTACTCAGCAAGTGCGCGTTGCGCGCCGTCGACGAGGACATCGACCTGAGCATCGATCGAGGTGGACATGGTGTGTTCTCCTACCCGGCGCGGACGCACAGTCCGCGTCATCGCTTTCCGGGTCCGAGGGGCTCTCGGGCCTGACTGGGATCAGTATGACACATGTGGTCTGACCACACAAGAGAGATAAGCTCACGCCATGTCATCGGCCGCGAAACGCGCCATCCGGCGCACGCGACACCGACGCGCCTGGCGAGTGTTCTGGGCCGCCGCGCTCACCGTGATCGCCGGCTTCGTCGTCGTCGCGGAGGCCCGCGTCATCGGGGATGGCGTCGAACAGGGGCACCTCGCGGCCTTCTACGAGCAGCCCGCCGGAGCGACAGAGGGCGCGCCCGGCGAGATCGTCCGCAGCGAAGAGCTGGTGGGCGTCCCCTTCGATGCGCGGGCGTGGCGCATCATGTATCGGACCACCGACGTCCACGGCGCCACGGTCGTGGCGACGGGCATCGTGGTGACGCCGGCCGGCCCCGCCGTGGGCGGCGCGCGCACTGTGCTGGCCTGGGGGCATCCGACCACCGGCACTTCCCCCGACTGTGCGCCCTCGCGCGGGTTCGACCCCTATCAGCTGATCGAGGGCATGCGTCCGCTCCTCGACCGCGGCTACACGATCGCCGCGACCGACTACGTCGGCATGGGCACCGACGGACCGGACTCCTACCTCGTGGGCGACACCGGCGGGAACGCCGTGCTCGACTCCGTGCGCGCCGCACAGCATCTCGAGCCGGCGCACGCCTCGAACAAGGTGGTCCTGTGGGGACACTCGCAGGGGGGCCAGGCGGTGCTGTTCGCGGCGCAGCGCGCCCCGCAGTACGCGCCCGAGCTGGACATCGAGGCGGTCGCCGTCGCGGCACCGGCCGCGGATCTGACGGCGCTGCTCAGCGACCACATCGACGACATCTCGGGCGTCACGATCGGGTCGTACACGTTCGCCGCGTACGCGCAGGTCTATGCCGATCGCGGCGCGACGCTCGACAGCATCCTGACCCCCGCGGCGCAGGCGAAGCTCACCGAGATGAACGCGCTGTGCCTGCTGTCGAACATCGACCGGCTGCACGAGATCGGCCAGCCCCTCGTCGGCGACTTCGTCATCGCCGATCCGGGTGGCGTGGAGCCGTGGGCGACGCTGTTCGCCGAGAACTCCGCGGGCGGCACGGCGTTCTCGGCTCCCCTGTTCGTCGCGCAGGGCAAGGACGACAAGCTCGTCGTGCCGAGCGCGACCGAGCAGTTCGTCGCGCACGAGAAGTCCCTCGGCATGGACGTCGATTTCCACCTCATCGGCGGCGCCGATCACGGCACGATCGCGTACGTCGCCCTCCCGGCGCTCATCGAGTGGCTCGACGCCCACGGCGTGTAGCCGCTCGGTGGACGCTGGCCGTCGACCGAGCCGCGTGGGATGATCCCGACGAAGGAGGTCGTGATGGAGCGATACGACACGATCGTGGTCGGCGCGGGTGTCGCCGGACTCGCGGCGGCCCGGGCGCTGCACGATTCCGGGAGGCGGGTCGTCGTGCTGGAGGCCCGCGATCGCATCGGCGGGCGGGTCTGGACCGACAGGTCTGACGGCTACGTCACCGACCGGGGGGCGTCGTGGATCCACGGGATCGAGGACAGCCCCGTGTACGAGGCGGCGACGGCCCTCGGCATGCCGACCGTGGAGTTCACGGTCGGCGGATACCAGCCCGACAGTCGCCCCATCGCGCACTACTCTCCGGAAGGGCGTCGCCTGAGCGACGCCGATGCGGCCGCCTACGTCGCCGACATCCACGCGGCGGATGCCGAACTGGTCGACGTCATCGCGGCATCCGCCCCCGACGCGTCCTACCTCGACACCACCGACGCCGCGATCGCCGCGGTCTCCGAGGCGCAGGGGTGGGATGCCTCGCGGGCGGAGCGCGTCCGCGAGTACTTCGGGCACCGCAGCGAGGAGCAGTACGGCGCCGCCATCGACGAACTGGCGGCGCACGGGCTGGACGACGACCAGATCTCCGGCGACGAGGTCGTCTTCCCCGAGGGGTACGACGCCCTGCCCGCGGGGCTCGCCGAAGGTCTCGACGTACGGCTCGCGCATGTCGTCTCACGGGTGGAGTGGGGGCCGGGCGGCGTCGTCGTGACGACGGATCGCGGCGCGTTCGCCGCAGACGACGCGATCGTCACGGTGCCCGTCGGAGTGCTGCAGTCGGAGGCGTTCGAGATCACACCCGCCCTGCCCGGGCCCGTCGCCGGCGCTCTGTCGCGGCTGCGGATGAACGCGTTCGAGAAGGTCTTCCTGCGGTTCGCGGAGAGGTTCTGGGACGAGGGCGTGTACGTCATCCGGCAGCAGGGGCCCGAGGGCGCGTGGTGGCACTCCTGGTACGACCTCACCGGCCTCGACGACTCCCCCACGCTCCTCACCTTCGCGGCGGGACCCGCGGCCGCCGCGACCCGCGACTGGTCGGATGCCCAGGTGGTCGACTCGATCATGGTCCAGTTGCGGAGGCTGTACGGGGCATCCGCCCCGAGCCCGGTGGCGGTGCAGCGCACGGCCTGGCAGGAGGACCCCTTCGCCGGACACGGCTCCTACGCCTACATGACGCTCGGATCGACGACCGCCGACCACGACGCCCTCGCGACGCCGATCGGCGGGGTGCTGCACCTCGCGGGCGAGGCGACGTGGACCGACGACCCCGCCACCGTCACCGCCGCCCTCTGCTCAGGCCGGCGCGCGGCGGAGGCCGTGCTCGACGGCGCCGCGACGGGCGAGAGGCGAGACGGATAGGACTTTCCCCGGCGTCGCGGCGCGCGTGAGGTCGCCGGTGAGGAGCAGACTCGAACGGTGGCATCCGTTCCCGTCTACTACTACTCGTCGGTGTCGAACCTCACGGGCCGTTTCGCCGAGCACCTCGCCGAGCAGACGGGGCGCGCGGTCCACAATCTCGCCGATGCCGAGGTGCGTCATCGCGAACTCGGCGACGCGTGGGTGCTCCTCACCCCGTCGTACAAGGCGGGAAACGCCGACGAGGTGACCCTCCCCGCACCCGTGCGGGCGTTCCTGCGCTCCGCCGCCAACCGACGACACCTCGTCGGCATCATCGGGTCGGGCAACCGCAACTTCGGCGAGTACTACCAGGCCGCCGCGCGGGAACTCGCCACCGCCTCCGGGCGCCCGGTGCTGTTCGAGTTCGAACTGTCCGGAACACCCGAGGACGTGGATGCCTGCGCCGCGATCCTCCAGGACCTCGACGAGGCGCTCGCGGCCCGCTGAGCCGGCCTCAGAGGCCCTTGCCTCCCGTGACCGGCAGGACCGCTCCCGAGACGAACGACGCGGCCTCCGACGCCAGGAAGACGTAGGCCCCGGCCAGTTCGGCGGGCTGCCCGGCCCGGCCGAGCGGGGTGTCCTGACCGAAGCTCGCGAGGCGCTCCGCATCCCAGCCCGTCGCAGGAATCAGCGGGGTCCAGATCGGGCCGGGTGCGACCGCGTTCACACGGATGCCGTCCGGTCCGAGCTCTTCGGCGAGCGCCTTGACGAAGGCCACCTGAGCTGCCTTCGTCATGGCGTAGTCGATGAGCGACGGCGACGGCTGGAACGCCTGGATCGAGGAGGTGACGATGATCGAGGACCCCGGCTTCAGATGCGGGATCGCGGCGCGCGCCGTGAACAGCATCCCGTACAGGTTCGTCCGGAACACCCGGTCGAGTTCCGCGGTCTCCAGGCTCGCCAAGCCATCGCGGTCCTTCTGATAGGCCGCATTGAGCACGACGACATCGAGGCCGCCGAACTCGGCGATCGCGCGGCCCGGCAACGATGCCGCGAACTCCTCGTCGCGGATGTCGCCCGGAAGACTCAGCCCCTGCGTCCCCTCCTTCTCGACCAGGCGCAGCGTGTCGTCGGCATCCTCCTGCTCCTCGGGCAGGTGGGCGATCGCGACGTCGGCGCCCTCGCGCGCGAAGGCGATCGCGACGGCGCGCCCGATGCCGGAGTCTCCGCCGGTGATGAGCGCCCGACGCCCCTCGAGCCGGCTGCTGCCGCGGTAGCTGCTCTCTCCGTGGTCCGGAGTGGGCGTCGTGTGCTCGAGGCTCCCGGGCTGTGTCTGCGATTGACCGGGAAAGCCGCCGCTATGGTGCTTGTCTCGGGGGTCGTCGGCGTGGGCGGCGGTCATGGCGTCTCCTTCGGTCGCGTCCTCCGAACCTACGAAGCCCGTGCAGCCACGGCGACCCCCTTGACGGGGAACACACGCCGCCGTAGCGGTGACGCCGCCGTCACTTCCCGGGCGCGGGCCGGCGGGTGGTCTCGGCGAAGGCGGCGATCGCGACATCGAGGTCGCTGTAGATGTGGGCGGGGTCGAGGAGCCGCGTCAGCTCGTATTGGTCGAGCGTGCGCAGGAGCCTCGGCTCCGGTCGGGCGAGCACGACGTGGACCCCCTTCGCGTGCAGAGCCACGACGAGGCGGTCGAGCGTCTCCCCCGCCGAGTAGTCGACGTCGGTGATGTCGGCGCAATCGATGATCACCCACGAGACAGGGTCGGGCGCTCCGTCGACGAGAGCACGGAGCCGGTCGGCGAAACCCGCCGCGTTGGCGAAGAACACGGTGCTGTCGAAGCGATAGACGATGAGTCCCGGCTGGGTCTGCGCCCCCGGCACGGCGGGCTCGTAGTCGTACCCCTTCTCGGCGAGGCCGAGGACGTAGGCGGGCGCGTTGTACTGACGCGCGATCACCTCGAGGAGCGACAGCGCGATCGCTGCGACGATCCCGGCCGTGATGTTGACGCTGAACACGACGATCATCGTGATCATCGCGATGAGGAACTCGCCGCGCCGACGGCGCGCGATCCGGCGCAGGCCCTTCAGGTCGATGAGTCCGAGCCCGATGACGAAGACCACACCGCCGAGGACGGCGTGCGGGAGTTCGCGGAGCACGTCGGTGAGGAAGAGCAGGACGATAAGGGTCACCCCGACGACCACGAGGTTCGCGACCTGCGTCCTCCCGCGCGCATCGCCGAGGATCTGCGTCTTCGTCGGCGAGCCGTTGACGACGAAGGCGCCGCTGACGCCGGCCGCGATGTTGGCGGCGGCGAGACCGACGATATCGCGGTTGACGTCGGGCGTGTCGCCGTGCTTCATCGCGAAGCTGCGCGATGTGCCGGCGCTCTGCGCCAGCACGATGAAGAAGCACGACACGGCGCTCGCGATCACGGCGCCGATCTCCTGCGGACCCAGGTCGAGGGGGATGCCGAGGTGGGGGAAACCACCCTCGACGGCGCCGACGACGGAGACGCCGTGGCCACCGGCATCCGACAGCGTCGCGACGATCAGGAGCCCCACCACCGCGACGATCGCGCCGGGGATCTTCGGGAGGAGTCTCTTGAAGACGACGATGACGAGGATCGTCCCCAGCCCGTACGCGAGCGCGGCGACGGACAGGTCGCCGAGGGAGGACATCCACGCCCACTGCTTCTCGATCCAGTTGCCCTTTCCCTCCTCGACGCCGAGGATCGCGGGGATCTGATCGGTCGCCACCTTCACGCCGATGCCGCTGAGGAACCCGATCAGCACGGAGGCGGACAGGAAGTCGCCGATGAACCCCAACCGGAACAGCCGGGCGAACACCAGCAGGATGCCGGTAGCGAGCGCGGTCATCGCACACAGCGCCGCCCAGCGGGGCGACCCGGGCTCGACCCCGGGGATCCCGGCCGCGAGGAGGCCCGACGCGAGGATCGCCGCCGTCGCGGAGTCGCCGCCGACGACGAGGAGGCGCGAGGAGCCGAGGAGGGCGAACGCCGCGAGCGGCAGGAGCAGGGTGTAGAGCCCGGTCGCGACGGGCGTCTGTGTGATCGACGTGTAGCCCATCACTTCCGGGATGGCGACGGCGGCAAGAGTGAGACCCGCGAGGATGTCGGGCGCGAGCCAGGGAAGCCGGTATCCCCGGAGCGACACCGGGACGAACGCGCGCCACGATGCCATCGGCACCCTCCTGCGACTCAGCGACTACGAAGTTCGGAGGGCGACTCTACCGCAGGCATGAACGGGAGGACCTAGGCACGCAACCGTCCTTATGCTGCGCTCAGGTTCGGTTCGTAACGTGGAGTGAGTGACGACCCTCACCGATCCGCCCCTCCGCGTCGAGGAAGGCTCGCCGCGCGCGGCGCGAACGAGGCATCCCGCCCTCGCGCCGGCTCTCGCGGGCGCAGGCGCCACCGTGGCCTCGGGGATCGCGATCGGAGTCCCGTCGATGTGGGGCGACGAGGCCGCGAGCGTCATGTCCGCGGAGCGTCCATGGGATTCGCTCTGGGCGATGGCCGCGAACGTCGACGCGGTGCATGCTCTCTATTACGCGTTCCTGCACGTCTGGATCGATCTCTTCGGTGCGTCGGCGTTCTCCGTCCGTCTTCCCAGCGCCCTCGCGATCGGCGTGACCGTGGCCGGCGTCTACACCCTCTGCCGGTCATTCGCCGGCGCTCGCGTCGCCATCGTGGCGAGCATCGCCTGCACCCTGCTCCCCCGCGTCGACTACATGGCGGCCGAAGCGCGATCCGCGGCATTCACCGCGGCGTTCGCGACCTGGCTCACGGTGCTGCTCGTGCACCTGGTGCGGCATCCGGGTCTGCGAGCCCGATGGTGGGTCCTCTACGGCGGTCTGCTGGTCGTGAGCGTCCACCTGTTCCTGTACTCGGCACTGATGGTGGTCGTGCACCTGCTGTGCCTGCTGGTGCTCCGCGCCCCGCGCGCAGTCCGACGTCGCTGGCTCATCTCGACACTGAGCGCGGGGGCGGCGTGTCTCCCGTTCGCGATCATCGCGTCCCGGCAACGCGGTCAGATCGCCTTCCTGGCGCACCGTGACGTGACCACGCCCGATGCCGTGCTCGTCACGCAGTGGTTCGGGTCGTTGCCGATCGCGATCGCCGCCTGGACCGCCGTGCTGCTCGCCATCGCCTGGGTGATCTGGCAGCGCCGAAGCCACCCGTTCGATGCGGAGGCGGCCGGCCCACGCGCCTTGACCCTGATCTCGCTCGCGTGGCTGCTCGTCCCGACCGTGCTCCTCCTGTTCGCGAACGCCGCCGCAGGACCGCTGTACACGGCCCGGTACCTCTCCTTCAGCGCTCCGGCCGCCGGCATCCTGATCGCCGTCGTCATCTGTCTCGTGCTCCCACGGCCTGCGGCGATCGTCGCCGGATGCCTCGTCGTGGTTCTGGCGGTGCCCGTCGCGGTATCGCAGCGCACAGACAATGCGAAGTTCGGCAGCGACTGGGCACAGGTATCCGCCTACGTGGGGGAACACGGCAAGCCGGGGGACGGGGTCGTGTTCGACGAGAGCGTCCGGGCATCCCGCAAGCCTCGGCTCGCACTCCGCCTGTATCCGGACGGATTCCGCGACACCGCCGATCTCGGTCTCGTGCGCTCGTACGAGACGACGGACCACCTCTGGGATGTCGTGGAACGGCTGGGCGAGCGCCCGCACGTCCTCGACGGTCGGACCCGCGTGTGGGTGGTCGCACGGTCCACGGACGGTACGAGCGCAGACGAACAGACGCTGCTGAGTGCGGGGTTCCACCCCACGACGACGTTCCGACTCAGCCGGGATGTCATCAAGCTCTACACGAAGGACGCCTCCTAGACGGGCTCGTCGCCCTGCACGGGTACCTCGCACCTCGAGAGCGAATCTCACATCCGGATGCCTCCGCGCGTCTACCGTGTGATGAGCATGAACACGCCATTCGATGAGGCCGTACGGGCGCACGGAGAGACCGTCCTGCGCGTCTGTCGCGCCGTGCTCGGGCCCCACACGGACGCCGACGACGCGTGGTCGGAGACGTTCCTGTCGGCGCTCGAGGCGTGGCCGGGCCTGCCCGACGACACTAACGTGCAGGCGTGGCTCGTGCGCGTCGCGCACCGGAAGGCGATCGATGTGACGCGGCGTCGTCAGCGCCACGCGATCCCCACGGACGACCTGCCCGACCGCCCGTCGACTCTCGGCACCCCCGGCGACGACCACCGTGAGATCTGGGCGACGGTCGCGGCGCTGCCTCCGAAGCAGCGGCAGTCGATCACCTACCACTACCTCGGCGGGCTCCCCTACGCCGAGATCGCGGAGCTCATCGGCGGCAGCCCGGATGCCGCGCGCCGCGCCGCCTCGGACGGCATCGCCGCCCTGCGGCGGCATCCGCTGTTCACCGATGACGACGGGAAAGGAGACCTCTGATGAGCCCGACCGACATCCCTGCGACCTCGACGGAGGCCGCACTGCGCACCCTCACAGGTGTCGACGCCACACACCTGGACGCCCTGCGCACACGCCTCGCGGTCTCGGCAGAGGCCGCCCACCTCGTCGACGTCGCCTACCGCACGATCGACACCCCGGTCGGCACCCTGCTGCTCGCGGCGACCGACCGCGGCGTCGTGCGCGTCGCCTACGACCGTGAGGGCTTCGACGACGTGCTCGCGGCGATCGCGGAGCGGATCGGGCCGCGGGTACTCCGCTCCCCCGGCCGACTCGACGAGGCCGCGCACCAGCTCGACGAGTACTTCACGGGCATCCGCCGGTCGTTCGACCTCCCCCTCGATCACCGTCTGTCGTCGGGGTTCCGCCACAGCGTCCAGGAGTATCTGCCGCACATCGGGTACGGGCACACGCTCACCTACAAGCAGGTGGCCGAACGCGTCGGCAACCCGAACGCTGTGCGCGCCGTCGGCAGCGCGTGCGCGACGAACCCCCTCCCGGTGATCGTCCCGTGCCACCGCGTGCTGCGCAGCGACGGCACCCTCGGCGGCTACGTCGGCGGGCTGGATGCCAAGACCGCCCTTCTCGACCTCGAGAGAACGGCCGCCTGATCGGCGCCGCGCTCCGACCTGCATCGCGATTGGCAGGAACCCGCGCACACGCGACCGCCCTGTGCGCGCACGACCGGGAGCGCGGGCGCGACAATCGGGGTGTGCAGATCGACGACTTCCCGGTTCCCGATACCCTCGCGGCGCGCGGCGCCCTGCAGCTCGCGCAGGAGTACCAGTCCCCCGCGATCACGGCGCATGCGCTGCGCTCGTGGCTCTGGGCCGAGGCGTTCGCCCGCATGGAGGGCATCCACGACATCGACCACGAACTGCTCTACGTCGCCGCCGTGCTGCACGACATCGGCACCGTGACGGCGTTCGACAACCACACCATCTCGTACGAGCACGCCGGCGGGCACGTCGGCGTCGCGCTCACCGCCGGTGCGGGATGGGCACCCGAGCGCCGCACGCGGGTGCTCGAGGTGATCGTGCGCCATAACTGGCCGAGCGTCGACCCGGCGATGGATGCCGAGGGGCACCTACTCGAGATCGCGACCGGCCTCGACATCTCCGGCGCACGCCCCGACGCGCTGCCCGAGGCGTTCCGTCGCGAGGTGCTCGCGGCGTATCCGCGCGGCACGCTCGCCGCGGAGTTCAGCGCGTGCATCGCCGACCAGGCGAGCAGGAAGCCCGATACCGCCGCGCGGCGGTTGCAGGAAGGCGGAATCGCGCGCAAACTCGCCACGAACCCGCTGGAGAGCCTCGACTGACGGCGAGCGCGCAACCCGACGACGGAAGGGAGGGACGGCGATGACGCGATCAGCGCGCATCGATGGTTCTCCGCGGGCCGGCGAGGCGCCGCGGCGGCTCCATCGCGTCGGCGAACGGGTCGCCGATGCTCTCGGCCTCCGTGAGGAAGAGCTCACCGGGCTCACGACCACCCCGAACCTGCCCCACTGGGAGTCACATCTCCGCGTCGGTGAGCTCGCGTACGACAGCGCCGCGCTCTCCTCGCTCGCGATCACGCTCGTCGCCGCGGACCGGGCCGGGCGCGAGGCGCGCGAGAGCTCGATCTCGCCCGCGCCGGCGCGCATCCAAGCCTCGTACGGAAGCGAACGGCTCTTCCGGATGGACGGCGAAGCCCTCCCGATCTGGTCGCCGCTGTCGGGGTTCTGGAGAGTCGCCGACGGGTGGGTGCGCACCCACGGCAACTACCCGCACCACGCGCAGCGGCTCACGAGGCTCCTCGGTGTCGCTCGCGACGCCGATCGATCGGAGGTCGAGACAGCCATGCGGGCTTGGGGCCGCATCGACCTGGAGGACCGTGCCGCCGAGGCGGGGGCTCTCGTGTTCGCCGTCCGGAGCGCGGCGGAGTGGCGACGACACCCGCACCGTGCCGCGCTCGCGGAGAGTCCCGTCGTCGGGTTCGCCCGCGTCGGCGAGGCGCCGGCCCGCCCGTGGAAGCCCGAGGAAATACGCCCCCTCGCCGGCATCCGCGTGCTCGATCTCACGCGCGTCATCGCCGGACCCGTCGCCACGCGCGACCTCGCCATCGCGGGAGCCGACGTGCTGCGCGTCGACTCCCCGCGTCTGCCCGAGCACGCGTTCCAGCACTTCGACACCGGGCAGAAGAAGCGCAGCGCCCTCCTCGATCTCACGGGTAGCGACGACCTCGATACGCTGCAGCGGCTGCTGGCGACAGCCGATGTCGTCGTCCATGGATACCGGCCGGCGGCTCTCGAGCGCTTCGGCCTCGACGCCGACTCCCTCATCCGGCGCTTCCCGGGGATCGTCGTCGCGCAACTCTCCGCCTGGGGGACGGACGGCCCCTGGGGCACACGACGCGGGTTCGACAGCATCGTCCAGGCGGCGACGGGGATCTCGCTCCTCGAGAGCCGGGATGAAGGCACCACTCCCGGCGCACTGCCGGTCCAGGCGCTCGACCACTCGACCGGCCACTTCCTCGCGGCATCCATCGCAACGGCGCTACGCGAACAGCGGGCGCGGGGCGGGTCGTTCCGGATCGACATCAGCCTCGCGCGGATCGCGGACGAGTTGCTCGCGGAGGGCGCGGCGGATGACTCCGCTGGCCTGGGCGGTGCGGTCGCGCTGCCGACACAGGTCGTCCCGGTTCTGCGCTCGGCGGACGGCGATCCGGCGACGATCACCTGCGCGATGCCGTTCCTCGACTTCCCCGGCGCACCCCGCGAATACCCATCGCCCGTGCACCCGTGGGGCAGCGACAGAGCCGTCTGGATCGATTGATGCGGCGCCGCGCCGATCGAGGTGTGACAGCGCCTCAGCGGGTCGGATGGTCCGACTTCTCGGCCGTTGCGGCGTTCCGCGCGGCCAGCACGCCGAACGCGTGTGCGAGTTCGGGCGGTCGAACCACCTCGATATCCGTGTCGAAGCGGCCCAGGGATGCCGCGAGGGCGACCCACGACCAGGCGCCGACCTCGAGGGAGCACCGGTCCGGGCCGAGGTCTTCGACCACTCCGCCGCGCCCTCGCCGACGGCGACATCGTCGTCACCCACAGCCACTTCCGCCGTACCCCCGAAGACCGCGGACTCGCCGTCGCCGACTTCTGGCGCCTGGAAGACGGCAAGATCGTCGAGCACTGGGATGTGATCCAGGAGGTCCCCGCCGAGGCGAAGAACACCAACTCGATGTTCTAGTTGCGAGCGGCCCTGACGGGCGCACGCTCGTCAGGGCTCTTGGCCGGCACGAGGAGCCTGCTGCCACCCGCAGAACGCTCTCCGGCCACGCCGGGGCGAGTCATAGATCTGTGACCCCGGTCGGTCATCGCGTCCACCCCTGCGCGGCGGCGAGGGCATGCACGTCGCGCTCCAAAGCGTCGACGTCGAGGTTCGGAATCTTCTTCGCCCGCATGATGTCGAAAGATCGCGCGGCGACGTCGTAGAGGAGGCGGTACTGCTCGGGCGGGTTCTTTTCCGTTCGCGCGCGACGCCACCCGTCGTGATCGGCGAACAGCCGCAGGTCGAGCTCACGCGACTGGCGCTTGTACAACGTGCGCTCTTTGCCCCGGTCGCCCGGTCCGTCTTCGCGGTGGAAGACGAACATCAGAGAGCAGCAGTCGATCCCGTCGCCGTAGAACTTGTCGGCCAGGCCTTCGTTGAAGACCCGATCCATCTCCATGTAGAAGTCGGCGGAGCCTTTGCCCTCACCGAAGGACTCAGAGCTGGTGAAGAACACGCGCACGTCAGTTCTCCTCGTCGTCGGAAGCCGCCCACCCAGAGTAGTGGCCCAGCCACCGGTGACCCTAAGAAACAACGAAGCCCTGGTGAGAGTTCACTCTCACCAGGGCTTCCGACCGTCGGGATGACAGGATTTGAACCTGCGACCCCTTGACCCCCAGTCAAGTGCGCTACCAAGCTGCGCCACATCCCGGTCCATCGCCCGCGCGCGGGCAACTCCCCCATCTTAGCCGCTCTCGAAGGTGCTCGCGAACCGCGGGCGGTGCGGATGTCGGTGGGGAGGCGTAGCGTCGCGCCATGAGCGAGATCAGGATCTCAGAGGCATCCTCCGAGCGCTTCACCGACGTCGAGCACGCGCTCACCGGCGGTGGTGACGGCGGGTCATGCTGGTGCCAATGGTGGATGCTCTCCAACAAAGACTTCGACGCGAGAACCAGCGCCGAGCGCCGAGAACTGCTGCGCAGCGACCTGGATGCCCCGGTGGCATCCGCACTCGTCGCGTATATCGACGACGTACCGGCAGGGTGGGTGAAGGTCTCGGCGCGGCCCGATCAGCCTCGCCTCGCGCGCACGCGCGCGTTCCAGCAGTCCCCCGAGCCTTGCGAGGACCGATCGGTGTGGGCCATCACGTGCTTCGTCGTGCGTCGCGAGTTCCGTGGCGAAGGCGTCAGCACGGCGCTGCTCGCGGCCGCCGTCGACCATGCGCGCCGTCACGGGGCGCGCGTCATCGAGGCCTACCCGGTGGACACCAGCGTGAAGAAGACGTCGTCGAACGGCCTCTTTCACGGCAGCTTGTCGAGCTTCGTCGCGGCCGGTTTCGCTGAGGTCGCAAGGCCCGCTCCAGCGCGACCGATCGTCTCATTGACGGTCGCCTGACATGCCCACGCTCATCTGCGTGCAGGGCGACATCACGACAGAGCGCGTCGATGCGATCGTCAACGCCGCCAACCGGGCGATGCGCGGCGGTGGCGGCGTCGACGGCGCGGTTCACGCGGCCGGCGGCCCGGACATCCTGCGCGAGTGCATCGCACGCTTCCCCGATGGGCTCGCCACGGGAGCCGCCGGGTGGACGACAGCCGGCCGGCTGCCCGCACGCTGGGTCATCCACACCGTGGGTCCGAACCACGCGGCGGGCGACCGCGACCGCACTCTGTTGCTCTCCGCCTATCGGCGTAGCCTCGAGGTCGCCGACGCGCTCGGCGCGCGTTCGGTCGCCTTCCCTCTCATCAGCGCCGGGGTGTACGGCTGGCCGAAGGAGGACGCGATAGACGCGGCGATCACCGCCATCCGCTCGGCAGCGACGCAGGTCGACGAGGTCCGCATCGTCGCCTTCGACTCGGCGACAGCCGAACTCGTGCAAGAGCGCATCCGCCAGGCAGAATCGACCGTGTGAATGCGACGACCGTGCGGGTGGATGCCTGGCTGTGGGCCGTCCGCGCGTACAAGACCCGCTCGGCATCGACCACTGCATGCCGCGCGGGGCATGTGCGAGTCAACGGTGAGAAGGCGAAGGCGGCGCAGCCCGTGCGAATCGGCGACGAGTTGCGCGTGCGGATCGCCGGGTTCGACCGCATCCTGGTGGTGCGTCAACTCCTCACCAAGCGCGTGGGCGCCCCGCTCGCCGCTCTCGCCGCCGAAGACCGCACCCCCGTCCGCGAACCCGTCGCGCAGGTCGCGGTCCGAGACCGCGGCGCCGGCCGCCCCACCAAACGCGAACGCCGTGACATCGACCGCCTTCGCGGGCGAGAGTAGGCCTGGGTCTACTCTTCCGCGGGACCACCGCCCGCACGCATCGCCCGGCGGCGCGTCCACGCGCGCCACGCGGCATCGACCACGGCGCACACCACGACCGTCACGGCATAGATCACGAGATCGCGCGGGTCGAAGGCCGACCCGAACACGAGCCGCGCCGGCGGAAACGCGGCACCCCACGTCGCAGGCAGCGGGGTCAGCTGCAGCAACTCCACGGCTGTGCACCATGCACCGGCCGCCAGCGCCGCGGCCCACGGCGGCGCGCGCGGCGCCGCGAACAGCACCAGCAGGTAGATGAGCGCGGCGTAAAGGGCATCGCCGGCGATGTCGGTGGCCGCCGACGACGGCAGCGCCACGTGGGCGCCCAGCCCTGCCGCAAGCACGACGACGGCGAGCGCCGCGACCCACCATCGGCGTCTGCGGCGGTCTCGGGCATCCGCCTCGATTGCGGCGGGCGCACCGAAAGCGCTGGGTTTCCCAGGCGCACCAGGCACGCCGAAAGCATCGGGTTCCCTGGGCGCGCCGGCTGCACCGGCCGCACGGGAAACACCGGGAACCCCGGAAACCCCCGAGTCCTCCGGAACCCCCGACGTCATCGCACGCCGAGCCACGACGGCCCGTGGCACACCGCCCCGAGCGTCTCGACGCGGTCCCGCAGCGCGCGATCGCTCGTGACGACATTGACCGCGCGGCCCGCCGCGAGGAGCCGCTGCGCCTCATCGACGATCGCGTCGTCGCCCGAACCGGGGGCCCGAACGATCCGGACGGCTCCACCGTCGGCATCCGACACCTCGCGCGCCGCACCCTCGACGACGGCCGCGAACTCGGGGAACCACACGTCGGCGGGAAGATCCAGCCGCGTCGCGTCGACACCGCCCTCGGCAAGAGCTTCGAGCCGCGCGATGAGGCGCCCGGTCGCGCCGGCGCGGTCGCGCCACCACCCGTCGGGCACCGAGCCGACCACATTCGCCGCATCGACGACGACGGCCGGCCGCACCGGCAGCAGCGATTGCAACAGGGGCCACGACGCGGCGAAGCCCGGGTGCAGCGGATAGGACTGGACGCGATCCAGCGGTACCCACGCCAGTTCGCGGCTCTCGGGGTCACTGATGACGGGTTCGAACGGGACGACGACGTCGGCCACCAGCGTCGAGTAGGTCCACACGCCGACATCGAACACGCTGATGAGACGTGGACGCACCGCGCCCGCGGGAACGCCCGCCTCCTCGGCAGACTCGCGCAGTGCGCCGTCGCACGCCGATTCGCCCTCGTGCCGCGCCCCACCGGGAAGCCCCCACGTGTCGCCGAAATGACTCCATGAGACCCGATGCTGCAGCAGCACGCCGCGCTCGGCATCCACCGCAAGGAGCCCGGCCGCACCGAACCGCCCCCAGTACCGCGTGCCGTCGTCGGTCACGACCCACGCATCACCGGGGTCTCGCGGACCGTCCGGGCGCCGTGGCTCGCCGGGTTCGGGCTGCACGATCGTCACCGTCTCAGCCTGTCACATCCGATGACGACCTGGCACAGGTGACCACAACGCAGACACACGACGACACGATGCGCGACACGCCACATCTTGTGTACCAATGTGAGCCGACCACAACATATGGTGGTCAGACCACATTCGATCCACACCGGAAAGAGAGCCCGCGTCATGGCATCCCCCCGTTCCATCCCCGTCGCCGCCTCCGTCGACGAGTACCTCGCCCGCGCCGACTGGCGCGTCAACGCGAACGCCAATCAGGGCTACTCGCTCGGAGGCATGATCCTCAACGTCGCGGGCAAGGTCATCGCGAACTATTGGCTCGACGAGGTGTACTCCGAACACGCCGGCCGCGCCCACCGCGAAGGCGACCTGCACATCCACGACCTCGACGTCTTCGCGGGCTACTGCGCCGGATGGTCCCTGCGGATGGTGCTCGAACAGGGCTTCAACGGCGTCCCCGGCCGTATCGCCAGCGCTCCCCCACGGCATTTCTCGAGCGCTCTCGGGCAGCTCGTGAACTTCCTCGGCACCCTCCAGAACGAATGGGCCGGCGCGCAGGCGTTCTCCTCGTTCGACACCTACCTCGCCCCCTACGTCCGTCGCGACGGCCTCGGCTACGACGAAGTGCTCCAGGCGATGCAGGAGTTCATCTTCAACCTCAACGTCCCGAGCCGCTGGGGCACGCAGACCCCGTTCACGAACCTCACCTTCGACTGGGTCTGCCCCGACGACCTCCGCGACCAGCGCCCCCTCATCGGCTACGAGGTGCAGGACTTCACCTACGGCGACCTCGCGCCCGAGATGGCGCTCATCAATCGCGCCTTCATCGAGGTGATGACGGCGGGGGATGCCGAGGGGCGCGCCTTCACGTTCCCGATCCCGACCTACAACATCACCAAAGACTTCGAGTGGGAGGGTGAGAACGTCGAAGCGCTGTTCGCGATGACGGCGAAGTACGGGCTGCCCTACTTCCAGAACTTCGTGAACTCCGACCTCGACCCGCACATGATCCGGTCGATGTGCTGCCGGCTGCAGCTCGACCTGACCGAACTCCTCAAGCGCGGCAACGGCCTGTTCGGCTCCGCGGAGCAGACCGGGTCGATCGGTGTCGTCACGATCAACTGCGCGCGCCTCGGGTTCGTCCACTCCGGCGACGAGGAGGCAGCCCTCGCACAGCTCGACGACCTGCTCGACATCGCGCGTGACAGCCTCGAGGCCAAGCGAGCCGTGATCACGCGCCACCTCGAGGGGGGCCTCTTCCCGTACACGAAGCGCTATCTCGGCACGCTCGACAACCACTTCTCCACCATCGGCGTCAACGGCATCAACGAGTACGTTCGGAACCTCTCCCGGGACACGCTGGACATCACCGACGAGCAGGGCGCGGCCGCCGCAGTGCGCCTCCTCGAACGCGTCCGCGAGCGCATCGTCCGGTTCCAGGAGGAGACCGGGCGCATGTACAACCTCGAGGCCACGCCCGCCGAGGGCACCACCTACCGGTTCGCGAAGGAGGACATCGCCCGCTTCGATGGCATCCTGCACGCGGGCACCGCCACGAACCCGTACTACACGAACTCGTCGCAACTGCCCGTCGGCTTCACCGAAGACCCGTTCCTCGCACTCGAAATGCAGGAGCCGCTGCAGCAGCTCTACACCGGCGGCACCGTGTTGCACCTGTACCTGGGCGAGGCGATGACCTCCGCGCGTGCCTGCCGCGACTTCGTACGCCGGGCGCTGGAGCGTTTCCGACTGCCGTACCTCACGATCACGCCGACGTTCTCGGTGTGCCCGCAGCACGGCTACCTTTCGGGTCATCACGAGCTCTGCGAGCGCTGCGGAGCCGCGTGCGAGGTCTGGACGCGCGTCATGGGATACTTCCGGCCCATAGCGTCGTTCAACATCGGCAAGAAGGGCGAAGCTTCAGAAAGGACGTACTTCGTCGCACCGTCGACGACATCGAAGGAGCAGTCATGGTCCGCGCTGCCGCAGCCTATGAGTTGAACATCGCCGGTATCACGCCCTTCTCGACGGTCGACTGGCCCGACACTCTCGCCGCGACGGTGTTCCTGCAGGGATGCCCGTGGAGCTGTTTCTACTGCCACAACCCCGCGCTGATCGATCCGCGCGCGGAGGGCGAGTACAGCTGGAGCGACGTCGTCGACCTGCTGTGCGACCGCATCGGGCTTGTCGACGGGGTCGTGTTCTCGGGCGGGGAACCCACGCTCCAGCGCGCGCTGATCCCCGCGATGGAGATGGTGCACGCACTCGGCTTCCAGGTGGGCCTGCACACGGCGGGCGCCTACCCGGGGCTTCTCGCGCAGGCGCTCCCTCATGTGGATTGGGTGGGCTTGGACATCAAGGCCCTCCCGGGCGATTACGACCTCGTGACGGGGCGACAGAACAGCGCGAACGCCCCGTGGCGCTCGCTCGAACTCGTGCTCGGCAACCGCCTGCTACGCGCCGGGACCGACCGCCCACTCGACTTCGAGGTCCGCACGACCGTGCATCCGGGCGCGATCGACGACGCCCGCCTGCGTGAGCTCGGTTGTCGGCTGGCCGACGCGGGTGTTGACTGCTGGGCCGTGCAACGGTTCCGCGAGACCGGCGCCCGCAACCCGCTCCCCCGCGTCCAGGCGGCAGCAGACGCCGACGCGCCTCTGACGCTCGACGATCTCCCCGTCGAGCGGTTCGCGAGCCTCGTCGTGCGCTGACGCTCGACCCACCGCCCCGGACCCCCAGGCGGCGGGTCAGCGCGACCCGAACTCCTCCACATCACCCGCCACGGGGCCGGATTCCCGGCGTGGCGACCTGATTCCGCACGAGATGGAGGAGTTCGGGACCGGCCCTCCCGGGCATCCCCCGCGTCGACCGGCGAATCCTCGAGCCTCGTCGCGAGACGCCGCGCACCCCCACCGCGCGGCCGTCTCGGCCGGCACGCGACCCGAACTCCTCCAGATCACCCGCGACCGGGCCGTATCCCCGGCGTGGCACACGGATAACCCACGAAATGGAGGAGTTCGGGACCGGGTTCGCGAGCAACCGACGTGTCGACGGGAGACCCCCGGTATCACCGGCTGTGCTTGCCGACGGGCCGCGCGGCCTCGATCGCGCCAGAACTCACTGCGCAGGCGGGGCTACGCAGGCGGGGCTACGCAGGCGAGGCCGCGCCGGCCGGGCCGCGTTGACCCCAGTTGACGGGCCGAGCGGCCTCAGACGACGCGCCGCGCGACCTCAGATGAACAGGGTCGTGCCCGACTTCTGCGCCTCGGCGAGGAATGTCGCGACACCGCCGAGTTCGACGCCGTCGAGCAGGTCGCTCTCGGCGATGCCCAGCAGGTCCATCGTCATGGTGCAGCCGATGAGCCGCGCCCCGCCGTCACGGGCCGCCGTCATGAGTTCGGGCAGAGTCTGCACCGAATGCTCCTTCATGACGTGCTTGATCATCGCACTGCCCGCGCCGGCCATGTTCAGCTGCGACAGCGGCAGTTTGTCGGCTCCCGACGGCATCATCATCCCGAACATCCGGTCCATCATCGACTTGTCGCGCGCCGGCGGATCCTGCCGGCGCAGCGCGTTCAGCCCCCAGAAGGTGAAGAACATCGAGACCTTCTGCCCCATCGCGATCGCCCCGTTGGCGATGATGAACGCGGCGAGAACCTTGTCGAGGTCGCCGGAGAACACGACGAACGAGACCTGATCCTTCGGCGCGGCGGCCGCGGCGGAGGAGGTGCGAGGAGCGGATGCCTTCCGGAAGGTCGCGACGTAGCCCGGCCCCTCCGGCTCGATCGCGAGCAGCTGATGCCCCTTGGTCTCCGCCCACGCCGGGCCGTCGTGCGCGAAGCCGGGATCCGACACGTGCACGACCACGTCGTCTCCGGGGGCGAGCTCGTCCATCTTCTTGGCGAGCTTCATGATCGGGCCCGGGCAGGCGAGGCCCGTGCAGTCGAGATCCACGACCTCACCTGTCCCGTGCGCCTGCGCCGTGAGGTCGACGGCCTCCGCATAGTGGATCTCCGCCTCACGCGGTTCGAGGCGCGCCTGCTCGAGATCGTGCCAGAAGCGGAACGTGTGCGATCCGCCCGAGAGCATCGCGACGTCGACGAACCCGCGCTGGATGAGAGCCCGGTAGGCGAGGTAGCTGCGGAACCCGACGCCGCAGTAGAGCCGCACCGGCACCGAGCGGTCCCAGTCGGCGCTCGCCTCACGCACCGTGGGCAGCGGCACGTTCTCGGCCCCGGGCACGTGCCAGATCGCGTACTCCTCCGCCGTGCGGACGTCGACGATCCGCGCGCCGTCGACCGCAGCGGGGAAGTCCTGTGCGTACCAGAGGCGGAGGTCGCCTCGGACGACGTTGCTCGCGATGAAGCCGGCCATGTTGACGGGGTCCTTCGCCGAGCCGAACGGCGGGGCGTAGGCGAGTTCGAAACCCTCGAGGTCGAAGACCGTCGCACCCATGCGGATTGCGGCGGCGAGCACGTCGAGTCGTTTGTCGACGCCGTCGAACCCCGCGATCTGGGCGCCCAGGAGTCGGCCGTCGTCCGGGTCGAACAGCACCTTCATGTGCATCATCGCCGTGCCCGGGTAGTAGCCCGCATGGCCGGAGGGGTGCAGGTGGACGGTCCGGTATGCCATGCCCGCCTGAACGAGTTGACGCTCTGTGGCACCCGTGGCACCCGCCGTCATCTCGAAGACCTTGACGATCGACGTGCCCTGTGTGGCGGTGTACTCGGTGTCGCGGCCGCAGATGCTCTCCGCCGCGACGCGCCCCTCGCGGTTGGCGGGGCCGGCGAGCGGCGTGATCCACGTGCCCGGCAGCACGACGTGCGCCGTTTCGACGGCGTCGCCCGCCGCCCAGATGTGCGGATCGGACGTGCGCATATGGGTGTCGACGAGGATGCCACCGCGGGGCCCGAGTTCGATCCCGGCCTCACGCGCGAGCGAGACGTTCGGGCGCACGCCGGCCGACAGCACGACGAGGTCGGCCTCGAGTGTCGTGCCGTTCTGGAGTTCGACGCGCACCGACCCGTCGGGACCCGCGGCGAAGGCGGCCGCCGCCGTACCCAGGTGCAGCTGGACACCGCGCCCGCGCACGTGCTCCTCGACGGGGATCGACACCTCTTTGTCGAGCGGCGGCAGGATCTGGTCGGCGATCTCGACGACGGAGACCTCGGCGCCCCGGTGACGGAAGTTCTCGGCCAGTTCGACACCGATGTACCCGGCGCCGATCACGACGGTGCGCACGGCTCGGCCGGCGTCGCGGGTGCGCGCGATCGCGGCATCCAGGTGCGCTTTGATGCGGTCCATGTCTTCGACATTGCGGAGGACATGGATGCCCGGCAGGTCCGCTCCGGGGAGGGCGAGCTGGACCGGGTCGGCGCCCGCGCACAGGGCGAGTGCATCGTACGCCTCGGTGTACTCCCGCCCGGTGCGCACATCGCGCACCCTGACGGTGCGTGCGTCGCGGTCGAGCGAGATCACCTCGCTGTCGACGCGCACGTCGAGATCGAGGGCCTCGCGCAGGCTCTCCGGCGTCTGCAGCAGCAGGCGCTCGCGATCGGCGATCACACCGCCGATGTGGTACGGCAGGCCGCAGTTGGCGAACGACACGTAGTCGCCGCGCTCGAACACGACGATCTCGGCATCCTCATCCAACCGTCGCGCGCGTGCCGCGACCGATGCCCCTCCGGCGACTCCGCCGACGACGACCAGCTTCATTCTCGTCCCCTTCACAGGCTTGTGGTCCGACCACCTCAGCATACCCCTTGGGGTATGTAAGAGACAAAAGCGAAACGCCGAAGCGCCGCAGGGAGCGTCAGCGCTGGCGGCGCTCCCGCACGCGCATGTTCGTGACGATCGGCGTGCCCTCGAAGCCGAACACCTCGCGCAGGCGCCGCTGGATGAACCGGCGGTAGCCCGGGTCGAGGAATCCGGTCGTGAACAGCACGAATGTCGGCGGGCGGGTGGATGCCTGCGTGCCGAAGAGGATGCGCGGCTGCTTGCCACCGCGCAGCGGGTGCGGGTGCTCCGCGACGAGCTCGGACAGGAACGCGTTGAACTTGCCCGTCGAGATGCGCTGGTCCCACGACGCGAGCGCCGTCTCGAGCGCGGGCACGAGCTTGTCGAGGTGACGGCCCGTCCGCGCGGAGATGTTCACGCGCGGCGCCCACGTGACGTGGGCGAGGTCCTGCTCGATCTCCCGCTCGAGGTAGCGCCGGCGGTCGGCGTTCTCCATGTCGTCGTCGTTCAGGCGATCCCACTTGTTGAACGCGAGCACGAGGGCGCGCCCCGACTCGAGCACGAGGTCGATGATGTTGAGGTCCTGCACGCTGATCGACTGCGACACGTCGAGGACGACGACGGCGACTTCGGCCTTCTCGAGCGCCGCAGAGGTGCGCAGCGACGCGTAGAAGTCGGCACCCTGCTGGAGGTGCACGCGACGGCGGATGCCGGCGGTGTCGACGAAGCGCCAGAGCTTTCCGCCGAGCTCGACGATCTCATCCACGGGGTCGCGGGTCGTGCCGGCGAGCTCGTTGACGACGACGCGCTCCTCCCCGGCGGCCTTGTTCAGCAGCGACGACTTGCCGACGTTGGGGCGTCCGAGGATCGCGACGCGACGCGGCCCGCCGAGCTCGTTCTTCGCGACGGCGGAGACTTCGGGGAGCACCTCCATGATCTCGTCGAGGAGGTCGGCGACACCGCGACCGTGGATCGCGGAGACGGGGTGCGGCTCACCGAGACCGAGGTTCCACAGCGCCGCGGCCTCCGGCTCCTGTCGGGCGTCGTCGATCTTGTTCGCGACGAGGAACACGGGCTTGCGCGAGCTGCGCAGCAGCCGCACGACCGCCTCGTCCGTCGCGGTCGCCCCGACCATGGCGTCCACGACGAACAGGACGACGTCGGCGAGGTCGATCGCGACCTCCGCCTGCGCCGCGACGGAACGGTCGATGCCCCGGGCATCCGGTTCCCAGCCGCCCGTGTCGACGAGGGTGAACTTCCGGTCCATCCACTCGGCCTTGTACGTCACGCGGTCACGCGTCACGCCGGGGGTGTCCTCGACAACCGCCTCTCGGCGCCCGAGGATCCGGTTCACGAGCGCCGACTTGCCGACGTTCGGGCGCCCGACGATCGCGACGACCGGGAGCGCGGGGAGCACCTCGACGACCTCGCCGCCCGCCGTGAAGCCGGCAAGCAGCTCGGCATCCTCGTCGTCCAGGTCGTAGTCGGCGAGCGACGCGCGCAGCGCCGCCGCCCGCTGGTCGGCGAGTTCCTCGTCGAGGGCCGCCATCTTCTCTTCGAGGTGGTCGGGGCCACCTTCGTACTCGTCCTCAGCGGCCATCGGGCGCTCCTGTCCCCGCGGAGATGACGTCCAGGACGGCCTCCACGGTCTGTGCGAAATCGAGATCGGTCGAATCGACCACCGTCACGCCGGGCGCGGCGGTGAGGAAGTCGACGACCTTGCTGTCCGCCGCGTCGCGGCGATGGAGGGCGTCGGCGACGGATGCCGCGTCGTGCCCGGTCATTTCGGCGCTCCGCCGCGCGGCACGCACCTCGGGCGCCGCCGTCAGCAGGATGCGCACGGGCGCATCGGGGGCGACGACGGTCGTGATGTCGCGCCCTTCGACGATGACACCGGGGCGTCCGGATGCCGCGACGAGAGCCCGGAACAGATCGTTCACGCGTGCGCGGACGGCCGGCACGCGGGCGACCCCGCTCACGGCGGAGCTCACGCGCGGCTCGCGGATCGCGTCCGTGACGTCGACGTCGCCGACGCGCACCCAGTAGTCGTCGGGGTCGAGCGAGATCGCGTAGGGGAAGTCCGTGGCGGCCTGACGCACCGCGCCCTCGTCGTCCGTGTCGGCGCCGCGGTCGAGCACGTGCCACGCGAGCGCACGGTAGGCGGCGCCCGTGTCGAGGTAGCCGTAGCCGACGCGGCGCGCGGCCTGCTTCGAGACGCTCGACTTTCCCGAGCCGGCCGGGCCGTCGATCGCCACCGTCACCACGCGGCCTGCATCCGCTCCTGTCGTGGACGCGTTCATGAGGGCACGCTCGCAATCTTCCAGCCGCGCTCTTCCAAGCCCTCGACGGCGCGGCGCACGGCACTCGGGACGACGCTGATCTCCGCGAGGCCGAACTGTGCGCGCGGCGAGTGCTCGAGGCGGAGGTCCTCTACGTTGACGTCCAGCTCCCCCAGGTCGCCGAACAGACGTCCGAGCTGGCCGGGGGTGTCGTCCACCATGACGACGATCGACTCGAAGTGGCGCTTCTGCCCGTGCTTTCCGGGCAGGCGCTCGACGCCGTCGTTGCCGCGGCGGATCGTGTCGGCGACGGCCCGGCGGGCGCCCGGCTCTTCGGGATCGCGCAGCGCGTCGGCGACGGCCGCGAGGTCGACCGACAGCGCGTCGAGCACATCGACGACCGGTGCGGCGTTCGCGCCGAGGATCTGCACCCAGAGCTCCGGCGCCGATGCGGCGATGCGCGTCGTGTCGCGCACGCCCTGCCCTGCGAGTCGCAGGAAGTCGTCGGCGGCGTCGACGAACCGCCCGGCGAGGAGGGATGCCACGAGCTGCGGCACGTGCGAGACAAGCGCGACCGCGCGGTCGTGCTCCTCGGGGGTCATCTCGATCGGGGTCGCGCCGAGGTCGAGGGCGAGGCCTTCGACGAGTGCGAGGTCTGGCGCGGGGGTCTCCTCGTCGCGGCAGACGACCCAGGGTCGGCCGACGAAGATGTCCGCCCGTGCGGCGATCGCCCCGCCGCGCTCGCGGCCCGCCATCGGGTGCGAGCCGATGTAGTGCGTCAGGTCGACGCCTCGTCCGCGAAGCTCCTGCAGGGGGTCGAGCTTGACGCTCGCGACGTCGGTGACGACCGCGTCGGGGTATGCACGCAATTCCCGCTCGACGACGTCGGCGACGACGTCGGGGGGCGTCGCGACCACGATGAGCGCCGGGGCGTCACCCTCCACGGCAGCGCGGCCGGCGCCGTAGTCGATCGCGAGACGTAGCTGTGCGGGCGAGGCATCCGCGAGCACGACGTCGACGCCCAGGTTCCGCAGTGCATGGCCGATCGACGAGCCGAGCAGGCCCGCCCCGACGACGCGCACGGTCCCCGAGGTGCGCGCGGCGCGCACGCGCGCGTCAGCGACGGTCGAGTCGGTCACGGTATCCGCCTAGGAGTCAGCCTCTGGATCGGCGCCGCCCGTGCTCTGCCCGGGGGTCGCCTGGCGCGCCGCGGTGAGCAGGGCGCCGCGTTCCACTGTAGTCAATTCGCGGGCTCTGCCCGCTGGGAGGGTGCCCAGGTGCAGGGGCCCGAACTGGCGGCGGACCAGTTCGATCACGGGATGCCCGACGGCGGCCATCATGCGACGCACGATCCGGTTGCGGCCCGAGTGCAGGGTGAGTTCGACGAGGCTCGACGCGTTCGAGGCATCCAGCAGGCGCGCCTTGTCGGCGACGATGGGGCCGTCCTCGAGCTCGATGCCCCGCGTGAGCGTCGCGATCGTCTGCGGCGCGACGCGGCCGTCGACCTTGGCGATGTACACCTTCGTCACGCCGAACGACGGGTGGGCGAGGACGTGCGCGAGTTCGCCGTCGTTCGTGAGGACGAGGAGCCCACTCGTCTCGGCATCCAGCCGCCCGACGTTGTAGAGGCGCTCCTCCCAGTCCTTCGTGAAGCGCCGGAGGTCCGGCCGGCCGTGCTCGTCCTTCATCGACGAGACGACGCCGGTCGGCTTGTTGAGCATGATGTAGCGCTTCGTGGCATCCAGCTGGATCGCGGTGCCGTCGACGTCGACGAGGTCTGATGCCGGGTCGATGCGCGTTCCGAGTTCGGTGACGACGGTGCCGTTGACGCGCACGCGCCCCTCGACGATGTACTGCTCGCACACGCGCCGCGACGCGACGCCGGCGTTCGCGAGCACCTTCTGCAGGCGCACACCCTCCGTGTCGAGCCCGTGGTCCTGTGCCCCGCTCATCGGATCACCTCTCCGTCGAAGCCGTCGGACCCGTCGTCCAGGAGCGGCGAGATGTGCGGCAGTTCGTCGAGGGAGTTGATCCCGAGGTTGACGAGCAACGCATCGGTCGTGCCGTAGTTGATCGCGCCGGTCTCGGGGTCGGTGAACAGCTCTGTGATGAGCCCGCGCGCGACGAGGGTGCGCACGACCGAGTCGACGTTGACGGCGCGGATCGCGGCGACCTGACTGCGGGTGACGGGCTGCTTGTAGGCGATCACCGCGAGGGTCTCGAGCGCGGCCTGCGACAGGCGACTGGGCGCCTGCGCGTTGACGAACTCCGCGACGAGATCGTCGTGCTCCTCGCGCACGTACAGGCGCCACCCGCCGCCGACTTCGCGGAGTTCGAACCCGCGGCGCGGTCCGCCGGTCTCGCCGTCGTAGTCGGCGACGAGCCCGTCCATGGCCTGGCGGACCGCCGGGACGGGCGATCCGACCGCGGCGGCGAGCGCGACGAGGCTCTGCGGCTCGTCGACGATCATGAGGATCGCCTCGAGCCGCCGGGCGATGTCGGCCGGCTCCTGCGAGCGCGGCGGCGCCTCCTCGGTGGCGGTGGCTGCAGCCGCGGCGTTCGGGTCATCGGTCATAGTCGGCTCCCAACGAGGCGAGATTCTCTTCGGACCAGCGCTCCGCGGTCCAGCGCAGGGTCAGCTCGCCGAGCGGCTCCAGTTGCTCGAACGAGATGGCGGCGTGGCGGTACAGCTCGAGCACCGCGAGGAAGCGGGCGACGACGATGCCGGGCTGGGCGACGCCGGCGACGAGCTCGCGGAAGTTCAGGGTCCCCGCGTCGCGCAAGAGCGTCACGACGACGGCGGCCTGTTCGCGGATCGAGATGAGCGGTGCATGCAGGTGGTCGAGGCCGACGGAGGGGATCTCCTTCGGGGTGAACGCGAGCAGCGCGATCGCGGCGAAGTCGTCCTTCGAGAGGGTCCAGACGAGCTCGGGCACCGAGCGGCGGTGCTTCTCGTCGAGCTTCACGGCGCGGACGTGCCGGCGGTCCTCGCGGCGCAGCGACCGCTCGAACCAGGCCGACACCTCCTTGAAGGCGCGGTACTGCAGCAGACGCGCGAACAGCAGGTCGCGCGCCTCGAGGAGCGCGACCGACTCGGCATCCACGAGCTCGCCCTGCGGCAGGAGCCCCGCGACCTTCATGTCGAGGAGCGTCGCGGCGACGACCAGGAACTCGGATGCCTGCTCGAGCTCTTCGTCGTCGTCGAGGCCCTTGAGGTAGGAGATGAACTCGTCGGTGACCTTGCTGAGCGAGATCTCGGTGATGTCGAGCTCGTGCTTGCCGAGGAGGCTCAGGAGCAGGTCGAAGGGTCCGTCGAAGTTCGCGAGCGAGACGCGGAATCCGTCGGCGGACTCCGCCGCGGCGTCTCCCCCGGCCTCCGGCGCGGTCTCCGCCTGCGCGAGCGCGGCGTCTCCCCCGTCGTCCGGACCCGTCGCGGAGTCGTCAGGCGACGGCGCCACGGGCGACCAGCTCCCGCGCGAGGCGCAGGTAGGCCTGCGCGGCGGCGTGCTCCGGCGCGAACACCGTGATGGGCACGCCCGCCACCGAGGCATCCGGGAACTTCACGGTGCGCCCGATGACGGTCTCCAGCACGTCGTCGCCGAATGCCTCGACGACCCGCTCGAGGACCTCGCGCGAGTGCAGCGTGCGGGGGTCGTACATCGTCGCGAGCACGCCGTCGAGCGTGATGGAGGGGTTGAGCCGGTCGCGGACCTTGTCGATCGTCTCGATCAGGAGCGCCACACCGCGCAGCGCGAAGAACTCGCACTCGAGCGGGATGAGCACACCGTGGCTCGCGGTGAGCGCGTTGACCGTGAGGAGGCCGAGCGAGGGCTGGCAGTCGATGAGGATGACGTCGTACTCGCCCGCGACCTTCCGGAGCACGCGGGCGAGGATCGTCTCGCGGGCCACCTCGTTGACCAGATGCACCTCCGCGGCGGACAGGTCGATGTTCGCGGGGATCACGTCGAGCCCGTCGACCGATGTCCCCACGATCACCTCGTGCGGGTCGCGCTTCGTGTCGAGGAGCAGATCGTAGATCGTCGGAACGTCGTGGGTCGCGATGCCGAGGCCCGCCGACAGCGCGCCCTGCGGGTCGAAGTCGACCGCGAGCACCTTGCGCCCGTATTGTGCGAGCGCCGCGGCGAGATTGATCGTCGTCGTGGTCTTGCCGACGCCGCCCTTCTGGTTGCACAGGGCGATGATGCGCGCCGGCCCGTGCGACTCGAGCGGGGCGGGAGTGGCGAAGCCGTGATACGGACGGCCGGTCGGACCGATCGGGATGTCCGCCGCTTCGGCCTTCTTCGTTCCGCGCGCCTTCTCC
The DNA here is from genome assembly GCA_001724425.1 of Microbacterium sp. SCN 70-27. Classification (GTDB taxonomy): domain Bacteria; phylum Actinomycetota; class Actinomycetes; order Actinomycetales; family Microbacteriaceae; genus Microbacterium. The sequence continues at coordinate 29,603 of MEEK01000025.1, forward strand.
GCCACCGAATCTCCTGCTTTCTCGTGTCCCTCCCGGGACTCGTGCGATCGATTCTCCCACAGGCGCGCACGAGCACCGGGAAGGCGCCTCGGCGAGGTGGTCTGCCGGGCTCAGAGGCTCCCGAGGACGTCGAGCCGCAGTTGCGCCGTCACGGCGATCAGGAGGTAGTCGGCGATGACGAGGAGAGGGAGCCACGACAGGATCCACGCGCCGACGCGTCGCCCCGTCGCGCCCGCGCCCCATACGCCGGAGCGCAGGCTCCACCCGAGCACGGTGACAAAGAGCGGGATCGTGACGAGCCAGATGACCATGCACCACGGGCAGAGGGTCGAGTACTCGAAGATGCTGCGGTAGGCGAAGAAGTGGATGAGGACGAACGCGCCCAGAACGAACACGGTGAACGTCCGCCAGAACCAGGCTCGGAGGCCCGATGGGGCGGCGAGCGCTGCGGCTCCCGCGAAGACGGGCCCGAGGAACAGCACGATCCCGATGATCGAGTTGCTGAACCCGAGTAGGTTCCCGCCCGGAGAGAGCAGGTTCGGTCCGCACGTGACGACGGGGCTGACGTTGCACGTGATGAGGGCGTCCCCACCGGTGAGCTGCCCGATGTACTCGTGATACAGCAGGAAGGAGACCGTCCAGCCGGCGAGGCCCGCGACGATCCACCAGATCGACATGGCGCGCGACGGGCGGAAGGCGCGGGCGTCGGTGAGCACACTCATGCCGTTCATCCTCGCCCGCAGGCTCGGCGGAGGCATCCGTCCTGGCCGTGAAAACCCGGGGCGGGCAGGCACGATGCGTGGCGCGATCGTTCCGGGTCGGGTCAGCGGGCACGCGGATGCGACGTCAGGTACACGTCGCGGAGAGCGTCGGCCGTGACGTGCGTGTAGATCTGGGTGGTCGCGACGGATGCGTGGCCGAGCAGTTCCTGCACGACCCGGACGTCCGCGCCGCCTTGCAGGAGGTGGGTTGCGAACGAGTGGCGGAACGTGTGCGGAGACACGTGCGCGGTGAGGCCGGCGCGCTCCGCGGCGGCCTGGATGACGAGCCAGGCCCCCTGCCGCGACATCGGCGCGCCCCGCGCACCGAGGAAGAGCCGTGGGGATGCCTTGCCGCGCCGCGACAGCTCCGGCCGGGCGCGGGCAAGGTACGCGTCGACGGCGGCGCGCGCGTACGAGCCGACCGGGACGATGCGCTCCTTGTCCCCCTTGCCGCGCACGCGCAGCACGTCGCCGTGCGCCAGGTCGTCGACATCGAGCTGCATGACCTCCGAGACGCGCGCGCCCGTCGCGTACAGGAGTTCGAGCAGGGCGCGGTCGCGCAGCTGGGTGAGCTCCGCGTCCACCGCGTCGCCCGGGGCGGGCCCCGCGGCATCCAGCACGCGTTCGATCTGGTCGATCGAGAGGGCTTTCGGCAGCGGCTTCGGCGTCTTCGGGGGGCGCAGGCGCTCGGTGGGGTCCGCGTCGCAGATCCCCTCGCGCACGAGGAAGCGATGGAGCCCGCGCACCGACGACTGGAGCCGGGCGAGCGACGTCGCCGCCGGGGCCGGGACGGCAGAGGCACGCTCCGCCGCGAAGGCGGTGACGAGAGCCGGGGTCACGTCGGCCGTGTCGTCGACGTCGCGCTCCGCGAGCCAGGCGCGGTACCCGGCGAGGTCGCGGCGGTAGGCGGCGACGGTGTGCTCGGAGAGCCCCCGTTCGATCGACACGTGCCGGAGGTACGCGTCGACGGCCCGATCCAGGCGCATGAGGAGCCGTGCCTCAGCCGCGGCGCAGGCGCTCCGCGGCGGCCAGGACACCGGCTGCGAGAATGCCGTTGCGCATCCGTCCTGCCAGCACGGCGTCGACGGCGTCGCCGAGCGGCACCCATTCGATGCGGATGTCGGCTTCCTCGTCCTCCCGCGCGAACGCGGAGGGCTGCTGCGTGAGGCCGCGCGCGAGGAAGATGTGCACGACCTCGTCGTTCCCGCCGGGCGTCGTGAAGATGCTGAGAAGCGGTTCGACGGATGCCGCGGCGAGGTCGACCTCCTCCGCGAGTTCTCGCCGCGCCGTCTCGATCGGGGGCTCGCCGGCGACGTCGAGGAGTCCGGCCGGGACCTCCCAGTCGCGGTGACGGATCGGGTGCCGGTACTGCTGGATCAGGAGCACGCGGCCCTCGTCGTCGATCGCGACGACGGCCGCGGCGCCCGGGTGATCGACGTACTGGCGCACGATCTCCCCGTCGCCGTAGCGGACGGTGTCGCTGCGGACATCCCACACACGGCCCTCGTAGACGAGGTCGCTCGAGACCACCTCCGGCGAGGCGGGCTCGTCGCGAAGGTCACTCACCCTCGACCTCGTCCTTGAACAGCTCGCTCGCGCGGTGCCGGTCGAGGGCCGCCGCGACGAGGCCGCGGAAGAGCGGGTTCGCCTGGGTCGGCCGCGACCGCAGCTCGGGGTGGGCCTGCGTGGCGATGTAGTACGGGTGCTGCTCGCGCGGCAACTCGACGTACTCGACAAGGCCGCGCTCGGGCGAGATGCCCGAGAACACCATGCCGGCCTCCGCGATCTGGTCGCGGTAGCGGTTGTTGACCTCGTAGCGGTGGCGGTGACGCTCCGATGCCGTGGTCGCACCGTACACCTCGGCGGCGAGCGAGCCTTCGGCGAGGTCGGCGGCCATGAGGCCGAGACGCATGGTGCCGCCCATGTCGCCGTGGTCGATGATGTCGACCTGCTCGGCCATCGTCGCGATCACGGGGTGCTGCGTGTCGGGGTCGAACTCGGTCGAGGAGGCGTCTTCGAGGCCCGCGACGTTCCGCGCGTACTCGATCACCATGCACTGGAGGCCGAGGCAGATGCCGAGTGTCGGGATGCCCTGTTCGCGCGCGAACCGCAGGGCGCCGAGCTTCCCCTCGATGCCGCGGATGCCGAAGCCGCCCGGCACCACGATGCCGTCGAGCGATCCGAGCGCCTTCTCCGCGCCCTCGGGCGTCTCGCACAGGTCGGACGCGATCCACTGGACCTGCACCTTCGTCTCCTGCGCGAAGCCGCCGGCCTTGAGCGCCTCGGTGACCGACAGGTACGCGTCGGGGAGGTCGATGTACTTGCCGACGAGGCCGATCGTGACCTCGTGCTTGGGGTTGTGGACGGCGTCGAGGACCTTGTTCCAGCGGGTCCAGTCGACCTCGGCGGCCTTCGCGGCGAGCCCGAGACGGCGCGCGATGTAGACGTCGAGGCCCTGGTCGTTGAGGGTCGAGGGGATGTCGTAGATGCTCGGCAGGTCGACGGTGTTGACGACGCCCTCGACGTCCACGTCGCACATGAGTGCGATCTTGTTGCGGTTGCTCTCGCTGACCGGGCGGTCGCTGCGCAGGACCAGCGCATCGGGCTGGATGCCGACCTGGCGGAGCGCGGCGACGGAGTGCTGCGTGGGCTTGGTCTTCTGCTCGCCGGAGGCGCCCATGAAGGGCACGAGTGAGACGTGCACGAAGAAGACGTTGTCGCGGCCGAGCTCGTGGCGGAGCTGCCGGGCGGCCTCGAGGAACGGCTGCGACTCGATGTCGCCGACGGTGCCGCCGACCTCGGTGATGATGACGTCGGGCTTCGGGGTCTCGTCGGCCTGCAGACGCATGCGGCGCTTGATCTCGTCGGTGATGTGCGGGATCACCTGCACGGTGTCGCCGAGGTACTCGCCGCGGCGCTCCTTGGCGATCACCTGCGAGTAGATCTGCCCGGTCGTGACGTTCGCGGCCTGGCTCAGCTCGATGTCGAGGAAGCGCTCGTAGTGGCCGATGTCGAGGTCGGTCTCGGCGCCGTCATCCGTGACGAAGACCTCGCCGTGCTGGAACGGGTTCATCGTGCCGGGATCGACGTTCAGGTACGGGTCGAGCTTCTGCATGACGACCCGGAGGCCCCGCGCCGTGAGGAGATTCCCGAGCGACGCGGCCGTGAGCCCCTTGCCCAACGACGAAACGACACCGCCCGTCACGAAGATGTGCTTGGTGGTGTCGCTCTTGCTGCTACCCGTGTCTGAATGAGTGTCCGTCACGGGCTTTCATCCTATCAGCGATGTGCGGCCGAGGCTCAGCAGTTCCCGCGCATGTTCGAGTGCCGCGGGCGAATCGGGCAGCCCCGACAGGAGGCGCGCCATCTCGGCCTCGCGCTCGGCGCCGTCCAGGGCCCGGACGCTGGATGCCGTGACGGAGCCGTCGCTCGACTTGACGACCGTCAGGTGGTTGTTCGCGAACGCCGCGACCTGCGCGAGGTGCGTCACGACGATCACCTGGCTCGTACGCGCCAGTGCTCCCAGCCGTCGACCGACCTCGATCGCCGCGGCACCGCCGATGCCGGCGTCGATCTCGTCGAAGACGAAGGTCGGCACGGCGCCGGTGCCGGCGATGACGACCTCGATCGCGAGCATGACGCGGCTGAGCTCACCTCCGGAGGCGCTGCGGGCGACCGGGCGCGGGTCGGCGCCGGGGTGCGGGGCGAGGAGAATCGCGACCTCGTCGCGTCCCGACGTCGTGGGGGTGGTGGGTTCGACGGCGACGACGACGCGGGCATCCGGCAGTGCGAGCGCGCGCAGCTCTTCCGTGACGGCCGCACCGAGGCGGTCGGCCGCCGTGGTGCGCGCCGCGGTCAGACGCGCGGATGCCTCGTCGAGCCGCGCCGTCAGGGCGTCGAGTTCGGCACGCAGCCGCTCGACGCGGTCGCCGTCGTCGTCGAGTTCGGCGAGGCGCAGGGAACCCGTGGCACGCAGGGACAGCGCCTCGTCCAGCGAGCCGTGCGTCCGCACGATGCTCGCGAGCGCGGCGCGACGCTCCTCGACGGCGGCGAGCTCGTGCGGCCCGGATTCGTCGAGGTCGGCGAGATAGCGGCTGAGGTCGCCGCCGAGATCGGAGGCCCGGTAGCCGAGTTCCTCGAGCGTCGTGACGTGGGCCTGGAGCGCGGCGTCGCTGCCCGCGGCGCGCTCCAGCGCGCGACGCGCTTCGGCGAGGAGGCCGATGACATCGGGCGTGTCGCCGTCGCCCGACAGCGCCTCGTGTGCGAGGGTCGCGGCGAGTCGGAGCTCTTCGGCGTTCGAGAGTCGTTCCGCGCGCTGGGCGAGTTCGACGTCCTCGCCGGGCTGTGGATCGACCTGTTCCAGGTCGGCCAGCGCGGCGCGCAGGTCGGCGGCCTCCCGCGCCCGCTCATCGCGGCGGTCGGTGAGGTCGTCGAGCTGGGCGGTCAGCATGCGGGACTCTTCGAAGAGTCCGCGGTAGTCGGCGAGGGCCCGGGCGACGGCGTCGCCACCGAACCTGTCGAGCGCATCACGTTGCGCCGACGCCGAGCGCAGGCGCAGCTGGTCGGACTGGCCGTGCACGACGACGAGCTCATCCGCGAGATCCGCGAGCACCCCGGCCGGTGCGGTGCGGCCGCCGACACTCGCGCGACTGCGCCCCTCGGCGGTCACGGTGCGCCCGAGGTACAGCTCCGCGCGACCGTCGCCGATCGGCTCGATCTCTCCCCCGGCATCCGCGACCCGGTCGGCGACCGGCCCCTGCTCCGGCACGATCCAGACTCCCTCGACCGCCGCCTGGTCGGCGCCGGATCGCACCGTCCCGGCGTCGGAGCGTGCGCCCATGAGGAGTCCGAGCCCCGTCACGACCATCGTCTTGCCGGCGCCGGTCTCCCCCGTGATCGCCGTGAATCCGGGCCCGATCGGAAGCGTCGCCGCCGCGATGACGCCGAGGTCGCGCAGCGAGATCTGCTCGATCACGCCGTGCCGCCCGTGTCGGGCCCTCGCCAACCGGCGACGGGCAGTTGGAACTTGCGCACGAGTCGGTCGGTGAACAGGGCGGGATGCAGACGCGCCAACCGCACGGGCTCGGGCGATCGTCGGGCGACGACCCGCGCGCCCGGGGGAAGCTCGTGGGAGCGGCGCCCGTCGCACCAGAGGATGCCCGTGCCGTCCGTCCGGGCGAGCACTTCGATCGCGACGGTCGCCTCAGGACCCACCACGAGCGGCCGCGCGAACAGCGCATGGGCAGACAGCGGCACGACGGCGATCGCCTCGACCGTGGGCCAGATGACGGGGCCGCCGGCCGAGAAGTTGTACGCGGTCGACCCGGTCGGCGTCGACACGACGACGCCGTCGCAGCCGAAGCTCGACAGGGGACGGCCGTCGATCTCCATGACGACCTCCATCATCCGCTCGCGGGCCGCCTTCTCGACGGTCGCCTCGTTGAGCGCCCACGTGTCGTAGATCGCCGTACCGTCTGCGTCGATGACCTCGACGGCGAGCGTCATCCGCTCCTCCACCTCGTAGTCGCGGTCGATCACACGGCGCATCGCGTCGTCGATGACATCGGCCTCGATCTCGGCGAGGAACCCGACGTGACCCATGTTGATGCCGAGGATCGGCGCCGTCCCGCCGCGCACGAGTTCCGCGGCGCGCAGGATCGTGCCGTCGCCGCCGAGGACGATGGCGAGTTCGATCCGGTCGACGGGAACCTCCACGCCGAGTGCGGCGATCGACGCCGCACTGCCGTTCACCTGACCGATCGCCGCGCGCAGCTCGCCGTCCTCCGCGGGCAGCACGGGGCGCGCCCCGGCATCCAGCAGCGCGGCGATGACGCGTCGCGCGGCGATGACGGTGTCTTCGCGGCGGACGTGCGCGACGACGAGGATCTCTCGCGGGTTCTCCCCGGTGGTCATCTCGCTCCCGCCAATCGGTTCACGGTCTCCAGATATTCTGTCGGATTGCCGAGGTCGCGGTGCGCGTCGGTGCGCCGCAGGTGCACGAGGAACTCCTGGTTGCCGTGCGTGCCGGCAAGGGGCGACGAGATGACGCCGAACGTCCCGAGCCCCTCGTCCCACGCGGCCCACAGGACCGAGGCGACGGCGTCGGCGCGCGCCGCGGCATCCGTCACGAGTCCTTCGCGCACGCCCGTACGCCCCACTTCGAACTGCGGCTTCACGAGCAGCACGATGTCGGCGTCCGCCGCGGCCACGATGCCCACGGCCGGCAGGACGTGCGTGAGGGAGATGAAGGACAGATCGCCCGTCACGACATCGGGGACGGCGTCCGCTCCGGATGCCTCCGCCAGGGTCTCCCGCGTCATGTAGCGGACGTTGAATCCCTCGACGGCGCGCACGCCCGGGTCGGCGGCGATCGTCGGGTCGAGCTGCCCGTGCCCGACGTCGACGGCGAGGACCTCGGCGGCGCCGCGCTCCCGCAGCACCTGGGTGAACCCGCCGGTCGAGGCGCCCATGTCGAGGCAGACGCGTCCGCGCACGTCGACGCCGAACGCGTCGAGCGCCGCGAGGAGCTTGTGCGCTGCGCGGCTGACGTAGTGGTCGGATGCCGCGACCGCGATCTCCTGCGCCTCCGACACCTTCGTGGAGGGCTTCACGACGGGCATCCCGTCGACCGACACGAGGCCTGCCTCGACGAGCTGCGCGGCCTGCGTGCGCGAACGGGCGAGCCCGCGCGCGGCGACGGCGGCGTCCAGACGCTGTGTCACGCGTGGTGGTCCCGCGGTCCGGACTCGAGCCGCCGCGCGAGGTCGTCGTGGAGCGCCGCGTAGGCGCCCGCGCGCTCGGCGAGCGGCTGCTGCTCGATCACCTCGAGCGTCGAGAGCAGATCCTCGCGGCGTGCGTCACGATCGGTGGCATCGGAGGAATCCAGGGACATGCCTCCACGATACGCGGTGCCTCGTCAGGGGCGGTGGAACGGATCGGCGTAGAGCTCTTCCGGAACGCGGAAGCCGTAGATCGCGCGCCCGGTCGCCCAGATCGCCACAGCTCCCGCCCGTACGAGGTCGATCGGGCGGTCTCCCGCGCTCACGATGTGGATGTCGGGCCCGTCGATCCGCACCGAGGCCCCGCCCACGGAGGTCGTGTCGCCCCGCACGGTCGTTTCGGGGTACGGCTCGTGGAGTTCGCGGAGGTCACCCAGGATGAACGTCGGCCGTGACGTCGGCGGCGCCGCAAGCACGTGCTTCGGCCGGTCGACACCCGTCAGGACCAGCACGGAAGGGATGCCGGCGGTCTGCGCACCGGCGATGTCGGTGTCGAGGCGGTCGCCGATGAACAGCGGCGCGGATGCGCCGAACCGGGCGACGGCCTCATCGAAGATCGGACGCTCGGGTTTGCCCGCGACGACGGCGAGGCGCCCCACCGCGGTGTGCACGGCGGAGACGAGGGTGCCGTTGCCCGGCGCGATGCCCCGGGACTGCGGGATCGTCCAGTCGGTGTTCGTCGCGATCCACGGGATCCCGCCGTCCTCCTCCGGCGTCGCGAGGGCATATGCCGCTTCGGCCAGGTGCTGCCAGCCCACCTCGGGAGCGAATCCCTGCACGACGGCGGCGGGCGCGTCCTCGGCGCTGCGCGTGACGACATAGCCCGCGCGCTCGAGTTCGTAGACGAGACCGTCGCCGCCGACGACGAGGACGGTCGACCCTGGCGTGACGCGCTCACGGAGGAGCCGCATCGCCGCTTGTGGGCTCGTCACGACATCCTCGGGGCGCGTGCGCGTCAGCCCGAGGTCGCGCAGGTGCTCTGCGACCGTCGCATCGCGACGCGAGGCGTTGTTGGTGATGTAGCCGAGCCGCCGCGTCTCCCCCGCCGCGTTCAGGCTCTCGATCGCGTAGGGCAAGGCGCGGGGACCGGCGTAGACCACGCCGTCGAGGTCAGCCAGAACGGCATCGACGCCGTCGAGCGGTGTGGATGCCGGGCGCCGCGAGAACAGCGCCATCAGTGCGATGCCTCGCCCTCGTCGTCGCTGTCGGCGTCGATCCCCGCCTCCGCGAGGATCTCGTCGACCTCGTCCTGCACGCTCTCCGGGGCGTTCGGCTCCGTGGTATCCGTGTCGTTCACAGGGGCTGTGGACGCGGCATCGGTCTGATCCTCACCGAGGTCTTCGGTCGACTCGATCTCCTCGACGTCGTCCACAACTTCGATCTCCTCGATCTCCTCGATGACGAGGGTCTCCCGATCGGCGTCGACGGCGTCGAGGGCGTCGGCGGCGATCTCCGCGCGGCGCTGCCACTCCTGTGCCTCCGCGCCGCGGCCGAGCTCCTCGAGCACCACGGCACGTGCGGCGAACAGGCCCGGGCTCCAGCTGAAGGCGCGATCCGGGTCGAGTTCGGGGATGTCGAGTTCCTGGAGCGCGCGTTCGTTCTGCCCGAGGTCGAGGCGCGCACCGGACATGGCGATGGCGAGTTCGACACGGACGTCCACCGGAAGTGTCGCGCGGTCGACGGCACGGCCGGCCTCGAGCGCGCGGTCGGAGCGGCCGAGGCCCCGCTCGCTGTCGACGAGAAGCGCGATCTGGTCGTCGCGACCGGAGATCCGGCGGAACGTGCGCACCTCTCGCACCGCGAGGGCGTAGTCGCCAGTCGCATAGGCCGTGATGGCGACGGTCTCGCGGACGATCGCAATGCGGCCGGCACTGCGTGACGCAGCGAGGGCGTGCTGATGCGCGAGCGACGGGTCGTCGTCGATCAGGCGCGCCGCCATCGCGAGGTGGCGCGCGACCTGCTCCGCGTTCTCCTTGCTGAGGGTCTTCAGCTCGTTGCGTGCAGCGCCATTGAGGTCATTCGGGGTCACGTCTGCGGGAAGCACCGGGCCGGATGCCTCGCTGCGCCGTTCGGATCCCTGCGGAGGACGCGAGGTGCGGCGATCGCCGTCACGCTTTTCGTAGGGCTTCCGGTCGCCGTCGCGCTTGGCGTAGGGCTTCCTGTCCCCATCTCGCGGGGCGTACGGCCTACGTTCGCCGTCGCGCTTCTCGTACGGCCTGCGCTCACCGTCGCGTGGCGCATACGGCTTCCGCTCACCGTCACGCGAGGCATACGGCTTACGCTCGCCATCGCGCTTCGCATACGGTTTCGCGTCGCCGTCGCGCTTCGGGTAGGGCTTACGCTCACCTGCCCGTGCCGTGTACGGCTTCTTGTCGCCGCGGGACTGACGCGCAGCCGCTCCGTCGGACGCCGGACCTCGCGAATCCTCGCGACGCGGTCGTCGATCCTCAGCCATGGCTGCATCCTTTCATGCCCGTCAACGAGAAAAGGCCACCCAGCACTGGGTGGCCTTTTCACGAAAGAAGTCCGGCGGTGTCCTACTCTCCCACAGGGTCCCCCCTGCAGTACCATCGGCGCTGTGAGGCTTAGCTTCCGGGTTC
>MEEK01000026.1 GCA_001724425.1 Microbacterium sp. SCN 70-27
TTCGCCGACGATGTAGACGTCGCGGGGGCGGGCGATCGGGCCGATCTGCTCGCCGACCCACTTGCGCAGTGCGTCCGCGAGGCCTTCCGGCGAGTGCGTTTCGAGGTAGCTCTGCTTGACGATCACGAACGCGACCACCGCCTGGCCTGTCGTCTCGTCGCTCGCGCCGACGACGGCGGCCTCGGCGACCGCCTCGTTGCCGACGAGGGCGGATTCGATCTCGGTCGTCGAGAGGCGGTGGCCCGACACGTTCATGACGTCGTCGACGCGACCGAGGAACCAGACGTCGCCGTCCTCGTCGAGGCGCGCGCCGTCGCCGGCGAAGTAATACCCCTTGTCCTGGAACTTCTCCCAGTAGGTCTCGACGAAGCGCTCCGGGTCGCCCCAGATGCCGCGCAGCATCGACGGCCACGGCTCGGTCAGCACGAGCAGCCCGCCGTTTCGGTTGCCGACGTGGTTCCCGTCATCGTCGACGACATCCACTCCGATGCCGGGGAACGGCACCTGCGCGCTACCGGGCTTCGTCTCGGTGACGCCGGGGAGAGCCGAGACCATGATCGAGCCGGTCTCGGTCTGCCACCACGTGTCGACGATCGGCGCGGCATCCGCCCCGATGATCTCGCGGTACCACATCCACGCCTCAGGGTTGATGGGTTCGCCGACGGAGCCGAGCAGGCGGATGGATGACAGGTCGAACTGCTGCGGGATCTGGCGGCCGAGCTTCATGAACGAGCGGATCGCGGTCGGTGCCGTGTAGAGCACCGTGACGCCGTACTTCTGCACGAGTTCCCACCAGCGGCCCGGGTGCGGGGTGTCGGGGGTGCCTTCGTAGAGCACCTGCGTGGCGCCGTTGGCGAGGGGTCCGTACGTGACGTACGAGTGACCGGTGATCCAGCCGATGTCGGCGGTGCACCAGAAGACGTCGGTCTCGGGGTGCAGGTCGTGGACGACCTTGTTGGTGAAGGTCGCCTGCGTGAGGTACCCACCGGAGGTGTGCAGGATGCCCTTGGGCTTACCCGTCGTGCCGGAGGTGTAGAGGATGAACAGCGGGTTCTCCGCCGGGAAGGCCTGCGCCTCGTGGTCGGCGGAGGCGGCGGGAACCGCGTCATGCCACCAGAGGTCGCGCCCGTCGGTCCAGCCGACCTCGTTCTCCGTGCGGCGCACGACGAGCACGTGCTCGACGGTGGCCTGGGGGCCTGCGCCGCGGTCCGCGAGCGCCTGGTCGACGGCCGGCTTGAGCGGCGACACGCGGCCCTTGCGGTAGCCGCCGTCGGCGGTGATGACGACCTTCGCGCCGGCGTCGTCGATGCGGGTGCGGAGGCTGTCGGCCGAGAAGCCGCCGAAGATGACCGAGTGGATCGCGCCGATGCGCGCGACGGCGAGCATCGCGGCGATCGCCTCGGGGATCATCGGCATGTAGATCGCGACGCGGTCGCCCTGGCGCACACCGAGACCCGCGAGCACGTTCGCGACGCGCTTCACCTCGTCGGTGAGTTCGGCGTAGGTCACTCGACGCTCGTCGCCGGGCTCGCCCTCCCACAGCAGCGCGACGCGGTCGCCGTTGCCCGCCTCGACGTGGCGGTCCAGGCAGTTGTACGCGACGTTGAGCTCGCCGTCGTCGAACCACTTCGCGAACGGGGGGTTCGACCAGTCGAGCACCCGCGTGAACGGGGTGTGCCAGTGCAGCGCTCGGGCGTGCTCGGCCCAGAAGCCCTCGCGGTCGGCTGCGGCCTGTGCGTACAGGTCGGCGGTGGCCACCGCCTGGGCGGCGAACTCGGGCGACGGTGCGAACCGACGGGTCTCGTTCAGCAGGTGGTCGATCTGGCTGCTCATTGGTGGCGCGCTCCTTTGCGGCGGGGTCCCCGAGGTCGAGTCCGGCGTGGTCTCGTGAGGATTCAGGGAACTTTAGCCAGCGGCCGAGCGGCCCCACTACCGCCGATAGTAGGGAGCGGCAGCGGGGATCCGCGGGCGATATATCGGCGAGCGGAGTGCGGGTTTGTCCGCGGTTTGATAACTCGCCACGTAAACTCCCTCACGGCCGAACTCTTGATTCTGGCAATGCGGTGCCCCACCCCCCCAACCGGGGCGTCGCTTGGGCGGCATCCCATTCCCCCAGTGGGATGCCGCCCCCTCTTTTTCTCGTCGTCGTCGTCGTCCTTCTTCTCACGCGTGTCGTCGAGCCCGCCGTGCTCTCCCCAATCGCGAATTCGGGGGCGTTGTCCACCGAACGGCTCCTCGGGCTCTCGCGGTTGCATCGCGCGACGTAGCGTCGGGGCATGTCCGAGCCGTTCATCGTCCGACCCCGCGTTCCCGAGGCCGCCCGCCGTCGGGATCGAGGGGTCGCGGATGCCTCGCTGCCGGCCCGATCGCTCCCGGCCGGCATCAGTGTCGCGTCCGCATCCGCACCCGCACCCGTGCGCCCGGCGCGCCGTGCGCTGCCCGACCACCCGGCGCTCGAACCCCTGCGCGGGGTGCTCTCCGACCCCGCCGTCACCGACGTGTTCGTCAACGGCACCGACGGACTCTTCGTCGATCGCGGCCAGGGCGCCGTGCCCGTCCAGGGGTGGACGGCGGGAGCGGACGAGCTGCGCGCACTCGCCGTGGCGCTCATCGGCATCGGCGGCCGGCACCTGGACGACGGGACGCCCCTCGTCGACGTGCGCTGGGAGGAGGGCGCGCGTGTCCACGCCGTCCTGCCTCCCGTCGCCTGCTCGGGCGCCGCGATCTCGATCCGGCTGCCGTCGACGGAGCTCCCCGACCTCGACGACCTCGGCCGGCGCGGCATGTTCGACGCGGTCACGTCGGCACGCCTCGACGCGCTCGTCGCAGCGCGGACCAACCTGCTCGTCACCGGAGCGACCGGCGCCGGAAAGACCACTCTGCTCGCCGCACTCCTCGGAAGGGTGCCGGTGGGGGAGCGGATCGTCACGATCGAGGATGTCGCGGAGCTGCGCCTCGAGCATCCGCATCATGTACGCCTGGAGGCGCGGCAGCCGAACCTGGAAGGTGTCGGTGCGGTGTCGCTCGCGCGGCTGGTCCGTGAAGCCCTCAGAATGCGGCCCGATCGACTCGTCGTGGGAGAGTGCCGCGGCGAGGAGGTGCGAGAGCTGCTCACCGCTCTGAACACCGGCCATGCGGGCGGCGCCGGGACGGTGCATGTCGGATCCATCCGCGACCTGCCGGCGCGTTTGGAGGCGCTCGGCGCGCTCGCCGGGCTCGACGACCGGGCGACGGCACGGCAGGTCGTGAGCGCGATCGGCGCGGTCATCCACGTCGAGCGCGGCCGCGATGGGCTGCGCCGCGTCGCGGGTCTCGCCAGGCCCGTGCTCGCGGAGGACCGCTTGACGATGGAGGCGCTGCCGTGACCTGGTTTCGTATGCGACGACGTGTCGCGGCTCGCCTCCGGAGCCGGGAGACCCCGCGCGCGACGGCGACGGCGACGGTGCAACGCCTCGCCGTCCTGCTCGAGGCAGGTATCCCTGCGCCGCGCGCCTGGGAGCTCGTCGCCGAGGCGGGAGATGAGACGGCTTGCGCCGTGGCGGCCGCCGCGCCCGGTCAGAGCGTCGGCGATGTCCTGCGCGACCGGCCGGACCCGTGGCCGGAGGTCGCGCTCGCGTGGCAGGTGTCGGAGACCGTCGGCGCCCGGCTCGCGCCGAGTCTGCGCCGCTTCGCGGACGCGCTGCGTGACGCGCAGGACACCCGCGACGATGTCGATGTCGCCCTCGCGGACCCGGCGGCGACCGCTCGGATGCTCGCGTGGCTCCCGCTCGTCGCGTTGGCCCTCGCGTTCGCGCTCGGCTTCGACGTGGCGCAGGCGCTGACGCAGCCGGCCGGCATCGCCAGCGCTGTCGTCGGCGTGCTGCTCATGCTCGCCGCCCGCCGATGGACGGCGCGACTCGTCGCGAAGGCGCAACCACCGCCGGGCCTTCCCGGCCTGCAGGCCGATGTCGTCGCGATCGCGCTGTCCGGCGGAGTCTCCACCGATCGCGCGCTCGCCGTCGTGGCGGGCGCCGGGGGCGGTGACGCCGAGGCCTCGACGATCGAGGTGCTGGATCTGTCGACGCGCGCGGGCGCACCCGCCGCGGAACTCCTGCGGGCCTCCGCCACCGACGAGCGGCGCCGCGCCCGCACCGACGGGCGGCTGCGCGCAGCACGGCTGTCGTCGCGTCTGCTACTGCCGATGGGGGTGTGCACCCTGCCGGCGTTCCTCGCCCTCGGCGTGGGGCCCATGCTGCTGTCGGTCCTCTCCGGTGCCCTCCCCGTCTTCGCCGCGCCCTGACGCGGCGCAGTGTGCCCGATCCCACAGTGTGCCCGATCCACGATGTGCCCGACCAACTCATCCGAAGGAGTAACGATGTCCCTCATCCCCATCCCCACCAACCGCCCCGCGCGCCGGGCCGATCCGAACGCGCTCCCGCCCCTCACCCGGCGTCGAGCCGCCGCTCTCCTCGCCGACGACACGGGTGCCGCGACGGCAGAGTATGCCGTTGCGACGATGGCAGCGGTGGCCTTCGCCGGCCTCCTCGTCATGATCATGCGCTCGGACGAAGTCCGCGGCATCCTCACCGACCTCGTCCGCCGCGCCCTCACCGTGGCGTGAGCGCGATGCGAGACGATCGCGGGTCCGCGACGGCGGAGTTCGCTGTCATCGTGCCCGCGGTCGTGCTCGTCATCGCGCTCACGATCGGTGCGCTCGGCGCGGCGAGCCGGCAGGTCCGCCTCGAACAGGGCGTCGCCCAGGCGGCCCGCCTCCTGGCGCGCGGCGAAGCGGACGACCGTGCCCGCGCCGTCCTCGGCGCGATCGCGGGCGGCGCTGTCGCGGAGGTCTCGGCGGAGGGTGATCTGGTCTGTGTCACCGCGACGGCGCCGACCGGCGTGCCGTTGCCGCTCCCGCCGCTGCATGCGCGCGGCTGCGCACTGTCTGACGGTCGCTGATGGTGGGCGTTGCGACCGGGGTCGGAGCGCTCGCCGTCACGGCGGTGCTCGCACTCGGCGTCACGGCCGTCGGTGCAGCGTCGGTGCGCAGTGCGCGTGCGGCCGGAGCGGCGGATGCAGCGGCGCTCGCCGCCGCGGACGCGGTCATCGGCGCGGTCTCGGGAGACCCGTGCGGGCGGGCCGCCGAGGTCGCCCGGGCGGTCGGGGCATCCGTCGTCTCGTGCGACCTCGACGGCTTCGTCGCGACGGTGCAGGTCGCCGTCGGCGGGGGAGCGTTCGCGGCCGTCGCGAGGGCCCGCGCCGGTCCGCCGCCGTGACACGGAACGGCCCCTCACAGGCTCCTCATGTCTCCCACGTGTGTATGGTGTGCATCGGAGAAAGGACGCCACGTGGCCGAGAGCACCAAGGCGACGAGCACGAAGGCGGGCAAGAAGCTCGTCATCGTCGAGTCGCCGACGAAGATGAAGTCGATTCAGGGGTACCTGGGCGACGGCTACGAGGTTCTCAGCTCCGTCGGGCACATCCGCGACCTCGCGGACAAGAAGGACATCCCCGCCGAGTTGAAGAAGACCTCGGTCGGCAAATACTCCATCGACATCGAGAACGGGTTCACTCCTCTATATGTCGAGAGCGACCGCGGCAAGAAGACCGTCGCCGAGCTCAAGCGCGCCCTGAAGAACGCCGACGAACTCCTCCTCGCGACCGATGAGGACCGCGAGGGCGAGGCCATCGCGTGGCACCTCCTCCAGGCGCTCAAGCCCAAGGTGCCGGTGCGTCGCATGGTGTTCCACGAGATCACGAAAGACGCCATCCGCGCCGCCGTCGACAACACGCGCGAGCTCGACCTCGCCCTCGTCGACGCACAGGAGACGCGCCGCATCCTCGACCGCCTCTATGGCTGGGACGTCTCCGACGTCACCCGCCGCAAGGTCGGCCAGGGCACGTCCGCAGGGCGTGTGCAGTCCGCCGCGACGCGCCTCGTCGTCGACCGCGAGCGCGAGCGCATCGCCTTCGTCTCGGCCGACTACTGGGACGTCGAAGCCGTCGCCCACAGCGGCGCCGACGCGTTCGACACCCGCCTCGCGCGCCTCGACGGCGCGCCACTCGCCCGCGGCACCGACTTCGACGACGCCGGGCAGCTGAAGAAAGCCGTCATCGTCCTCGGCGAGAAGGATGCCCGCGAGCTGGCATCCGCTCTCGAGACAGCCGGCGAGGCGACCGTCGTCTCCGTCGAGGCGAAGCCCGGCACGCGCACCCCGAAGCCCCCCTTCACGACCTCGACCCTCCAGCAGGAGGCGGGGCGCAAGCTCTCGATGAGCGCCAAGCATGCCATGGGCGTCGCACAGCGGCTCTACGAGAAGGGGTACATCACCTACATGCGCACCGACTCGACAGCCCTGTCGACGCAGGCGATCGCCGCCGCGCGCACGCAGGCCGTCGCGCTGTACGGCGACCGCGCCGTGCCGCCGAACCCGCGCAGCTACCGCAACAACAGCAAGAACGCTCAGGAGGCGCACGAGGCGATCCGCCCGTCCGGCGACGCATTCCGCACGCCCGCGTCGGTGGCATCCGCCCTCGACCGCGACGAACTGCGCCTGTACGACCTCATCTGGAAGCGCACCGTCGCCTCGCAGATGTCCGACGCGAAGTACGAGACCACCACGGTCACCCTCGAGGCGGATGCCGCGGGCCGCGTCGCCTCGTTCACGGCATCCGGCACCGTGTACACCTTCAAGGGGTTCCTGGAGGCGTACGAAGAGGGGCGCGACGAGAAGCGCTCCGACTCCGACAAGGCCGACGACCAGTCCCTCCCGCAGCTCGCGGTGGGCGACGTGCTGGGCCTTCGCGACATCGAGCCGAAGGGGCACGCGACGAGCCCGAAGCCGCGGTACACCGAGGCATCCCTCGTCAAGGCGCTCGAAGAGAAGGGCATCGGCCGCCCGTCGACGTTCGCGTCGATCATCGACGTCATCATCAATCGCGAGTACGTCTCCAAGCGCGGTCAGGCGCTCGTGCCGAGCTGGCTCGCATTCTCGGTCGTGCGCCTGCTCGAGCAGCACTTCGCCGACCTCGTCGACTACGACTTCACGGCCGCCCTCGAAGACGACCTGGATGCCATCGCCCGCGGCGAGCAGCAGCGGGTGGAGTGGCTGCAGGAGTTCTACTTCGGCTCCGACGACCACGTGGGTCTGCGGAACATCCTCGACAACCTCGGCGAGATCGACGCGCGCGAGATCAACGCGACGCGCATCGGCGACGTCGCGACCCTGCGGTTCGGCCGCTACGGGCCCTACCTGGACGTCCCGAACCCCGACGGCACGTCGCGCATCGTCAATGTCCCGCGCGACCTCGCGCCCGATGAGCTCACCCCCGAGAAGGCGCGCGAGCTGATCGACGCGCCGATCGCGGGCGACCGCGTGCTCGGCCAGAACCCCGAGACGGGCCGCGACATCGTCGTCAAGGACGGCCGCTTCGGTCCGTACCTCGAAGAGGTGATCCCCGCCGAGCCCGAGCCCGTCGTCGACCCCGACGCCCCGAAGAAGCGCACCAAGAAGGTCGAGGCGCCCAAGCCCCGCCGCGCGTCGCTGTTCAAGAGCATGTCGCCCGAGACGATCGACCTCGACACCGCGCTGAAGCTCTTCTCGCTCCCGCGCACCGTCGGCGTCGACCCCGAGACGGACGTCCCGATCACGGCGCAGAACGGCCCGTACGGTCCCTACATCAAGAAGGGCACCGATTCGCGGTCGATCGCGAGCGAAGACCAGATCTTCGACATCACGCTCGAGCAGGCGCTCGAGATCTACGCGCAGCCGAAGTACGCGAACCGTGCGGCGACCTCCCTCAAGGAGTTCGAGGCCGACCCCGAGTCGGGCAAGCCGATCCGCATCAAGGACGGCCGTTTCGGCGCATACGTCACCGACGGCACGACGAACGTGACGATCCCGCGTGGGCAGACCGCCGACGACATCACGTTCGAGATCGCGGTGCAGATGCTCGCGGACAAGCGCGCGAAGGGCCCCGCGCCCAAGCGCACGACGCGGCGCGCGCCGGCGGCCCGCAAGCCCGCCGCCAAGAAGAAGTGACCGCGCCGGCCGCGCCGCGCGCGGGAGGACTCTGGGTCACCTTCGAGGGCGGTGACGGCGCCGGCAAGACGACGCAGGCCACTCTCCTGGAGGAGTGGCTGCGCGAGTCGGGCCGCGCCGTCGTCCGCACCCGTGAGCCGGGCGGCACGGAGGTCGGCGTCCTCATCCGCAACATCGTGCTCCACCACCGCGGCGACGTCGCGCCCCGCGCGGAGGCGCTCCTCTACGCGGCCGACCGCGCGCACCACGTCGCGACGCTCGTGCGGCCCGCGCTCGAGCGCGGAGACGTCGTCATCCAGGATCGCTACCTCGACTCGTCCGTCGCCTACCAGGGTGCGGGGCGGGTGCTGGATGCCACGGAGGTCCGCGACCTGTCGCTGTGGGCGACCGAGGGGGCGCTCCCCGACATCACGGTGCTGCTCGACCTCGACGAGGCATCCGGCCGTGCGCGTCTCGACGCCGACGACAAGCCCTTCGACCGACTCGAAGCGGAGAAGGACGAGTTCCACGCGCGCGTCCGTGCAGCGTTCCTCGCGCTCGCGGCGGCCGAGCCGGAGCGGTTCCTCGTGCTCGATGCCACGCTCCCGGCGGAGGAACTCGCCGCCGTCGTGCGCGAGCGCGTCGCCGCCGCGCTCGCGTGAGGCGGGGTCGCACCCACACCGTAGGCTGGTCGGCATGACGGCGTGGAGCGAGGTGTGGGGCCAGGATGAGGCGCTCCGGCAGCTTCAGGCCGCGGCATCCGACCCGGCGCAGCTCGCGCACGCGTGGCTGATCACGGGTCCTGCAGGGTCCGGCCGCTCGACCCTCGCCTACGCCTTCGCGGCCGCGCTCATCGCGGAGCCGGGCGACGACGCGGCGGTCCGGCAGGTGCTCGCCGGCACGCATCCCGACCTCACGGCGCTGCGCACCGAGGGCGTCATCATCTCGATCAAGGATGCCCGGAGCCTCGTCGAGCGGTCGTACTTCTCTCCGTCGCTCGGTCGCTATCGGGTGATGGTCATGGAGGATGCCGACCGCATGGTCGAGCGGACCTCCAATGTGCTCCTGAAGGCCCTCGAGGAGCCGCCGGAGCGGACGGTGTGGATCCTCTGCGCGCCGAGCGAGGCCGACCTCCTGCCGACGATCCGCTCCCGTGTGCGCACGCTGCGCCTGCGCGAGCCCGACGTCGCCGACGTCGCCCGCCTGATCACGCAGCGCACGGGTGCTGACGAGGCGACGGCCGAACAGGCGGCGCGGCTCTCGCAGCGCCACATCGGCATGGCGGTCCGGCTGGCGACGGATGCCGACGCGCGGGCACGCCGCGACGAGACCCTCCGCGCCGTCCTGAGCGTCCGCGGCGTCGCGACGGCGGTCGAGACGGCCGCGCGGATCGTTCAGATCGCCACCGATGATGCGAAGGCGCTCACTGCGGAGCGGGACGAGAGCGAGCGCGCGGCGCTCCTGCGCACCCTCGGTGTGACTCCCGGCAGCGCCGTGCCGCCCGCCGTGCGCGGTCAGGTGAGCGCGCTCGAGGACGACCAGAAGCGCCGCGCGACGCGGAGTCTCCGCGACGGGATCGACCGCGTCCTGACCGACCTCGAATCGATGTTCCGCGACGTGCTGATGCTGCAGTTCGGGCAGTCCGGCGACCTCATCAACCGCGAACTCGCCGCCGACCTCGACGCTCGCGCCTCCGCCTGGACGCCGGAGCGCACCCTGACCGTGCTCGACCAGATCTCCGCGACCCGCACGAATCTCGAGGGCAATGCCGCTCCGGCGCTCGCGCTCGAGAGCATGCTCATCACCGTCGCCAGTGGAAGGACTCCGTGAACACCTCTCGCCGCGCCCCCCTCGCCCGCCGCGCCCTCGCCGTGTTCGTCGGCGCCGTCGCCGCCGTGTCGCTGCTGACGGGATGCCTGTACTCCGTCATCCCCTCCGACGCCACATCCTCACCGGCGCCGAGCCGGCAGCCCGACCTCGACGGGGTGCCCGCGGGGTTCGAGGAGTTCTACGCACAGACCCTCGACTGGACCTCGTGCGAGGGCGTCGACGCCGGCCGGTACGACTGCACGACGGTCACCGCGCCCCTCGACTGGTCGGATCCGGAGGCCGGGACGATCGACCTCGCGGTCATCCGCCGTGCGGCGACCCACGGCGACGCGATCGGGTCTCTCCTCACGAACCCCGGTGGGCCGGGCGCGAGCGGATACGACCTGATCGCCCAGTCCGCGTCCTACGCCGTCGGCGAGGCCGTGCTCGACGCCTATGACGTGATCGGCTTCGACCCCCGCGGCGTCGGCCGTTCGACGGCCGTGAAGTGCCTCGACGCCAAGGCGATGGACAGCATGCTCTACGACATCCCGGCCGATCCGCGCGGCAGCCAGGGGTGGACCGACGAGTTGACCCAGCGCAACCGCGACTTCGTCAATGCGTGCGAGGCGCACTCCGAGGGCATCCTGCCGTACATCACGACGGACAACGCGGCGCGCGACATGGACCTGCTCCGCGGGGTCCTCGGTGACGCGAAGCTCAACTACCTCGGGTACTCCTACGGCACTTTCCTCGGAGCGACCTACGCGAAGCTTTTCCCCGAGCGCGTCGGTCGGCTCGTCCTCGACGGCGCGATCGACCCCTCGGTGTCGGGCACCGATGTCGGCACGACGCAGGCGATCGGTTTCGAGTCGGCCCTGCGGGCCTACATGGCCGACTGCCTGGACGGCGGCGACTGCCCGTTCAGCGGCACCGTGGATCAGGCGATGGCGGATCTCGGGACGCTGCTCGCGAGTGTCGACGCGAAGCCGCTGCGCAACTCCGACGGGCGGATGCTCGGCGCCGACACCCTCATGACCGGCATCATCGCGGCGCTCTACTCGGAGGACTCGTGGTCGTATCTCACGACGGCGTTGGCGCAGACGCTCGAGGGCGACCCGTCCACCGCCTTCAGCCTCGCTGACTTCTACAACAACCGCGACCGCAACGGCAACTACTCCGACAACTCCACCGAGGCGTTCCGGGCGTACAACTGCATGGACTACCCGGTGGACACGTCGCAGGCCGACAAGGATGCCGCGCAGGCTCTCGTCGAGCAGAAGGCGCCGACCATCGCGCCGTACTGGCAGGGCGTCGACGTGTGCGAGGTCTGGCCCTACCCGCCGACCGGTGTGCGCGAGAAGATCACCGCCGACGGCGCTGCACCGATCGTCGTGGTCGGCACGACGAACGACCCCGCGACGCCGTACGCCTGGTCCGAGTCGCTCGCCGCCCAGCTCTCGTCCGGCGTCCTCGTCACCCGCGAAGGGGAGGGGCACACGGGGTACAACAAGGGCAACACGTGTGTCGACAGCGCCGTCGAGGGGTACCTCATCGACGGGACGGTGCCGCAGGACGGGCTTCGCTGCAGCCGGTGACGCGCCGGGGCATCCGCTGACAGAAGCCGCGCATCCGTGACACGCCCGGGTACTCCGGCGCGCGTCACGACGCGGCTGCTCAGCGGCGCAGGACGCGGCGGCCGAGCGCGTTGCCGACCAGTTGCACGATCTGCACGATCACGATGATGATGAGCACCGCCGCCCACGTGACCCACGGATTGAACTGCTTGAACCCGAAGTTGATCGCGAACTGACCGAGTCCACCGGCGGCCACGACGCCTGCCATCGCGGTCATGTCGATGAGTGCGACGACGATGAACGTGTACCCGAGGATCAGGGGCCCGAGAGCCTCGCGCGGGACGAGACGGAAGAGGATCCGCGCGCGGCTGGCGCCGGCCGCGCGGGCCGCTTCGATGACCCCGGGGCGCACGGTGAGCAGATTCTGCTCCACGATGCGGCTGATCGCGAAGAGCGACGCGATGGCGATCGCGAAGATCGCGAACGGGGCACCGATGCCGGGCAGGCCCAGCCCGCGTGCCAGGGGCTGAACGGCGGCGAGCAGGATGATGAACGGGATCGGCCGGAACGTGTTCACGATGACGTTCAGGACGCCGAAGACAGCGCGCTGCGGGAAGAGGCTCCCCGCGCGGGTCGCATACAGCGCCATGCCGAGGATGAGGCCGGCGAGCCCGCCCAGGATGAAGCCCGACGTGGCGACGTAGAGCGTTTCGAGGGTCGCGTCCCACAGTTCGGGGAGCAGGTCGATGAGCCTATCCACGGGTGCCCTCCTCGGTGAGCTCGGCGAAGGCCGATGCGGTGGCGAGCGCACGGTCCACGGCATCCGCCTCGCCCGTGAGAGCGAGCGTGAGATGGCCGAAGACGCGCCCGCGGATGTCGTTGATGCCGCCGTGGACGACCTCGAACCGCACCCCGTGCGTCGAGAGCGCCGCGAACACGTCGGCCTGTGCGGCAGCGCCTTCGCGGACGTCGAGAGTGACGATGCGGCCGGGATGGCGGGAGCGGAGCGTCGCGAGGTCGTCGCCGGTCGGGACGTCCTCGATGATGCTCGACACGAATCGGGCAGTGGCGGCGTGCCGCGGGGCCGAGAGGATGTCGAAGACGGCGCCCTCCTCGATGATGCGGCCGTGCTCCATGACGACGACGCGGTCGGCGAGGGTGCGGATGACATCCATCTCGTGGGTGATCACGAGGATCGTGACGCCGAGCTCGACGTTGACGCGCTTGAGGAGGCTGAGGACCTCCGCGGTGGTGTCGGGGTCGAGGGCGCTCGTGGCCTCGTCCGCGAGGAGGATGCGTGGGCTCGTGGCGAGGGCGCGGGCGATGCCGACGCGCTGCTTCTGCCCGCCGGAGAGCTGCTCGGGGTAGTTGCCCGCCTTGTCGCCGAGGCCGACGAATTCCAGCAGCTCCGCAACGCGGGCGCGGACCTCGGCGCGGGAGCGTCCCGCGACTTCGAGAGGGTAGGCGACGTTGCCGGCCACGGTGCGGGAGTCGAACAGGTTGAACTGCTGGAAGATCATTCCGATATCGCCGCGCAGGCGCCGCAGCCCCCGCTCGCCGAGGCGGGTGATGTCGACCCCGTCGACTTCGACCGTGCCGGAGGTGGGCGTCTCGAGCGCGTTGACGAGGCGCAGGACGGTGGACTTGCCCGCACCCGAGTACCCGATGATGCCGCAGATCTCTCCCGCAGCGATCTCGAGGGTCACGTCATCGACGGCCGTCACGGGCTGCGCGTCGCGCGTCGCGGCGGGGAACGTCTTGGTCACGCCACTCAGGCGGATGAGGGTCATGGATGCCTCCTGGCACGGCGCACGCGTGCGCGCTCCGAGGAACGGGCCGCACGCGCGACTGTTGTCACTGGTTGGCGCGGATCTCGTCCTCGGTCTTCTTGAGGGAGTCGAGGAGGTCGCTGACCGGCGTCTTCAGGAGCACGGCGGACCCGCCGGCGGCCTCCTGCACGCCGTCCTGCACGGCCTTGGTGTCCTGGTAGATCTTCACGAGCTTCAGGTAGGTCGGGTTCTCGGCATCCGCAGCGCGCGCGGCGAAGATGTTGATGTACGGGAACGCGGTGGGGTCGGCGGGGTCGTCCTGCGCGAGCAGCTGGTCGGGGGTGAGCCCCGACTTGGTCACGAAGTCATTGTTGACGACGGCGCCGGCGAAGTCGGGGAGCGACGACGCGGTGAAGTCGGCGGCGACCGCTTCGACCTTGACCTTGGAGCCGGGCTCGATGTCGGCGGTCGTGGAGAACACCGACCCGCCGTCCTTGAGCTCGATGAGCTTCGCCGACTGCAGCACGAGGAGCGCGCGGGCCTGGTTCGACTCGTCGTTCGGGACGGCGATCGTCTCGCCGGCGGGGATGTCGTCGACCTTCTTGTACTTCGTGGAGTACAGGCCCAGCGGGTAGATCGCCGTCGCACCGATCGGCACGAGGGTGTCGTTCGCCTTCACGTTGTAGGTGGCGAGGTAGATGATGTGCTGGAACTGGTTGAGGTCCAGCTCACCGGCCGCGAGTGCGGGGTTCGGCTGGTCGTACGAGTCGAAGTCGACGATGTCGACGGTGATGCCCTCCTTGGCCGCGGCCTCCTTGTAGGTGGCCCAGTACGGGTCGCCCGCTCCGACGACGCCGATCTTGACCGGCTTGCTCGGGTCGGCGTCGCCCGTCGAGGCGGGTGAAGCGTTCGACGCGCAGGCGGCGAGGGCCAGCACGAGCGGGACGGCGAGGGCCGCGAGCAGGGACTTCGCGGTGAGGGATCGGCGGGACATGGGTGGTGCTCCTTTGGGTCAGGGCACCGCGTCGGCGCGGAGGTCACAGCTGACCTGGCTGTCCGCGCTCGCCTCATCGCGGTGCCACTTCGACGCTAGGCGGACGCGCGCGAGGCCTTCGAATCGGGCGTAACACGGCGACACCGGATGCCGTCACGACGTGCGGATCGGGCGATCCGCCGCGGCCAGGGGCGGCTGGTTCGCGGCAGGCATCCGAACCCTGTAAGATCGTTCCTCGTGCACGGCGATCTCGTCGCACGCCGCCCTAGCTCAGTCGGCAGAGCATTTCACTCGTAATGAAAAGGTCAAGGGTTCGATTCCCTTGGGCGGCTCCACAATGTCCTCCACCATCGACATCCTGATCGAGGTCTTCACCTGGATCGGATTCGCGGGCTTCCTCGCGCTCGCCGTGGTCATCGTCGGCGTCTGGGCGGTGGACGGCACCTGGTTGCCGGCGGAGGCGATCGTCGACCGCGAGGGCGGCGAGACCGTCGTCCGCTGGTACGACGCCGACGGTGACGCCAACGTCGCCGTCGCCGATCCGTCGGATGCCGCGGCGCTCGCCGGCCGTGATACGGCCTTCATCTGGTACCGCCACGGCTGGCGCGACCGGATGCGGCTCACCCGCCGCCCACCCGGGCTACGACGTCTCGTGCTCGCCGCGGGCGGCATGCTCGCGCTCGGGGTCCTCTGCCTCATCGCCGGGTGGGTGCTCTACTTCGCCCGATGAACCCCGCGCGCAGGTGGTGGGGATTTGCTAGCTAGGCTAGCGATATGAGCGCGCGCCGACAGTACGGATCCGCCCCCGTCGGGGGATCGCCGTCGCGATGGCTGCGCATCGGCATCCCCGTCGTCCTCGTGCTCATCTGGCTCGTCGGCGGGTCGATCGGCGGGCCCTACTTCGGCAAGGTCGACGAGGTCGCCACGAACGACCAGTCGAGCTTCCTGCCGTCTTCGGCCGAGTCGACCCAGGTGCAGGAACGTCTCGCCGACTTCACCGGCGGCGACACGATCCCCGCCGTCGTCGTCGTGACCGGCGAGGGCGCGCTCACCCCGACCGATCTCGCCAAGATCGCCGATCTCGCCGCAGCGATCGGGGCGGTCCCCGGCGTCGGCGAGGTGTCGCCCGCGCTCCCGTCGGAAGACGGCGAGGCGGCGCAGTTGTTCGTCCCGATCGAGACGGCCGGCGATGTGGGCGACACCGTCGCCGCTGTCCGCGCCGCGATCGCGGACAGCCTCCCCGACGGGCTGGATGCCTGGGTCACGGGCCCCGCTGGGTTCACGGCCGATCTCGTCGCGGGGTTCCTCGGGATCGACGGGATCCTCCTCGCCGTCGCGCTCGGGGCCGTGTTCGTCATCCTCGTGATCGTGTATCGCTCGCCGCTGCTGCCGGTGCTCGTGCTGCTCACCTCGACGTTCGCGCTGTGCGTCGCGCTCCTCACGGTGTGGTGGCTCGCGAAGGCGGGCGTGTTCGTCTTGAACGGGCAGGTCCAGGGCATCCTGTTCATCCTCGTCATCGGCGCGGCGACCGACTATGCGCTCCTCTACGTCGCGCGCTTCCGCGAGGCGCTCGCCTCGGGCAAGCGGCGCTGGGATGCCACGACCTCGGCCTGGCGCGGAGCGTTCGAGCCGATCCTCGCGTCCGGCGGAACCGTCATCGCGGGGCTCCTGTGCCTGCTGCTGAGCGATCTCGCGACGAACCGTGCGCTCGGGCCGATCGCGTCGATCGGCATCGCCTTCGCAGTGCTGTCGGCGCTGACCTTCCTTCCCGCGCTCCTGGCGCTCACGGGGCGCGCTGCGTTCTGGCCGTTCGCGCCGAAGCCGGGCAGGGTCGGCGACGCCGGGCAGGCGGCCGAGGCGCTCGTCGCCGATCCCTCCGCCCCGGTGCGCGGATTCTGGGCGCGTCAGGCCCGCCTCATCGCCCGGCATGCCCGTCCGGTGTGGATCGTCACGACAGTCGTGCTGCTCGGGGCCTCGCTCGGCGTGCTGCAGCTGCAGGCGAACGGCGTGCCGCAGAGCGATCTCGTGCTCGGCGCCTCGGAGGCGCGTGACGGGCAGGCCGTGCTCGCCGACCACTTCGCCGCCGGTTCCGGGAGCCCCGCCTACGTGATCGTCCCGCAGGGCCGCGTCGCCGCGGCCGTCGGCGTGCTGGAGGACAGCTCCGGCATCGACAGTGTCGCCGCCGTGTCGCGGGATGCCGCGTCGGGCCAGGTCGGGGTGACGATCGCGGACGGGGAGCCCGTCTATACCGCGGCCGGTCCTCCCGGCACGGCGGCGCCCGAGCCCACGGTGTCGGGCGGTGACGTCCTGCTCGTCGCAACGCTCTCCGACGCGGCCGATTCGCTCGCCGCGGAGCAGACGATCCGCGATCTGCGGACGTCGTTCGATGAGGCCCTCGGCGCGGAGCAGGCGCTCGTCGGCGGCCCGACCGCGATCGATCTCGACACCAACGACACGTCGATCCGCGACCGGACCGTCATCATCCCGGTGATCCTCCTCGTGATCCTCGTCATCCTGATGCTGCTCCTCCGCGCGATCGTCGCCCCGGTGCTGCTGATCCTCAGCGTCATCCTGTCGTTCGGGGCGGCGCTGGGGGTGAGCGCGCTCGTCTTCCGTCACGTGCTCGATTTCCCGGGGGCGGACCCCGCCGTGCCGCTGTACGGATTCGTCTTCCTCGTGGCGCTCGGCGTGGACTACAACATCTTCCTGATGTCGCGCGTGCGCGAGGAGTCTCTGCGTCACGGCACACGCCCCGGCATCCTGCGCGGGCTCGTCGCGACCGGCGGCGTCATCACGTCGGCCGGGCTCGTGCTCGCCGCGACGTTCGCCGCTCTCGGGGTGATCCCGATCCTCTTCCTCGCACAGCTCGCGTTCATCGTGGCGTTCGGGGTGCTGCTCGACACGTTCGTCGTTCGCTCGCTGCTCGTTCCCGCCGCCGCGTACGATCTCGATCGCCGGATCTGGTGGCCGTCCCGACTGTCGCGCCGCGACAGCGGTAGCCTCGACACATGACCAAGGCACTTCTCATCGTCGATGTGCAGAACGACTTCACCGAGGGCGGGGCGCTCGGGGTGACCGGCGGCGATGCCGTCGCCACCGGGATCACCGCGCACCTCGCCGCCCACGCGGCGGATTACGCGGCCGTCGTGGCATCCCGCGACTGGCATGACGCCGACTCCGACAACGGCGGTCACATCGCCCTCGATTCGGAGCCCGACTTCGTCGACACATGGCCCGTGCACTGCGTGGCGGGCACGGCGGGCGCGGAGTACGACCCGGGGCTCGACACGGCATCCATCACCGACCACGTCAAGAAGGGGCAGGGCAAGCCCGCCTACTCCCTCTTCGAGGGCGCGACGGATGAGGGGCGCACGGTGGCGGAGATCCTTTCGGGCCTCGGCGTGACTGAGGTCGACGTCACGGGGATCGCGACCGACTACTGCGTGCGCGCGTCGGCGCTGGATGCCATCGAGCACGGCATCCACGTGCGGGTGCTGACCGGTCTGGTCGCCGGCGTCGCTCCCGAGTCGTCCGAAGCGGCGCTCGCCGAGCTCGCCCACGCCGGCGCCGACCTGGTGGTGGCGGCATGAGCGCCCCGGGCTGGTACCCCGACCCGTCGACGCCCGGCGGTCAGCGCTGGTGGGACGGCACGCAGTGGACGTCGCATCAGCAGGCTCCTGCCGCGGCCCCGGCGCAGGGCTATGCCGCCGCGCCGCCCGTCACCGGTTACGGCGTGGCACCGGCGCGGGTGAACGTCGAGACGAACACCGTGTGGATCTGGCTTGCGATCGTGGCGTCGCTGCTGCCGGTGTTCTCCCTCTTCTTGATCGACTGGGATTCGTACATCCGGATCGTCACGGAATCCACCGCCACCGGGCGACCGGCAACGGCGGAACTCCTCGCGTGGCAGGGGCAGGTGCTCGGGGTCTCGGCTCTCAGCTATGTCACCGCGGCGGCCTTCATCGTGTTCAGCTGGCTGGACTGGCGCGAACTGCGCCGACGGGGAGTGCCCGCGCCCTTCCACTGGGCGTGGTCGTTCTTCGCCCTGCTCGGCGCCGGTGCGGCCGTCTACGTCATCGGGCGCACGGTCGTACTGCGGCGCCGCACGACGACGAGCCCGTGGCTTCCGCTGTGGGTCTGGATCGGGGGCACGGTCGCAAGCTTCATCATCGCGATCGTGTGGATCTTGAATCTGGTGAGCGAACTGACGAGCCGCATCCTCGGGACGTACAGCGGGGCCTGAGCGGGCTCAGCGGGGCGACCACGACCTCGCGAGGCGCTTCTCGGGTGCGCTAGTAGCTTCGACCCATGCGGACTCGTACTGTCGTTCTCGCCCTGTCGCTGGTGTTCGGCCTCACACTGACGGGATGTGCAAGTCCGTCGGCGGGCGCAGGACCGAGCGGCTCTGACGTTCCGGCGGAACCGACCGCCACGAGCGAGTCGCCCGTCATCGCCGACCCCGAAGCCGCGGCCGCCCGTGCGCAGGCCCACGCATGGGTCGATTCGGCGGTGCTCCCGCCCGAAGCCGTGGCGTCGGAGAACGCCCCGCTCGCCTTCGGCACCTACACGGCATGGCCGTGCGGCCCGATCGAGAAGCTCGAAGCCTACTGGACGATCCCCTCCATGACGGTCACACAGGCGGCGAACTGGCTGATGGCGCACCCGCCGGCGGGTCTCATGAGCACCATCGGGCGGCCGTACGAAGAAAACCCCGCGATCGACGGGGCCTCTGTCGGCTTCATCCCCCAGCTGGATGCCCAGGAGGGCATCGTCTACTCGGTCGCACGGAACGATACCGGCGTCGCGGTCAAGGCGGAGGTCGCCGCGCTCACGGCATCCGCGGTCTGCCCCACTCCGCCCGGTGGCGGGATGTGGGGCGCGCCCGGGCAGGGGTGATGGGCGGAGTATCCAGTCCGCGTCGGTGATCGCGGTCGGAGGCGCTCAACTCGTCGCGAACGCGGCGGGGAGCACGATCACGAGATAGCCGAGCAACGGCAGGCAGGCCATCGCGCCGAGGAGGGAGAGCCTGCCGTCGAAGGGTTCGGTCCGACGTAGCCCGCTTCTGCGCGCGAGAAGAGCGGCGGTGAGCCCGAGCGCGGCCAGGATCAGCGGAACCCAGATCGGTGTGGATCTGGTGATGGTGAACGTCCACGCCAGTGCCGCCGAGATGACGCTGAGCCACGTGAACGCTCGCGTCATCGTGGAGGCGCCGGACGTGCCGGTAGCGGGCCCGGTGTGGGGTGCGTCATGCCCCGACGATAGCGCGCCGATCGGCCGAACGCGCACCTTGCGCGGGCGCAGGCCGTCACAGAATCGATGGCCGGGCAGGGGCTCGGATTTCGCCCAACTCGGTCGTTGAGCGGGCAGGGGAGTGGTACCGTTTTACGTACTACTCAGCCTGGGAGGGCAATCATGTCCGCTATCACCGCAACCGAAGCACGAAAGAGCCTGTTCGGGCTCATCCAACAGGTCAACGAAGACCACACGACCGTCGAGGTCGTCTCCCGACGCGGCAATGCCGTCATCATGTCCAAGGATGACTTCGATGCGCTGACCGAGACCGCCTATCTGCTGCGCAACCCTGCGAACGCGGAGCGGCTGCTTGAGGCGGTCGAGCGCGCACGTCGCGGCGAGTTCGAGCAGCACGACCTCCTGGACGCGTGACCCGCGCGCTTGCCTTCGACCCGAACGGGTGGGAGGACTACGTGTACTGGCAGACGCAGGATCGCAAGACCCTCAAGCGAATCAACATGCTGATCGCTGACATCCTTCGCGACCCGTTCGAAGGAATCGGCAAACCGGAACCACTCCGCCATGTACTGTCCGGAGCCTGGTCTCGGCGCACCGATGAGAAGAACCGCCTCGTCTATTACGTCACCGACGAACACGTCGTGATCCTCCAGACACGGGACCACTACTGACATCAGGGCGCCCGGTCGCCGGCCGTCTTGCGGGAGTTGATGGGTCAGGCGCTCAGCGGCTCGATTGTGTTGATCGGCGTGTCGGTACGAGCGAGCGCGAGGTCGTAGCCCTCCTGCAGTCGGAGCCAGAACTGGGGTGTGGTGCCGAAGAATGCGCCGAGGCGCAACGCGGTGTCCGCGGTAATCGACTGCTTGCCGCGGACGATCCGTGAGATGCGTGCTTGATCGACGCCGATGCGCTTGGCGAGCTCATACTGGCTCAGCCCGAACGGCTCGAGAAACTCCTCGAGCAGGATGTCACCCGGCGTCGAGAACTCGTCAGTGATAGTCGATGAATGCGACATTGTTTGCTTCCCCTCCGTCCCAGTCGAAGACCAGTCTCCATTGGTCGTTGACCCGGATGCTGTACGTTCCCGCCCGGTCGCCTTGCAGCTTCTCGAGGCGGTTTGAGGGCGGGATCCTCAGATCTTGGAGCTCCGCTGCCGCCTCGAGCATTTGGAGCTTGCGCACCAGACGCCTCCGGACGTCGGGTGGCACGCGTCGCGGTGAGGGGCCACCGAGCCAGTACTCCTCGATGTCCCGATCCGCGAACTTCACACCCTCATACTAGCGCAGCGCGCAAGTATGAGGAAGGGTCTGACGAGACGGTCAGCCGGCGCACGAATGGCGGTGCCTATCCGGGCAATGCACGATGGCGGTCTGTCGCGGGCTGTCACGACGCTCTTCGCCAGCGCCTCTTGTTAGTCGCTACCCATCCGCGCGTCAGGATGTGCGCCGCGTGTGTCAGGCCACCACGGATGTGGACGAGCAAGTCACTCAGGGCAATCGGATCGTCGGACGACACAAGCCTGGCGCGTGAACCAGCCTCGATCACTCGTCACACACGCCGCGGGCAAGGCTGATGCTGAGCATCTTGCGATCCCGGGTGGACACCGCGGAGTTGAGGCGGGCTGGTCGACAGAGGTTGTCCTGCTGTCAGCGCTTCTTGCGTGCGACCTTCTTTCGTCCCTCGCCGGTGAACGGGAACGCGAGGCCACGTCGCTCAGCCTCGGCTCGATGGGTCTCGTGTCTGTGGCCCACGCCCGCCTTCTCCCAGGAGGACTTAATGCAGGGCTGCCCCGTGGCAGCGGCACATTCCGAGCAGAGCTTCTCGTTCAACTGAGGCGTTCGCGGACGCCCGAAGACGATGCGTCCGTTCATCGACCCTCCGGTGCGGCCTTTCATCGTTCATCACTCGTTCCCATGATGGGAGACTAGCGAAGCTATCGTGGCGCCGATTCGGATTCACGGCCATGTCCTCGACAGTGAGTTGTCCTGTGTGCGGACGAGATGCAGATCCGACGAGGGTGTCCGAGTGCGCCAAGTCAGCATCGGCGAGGACTTCGCCGATAGGGGCCGCTCGGCGCCGGGTCCTCTTGGGATCACTATTGGGTCCACCGCGGGGAACGGAAGCGCCCACGATTCGCCCATCAACCTTTCACAAGTGCCCAGGACGCGCAGGGTTCTGTTCGCCTCCCGCTTTCGTTCGGGCGTGCGAGTCGTGAGCAATGAGTGTGGGCGGGAGTCGATAGGTTCGTCGTATGAGCGACTCCCCGGATCAGGTAATCGCGAAGGACAACTTCAACCAGTTCAAGCGAGAGAACTATCCGAAGTTGTCCGACGACGACGCCTTCGAGCGATTTGCCATGAGCCTGCTACTGAAGCGCTACGGTGCAAGCCCCGGGGACATTGAGCAAGGTCTCGTGTCCGGAACCGACGATGGTGGAATCGACGGGTTCTACTTCTTCCTCAATCGCCGAGAGCTTGTGGGGTCAGATTCCTTGCGGCTGACGAATCGGAAGAACGCCCTGGAAGGTCTGCAGACCGGCTTGTCGTTGGACGTCGTCGTCGTTCAAGCGAAGAACGAGTCGAGCTGGGACACCAACGTCTTTCCGAAGATTGAAAGCACCCTGAAGGCGATCTTTGACAACAACCAGTCGGCCGCTGACCTGAGGGCATTCCCGCTCAACGAGGACATCGTCGAAAAGGCGATGACATGGCGAAAGCTGCGGTCCAGAATGGCAATGCTCGTGCCCGTCGTTCACTTTCACGTGCACTACGCGACGTTTGCGAAGCAGGTCGGCGTCAACGCCTATATGAAGACGAAGTCGCGACAGCTGAAGAGCTGGCTCACAACCAGTCTCCCAACTGGAAGCACAATATCGGTGGACTACGTCGGGGACGCGGAGATCGTCACACGGCTGCGCACCGGGACTGATTTCATGGCGAAACTGGTGTTGACCAAGCTTCCAATTCGTGAGGC
Source organism: Microbacterium sp. SCN 70-27 (assembly GCA_001724425.1). Classification (GTDB taxonomy): domain Bacteria; phylum Actinomycetota; class Actinomycetes; order Actinomycetales; family Microbacteriaceae; genus Microbacterium. Next base: position 22,370 of record MEEK01000026.1, read on the forward strand.
CAATGCACTCGTCGGCCTCGTCGCGATCAAGGACTATCTCAAGTTCCTTCGATACGACAGGTCCAAGGTGATCCGGGACGAGATGTTCGCAGTGAATGTCAGGGACTACGCCGGATCGAACGTTCGTGTAAACGATGCAATTGGAAGAACCCTCGCCAGCGACTCGGAGTCCTCTTTCTGGTGGCTAAACAATGGGATCACGATCATCGTAGACAAGGCCGACAATCCACTCGAACTGGAATGGGTTCTGACAAATCCCCTAATCGTGAACGGCCTTCAGTCCTCCCACGTGATACACGAGCAAGACCTCGCGAAAGGCATCACGAAGAAGCGACTCAACCAATCCGTGCTGGTCCGAGTAATTACTGAGTCGGACCCCGACGTCCGTGAGGCGATCATCAGCGGAACCAACAATCAGACCGCAATCGCAAGCCTTCAGCTTCACGCGAACGAGGAGAAGCAGCGGCGCATCGAGGAGTATCTCCGCGCGTCTGGCTGGTACTACGAGCGCCGACGCTACCAGTACCGCGGGGTTAAGGCGGCCGCGAGCCGAATCCGCAACATGACCGAAGTGGGTCAGGCAGTGATGGCCTTCCGCCTACTCCAGCCCGACACTGCGCGCGCACGCCCAACCTCGCTGCTCGGAAGCACTGCCGGCTGGGACAAGGTCTTCGACCCCAACGAGTCCGAAGAGCTCTACCTGAAGGCTCTCTTGGTGGTGGACGGCGTTGACGATTACCTAAGGTCGTCCGCGGCGCGAGCGATCGCCGACGATCCAACCAACGCTCGGTATTACCTCGTTTCCGGTTACGCCTTGCGCTCGTCCGGCGTAAAGAAGCTAGGAGACTTCGAGAAGGTTCCCACCTCAAGCCTAAAGCGAAACCCATCCCAGGCCACGCTTACTGGCCTTCACCAGCTGTTGTACGCAGAGGTCGCGAAACTCGATGACGGTAAGACAGCGATGGATCGGATGTTCAAGGGTGGCAAGCTCAAGATCGCGTTCTTCGATGAGATTCTCAAACTGAACGCAGCCTGAGCAGATCCACTTCCCGGGGGGTCCACGACGCCCGTCGCACTTGTTGGAGGCAACTGCGCAGGAACCCGGTGATCGCGCGGCCTAACAGCTTGTGAACTATTGCTGCTCACAGAGCGGTCGCCCACCGCGCGGGAGTGGGGCGGATGTCGCTCTGCACTGCGACCGTCGTCGCCGGTTGCTCATCGGATCGCCGGGACCGTCATGAGTCGTGAACGGACACGCGCCTTTCGCAGAAGACCTGTCCGTAAAGATGCCATTCCGGCTCCCCTCGAGCGAGACAATCGACGAGGCTCCGATCGCTCCGGACTCACGCCCGGGTAGCCGACGTCGTATGCAAGCACCGAGCCCGATCGGAGATGTTGACACAGGACGATGCACGCGCGTGCATTCGAACGCGTTGACGACCGCTCAGATGTTGTCAAAGTGTTGTCACGGAGAGTTTTCCTCGAACACCTAACCGCTGGGATCCCAGTGTTTTCACGGGTTCTGAGGAGAAAAACGCGGTGGGCCCCGTGGGGCTCGAACCCACGACCCGCGGATTAAAAGTCCGATGCTCTACCGACTGAGCTAGAGGCCCCTGTGCCTCCAGCGTATCCGGTCGCGCTGACCCCCGCGTTCGGTGGCCGCACACGCAGGCGCGGCCACCGGCATCCCCCTGCCGGTGGCCGCGCGCGGACCTGATCAGTTGGTGGGCATCAGCACCGAGTCGATCAGGTACACGGTCGCGTTGGCCGTCTGCACGCCGCCGCAGATGACCTTCGCGCCGTTCACCATCCACTCGTCGCCCGAGCCCGTGACGTCGACGTCCGTGCCCTCGAGCGTCTTGTGCATGCCGGCGATCTTGCTCGGCTCGATCTGCCCCTGCACGACGTGGTAGGTGAGGATCTTCGTGAGCGCCGCGCTGTCGGTCTTCAGGGAGTCGATCGTGCTCGCATCGATCTTCGCGAACGCGTCGTCCACCGGCGCGAACACGGTGAACTCGCCGCCGTTGAGCGTGTCTACCAGGTTCACGTCGGGGTTCAGCTGCCCGCTGACCGCCTTCACGAGCGTCGTCAGCATGGGGTTGTTGGATGCCGCGACCGCCACCGGGTCCTGAGACATCCCCTGAATGGAGCCTGCGCCCGAGGGCACCGCGCTCGCGTAGGCGGCACAGCCCGGGCCGACGAGGTTCGCCGCCGGGTCGGCGGTCATGCCCTCGGGGGTCGCGGACGGCGACTCCTGCGTCATGCCCTGCGGCGTCGTTTCGGCAGGGGTCGACGACCCCATCGAGCACCCCGCGAGCGCGAAGGAGCCGGCGATGGCGAGAGTGAGAACTGCGGTGATCTTCTTCTTGGTGCTGAGCATGATGACCTCCATGGATCGGTGACCGCGGGGTGCGGCCTCGATCCTGGTTCGGAGCCCCGAACGAATCGGATTGGAAAGAATCCGAGGCAATCCGAAACCCGCTCCGCGACGAACAGCACTCGACGCGGACGGGAGCATCGTGGAACTCATCATCATCGGCCTTCTCGGGGGCCTCATCACCGGCATCTCGCCGTGCATCCTGCCGGTTCTGCCGGTCATCTTCCTCACGGGCGGCGCCCAGTCGGCGCGCTTCGACGGGGCACCGGTGCCCGCGCGGCGCAGCCGCCCCCTCCTCGTGATCGCGGGGCTCATGGTGAGCTTCACGCTCGTGACGCTCGTCGGCTCGCTGCTGCTGGGCCTGCTCGGCCTGCCGCAAGACGTCATCCGGTGGGCCGGGATCGTCGTGCTGGTCCTCATCGGCATCGCGATGATCGTGCCCCGCTTCGAGCAGATGCTCGAACGGCCCTTCCAATGGATCCCGCGGCGCGAGGTCGCCAACGGCGGCAGCGGCTTCGGCGTCGGGCTCGCCCTCGGCGCCGTGTTCGTCCCGTGCGCGGGCCCGGTGCTCGCCGCGATCATCGTCGCGGGTGCGACGGGCAGGATCGGCCTCGACACCGTCCTGCTCACCGCTTCGTTCGCCATCGGGGTCGCGATCCCCCTGCTCGTGTTCGCCCTCGCGGGCCGCGGCGTCGTGGAGCGCATCCGCGCGTTCCGCACCCGCGAACGGGGCCTCCGGATCGCGGCCGGCGTCGCGCTCCTCGCGCTCGCCCTCGGGCTCGCATTCAACGTTCCCCAGCAGCTGCAGCGACTCGTGCCCGACTATACGGCGCAGCTGCAGAAAGACCTGACCGACAACGACCAGGCATCCGAAGCACTCGGGCTCGGCGGCCTCGTCACCGACGAGAACCGCGACCTCGACAAGTGCACGAACGGCGCCGACGAACTCCAATCGTGCGGCACGGCCCCGGCCCTCCGTGGCATCCAGAGCTGGCTCAACACCCCGGGCGGCTCCGCGATCGATCTCGAAGCGCTGCGCGGCAAGGTCGTGCTCATCGACTTCTGGGCGTACTCCTGCATCAACTGTCAGCGGTCGATCCCGCACGTGGTCGCGTGGGATGCCGCCTACCGCGACGCGGGCCTCGCCGTCATCGGCATCCACTCACCCGAGTACGCGTTCGAGAAGGATGCCTCGAACGTCGCCGCCGGTGCGCGCGACTTCGGCATCACCTACCCGGTCGGCCTCGACAACAACCTCTCGACCTGGACCGCGTACCGCAACCGCTACTGGCCGGCGCACTACCTGATCGACGCCCAGGGCACGGTGCGGCACATCTCCTTCGGAGAGGGGAACTACGCCGCGACCGAGAAGCTCATCCGCGAACTGCTGCGCGACGCCGACCCGGGCGTGACGCTCCCCGCCGCGACGGACGTCTCCGACGACACGCCCGACGCGGGATCGACGACCCGCGAGACGTTCCTCGGCTCGTCGAAGGACGTCAACTTCGCCGGCCCCGACGCCTATCAGGCGGGGGAGCGGAGCTACACCTTCCCCGCGTCGCAGCCGGCCGACACGTTCGCGCTCGACGGCGACTGGTCGGTGCAGACGCAGTTCGCGACTCCGGAAGCGGGCGGCGATGCGCGCGTGCGGCTCGACTACCACGCCGCCGAGGTGCGCACGGTGCTCGCCGGAACGGGCGAGGTGACTGTGCATCGCGCCGACGGCTCCTCCGAGACGATCCCGATCGCAGGGACCCCCCGCTCGTATCCGCTCGTGCGGACGAGGGGCATCGAGGCGGGAGTGCTGACCCTCGACGTCACGCCGGGCGTGGAAGTGTACTCGTTCACGTTCGGCTGACGACAGAGCGGGCGAAGACGGAACGAGTACGACATGCTGGGGGAGATGGTCATCGACGGTATCGAGGTGTCGGACGAGCCTGCGCCCCGCGATCACGCGGCGGAACTGCTCGCGCTGGTCGCATCACGCGATCAGGACGCCTTCGCGCGCCTCTACGACATGCTGTCGGACCGTGTCTTCGGCCTCATCCTCCGTGTGCTCGTCAACCGCGCCCAGAGCGAAGAAGTGCTGCAGGAGGTGTTCCTGGAGATCTGGCAATCCGCCGCGTCGTTCGCTCCGAACAAAGGTCAGGGGAGGACGTGGATCATGACGATCGCACATCGCCGGGCCGTCGACCGGGTCCGCTCGGCACAGGCCGGGGCCGACCGCGATGAGCGTGCCGGGCTCCGCGACATCCACACTGCGCAGGCGGGAGTCGAAGAGCAGGTGGAGCTGCGCATCGAGAGCAGACGCGTCGCCGGCGCCCTCGCCGCTCTGCCGGAGGCGCAGCGTGAGGCGCTCACCCTGGCCTATTTCGGCGGATACAGTCAGAGCGAGATCGCGGCGCTGACCGGGGCGGCGCTGGGAACGATCAAGACGAGGATGCGAGACGGTCTCTCGCGACTGCGACGGGAAATGGGGGTGGCGTGATGAACGAGCAGGAGTTCGCCGAGCTCTCGGCAGGCCACGCCCTCGGAGCCCTCTCCGGCGACGATGAGCGCGCCTTCCGTGACGCGCTCGCCGCGCACCCGGAGTGGCAGCACATCGTCGATCTCGATCTGCGCACCGCCGGCGAGCTCGCGGACGCCGTCCCGCCCGTCGCCGCGCCGCGGCGCCTGCGCGCCTCGATCCTCGACACGATCACCGCCGAGCCGCAGCCCGCCGGCGTGTCGGAGCCCGATCCCGCGGATGCCTCCGCCACGACCGGGCGCGCCGAGCCGGCTGCCGATCCGGGCGCCCGAGACGAGCCGCTGCCCACCGACGTGGTCCAGACGGTGCGCGGCAAGAACTGGCGGCGCGGACTGTTCGCACTCGTCGCCTCCTTCGTGCTCCTCGTCGGTGTCGGCTGGGGCGTCGGCGCCATCGCGGCACTGTGGCAGACGCCGCCCGCGGTGACCGCACTCGAGCAGATCCAGCGTGCCCCGGATGCCTCGTCGGCTTCGGCGGACTTCGACGGGGGCAGCGCCACGGTGCACTGGTCCGAGAGCCTGGGCGAGACGGTGCTCGTCGCCGACGGGCTCCCGGCGCTCCCGAGCGACCGCACCTACGAGCTGTGGTTCGTGCGCGGCGAGCAGGCCGTCGCAGCCGGGACGTTCTCGGCCTCGAGCGGCACGAGCACCGCGCAGCTGGAGGGTGCGATGCAGCCGGGCGACACGATCGCTGTGACCGTCGAACCGGCCGGCGGGGCGCCGGACGGCGTCCCCACGACGACCCCCGTCCTGACGGTGCCGACCTCGACCTGACCGGCCGCGCGCCTTCGGAGCCCGGCTACCCTGGAACGATGAGCGACGACGAGCAGCGGGGGTTCCACAAGCCCGTGCAGCGCCCGGCATCCACCTTCGATCGGCGCTTCGGATCGACCGATCCCGCCGAGGTCTCGCGGGCGGCGCACGCCACGGCATCCGCTCTGATCACGCGCGTGCGCGACGAACCCGCCGAAGACGTCATCGACCGCCTGGTCTCCTTCACCGACACCCACGGGATCGACACCATCGCCGAACTGTGGGCGCACTCGTCGCCGCTGTCGCTGCCCGGCGCGCTCTGGCGGCTCTACCTGCTGCAGCTCATGGTGCGGGATGACCCGCACACGGCGGCCCTGCTCTACGAACGCGGGCGCGTCCTGCACGGGACGGTCCACGACGTCGTCGCGGGCGCTCCGACCCCCGCCGGCCCCGAAGAGCTCACCGCGCTCGTCGACGAGATCCTCCGCGGCGTCTTCGCGGGCGACTTCGCCGTGGCGCTCGACCGCGCGGCATCCTTCTGCCGCGTCGAAGCCGCGGGCGCGGTCGACCTCGCCGACGACCACGACGCGGCGGAGCCCGAGCGGGCGCAGTCGCTCACGGCGCGCGCCCTGCGCCTCGACACGTACGCGGGCGACCTCACCGCCTGTGCGGGCCTCTGGCGCCGCGACATGCTGACCTGAGCCTCGTTCTTCATCCCGGCACAGAAGTGCCGGGCCGCAGAACGCCCGGTGACGTGGCCGCGGGGCGGGAGAGGCATCCTGCATCCCGGCACAGAAGTGCCGGGCCGCAGAACGCCTCTCGGCGAAAGGCCGCTCATAGCGGCGAAAGATGGAGCCCGGGGTTACTGCGGCCCGGCTGATTCAGTGTAACAACGGGCCGGGCATGATTCATTCCCCGGCGTAGGCTCAGGGCATGGCCTGGCGCTTCGCACTCATGATCGATCCCGTCGACGCCGCTGATGTGCGCGCCGACTATGCCGACACGTTCACTGCGCTCGATCCCGCCGCGCCCGCGCTGACGGTCGGCGAACTCAGCACGCAGCGCGGTGATGGCATCTTCGAGTCGATCGGCGTCATCGACTCGCACCCGCAGGAGGTCACGGCGCACCTCGAACGCCTCGCCCACTCCGCGCACATCTGCGAGCTGCCCACCCCGAACCTCGACCAGTGGCGCGCCGCCGTCGACCTCGCGGCCGCGCAGTGCGGTGCGGGGGAGTCGGTCATCAAGCTGATCCTCAGCCGCGGCGTCGAGCACGGGCCGGCACCGACCGCGTGGGTGACGGCAGCCGAGGCATCCGATTTCACGCGCGCGCGCACCGAAGGCATCCGCGTCGTGACCCTCGACCGCGGCTACGCGCTCGACGCGCCCGCGCACGCACCGTGGCTGCTGCTGGGTGCCAAGACGCTGTCATACGCCGTGAACATGGCGGCGCTGCGCGAGGCGAACCGACGCGGGGCCGACGACGCGATCTTCCTCTCGAGCGACGGCTACGTGCTCGAGGCGCCCACCGCGTCGCTCATCCTCCGCCGCGGCGACACGTTCGTCACGCCCGCGCCGAACGGGGGCATCCTGCACGGTACGACGCAGCTGAGCCTGTTCGAGCACCTCGACGCCCAGGGCTACGAGACCGTCTACGCCACCATCCCTGCGGAGAGCCTCGGTGGGGCTGATGCGGCCTGGCTCGTCTCGAGCGTGCGCCTTGCTGCGCCGATCACCGCCGTGGACGATGCGCCGATGCCCGTGGATGCCGCGCTCACGGCATCCATGAACGCCTATCTCCTCTCGCCGCGCGACTGACGCCCGCTCGCGGGGAGCACGAAAACAGGAGATCTCACCGAGACAGGACGCTGTCCCCAGAAAGCGTCCTGTCTCGGTGAGATCTCCTGTCTCGGTGACGCGCAGTCACGCGCGGCGCGCGGTCACCCGCCCCGACTCACCCGAATCGGCCGGAGACGTAGTCCTCCGTGGCCTGCACCGACGGCGAGGTGAAGATCGTGTCGGTGTCGTTGTACTCGATGAGCTTGCCGGGCTTGCCGGTGCCGGCGATGTTGAAGAAGGCGGTCTTGTCGCTGACGCGGGATGCCTGCTGCATGTTGTGCGTCACGATGACGACCGTGTACTCGTTCTTGAGCTCCTGGATGAGCTCCTCGATCGCGAAGGTCGAGATCGGGTCGAGCGCCGAGCACGGCTCGTCCATGAGGAGCACGTCGGGGGAGACCGCGATCGCGCGCGCGATGCAGAGACGCTGCTGCTGGCCGCCGGAGAGCCCCGCGCCGGGCTTGTCGAGGCGGTCCTTGACCTCGTTCCAGAGGTTCGCACCCTGGAGCGACTTCTCGACGAGGGCGTCCGCGTCGGACTTCGAGATGCCCTTGTTGTTCAGGCGCACCCCCGCCAGCACGTTCTCCTTGATCGACATCGTCGGGAACGGGTTCGGCCGCTGGAAGACCATGCCGACCTGGCGGCGCACGAGCACCGGGTCGACGCCGGGGCCGTACAGGTTGTCACCGTCGAGGAGCACCTCGCCCTTGACGTGGGCGCCGGGGATGACCTCGTGCATGCGGTTGAGCGTGCGCAGGAACGTGGACTTGCCACAGCCCGACGGGCCGATGAAGGCGGTCACCGTGCGCGGGCGGATGTCGATGGACACACCCTCGACGGCGAGGAAGTCGCCGTAGTAGACGTTGAGGTCGTTGACTTCGATGCTCTTGGACATCGGATGCCTTTCTGGGACAGACCCGGGGGGTCAGCGGGTCTTCGGCGCGAACACCATCGCGACGATACGGGCAATGAGGTTGAAGATGATGACCAGGATGACGAGCAGCAGTGCCGCACCCCATGCCTGGGCCTGGGAGGCGTCGATGTCCTTGCCGGGGAAGCTGTAGGCGGTGTACGCCATGACCGGCAGGGTCTGCATCGGGTCCTGGAACGGGTTGACGTTCAGGCTGTCAGTGAAGCTCGCCGCGATGAAGATCGGGGCGGTCTCGCCGACGACACGGGCGACCGCGAGGACGACACCGGTCACGATGCCGCTCGCCGCCGTGCGCAGCACGATCTTGATGATCGTCGTCGAGCGCGGCACGCCGAGCGCGAAGGATGCCTCACGCAGATCTGCCGGCACGAGGCGGAGCATCTCCTCGGTGGAGCGGATCACGATCGGGATCATCAGGACGCACAGGGCGATCGAGGCGGAGAAGCCGGAAAACGCCTTCGGGCCGACGATGAGCGCGAACAGCGAGAACGCGAACAGACCCGCGACGATCGAGGGGATGCCCGTCATGACGTCGACGAGGAACGTGACCGTGCGGCGCAGCGGGTTGCTCGGCTGCGCGTACTCGACGAGGTAGACGGCGGCGAGGATGCCGATCGGCACGGAGATCAGCGCAGCGATGCCCGTGATGATGAGCGTGCCGACGACCGCCTGCCAGGCGCCGGGCGTCGCGACGACCTCGAGGGTGTTCGGGTCGAACGTCGTCCCGCCGACCTGGGTGACGAACTGCCAGTTGAGGACGCCCATGCCCTTGATGAACACCGTGAGCAGCGTCGAGACGAGCGGGATGAGGGCGAGGAGGAAGGCGGCCGTCACGAGTCCCCGCACGACGCGGTCGGTCGCGCGGCGACGGCCTTCGACGATCGTCGATCCGACGCCGATGGCGAGGAGGTAGACGATGGCGGCGATGATGAGCCAGCCGGGCAGCGAGAAGGCCTGCAGCACGAGCATGATCACCGCGACGGCGGCGAACGCACCCACCGCGAGAGCGGGCTCGATGAAGCGGGGCAGCTGGCCGCTGGTCAGCGCGCGCTGCTCGGTGGCAGCAGCCGGGGCGGTGGTGGTCACGAGCGCTTTCCCTTCTTGCGGCGGCCCTTGGCCCCAGGCCCGGTCGCCGCGATGATGTAGCGCGCGAGCATGTTCACCGCGAGCGAGACGACGAAGAGCATCAGACCGGTGCCGATGAGCGCGGAGCGCTGCAGGTCGGTGGCGATGGGGAAGTTCAGGGCGATGTTCGCGGCGATCGTCTGCGAGTTGTAGCCGTCCGTGAGGATGCGCAGCGAGAAGATCAGCGACGGCGAGACGATCAGCGCGATCGCCATGGTCTCGCCGAGCGCGCGCCCGAGGCCGAGGAGCGTCGCGGAGACCATGCCGCTGCGTGCGTAGGGGATGACCGAGAGGCGGATCATCTCCCACCGGGTCGCGCCGAGGGCGAGCGCGGCCTCTTCGTGCAGGCGCGGGGTCTGCAGGAAGATCTCGCGCGTGATCGACGTGACGATCGGGAGGATCATGACCGCGAGCACCACGCCACCGGCGAAGAGGGTCGAGCCGGTGCTCGAGACGGGATCGGCGAAGATCGGGATCCATCCGAAGTACTGGTTCAGGAAGTTGGCGAAAGGCAGCAGGAAGGGGCGGATGACGATGATGCCCCAGAGGCCGAAGACGATCGAGGGGACGGCCGCGAGCAGGTCCACGACGTAGCCGAGCGCTCCGGCCAGGCGCCGCGGCGCGTAGTGTGAGATGAACAGCGCGATGCCGATCGCGACCGGGGTTCCGAGCACCATCGCGATGAGGGCCGCCCAGATGCTTCCCCACAGCAGCGGGCCGACGTAGTCCCAGAAGCTCGCCCAGTCGTTGTTCTGGTAGCCGGCGAGCTCGCCCTCGGACCAGTTGGCGGTGATCGCCGGGAGGCCCTTGAGGATGAGGAAGATGGCGACGCCGGCGAGGATCACCATGATCGACACGGCGGCGCCGGTGGAGAGCCCGAGGAAGATCGTGTCGCCTGGGCGGCGTTTGGTCGACGGGCGCACGGCGCCGTTCGCGGCTGCGGTTGTCGTGTCAGTCACAGGTGCGTCTCCGCTGTCGGGTGGTCATCGGGTCTCCTCGGGTCTGCCGAGCGCCGCCACCGAGCCGAGGATCGGGGGGAGCGCTCGGCTCAGCCCGACCCGCGAAGCGGGCCGGGCTGAGCCGAAGGGATTACTTGATCGCAGCCAGCGTCTTGGCCGCGGCCTCGAGGACCGAGGTCGGCAGCGGCGCGGAGCCCGCGTTCTTCGCGGCGACTTCCTGGCCCAGCGACGAGGTCACGAAGCCGAGGTACGACTTGACGAGCTCGGCCTGCTTGGCATCCTTGAACGTGGTGCAGGTGACGGCGTACGAGACGAGCGGGATCGGGTACGTCTCAGCGGTCAGCTTCGAGTAGTCGAACTTCTTCGACAGGTCGCCCTCGACGCCGTTGGAGGCATCCACAGCGGCGACGTCGAACGTCTTCGAGACGGCCTCGCCCGAGTACGCGACCGCGGTGCCGTCCTGGAGGATCGACGCAGCGTTCAGGTCACCGATGGCGGAGTGGTCGGCGTAGCCGATGGTGCCCGAGCCCGACTTCACGGCCTCGACGACACCGCTGCCGCCCTTCTGCTTCGAGACGTTGCCCTCGACCGGCCAGTCCTTGCCCGCGGGGTAGGTCCAGACCGAGGTCTGGGTCGCGGCGAGGTAGTTGGTGAAGTTCTGGGTCGTGCCCGAGCCGTCCGAACGCGCGACCGTGGTGATCGGGCCGGCGGTGAGCGCCGAGCCGTTGTCCTTCGTGATGGCCGGGTCGGACCAGTCGGTGATCTGCAGCGCGAAGATCTTCGCGATCGTCTCACCCGAGAGGGAGAGCTTCGTGACGCCGGGGATGTTGAAGATGATCGCGACACCGTCGAGGTAGACGGGGATGTTCACGCCGCCCTCGGTGCACAGCGCCTTGGACTGCGTGGTCTGGTCGGCGTTCAGCGGCGAGTCGGAGCCCGCGAAGTCGTACGCGCCGGAGAGGAAGTTGGTGACGCCACCGCCGGAGCCCTGCGACTTGTCGTAGTTGATCGTGACGTTCTTCGCCGTGGCGTTGTACGCCGTGGTCCACGCCTGCTGGGCGTTGGACTGGGCGCTCGAACCACCGGAGGTGATCGTGCCGGACAGGCTCGGGTCGATCGTGAACTCGACGTTGGAGTCGGCGGGCGACTCGGAGGCAGACGGCGTGGAGCCGGTGTCGGAGGTCGACGCGCAACCGGCGAGCGTCAGGGCCGCGATGGCGGCGACAGCGCCCAGCTGGGCGATGCGGGTGATCTTCACTGTGAATCCTTCACTGTGGTCGGGGTGGGGTTCGGCCCGGTGCAGGGCTCGACCTGACGGTAGACACCGACTCTTACGGGAGTGGGCTGTGCGGGTGAACGAGAGGTGAACGGTGATGCCTGTTGAGGGGGTGGAACGCGCCGCTGTTCTTCTGCGGTTCACCTGGGGCCGATACCCTGTGCGCCATGTCGAAGACCAGCAAGGCCGAGCGCGACGCGCTCGACGCCATCAGCGAGGCATCCACCGCCGTCAAGCGAGCCGAGAAGGAAGCCGCCCGCGCCGAGCTCGAATCGAGCGCCGCCGACGAGGCGCTGGCCGCGGAGCTCACGGCGAAGAGCGCCGAAGAGCACGACGCCGAGGATGCCGCCGGCGACGAGCTCTCGGCATCGACGGTCGCCCAATTGCGCGCCCGTGCCAAGGCGGAGGGGCATTCGGGCTACTCCCGCCTCACGAAGGCGCAGCTGATCGACCTGCTCTCCTGACGTGGCGGTGCACGGCCAGGCGATCCTCGACCGTTCCGCGGAGGCTCCGCCCGAACGGACGCTGCTCGACATCCTGCGGGCGACCGCCGCGCGGCACCCGGAGGCATCCGCCATCGACGACGGATCGGGCGCCCTCAGCTACGCGGAGATGATGGCGCGCGTCGGCGCGACGGCCGCACGACTGCACAGGTCCGGCGTCCGGCGCGGGGACCGCGTCGGTGTGCGGATGCCATCGGGCGCGAAAGAGCTCTACATCGCGATCCTCGGCATCCTGGCCGCCGGTGCCGCGTACGTTCCCGTCGACGCGGACGACCCCGACGAACGCGCACGGCTCGTGTTCGGCGAGGCGCGGGTGCGCGGCGTCATCACGGGTTCGGGCACGTACACGCCGTCGCCCGCGGAGGCCGGGGACGGCGCGGACGAATCGGAGGATGCGCGCGAGCACGCCGATGCGCCGGCCGCCGAGGCCGACGCGCCCCTCTTCGACGGCGCCGCCCCGCATCCGTCGACGCACGCGCTCGTGGCGGTGCCGCCGCCGACTGTCGACGACGACGCGTGGATCATCTTCACGTCGGGGTCGACGGGCGTCCCCAAGGGCGTCGCGGTGAGCCACCGCTCCGCTGCGGCGTTCGTCGACGCGGAGGCGCGCCTGTTCCTCCAGCAGGCTCCGCTCGGCCCGGGCGACCGGGTGCTCGCGGGGCTGTCGGTCGCCTTCGACGCCTCGTGCGAAGAGATGTGGCTGGCGTGGCGACATGGCGGATGCCTCGTCCCGGCCCCGCGCTCGCTCGTGCGCTCGGGGGAGGATCTCGCTCCGTGGCTCCTGCGCCAGGGCATCACCGTCGTCTCGACCGTGCCGACGCTCGCCGCGATGTGGGCGCCCGAGGCGATCGACAACGTCCGCCTCTTGATCTTCGGCGGCGAGGCGTGCCCGCCGGAGCTCGCCGCGCGCCTGGCATCCGACGATCGCGAAGTGTGGAACACCTACGGCCCGACCGAGGCGACCGTCGTCGCATGCGCCGCGCCGCTCGGGGTGACGGGCCCCGTCCGCATCGGCCTGCCGCTCGACGGCTGGGTGCTCGCGGTCGTCGATGGCGACGGTCAGCCGGTCGCCGAGGGCGGCGTCGGGGAGCTCATCATCGGCGGCGTCGGCCTCGCCCGCTACCTCGACCCCGCGAAGGATGCCGAGAAGTACGCACCCATGCCGTCGCTCGGCTGGGACCGCGCGTACCGCTCCGGTGACCTCGTCGTCTTCGAGTCGGCCGGGCTCCTCTTCCAGGGCCGCGCCGATGACCAGGTGAAAGTCGGCGGACGCCGTATCGAACTGGGCGAGGTCGAATCCGCCCTGCAGGACCTCCCCGGCGTCACGGGGGCCGCGGCCGCCGTCCGCTCCACGGAGGCGGGGGTCCCCGTGCTCGTCGGGTACCTCGCCGCGCCGCCCGACTTCGACCGGGTCGCCGCACGGGCGGAGCTCGCGACGCGCCTTCCCGCACCGATGATCCCGCTCCTCGCGGTCGTCGACGACCTCCCGGTGCGCACGTCCGGCAAGGTCGATCGCGCGGCCCTTCCCTGGCCGCTGCCGAACGTCGAACTGCCCGCGTCGGATCTCTCCCCGGGCGAAGCGTGGCTTGCGCAGCAGTGGCAGGCGGTGCTCGGCATGCCCGTCGTCGACCGCAAGACCGACTTCTTCGACCTCGGCGGCGGGTCGCTCGCCGCGGCGCAGCTCGTCTCGCGCATCCGCGTGCGCGTGCCGGAGTTCTCCGTCGCCGACATCTACGACGTCCCGCGCCTGGGCGCGATGGCGAAGGCTCTCGGCCACGCGCTGCACGAGGAGACGGATGCCGAGTTCCGCCGCCCCGAGCCGACGCCGCGCCGCATGCAGTGGCTGCAGTCGCTGCTCGGGGTGCCCCTGTTCGTCCTCACCGGCGTCCGCTGGATGCTGTATCTCCTGACCGCGTCGGCCCTCCTGCAGCTCTTCCCCGGATTCGAGGTGCTTCCGGACGTGCCGCTGTGGCTGCTGATCGTCGGCCTGCTCGTGTTCGCGACGCCGTTCGGTCGCATGGCGATCGCCGTCGTCGCCGCGCGCGTGCTGCTCGCGGGCCTGCGACCCGGGGACTATCCGCGCGGCGGGTGGGTGCACGTGCGCCTGTGGCTCGCCGAGCAGATCGCCGACCAGGTCGACGCGGTCGGCCTCGCCGGAGCGCCGTGGGTCAGCTATTACGCACGTGCGTTGGGCGCCCGCATCGGCCGGGGCGTCGACCTGCACGCCCTGCCCCCGATCACGGGGATGCTCGAGATCGGTGACGGCGCCGCCGTCGAACCCGAAGTCGACCTCTCCGGGTACTGGATCGACGGCGACGTCGTGCGCATCGGCGGCATCCGGATCGGCGCGGATGCCACGGTCGGCTCGCGCTCCACCCTCGCCCCCGGCACGCGCATCGGCCGTCGCGCCGAGATCGCGCCGGGCTCCGCCGTGTTCGGGCGAGTGCGCGCCGACCAGACCTGGGCCGGCTCTCCCGCGGAGCGGATCGGCGGGACCTCCGTGTCGCAGTGGCCCGCCGAGCGCGCCGCCGCGCCCACCCGCTGGCTGTGGGCATACGCGGCATCCGCCGTCGCGCTCGCCCTGCTGCCGCTCGTCGCGTTCGCCGCGGGGGCGCTCGTCCTCGCCCGCGGGATCGTCGGGGCTCCGTCCCTCGCGGTGGCGCTCGGTGGTGCGTTCGCCTGGCTCGTGCCCGCCGTGGTCGTCGCAGGGGTCGTGTTCGCGGGTGCGGTCGTGCTCGCCGTGCGCCTGCTGTCGATCGGCCTCGACGAAGGGATGTACCCCGTCCGCAGCCGTATCGGCTGGCAGGCGTGGACCATCGAACGCCTGCTCGACTCGGCGCGGACGATCCTCTTCCCGCTGTACTCGAGCCTGTTCACCCCCGTCTGGCTGCGCATGCTCGGCGCACGCGTCGGGCGGGATGTCGAGGCATCCACGGTGCTGCTGCTACCGTCGATGACCCGCATCGAAGACGGCGCGTTCCTCGCCGACGACACGATGGTCGCGTCGTACGAGCTGCACGGCGGGTGGATGCGCATCGGCCACGTGCGGATCGGCAAGCGCGCGTTCCTCGGCAACTCCGGCATGGCCGCCCCCGGCCACCGCGTGCCGCGCGACGGCCTCGTCGCCGTGCTGTCGTCGGCCCCCGCGAAGGCGAAGGCGGGCTCGTCGTGGCTCGGCTCGCCCGCCGTACGCCTGCGGCGCCTGTCCGCGGAAGGCGACGAGTCGCGCACCTACCAGCCGCCTGCTCGCCTCCGTGTCGCGCGGGCCCTGTGGGAGCTCTGCCGCTTCGTGCCGGTTGTCGTCACGTGCGGTCTCGGCGTGCTCGTGCTGTTCGCGCTCGCCGCGATGATCGAGTCGATCGGGCTCACCTGGGCGATCCTGCTCTCGGGCATCGTCCTGATGCTCGCCGGCGCGCTCGCCGCGGCGATCTCGACGGCGGCGAAGTGGCTCATCGTGGGCGCGATCCGCGCGGGGGAGCAGCCGCTGTGGTCGAGCTTCGTGTGGCGCACGGAGGTCTCCGACACGTTCACCGAGATGCTCGCCGCGCCGTGGTTCGCGCGTGCCGCCGCCGGCACGCCCGCGCTCGCGGTGTGGCTGCGCTCGCTCGGGACGAAGATCGGGCGCGGCGTCTGGTGCGACAGCTACTGGTTGCCCGAGCCCGACCTCGTGTCGCTCGGCGACGGATCGACCGTCAACCGGGGATGCGTCGTGCAGACGCACCTTTTCCATGATCGAATCATGAGCATGGACACCGTCGAGCTCGAGGCCGGGGCGACTCTCGGCCCCCACAGTGTGATCCTGCCCGCCGCCGCCATCGGCGCGCACGCGACCGTCGGCCCCGCCTCGCTCGTCATGCGCGGCGAGCGGGTACCGGTCGGCTCGCGCTGGAGCGGCAATCCCATCGGCCCGTGGCGTGCGGTGAAGGTCCGCGCCTACCAGTCGACATCGTGAGCGGCCACGACTCGTACGCCCCTGAAAGCGGTGACCCGAGCTTCGACGTCGAGGCGTACGACCTCACGATCGACTACCGGGTGCGCACCAACCGTCTCGAGGGGCGGGCCGTCATCAACGCCGTCGCCGCGACGGCGATCTCGGCCGTGAGCATCGACCTCGTCGGGCTGCGCGCGACGAAGGTCCGCGTCGACGGCGACCGCCGCACGCGCTTCTCGCAGGGGCCGCGGAAGCTCCGGGTGACGCTGCCGCACCGGCTCGCGGCGGGGGAGCGCTTCTCGATCGACGTCGCCTATGCGGGCGCCCCGGCGCCGCGCCGCTCGCGCTGGGGCACGATCGGGTGGGAGGAGCTCGAGGACGGTGTGCTCGTCGCCTCGCAGCCGACCGGCGCGCCGACGTGGTTCCCGTGCAACGACCGCCCCGACGACCGTGCCACGATGCGCATCGCCGTGACGACGGATGCCGGATACCTCCCCGTGCCGACGGGGCGACCCGTCGGGCGGACGACGGCGGGCGGCCGGACGACGGTGACCGCCGAGACCACGGTGCCGGTGGCGACCTACCTCGCCGCCGTCCACATCGGCGCATACGAGGAGAAGCCGCTGCGCGGCGATGACCGCGTGCGGATTTTCGCGCCCGCGACGCTGCGGCGTGAGGTGGCGGATGCCTTCGCCCCCGTCCCGGCGATGCTCGCTCTGTTCGAGCGCACCTTCGGCCCGTACCCGCAGGAGGACTGCGCCCTCGTCGTCACACCCGACGACCTGGAGATCCCCCTCGAGTCGCAGGGCATGGCGGTGTTCGGCGCCAACCACCTCGTTCCCGAGGAGCAGCGCCTCATCGCGCACGAACTCTCGCACCAGTGGTTCGGCAATAGCGTCGGCCTCGCGCGGTGGAGCGACATCTGGCTCAACGAGGGCTTCGCCTGCTACGCGGAGTGGCTGTGGTCGGAGGCATCCGGCGGCCCGAGCGTGGCGCAGAAGGCCGCGAAGCACCACGCCCGCCTGCGCGACCTCCCGCAGGACCTGGTGCTCGGTGACCCGGGCCCCGACCTCATGTTCGACGACCGCGTCTACAAGCGCGGCGCCCTGACGCTGTACGCCCTGCGGTGCACCGTCGGCGACGACACGTTCGCGCAGATCCTCTCCGGGTGGGTGCAGTCGCACCGGCACGAGCTCGTCACGGGTGCGGAGTTCCGGGCGTTCGCGGCAGAGGTCAGCGGCCGGGACCTCGGCGACCTGTTCGCGCAGTGGCTCGACGCGCCGGCGCTGCCGGGTCTTCCCGCACCGCGGCGCTGACCAGCACCCCCGGTGGACCGTCGAGCTCGGCGCCTCGATACTGAACGCTGCTCTCGGCGAGGCGTGCCGTCCACGAGAGGCCCGAGCCGCCAGGGACATCCTCGATCACGACATGTGCCGGATCGAGCCGCAGGCCGCGCCCGTCCGCCTTCAGCACGGCCTCCGCCCGCACCCAGCGCAGCAGTCCTCCGGGCGCGCCGCCCGCCGCCTCCCGCTGCGCATCCGCGACGGGTTCGGCATCGATCGCGAACGCCGCCGCGTCGTCGGGGTGCACCGCCGCGACGGCGATGCCGCCCGCGTAGGCGACGGCGGCCCGCCAGGGCGCGTCCGCGACCTGCACCGGCCCGTGCGGCTCACCGCACCGCGGGCAGGGATTCGTCAGCGTGGCATCCGGGTGGCCCTCCTGCGCGAGGAGGTCCCGCAGGAGCGCCCATGCGACGGAGCGGCGTGCCGCCCGGTCGCCGGGCGCCGGCGCCCACGCCAGCCGCACGTCGAGGGGCATCAGACCTTCGGAACGTGCGTCTCGATCGAGACGATCCCCGAGCCCGGGTGCTCACGCGGCAGGTGCACGACCGAGAACGCCGCAGGTTCCAGCGAAGACGCGCTCCCGAGGTACGACCCGCGCAGGGTGCCGGTCGCGAGCGCGAGCTCCGACAGGATGCCGGGGAGGACCGGCCCGTGGCTGCTCAGCACGGCGGGCTTGCGCGCACGCACCCGCTTGCCGATGACCGCGCGCACGTCGGAGGTGCCGTCCTCCCACGCATCCTGGCCGATGAGCGGGGTGCTATGGATGGGGCGTCCGAGGGCCTTGGCGAGCGGCGTCACCGTCGCGACGCAGCGCACGGCGTCGCTCGAGATGATCCGGCGCACCCCGAACGCGGCGAGCTGACCCACGAGAGCCTTCGCCTGGCGTGCGCCGCGGCCGGGTGCGAGCGGCCGGGCCGCGTCGGGTCCGTCCCAGTCCTCGCGGGGCGTCGCCTTCGCGTGGCGGAGCGCGATGATGGGGAACGTCGCGAGGACGCCGTCGTCGACATAGGTCAGGAACTGTTCGAGGATCTCGACGTCGACCGGGTACGACAGCTGCGCGAGCGCGCGGCGGGGCGAGAGCCACTCGATCGCCGCGATCTCCTTGTTCGGGACGAACGCCGACGCGCGGATCGCCTTCTCGGTCGCCTCGGCGGCCCAGTAGTGCACGATCTTCTGGCGGCCCCGGGGCATCCGGTACCGCGAGACGCCGACGGGGATGCCGAGCGCGACGCGGATGCCCGTCTCCTCGAAGATCTCCCGCACCGCGGTCTCCGCTAGCGTCTCGCCGGGGTCGACCTTGCCCTTGGGCAGGGTGACGTCGGCGTACGCCGTGCGGTGGATGAGGAGGATCTTGAGCTTGCCCTCGACGAGGCGCCACACCACCCCGCCGGCCGCGTAGACGGCCGTGTCCGTCATCGCACCGCTCGCCCGCGACGGCGGCGCTGCACCTGCGCCATCGTCCGATCCTGCAGGTCGATGAGCGGCTTGCCGTCCGCATCGACGTGGTGGCGCACCCAGTCGCCCTCGGGCTGCAGGTGCCACGAGCTCGTCCCGTCGCCCATGGCGAGGTCGAACAGGTCGGTGAGCTCCTTCACGTGCGCCGGTGCGACGACGCGCACGAGCGCCTCGACGCGGCGGTCGAGGTTCCGGTGCATCATGTCGGCGCTGCCGATGTACACCTGCGGGTCGCCGCCGTTCTCGAACGCGAAGATGCGGGAGTGCTCGAGGTAGCGGCCGAGGATCGAACGCACCGTGATGTTCTCGCTGACGCCGGGGATCCCGACCTTCAGAGAGCAGATCCCGCGCACCCACACCTCGACGCGCACGCCTGCGGCGCTCGCGCGGTAGAGGGCGTCGATGATCTGCTCGTCGACCATCGAGTTCACCTTGATGCGGATGCTCGCGGGCTTGCCCTCCAGAGCGTTCCGGTGCTCCTGGTCGATGAGTCGCAGCAGCCCCTTGCGAAGGTGCAGCGGCGCGACCAGCAGGCGCTTGAACTTCTTCTCGATCGCGTAGCCGGACAGCTCGTTGAACAGGCGCGTGAGGTCGCGGCCGACCTGCGCGTCCGCGGTGAACAGGCCGAAGTCCTCGTAGAGCCGGCTCGTCTTGGGGTTGTAGTTGCCCGTCCCGATGTGGCTGTAGCTGCGCAGTGCGCCGTCTTCCTCGCGGATGACGTGCAGCAGCTTGCAGTGGGTCTTCAGCCCGACCAAGCCGTACACGACGTGCACCCCGGCCTTTTCGAGCTTGCGTGCCCAGACGATGTTGTTGGCCTCGTCGAAGCGCGCCTTGACCTCGACGAGGGCGAGCACCTGCTTGCCCCGCTCGGCCGCGTCGATGAGGGCCTGCACGATGGGGCTGTCACCCGACGTGCGGTACAGGGTCTGTTTGATGGCGAGCACGTGCGGGTCGCGCGCGGCCTGCTCGAGGAACGCGACGACGCTCGTCGTGAACGACTCGTACGGGTGGTGCACGAGCACGTCGGCCTTGCGGATCGCGGAGAAGAAGTCTGTGCGTCCGTTCTGCTCCGCGGGGAGGAACGCCGCCGCCGTCACGGGCACGTGCGGTGCGTAATGCAGTTCGGGGCGGTCGATCCGCGACAGGTCGAACAGGCCGCGCAGATCCAGCGCGCCCGGCAGGCGGTAGACCTCCTGCTCCGTGATGTCGAGCTCCGCGATGAGGAGGTCGAGCGTGATGTCGTCCATCTCCTCGGTGACCTCGAGGCGGATCGGCGGGCCGAACCGGCGGCGCAGCAACTCGGCCTCGAGTGCCTGGATGAGGTTCTCGGTCTCGTCCTCCTCGATCACCACGTCCTCGTTGCGCGTGAGGCGGAACGTGTGGTGCTCGAGGATCTCCATGCCCGGGAAGAGGTCGCCGAGGTGGTTCGCGATGAGCTGCTCGAGGGGCAGGTAGCGGGCGGTGCCGGATGCCGTGCTGCCGGGAAGCTCCACGAAACGGGGGAGCATCGGCGGCACCTTGAGGCGCGCGAACTCCTGGCGGCCCGTCTTGGCGTTCCGGATCCGGATGGCGAGGTTCAGCGACAGACCGGAGATGTACGGGAACGGGTGCGCCGGGTCGACGGCGAGCGGCATGAGCACCGGGAACACCTGCGCCTGGAAGTAGTCGTACAGCTTCGAGCGCTCCTCGTCGGAGAGCCCCGCCCAGTCGACGATCTCGATACCGGAATCCGCGAGGGCCGGCTTCACCTCGTCGATCCACGTCCGGGCGTGGCGCAGCTGCAGAGCGTGGGCCGACTCGGAGATGTCGGCGAGGACATCGTGGGGCGCACGACCCACGTTCGTCGGGACGGCGAGCCCCGTGACGATGCGACGCTTCAGGCCCGCGACGCGCACCATGAAGAACTCGTCGAGGTTCGACGCGAAGATCGCGAGGAAGTTCGCGCGCTCCAGCACCGGCAGCGACGGGTCTTCGGCGAGTTCCAGCACCCTCTGGTTGAAGGCGAGCCAACTGAGCTCGCGATCAATGTAGCGGTGGTCGGGCAGCTGCGAGTCGTCGTTCTCGACGATCTCGTCGAAGTCGTCGTCATCGGCATCGCCGAGACCCGAATCCATCACATCCGTGTCGATCATCCCTTCATCATGTCAGGGGCAGGTGACCGGCGCGTTAACCGCGTCAGGCTCCCGAGCGCTCCCTCGGAGCGGGGACCTGATCGTCGTCGTAGACATTGAAGCGATAGCCGACGTTCCGGACCGTGCCGATGAGCTGTTCGAGGTCGCCGAGCTTGGCGCGAAGCCGCCGCACGTGCACGTCGACCGTGCGGGTGCCGCCGAAGTAGTCGTACCCCCACACTTCGCTCAAGAGCTGCTCGCGCGTGAAGACCCGTGAGGGGTGCGTCGCGAAGAAGTGGAGCAGCTGGAACTCCTTGTAGGTGAGGTCGAGCGGCCGGCCGTGCACCTTCGCCGAATAGGACGACTCGTCGATCGTGACGCCCGAGGTCTGGATGCGGCTCGAGACCTGCTCGGCGCTCTGACGCCCGATGGCGAGGCGGATGCGGGCGTCGACCTCGGCCGGGCCCGCGGTGAGGAGGATGACGTCGTCGATGCCCCAGTCGGTGGACACGGCGGTGAGCCCGCCTTCGGTGACGACGAGGACGAGAGGGGCGTCGAGGCCCGTCGTGTTGAGGATCTTGCAGAGCGATTTCGCGCCGACGAGGTCGGTGCGGGCATCGACGAAGATGACATCCGCGCTCGGGGCGTTGACGAGCTGTGCCGGCTCGGCCGGGATCTGTCGCACCCGGTGGCTGAGCAGCTCGAGGGCGGGCAGGACGGGGCCGCCGCCGAGGGCGGAACTCAAGACGAGAAGCTGAGCCATGCGGTCCCTTCCGGCCCGCCGGGCGGACCGTGCCCCCATCCTACGACCACGCGGGGCACCCGCCGTCCGCGGTCGCCGGTGTGCATCCGCGGGTCGGGTCGGTCATGATGTATGACATGACGCTCCCCGGTATCGCGCCGCGCAGCGGCCTCGGCGGGATCATCGCCGTGTGGATCGCCGCCGCGGTGATCGCGATCGCCATCGGCATCCTCGCCCCGCCGGAGTGGCGCGGCGCCTGGCTGTCGATCGGCCTCGCCGGGTGCATCGTG
Source organism: Microbacterium sp. SCN 70-27 (assembly GCA_001724425.1). Taxonomy (GTDB): domain Bacteria; phylum Actinomycetota; class Actinomycetes; order Actinomycetales; family Microbacteriaceae; genus Microbacterium. The sequence goes on from MEEK01000026.1 coordinate 44,531, forward strand.
CTGTCCTTCGTCGTGCAGCTCGTGCGGGGCCACTCGGAGGGTTTCCTGCGCCGCGTCGCCGCGAGCGCGCTCGGCGCCTTCGTCATCGTCGGTCTCATCGGACTGGGGCTCGGGCTCGCGAGCCTCTTCACCTGATACGCGCCGCCGGGCGAGTAGAGTGTTCCCATGGACCTCGTCGCACTCGAACTCTTCTTCGTGGGGCTCCTCGCGCTCGCCTCGCTCGCGATCGTCTTCGTGTCGGGCGTCGTGATCAAGAACCTCTATCGCGGCCAGCGCTGAGCGCCGTGTTCGACCTTCCGACCGACCTTCCGGCGGACCTCGTCCCGCTGTCGTGGCTGCTGGGCGTTTGGGAAGGCACGGGAGTCATCGACTACTCCGCGGGCGATGACCGCTTCGAAGGCGAGTTCGGGCACCGCGTGAGCTTCAGCCATGACGGGGGCGACTTCGTGAACTACGCCGCGACGGCGTGGATCATCGGCGAGGGCGAGGATGCCCCGCACACGCCCCTCGTCGCAGAGACCGGCTACTGGCGGCTCGCCCGCCCGCAGGGCTCGACCGACGCGGGCCCCGCGCTCCTGCCCGCCACGCAGGCTCGCGAGACACCCCGCACCGCCGACGACGTCGAGGCCCTGCGCAACGCCGAGGGCGGCTTCGACCTCGAGGTCGCGATCGTCCACTCCGACGGCATCAGCGAGCTCTACCTCGGCCAGGTGAAGGGCCCCCGCATCGACCTGGCATCCGACGCGATCGTCCGCCCCGCGAGCGCCAAGGCGTACGCCTCGGCGACGCGCATGTACGGCTACGTCGACGCCCACCTGCTGTGGGCGTGGGACATCGCCGCGCTCGGCGGCTCGCTCGCCTCGCACGCGTCGGCACGACTGGCCCGGGTGGAATGAGCGACGCGGTCTCGGCGCTGCCGGGCGCCGTCGTCGAGAAGGGCGTCCTCGTCCACCTCGGCTCTCCGCTGCGCGAACAGCGCGCGCTCGCCGACGGCACGGCCGTCGCCCCCCTCGCCTCGCGTGCTGTCCTCGCGGTGACGGGCCCGGATCGCCTCACGTGGCTCGATTCGATCACGTCGCAGGCGCTCGCAGCTCTCGCGCCGGGGGAGAGCACGGAGCTTCTCGTCCTCGATCCGCAGGGCCATGTCGAGCATGCGGCGGCCGTCGTGGACGACGGCGACACCGCGTGGCTCATCGTCGATCGCTCGCGGGCCGATGCACTCCTCACGTTCCTCACGCGCATGCGCTTCCGGTTGCGCGTCGACCCGCGGGATGCCTCCGACACGCATCGCGTCGTGGGGGGAACCCGCGCGGCGATCGCCGGCGTCGAGGGTGCCGATCTCGTCTGGCGCGACCCGTGGCCTCACGTCGCCGCCGGCGGCTGGGGCTACGCCGCCGTCGACCCCCATCCCGGCGCAGGCCGCGACTGGGCCGAGGCGATCGTCGACGTCGACGCGTTCGAGCGGCTCCTCGCCTCGGGCGCGCCCCTTGCGGGAGAGCTCGCCGCCGACGCGCTGCGCGTCGCGGCATGGCGCCCGCGCGCGGAGCGCGAGGCCGACGGCCGCGCGCTCCCGCACGAGGTCGACTGGCTCCGCACCGCCGTCCACCTCGACAAGGGGTGCTACCGGGGTCAGGAGACCGTCGCGAAGGTGCACAACCTCGGGCATCCGCCCCGCCGGCTCGTGCTGCTGCAGCTCGACGGCAGTGAGTCTTCGCTGCCCGAGCCGGGCGCTGAGGTGTCCGCAGGCGGCGAGGTCGTCGGTGCGGTGACCTCTGCGGCCCGCCACTTCGAGGAGGGGCCGATCGCGCTCGCCCTCGTCAAGCGCACGGTCGACGTCGACGCCGCGCTCACCGTCGCGACCGCCGACGGCGACGTCGCCGCGGCGCAGGAGACGATCGTGCCGCCGGATGCCGGTCGCACTGCCGCCGTCCCGCGCCTGCCACGACTGTCGCGCCGACGGTGACGGACGGGCGGCGCCGATGACCACGCCGTCCGTGCCGACGGGCACAGTGACGACGCAGAAGGGCGGTCGTGCGGGGGTCTGGTTCCGCAGCGGCATGCTCCGGATGCAGGATTCGTGGCTCGCCGTCGTGCAGATCGTCATCGCCGCAACCGGGGCGTTCTCGTTCGCGCACTATGTGCTCGGCCACCCCGCGCCGTTGCTCGCCGCGACCGTCACGATCTCGAGCCTCGGGCTCGTGCGCGACGCCCGGCCGCGTCGTGTGCTCGAGACGGTGGTCGGGATGATCCTCGGCATCCTGATCGCGGAGCTCATCGTGCTCGTCGCGGGCACCGGCTGGTGGCAGCTCGGCGTCGCGCTCGCGGTGAGCCTCGCCGCGGCCCGCTTCCTCTCGGGACAGCCCGGTTTCGCGATCGCGGCGGCCATCCAGTCGGCGATCGTCATGGTCATCCCCGCGAATGTGCCGTTCCTGCGGCTCGTCGACGGCGTCATCGGGGGCGTCGCGGCGCTCCTCGTGACCGCGCTCGTTCCCCGGAGCCCTCTGCGCGCAGTCACACGGGAGGGTGTCGAAGCGCTCGCCGCCTTCGACTCCGCCGTCACGACCCTCGTGCAGGCGCTCCGCCGAGGCGATCGCACGCGCGCCGACCGGGGGCTGGCGAAGGCACGGGCCCTTCAGCGCACGTTCGACGCGTGGCGCGGCGCGATCGACAGCGGCGCCGCGATCGCCCGGATCTCGCCGTTCCTGCGTCGCCAGCGATTCGAGTTCCAGCGCCAGGAGCGCATCCGCGCGCAGCTCGATCTCGCCAGCCGCAACCTCCGCGTCATCGGTCGTCGGGTCGTCTACGTGTGCGACGACGGACTCGCGCGACCGGTCGGTGCCGACCTCCTCGCCGAACTCGGTGCCGGGGCGCGGCTCATCTCCGAGTCGATCTCCGACATCTCCTACGAGCCGGCCGCACGCGAGGCGGTGCGTGCCGTCGCGTCGCGCCTGGACCCGGCGGCGGTCGCGGCGGGCCGCTCGAGCGTCGACCAGAACCTCATCGGTGCGCTCCGCCCGCTCGCCGTCGACCTCATGACGGCCGCCGGAATGCCCGCAGCCGACGCCCGCGCGGCGCTTCCGCGCACCTGAGCCCTCCGCTCATGCCGGTGCGACGGCGCTCCAGGGCACGGTGACCTCACCCAGGCGCCACCGGCTGCGCCCCTGCACAGGCCAGCCGGCATCCGCCATCGCCTGCAGCGCGGTGCGCCAGCGGTGCTCCGGCCCGAAGGCCGAGGATGCGACGGCACGCACCCACTCGGTCTCGAGCGCCGCGAGGAAGGCGTGCACCCGCTCGCCCGGCACGTTCCGGTGGATGAGCGCCTTCGGCAGGCGCTCGGCGGCGATCGCGGGGGAGTCGAGGCCCGCGAGGCGCAGCGACACCGTGAGAGAGCGCGGTGCGGCATCCGCACCCACTTCGATCCAGGTGCTGACCCGACCGAGCTCGTCGCACGTGCCCTCGACGAGGATCCCGCCCGGCTGCAGTCGCGCCGCCATGAGGGCCCACGCTCCGGGGACGTCGGCGGCGTCGTACTGGCGCAGCACGTTGAACGCGCGGATCACCGCGGGCCGGCGGCCCGCCGCGCCCGAGAGCGGCACCTCGAAGCCCCCGCGGGCGAACGAGACCCGCGCGTCGATGGCGAAGGGTGTCCGCCCGGCGCGGACCTCATCGAGCTGCGCGCGTGCCCTGGTGACCCGGGCGGGATCGATCTCGAGGCCGACGACCTCGACGTCGGCGCGCGCCCGCCGCAGCCGCGCCTCGAGCTCGAACGCCGTGACACCGCTCGCTCCGTAGCCGAGGTCGACGACGAGCGGATCGGGGGTGCGGCGAAGCGCTGGATGCCGCGCGATCCACCGGTCGACACGGCGGAGCCGATTGGTGTTGGTCGTGCCGCGCGTGATCTGCCCGACGACGGCGGAGGAGGTGCTCACGGCGCCGACCGCGTTGCCCGGAACCCTGCGCCGAGGCGGCACTTTCTCCGGCGTCATCACCCCATGATGCCAGCGCCCACGCCGGTAGGATGACAGGCATGACCGCTCCCTACACGCTGATCCTCCTCCGCCACGGGCAGAGCGAGTGGAACAAGACGAACCAGTTCACGGGTTGGGTGGATGTCCGCCTGACCGAGCAGGGCCGCGGCGAGGCCGCGCACGGCGGCGAGCTGCTGAAGGAGTCGGGCATCCTCCCCGACGTCCTGCACACCTCGCTCCTCAGCCGCGCCATCCAGACCGCCAACATCGCGCTCGACACCGCCGACCGGCTGTGGATCCCCGTGAAGCGGTCGTGGCGCCTCAACGAGCGTCACTACGGTGCTCTCCAGGGCAAGGACAAGGCGCAGACCCTCGAGGAGTTCGGCAACGAGCAGTTCATGCTGTGGCGCCGCTCCTTCGACGTCCCGCCGCCCCCGCTCCCCGCGGACGACGAGTACAGCCAGGTGGGCGACCCGCGCTACGCGCACATCGACGGCGAGGTCCCCGACACCGAGTCGCTCAAGCTCGTGATCGACCGCCTGCTGCCGTACTGGGAGTCGGACATCAAGCCCGACCTCGCGAGCGGCAAGACCGTGCTCGTCACGGCGCACGGCAACTCGCTCCGTGGCCTCGTGAAGCACCTCGACGGCATCAGCGACGCCGACATCGCCGAGCTCAACATCCCGACGGGCATCCCGCTCGTCTACCGCCTCGACGAGAACTTCGAGCCGATCGGCGCGGGCGAGTACCTCGACCCCGAAGCCGCCGCCGCCGGCGCTGCGGCTGTGGCGAACCAGGGCAAGAAGTAACCCGGGAACGCGAAGAGGGGGATGCCGATCGGCATCCCCCTCTTCGCGTATCTGCGTGTCTGCGCGGCGCTCAGTCCTCGACGGTCGCCTCGGCGGTCGCTTCGCCGAGGATGACGGCGATCGCGTCGGTGTCGGACTTCCAGTCGCCCGTCGCGAGGTAGGCGACCTTCTTCGCGACCGACACGGCGTGGTCGGCGAAACGCTCCAGGTACCGGCTCGCGAGCGTCGCGTCCACCGTCGCGGCGGCCTCGCCCTGCCAGTTGTCGCTCAGCACCTTCTCGAACACCGCGAGGTGGCCGTCGTCGAGCTTGTCGTCGAGGGCGCGAAGCGTCTCGACGAGCGAGAGGTCCTCGGTGCGCAGGAGCTCCGTGAGCGTCCGCGAGACCTCGACGTCGAGCTCGCCCATCTTGGTGAACGTACCCTTCAGGCCCTTCGGGATCGCCCGCTCGGGGAAGCGCATGCGGGTCAGCTGCGCGATGTGCTCGGCGATGTCGCCCATCCGCTCGAGCGACGCGCTGACGCGCAGCGCGGCCACGACGATGCGCAGGTCGCGTGCCACGGGCTGCTGGCGGGCGAGGATCTGGATGGCGAGCTCGTCGAGCTCGATCGCCTTGTCGTCGATGACCTGGTCGGCCTCGATGACGTCTTCGGCCAGCGCCACGTCGCTCGATCCGAACGCACGCGTTGCCTTCTCGATCGCGACGGTGACGAGTTCGGCGATCTCGACCAGACGCGCCTGCACGTCTTCGAGCGACTGGTGGAACACTTCGCGCATCGGGGGACTCTCCTCATAGCGAGCGGGTAGCTGGCGGCCGGATGCCGCGGGGAACGCGCCACCCGACGGGCAGCGACGGGGTGATCCTCCCGCCCGAAGGTTAACGGACGGTTCCCCCGTGGTGAACACTGCCGACGAGGTGCCGGGGCATCTTCGTGAACGGCGGTTCGCGCACTCGTGACCACCCTACGCTGGTGGCTATGGATTCGACGCAGCTCGCCGCCGTTGCGCTCGCCGTCGGCGCGGTCATCGGCGGGTTGCTCGCTTCGCTCGTGCTGGTCGCGCTGCGGGCCCGTGACCGCGCGCGTGTCGAGGCATCCCTCGCGCTGCCCGACGGCACCGCGTCGGTGCTGCAGGGCATGGACGAAGCGGCCGTCGTGGTGGATGCCTCGCTGCAGATCGTCGCCGTGTCGGCGCCTGCGGAGTTGTTCGGCATGTTCGAGGGGTACTCCCTGCCGGGCGATGAGCTGCGCTCGGTGGTGCGAGCGGCGCGCCGTGCGGAGAGTTCCGAGACCGAGACGCTGCGCCTCCGGCGTGGCGTCGAGCAGCGGCTCGTCACGGCACGGGCGAGCGTCATCACACCGCGTCTCACGCTCGTCGTCATCCGCGACATCACCGAGCACGAGCGGGTCGAGGAGATGCGCCGCGACTTCGTGTCGAACACGAGCCACGAGCTGAAGACCCCCGTGGGCGCCGTCACACTCCTCGCCGAGGCGATCGAATCGGCCGCCGACGACCCGGATCAGGTGCGTCACTTCGCGCACCGGCTGAGCGCCGAGGCATCCCGCCTCGCGCAGCTCACGTCGCGCATCATGAACCTCTCCCGTCTGCAGTCCGCCGACGACCTCACGGAGTTGCGCGACGTGTCGGTCGACGAGGTCGTGACCGTCGCGATCGAGTCGCAGGCGGTCGCCGCCCACGCCGCAGGCATCGAGATCGCCCGTGGCGGGTCCCGCAAGGCCTACGTGCGCGGCGACGTCCAGGTGCTCACCGAGGCGATCGGGAATCTCGTCGCCAACGCGATCGCGTACTCGCCCCCCAAAGGGCAGGTCGGCGTCGGCGTCAAGGTGGTCGGGGAGACCGTCGAGATCGCCGTCACCGATCACGGCATCGGCATCCCCGAAGGCGAGCAGCAGCGCGTCTTCGAGCGCTTCTACCGCGCCGACCAGGCCCGCTCGCGACGCACCGGCGGCACGGGACTCGGCCTGTCGATCGTGAAGCACGCCGTGCAGCGCCACGGCGGAGAGGTGGAGTTGTGGTCGCGACCCGGTCGAGGGTCGACGTTCACCGTGCGCCTGCCCGCGATTCCCGCCCCGGAAGGCGCTGCGACGAAGCCGCGCAAGAAGAAGGCGAAGAAGAAGTCGAAGAAGGAAGCCGGCCTGCCGGCGGAGGGAGACCAGCAATGACCCGGGTGCTCATCGTCGAGGACGAGCCCGATCTCGCCGACCCGCTGGCGTACCTGCTGCGCCGCGAAGGGTTCGAGGTGGAGATCGCGGAGGACGGTCCGTCCGCGGTGGATGCCTACACCGCGCGCGGTGCCGACATCGTGCTGCTGGACCTCATGCTCCCCGGGATGCCGGGAACCGAGGTCTGCCGGATCATCCGGACGACCTCCAAGGTGCCGATCATCATGCTCACGGCGAAGGATTCCGAGGTCGACATCGTCGTGGGGCTCGAGCTCGGAGCCGACGATTACGTCACGAAGCCGTACTCATCGCGCGAACTCCTCGCCCGCATGCGGGCCGTGCTGCGCCGCACCGTCACCGCCGAGGTCGAACTCGACGAGCGAATCGTCGACGGCGGCCGCGTCGTGCTCGACATCGACCGTCACACGGTCGCCGTCGAGGGCACCACGATCCCCATGCCGCTCAAGGAATTCGAGCTGCTCGAGGTGCTCATGCGCAACGCCGGGCGCGTCCTCACTCGCGGCCAGCTCATCGACCGCGTCTGGGGGAGCGACTACTTCGGCGACACGAAGACGCTCGACGTGCACATCAAGCGCATCCGCTCGCGTATCGAGCTGAATCCGTCGGAGCCGGTCATGCTGCTGACGGTCCGGGGGCTCGGGTACCGCTTCGAGGCGTAGTGGGCGCGCGGTGGGCCGGTGCGGGTGACCGCGCGGCGCACCGGGCGCGTGTGGCGGTCACCGGTCGGGTGCGGTCGCCCGCGTGGGCGGCGCTTAGTCCTTCGGGACGAAGTCCGCGAGGTAGGGGAGCGTTCCGTCGAGCACGGGGACGTCGTAGACGACGGCCTCGCCGTCACCGGACTGGAACGAGGTGGACAGATCGACGCCCGCGGGCGCGTCGAGCCCCGTGAACTCGAGCGGTTCGGCCTTGTCGTACCCGAGGCTGACGCTGGAGTGCGCGGCCACCCGGATGGGCTTCGTGGTCCCGTCGACCCCGACGAGCAGCGTCTCCGCCTTGTCGGTGTCGTTCACGACCGCGGCGAGGAAGTTCGCCGTCGTCCCGTCCTCGTTCGCGACGAACAGCGCGTTGCGGACCTTGAGCGGGCCGGATGCCGGCACGTTGACGCCGTCGGCCGCCGAATACGGGATCGTCGTCGCCTGCGGCGAGATCATGCTGCAGCCGGTGGTGCCGAGCACGACGGCTGCGGCGAGGGCGACGGACGCGAGACGGCGCGTGTTCACGGATCCTCCAGTGGGCGGTGCGCGAGGCATCCGCCGAAGTCGACGGTGGTGCTCTCATTCTAGGGGGCGCGACAGGCAGTTTCCGCGTGTCGTGAAGGGGGAACCGGCGAACTCTAGCGTATGGGCCCCTGTGGTATCCTTGAGGTTGCCGAAAGGACATAACTGCATGCTTTTTGAGGTTGGCGAGACGGTCGTCTATCCGCACCACGGCGCCGCGACGATCATCGAGGTCAAAGACCG
>MEEK01000027.1 GCA_001724425.1 Microbacterium sp. SCN 70-27
CACGAAGACCTCCGTGGTCAGGATGCGAGTGTGGTAACCCACATCCTGCCCGGAGGTCTTCGCCTACCTCACCCGTTCACAACCTCCCGGGGAAGTACAGCTAGGGATTGTGATGCACCTCGTAGCTGTCGGGTGGAAGAGAACCCCAAGAGTCGAAACCAATGCTCCACCGATCACCGATCGGTAGCTTTCACTCCGATCAATCCAGACCGAAGCCGACCCCGACCATTGACGCATATGCCGGGGGCCGGGCGCCGCACCCGCAACGAGTTCTGTCAGCTCCCCGGCGGACATGGGTGGGTGCGGATCCAGCTACAACCCATGCGGCGCACCCGAGCTTTCTCAAGCACAACGTGCGACCGGGATGCTCGTCCTGCACGGCACGCTCAGCGTTGCAGGCTTCTTCCCTGGTGTTAGAGAGATCGCAGACGGCCTCGACGCCCTCGTCAGCCTCGCCGAGGGTGACGCTGTGGGAGCTGGCCTCAGCTTCGCCGCCATGATCCCCTTCGTCGGCTGGGGATCCGGCGCCGCAAAACTAGGAAAACTGGGTGGGGAAGTCCAGGAGGCGAGCAACGCCTTCTACCGTGGTGGACGTGATGTGGCGCCCCCGAGCTTTGTTCCTCGACCGAATGAGTTCAAGATTGATCCGGCCACCGGCTATGTTCGTGACTCACATGGCGTGTCGGTGTTTGATAACCCTGCCAGCGTGCTTGAAAAGGTGGTGACCCCACATCGAGTGGACGGCTCGACGGTGCCCCCAGAGCTACGCTTCATCCAGCGCGGGCGGGACCCCAGCCATTACGAGATCGTGCCGCGGCCGGGACCGAATCTCACACCCGATCAGTTCACTTCGTGCCTTTCGAGAATTGAGTGCAGATGATTCCCGTCCTTAAGCTTCCGGACGACTTCTCCGACTACGAATGGGAGGTCGAAGCGAAAGGTGTGTTCTGGGATGCGCAGGTGCGCTGCGGTTCGCGGTCGGTTCCTGTTTCCTTCTACGACGCCACGCGACTGCTACAGGATGCGCGGGCGGAACTGGATCGTGGCACGCCGTTCGTGCTCGGGCGCGCGATTGTCGTCCGGATGGTCAACGAGCGAGCCATGCGTGAAGCGGTCGCGGCCATTCCAGCGGAGTTCTTCCTGGGCGCTCCGTGAGCGGGTTTGGTCGGACATTCATCACAGACATGTTTCCCGCGTTCGCTGCCACCGCAACCGCGTTTCGGTGATGACTGGCTGGGTCGAGTGTTCACGGGGGACTTCAGGCCCACGGCCGCGGGCCGTGCCGGCGTCGTGTTGCTTGAGCCGGGAACTGGGGAAGCGCTCGAGATCCCTGAGTCGTTTCTCGGGTTTCACGAGACGGAGTTGATCGGCTAGCGGGACGCGGCACTGGCGGCGCTGTTCTTCGTCGATTGGGTCAGGTTGCACCCGGATCGACAACCTCGAGGTGATCGACCTGATGGCTACTGGGAGTTCGCCGCTCAGTTGTGGCGCAAGGTCGCGCATAGTCCCATTGCACCCGCGTCGAACGGATCCTTTGGAGCCTGCGACTGAGGACCAGAAGCATGCAGGCTGCTTCCAGACCGGTCCGAAAGCCCACGCGCGAGGGATGTTCCGCCGGGCGTCCGCAACTCGGCGGTGAGGCCGCGGAGCGCGTCGAGCAATGTCCTACGATCCGGCAGCGTGAGACACGGGGAGAAGGCACGGATACCCTCCCCCCGCCCGTCACGCGAACATGCCCTCCCCGATGAACCCGCCGGGCGCACACCCGGGCGGGATCGCGAACACCGCCGATCCGATCGGGGTGATCCACTTGTTGAGGAGGTCCAGCTCGTCGATTCGCCGCTGGATCGGAACGAACTGGGCGTCGACGTCGGCCTGGAAGCTGACGAAGATGAGCCCCGCGTTCGAGATGCCGCCCGCGCTGGGTGGGTCGTCGTACGTGAACGAGCGGCGGAAGATCCGCTGCGACCGGTCGTCGCTGCGGGCGCGGCGCAGGTGGGAGAACTCCGGGATGACCGGGAAGCCGACGGGAGTGACCGCGGTGAAGTCGGGTTCGTCGTGCTCCTTCTTCCCCGTGAGCGGTGCGCCCGTGTCGAGAGTCCGTCCGACGGCCTGCTCGCGACCGGGCCGGTCGAGCTCGTCCCACGTGTCCAGGTTCATGTGGATGCGGCGCACCACCATGCTCGTGCCGCCATTCATCCACCCGTCCTGAGACCAGACGACCGCGGCGAAGTCCTCGGAACCGGGAGACGGGTTGACGGTCTCGTCCACCTGGCCGAACAGGTTCCGCATCGCGGTCCCCTCGGACGCCGACCCGTGCGCGCGACGGAACCCGTGCTGTATCCACCGGATCTCGGCGAAGCTCCGCGTGTCCTTCAGCAGCATGCGGACGGTATGCGCGACGGTCAGCGGCTCGTCCGCACCGATCTGCAGCAGCAGGTCGCCGCCCGAATAGGCATCCTCGAGCCGGTCCACCGTGAACGCCGGCAGCGGCCGCAGCCAGTCGGGCGCGGCGGCGCCGGCGCGTCGGACGAGTTCCGGGCCGAACCCGAACGTCACGGTGAGTCCGGCCGGGGTTGCGGCCAGCTCGGGCTCGGTATCGGCGAGTGCGGGTGCGCCCTGGGTGAGCCTCGCCGCGTCGTCGGTGAGCATGCGAAGCAGTCCGCGCAGCCGTGCCCGGTCGACATCGGCGTGCAGGTCGAGGGCGACGAGGGCCCCGTGCGCCGGCGCCGCCGTCTCCACCCCTGCCTGGTGGGCTCCGTAGAACGGGTACGTCTTCGCGCCGTTGAGGGGCGCCGCGGGCGACTCGCTCTCGGATGCCGCGGGCGGGCCGCTCTGGACGAGCTGGCTCGCCCCGATGGCGACCGCGGCGCCCACGCCGGCGATCGCCCCGCCGAAGAGGAACTGGCGCCTGCTGCTCGACGCGCGACCTGACCGCGGCGCTCCCGCGGCGGGCTCAGTCGGGTCCGTCATTCGTCACCGCTCCCGACGTAGTTCTCGTTCGCGCCGGAGTAGTCCTTCACGACAGCGGTGAACGCGAGGGTCGAGCCGTCGGCGAATTCCAGCGTGAACGGCACCTCGTCGCCGGCGTGCAGCGGTGCGGTCAGCTCCATCAGCATGATGTGGTTGCCGGCCGGCTTCAGCACGAAGTCGGAACGCGCGGGCAGCACGAACCCGCCCTCGACGGGGCGCATGACCATCGCGCCCGACGCGTCCTCGACGGTCTCGTGGAGCTCCGACATGGTTGCGGCTGCAGTGGTGACCCCGACGACCGTGACGTCTGCGTCGCCTGCGTTCGTCAGGGTGCCGAATCCGGCGGTCATGCCCTTGTCGGCGGTCTTCACCCAGGCATCCGACATCGTGATGACGTCCGCGGCGGGCTTAACCTGCTCCGTCGAGGCCGCGGGGGCAGGGGTGGCGGCGCAGGCGGTGACCGTGGTCATGGCTGCGGCGATGAGGGCGATCGAGGCGAACGTGCGGGAGAGGATCATGAGTGCTCCTGAGAATCGGTGTGGCGGGTGGTGCCGCCCGCGCGGGCGGCGCGGCGGCGGTGAATGGTGAGTACGGCGGCGTAGATGCCGACCGCGGAGAGTGCGCCGGCCGCGCCGATCGCGACCGTGGTCCAGACCTGCGAGGCCTCGGACGGCGCCGCATCGGCTGACGACGTCGAGTCGGTCGGCTCCGGCGCGGTCACTGTCAACGGCTCGGCGTCACCGATCGCGAACGGGATGATCGCCGAGATGGGATGCCCGTCACCCGACACGACGCGCCAGCGCACCTGATAGCCGGCTTCCGGCATCCCGTCGGACAGCGGAACGGTCACGGTATTGCGGTCGATCGCGACATCGCCCGACACCCAGTCGGTGCCGGCCGCGTCGACGACGAGGACCGCAGCGCCCACGGGGAGAACGTCGTCCGAGAAGACGAGTTCGACCTGCGTGGGCGCGGTCGCGAGTTGCTCTCCCACGGCGGGAGAGCTCGACACGAGACTGTCGTGCGCAGAAGCGGGCGACGATATCCCGAGGACGAGCAGGGCGGTCAGCACGAGGCCGCCCGAAAGAAGTGGTGTGTGCCGCATGGGCATCCTCTCGATGGTCCCGCGTGGCGCGGGCGCAGACTGGCGTCCCGCACAGCGAGGGCGTGCGGGCGAAGCGACCCGCACGGCGGCGGGCGCGATGACTCAGATCGAGAGGGAGAGTGGGGGGCCGCGCCGGCTGATCGACGCGGCGATGGAGAGGGACGTCGGATGCCAGATGACGCCGTGCGCCTTCTGTGCCGGGCGGAGCGAGCGCTGCGGGCGGATCGCGACCGGCGCGACGACGCGCTCCAGCCATCGCACGACGGCGGCGATCCCGTGAGCTGCGGCGGCGACGGCGCGCTCGGACCAGCGCAGCGCCGCGATCGTCAGGAGCGCCGCAACCGCGTGCATGAGCGTCATCGCGGGCATGCCATGCAGGTGCTCACCGATCCCCATGTCGAGCGGAAGGGTGGGGGAGGCGCCGTGATGATGCGGTGCGAGAGCAGCCGTGGGCAGCGCGGGAGCACCGAGAGTGAACAGCATGTGGAACAGGGCCTGACTGGTCACGACCGCGATCGACAGGCCGAGCAACGACTGTTTCCGGCCGACCGCGACCGTCGACACGGCGGATGCCAGCGCGAACGGTGCGAGCAGTCCGAGCCAGCCGGGCAGGGCCCCGCCGCCGGCGACGTGACCCATCAACGCGACGAACGTCGCGATCGACGCCACACCGACGCCGCGCACAGCACGGGCAGATCGGTGGGCGGTCACCCCTCCATTGTGCCGAAAACGCGCCGAACAAGCGCTCGAGGCCGGGGCGACTGCCCCCGTTCGGCACTACCGCAGCGCCGAGGCCCCGCCGGGGAGATACGCGGCGCGGGCCGCCTCGCCGGACACGGTCGGCCAGTCAGGCTCCCCGACGACACGGCGGACGCGGGTCGCCCACGCGGCGAACGTTCCGCCGACACCGAAGTTCGCGCTCACGGGCCAGTCGCTGCCGATCATCGCGCGGTCGGGGCCGAACGCCTCGACGCCGCGGCGGATGAAAGCATCCGCGTGCGCGTCGAACGTCGTGGCATCCGTCGACTCCGGGGCGAGACCCGACAGCTTCACATACGTCCGTGGACGAGCCGCGAGGATGCCGATCTGCTCCGACCAGGAGGCTCCGTCGAGGCTCGTCCAGAGAGCCGCCGCCATCGCCGACGTCTGTGCCGAGCACGGTACGACGCTGCCGGCTGCGGCGATCGCGTTCCCCCTGCGCGCCGACGTCGTCACCTCGGTCGTGATCGGCATGCGGGGAACCGATCAGGTCGCCTGCACGATGGCGCGCTACGACGCGCCGCCGCCGGATGCCCTGTGGGCCGACCTCGAGTCGCGGGGGCTTCTCGGGAACTGAGGCGTGACCGCGGGCACATCGAGAGACGCGCTGGCCGCGGTGCAGCGACCGACTTCGACAGACGAATGCTCAGGAGCGAACGGCCTCCGGGGGCAGCGATGCGACGGGGATGATCGAGACGTCCTGCATCTTCCAGTCCATCTCGGTGATGGCGCCGCGTGCGGCGTCGAGCTTCGCGGTCGAGAGTCGGTCGTGCTCGGGAACGACGAACGCCTCGACGTGGAAGACCTGGCCCATGTCGCGCATGCGCAATCCGGCCTCGCGCACCCACGACTGGCGTTCGAGCTCCCTCACGATCTGCGCGATGAGCGGGTGCGGCTGCGCATCGTCGACGGTCTGCGCCCGTTGATCGATGAGGTCTCGCACGGCGGCGCGGGTGTTGCGGTATCCGTCCCAGACGATCCCCGCGGAGATGAACAGCGCTGCGGCGCCGTCGAGCCACCACCAGCCCACTCCGATGCCGAGAACGCCGACGATCGATGCGACCGTCGTCGTCCAGTCCGCTCTGGCCATGTCGGCATCCGCGTACAGCACCTTGTTGTGCAGGAGGGGTGCGAGTCGCGCTTTGGCGTTGCCGTAGAAGAAGGGCCCGATCACGATCACGGACATCACCGCGATCATGAACCAGCCGAGCCACACCGTCTGCCCGAACACGCGAACCGTTCCGATCGCGGGGTGTTCGGCACGGACGAGGCCCGCGATCGACTGGACCGCGAGGTTGCCGCCGACCGCGAGGAGTGCCACTCCGGCGACCAGGTGCCCGACGCCCATCACGCGGTGCAGTCCGAAGGGGAAGGACGCCGATGGATGGCGGCGGATGAACAGCAGAGCCGTGAGGAACGCGATCTGGGGGATGAGGGAGAGCATGTCCTCGATCCACGCCGTCTTCATCGCCTGAGAGCCGCCCACGACGAAGGCGATGATCGCGATGGTGCACGTGGTGTAGCCGATGGTGAACCACTCCCACCGGATCGCGCTTCGCAACGCCGCCTGCTGCCGTGTCGGCAGATCGGTGCGGCCCAAGGACTTCATCGCTCGCTCTCCTCGTCCAGGTACGTCTCGAGCGCGCTCTGCAGCGCGTTCTCCCCGAGCGGGAGCAGGGCGACCAGCCGGGCATCCCCGCTTCCGGCGAGTCCGGGATAGCCGCGGGTGACGGACACGCGGTCGCTCCACGGTGTCGCATCGGTCATGGCGCCGACGGCGAGGTCCAGTTCGCCGGACTCCAGTGCGTCGACCAGGGTCTCCTCGCTGCCCACGGTCCATTCCACGCGAGCACCGTGTTCGTCGGCGAATCCCTCGATGAGGTCGACGAGCGGCCCCGACACATGATCGTCGTCGACGACGAGGGCGTCGCCGATCGGCGTCGCCCCCGCCCGCAGGTGACCCGAGGTCTCGACGTGGTGAAGCGTGCCCTGCGGGTCGGTGGGGACCGTGAGCGCGCACCCCGTGAGGGAGAGCGTCGCTACGAGTCCCGCGCCGACGATCAGTCGTATGAGCGGATGTCTGTGGATCATGGGAGCCCTGTCTGTGCGCACGGATACCGGATCCCGCTCGTGGCCGCACGGAGCTTCGAGCGCAGGTGGTGGTCGCACGGGATGGCGCCACGCTAGCCGGACGGCGCAGTGGCTCCGACGGGGTTGACAGTCTGACGTGACCGGGCGTAGCGCTGTGTCGGCGGCCGCGCATTCCCCCCGCCGACCGGCCGAAAGCGACCTACTGTCAGGGCATGTCCGCTCCTCCGACGCTCGGGATCGAGGAGGAGTTCGTCTTTCTCGACGAGGGCACGCTCTCGACGACCGATGCGGCATCCGACGCGGTCAGCGCGTTGCGGGCGACGCACGACTCGCACGTCAAGAACGAGTTCCACGAGTCGCAGATCGAGTACGCGACGCCCGTGGCAGCGGATCTTCGCGACGCAGGCCGTCACCTGGCGGGATTTCGCGCCGACCTCGGCCGCTGGGCGCACGAGAACGCCGTCATCGTGGTCAGCAGCGGCACACCGTTCCGTGTGTCGCAGGGATCTCGGCTCCACGTCGACGAGCGCTACTCCGACATCGCCGCAAGCGTCGCGCACCTGTCGGACGAGCATCACATCAACGGCATGCACGTGCACGTGGGCGTTGCGGGCGAGGCGGCGGGAGTGC
Organism: Microbacterium sp. SCN 70-27; assembly: GCA_001724425.1. Lineage (GTDB taxonomy): Bacteria > Actinomycetota > Actinomycetes > Actinomycetales > Microbacteriaceae > Microbacterium. The sequence continues at coordinate 7,559 of MEEK01000027.1, forward strand.
GCGCGTCGGATGCCTTGCGGCCGTGGCTCCCCGTCCTGCTCGCGCTGTCGTCGAACTCGCCGTTCTGGCAGGGGTGCGACACGGGCTATGCGAGTTGGCGGGCTCTGCACTCTCGCCGATGGACGTCCTACGGCGTTCCACCGCGCTTCGTCACCGCGGCGGCGCATACTCGGGCGAGGCAGGTGCTCCGGGGCGTCGGGGCGACCACGGACGACGGAACGGTGAACTGGAGCGTGCGCCTCTCCGCCGTTCACCCCACGGTCGAGACCCGAGTGTGCGACGGACAGCTCGATGTCAGCAGCACGCTCGCGCTCGCGGCCCTGGTCCGCGCCCTCGTCAGCAGCGCGGGCGACGCATCCGTGCCGCGTGAGCGCGCTCCCGGTCTGTGGGACGCGGCGCTGTGGCATGCGGCGCGGCACGGGGTGAGTGCGGATCTCGTCGACCCGCCCACGGGCCGCATGGCCCCTGCCCGACTCGCCGTCGTGTCGCTGCGACGGCACGTGGCACGCCAGCTCCGCGAATCGGGGGACGGCGGCATCGTGGACCGCTTCCTGCGCCGTGTGCTGCGCGACGGCTCGGGTGCTGCGGCGCAATGGCGGGCGGGCCGCAACGGCCTGGCTGCGCTCGCCGAGCTCTACCGCGAGCGGCTCGGGAGCGCCTACTGAGGACCTCCTGCGCGGGCCGTGTCGCTCACGGACCCGTGAACCTGCCGAGGGCGAAGGCCTGAATCGCGAGCACCGCCGCCCCGCGGGCCCATTCGAGGTTGTCGCCGCACGAGGACTTCCGTGATGTGGAGAGTGGAGGCGCGCGTCAGCGCAACCGGTCTGCGGTGACCCGCGCCGCGGCATCCGCATCCAGACGGTGCATGACGGACTCGGGCATCACGACGAGCTCTGCCGTCGGCATCGCCTCACCGAGCCGCCGGGCGGCCGCGGCGAGGAACGGGAACGTCTGCTCGCCGCACAGGATCGTGACCGGGAAGCCGATGCCGACCATGTCCGGTGTCGGCGTCGACACATCGCGCGTGAGCGTCGCGTCGTAGACCGTCGACTGAGCGAGCGGGACGAGAGCGTCGAACAACGGGGACTCGCGGATCTGCTCGATGACCTCGTCGGGGAGCCCGACCGCTTCACGTTGGAACAGTGTCACCGCATCCGCTCCGCGGCCCTCGTCCACGGCCGACTGGAGGCGGTCCACGAGATCGGCCGCGGGGTCGCCTTCGCCGAAATGGAACGGGGGCTCCGAGAGGAACAGATGACGCACGGGCACGCCGCGTGACGCCGCGAACAGTGCGAGAACCGCGCCGGAGGAGTGTCCGAGCACCGCGACGTCCGCGCCGGCAGCGGCGACGACTGCAGCCAGGTCCTCGACTTCGCGAACAGGATCGACGGGGGACGCGCCCCGCTCGTCCCCGCTGTCCCCGCGTGAGCGACGGTCGTAGGTCACCGCGCGGAACCCTCGCCCGGCGAGAGCCGCAGCGAGCCCTTCGGCGTCGCGCGCGGTGGAGAAGGCGCCGTTCACGATCACCACGGCATCACCGCTGCCGGTCTCGTGGATCGCGATGCGGGTGCCGTCCGTCGAAGTCACATGCTCCATGGCCCCGATGAAATCAGGCGCCGCCGACACGGGCAAGGGGTCGGGTCTGGGCCCAGGGCCGGACCGCGCGCTCAGAGCAGGTCGGGACGGTGCACGAGTGCCGCCGCTCCGATCAGGGGAGCGTCCCCGCCGAGGGCTGCCCGGACGACACGCAGGCGCGCGGCGTAGGAGTTGACGGATGCCGACTCCACGGCCGCGGCGATGCGCTCCGGGTAATCGTCGGCGACGAACGAGAACCCTCCGCCCACGACGGCGATCTCGAGATCGAGGAGGGTCGCGGCGTTCGCGAGCCCCACGCCGAGGGCCCGCGCGGAGCGGTCCACCGCGGCGACCGCGACGTCGTCGCCGGCACGATATGCGGCGGCGAGGTCCTCCCCGGTCGCCCCCGACCAGCCGTTCGCCTGCGCCCAGCGGACCGTATGCGGTCCCGAGGCGAGCTGCTCGACGGTGGATGCCGCGGCGTCCCCCGTGATGTCGGCGACGACCAGCTGACCCAGGTGCCCGGCATTGCCCGACGCGCCCGCGACGAGCCGCCCATCGGAGACGATCCCGCCGCCTACGCCGGTCGACACGACGAAGACGATCGCGTTGCGGACGCCGCGCGCCGCGCCGAGCCACGCTTCGGCGAGCGCGATGCAGGTTCCGTCGAGGCGGAGCGCCACGGCATCCAACCCGCTCGCCCGTCGCACGGCGTCGACGATCCCGAAGCCGTGCGCCGCGGGCAGGTTGATGGGTGAGATCGTTCCGGCAATCATGTCGATGGGGCCGGCCGCACCGATCCCCGCCGCGGTCACCTCGTTCCACCGCGGGTGCGCACGCACCTCCGCGACGATGTCGTCGATGGCGTGGGCGAGCACCGCGACGTCCGACGCCGCCGCGGCGCCGGTGGCGACCCGGTGGCGGGAGCCCGGGATGATCGTGCCGGTGTCGTCGACGAGCGACGCCTCGATCTTCGTGCCGCCCAGATCGATCGCGAGCGCCAGTGTCATGAGATTCCTCGGGGATATGCGGATCGGGGTATGGAGGCCAGCGTACTGTCAGCGGCAGCGATCGGCGTCCGCCCTTGCTCCGTCCTCGGCATTCGGCTTCGCCGGATCCGACCACCGCAAGGAGCCGCCATGAGCTCGCTCGTTTCCTCACTCGGTCCGATTCGCCAGACCTACGCGACGGGGGAGTCGTTCCCTCCGGTCGCGCGTTCGTACACCCACGTGTCGAACGTCGTGAAAGAGCTGGGGCTGCTGCGTCGGGCGCCCCTTTTCTATCTGTTCGTCGGCACAGCGCTCCTCGTCGCGCTGGGCGGGTGCATCACCGGGTTCGTGCTTCTCGGCCACAGCTGGTTCCAGCTGCTGATCGCCGGCGCCCTCGGCATCGTGTTGACGCAGGTGGCGTTCCTCGCGCATGAGGCGGCGCATCGGCAGATCCTGTCGACCGGCCCGGCGAACGACCGCCTCGCGCGCATCCTGGCTTCCGGTGTCGTCGGCATCAGCTACGCGTGGTGGGATTCCAAGCATTCGCGTCACCACGCGAACCCGAACCGCGTCGGCAAAGACCCCGACATCGAGGTCGACACCGTCTCGTTCCTCGAAGAGGATGCCGCGAAGGCGCGCGGCCTGCGGCGACTGATCACCCGCCGACAGGGCTGGCTGTTCTTCCCGCTGCTGACGCTCGAAGGCGTGAATCTGCACGTCCTCGGCATCCGTCATCTGATGTCGAAGGAGCACGTCAAGAAGCGCCGGCTCGAGCTCGCCCTCATCGTCGCGCGGTTCGCGGCGTTCGTCGTGCCGCTGTTCCTCGTGCTGCCGCTGGGGATGGCGTTCGCGTTCCTCGGCGTGCAGCTCGCCGTGTTCGGCGTCTACATGGGAGCGTCGTTCGCGCCGAATCACAAGGGGATGCCCATCATCGCCCCCGGCGCGCGGCTCGACTTCTTCAGCAAGCAGGTGCGCACGTCCCGCAATATCCGCGGCGGATGGTGGGCGACGTGGCTCATGGGTGGACTCAACTACCAGGTCGAGCATCACCTGTTCCCGAGCATGGCGCGGCCGCACTTGGCGAAGGCGCGGACGGTCGTCCGCGAGCACTGCGCGACGCTCGGCGTACCCTACACCGAGACGAGCCTGTGGCGTTCGTACGCGATCGTGATCGACTATCTCAATCGCGTCGGTCTCGCCGCGCGCGACCCTTTCGACTGCCCGATGGTCTCGGAGTACCGCCGGACGTGATCCGGGGCAGGCTCACGCGTTTCGGCGCAGGACCCGCATGAGCCAGGCGATGATCGCGATAAGCAGGATGATCAGCCCGATCCAGAGCAGGAACTTCGCGGCCTCCACGAAGACGCCGAGGAGGATGAGCACGATGGCCACGACGAGAAGGATGATTGCGAGTGTCATGGGTCGATTGTGAGACCCGCGGCATCGGTATGCATGGGGATTGACACCACGCCGCCGATCTGTCAACCCCTTGTCCTGGTACCTCGGTCGTCCGGTTCAGTGGACCCCACGGACAGCCGACGGCGAGGGCGACAATGAAGGACATTCTGATCGAGGGGCATCGGATACTCACGACCGATGAAGTGGCCGCGGCGGTGCTGGACTACGCGCGCGTCCTCCGGGAGCGCGGGATGAGCGACATCGTCGAGTTCCCGAGCTTCCATGACGGCAGCCCCACTCTCTGCGCGCTGCTTCTCGGCGGCGCCGGCCATCTCGCCGTCGTCGACGCGCCGCTCGGGGTGCCTTCCTCCGTCAGCGGCGCGGACGACGCCGTCGACGAGATCACGCGACGTGCCGACGCATTACGGTAGGGGCGTGGGCAGATTCACGTACGACGGCACGGTCAAGGTCGACTTCGACGATCGGGTGCTCGCGCACCTGCAGGTCGTCATCAGCCAGAAGCTGCGCCGCGGCGAGCCCTTCCCGTTCACCTGGCGCAACGATGCCAGCATCGGCGACGGGCGTACGACGGTGTGGCTGCACCCGTCGGCATCCCTTGTCTACAGGTACAGCGGCAGTCGTCAACCGGCGATCAACAGGGCATGGCTGGAGGCGCTGACGCAGGCGGCGAACTCGACGGGCGGCCTCACGCTGGTGCCTGAGCCCGAACCGGGCGCGCCCGTCGAGACCATCACCGGCTGAATCAGTCGGCGACGTCGACGGTCTGCGGGGCGTTGTCCTCGACGCCGTCTGGCTCGATGTGCTCCGCGACCAGGCTGATCCCGCCGGACGAGTTCGCCGACTGTGCGAGGTTTTCGATCCAGTCCCGACTGAGCTCACTCGGTTCGGGATTGTCGAACACGAACCGCAGCGGGATCGACGGGTGCAACCAGATCGTGCTGCGTCCCCGCGGCTCGTCGGGGAGGTGCTGCCATGACACCGTGAAGCTCTCCCCTCGGCGCAGCTTCGTCGCGATCACGACCTTGAGGTGCGCGAGTGCCCGGTCTTCGATCTGGATCGGCGTCGCAGATCCGCCGTAGTAGATGGTGCCCACGGGAGAGATTGTAGGTCCGGATGCCGAGTTCCGCCCCTCAAGGGGCGGCGGACTCGGCATCCGCCGCAGCGTGTCGAGGTGCCGCGGCGATCAGTGACCGCGGCGCCCGCGACACCATCGGACACGTAACGCGGCGACTTACTGGAGGTTGCGGCGACGGCGCGGTTCCGCGTATCGGAGCCCCGTTCCGCAACATGCGGAAACAGGGCGACACATGACGCGACCTCGCCGCGTGGGGTGTTCCCGCGGTGCCTAGCGTGGGTCCACACCCACTGCCGAAGGACATGCCGTGACCGACATCCTGATCACCCCCGACGAACTCGCCGCGCTGCTCGTCGACCGCGCCGACCGCGACGATGTCCGTGTGCTCGATGTGCGTTGGCGTCTCGATCGGCCCGACGGGCGCCCGGAGTACCTCGCCGGCCACATCCCCGGTGCCGTGTACGTCGATCTCGACAGCACGCTCGCCGCGCACGGCGCACCCACCGATGGTCGTCACCCGTTGCCGTCCCCGTCGGCGCTGCAGGCGTCCGCACGTGCGTGGGGGATCCATGACGGTGACACCGTCGTCGTGTACGACGACCTCAAATCGCTCTCTGCTGCGCGTGCCTGGTGGCTGCTGACCGACGCCGGCATCGCGGACGTGCGGATCCTCGACGGGTCGCTGCGCGGCTGGACGACGGCAGGCCATCCCCTCGAAGAAGGCACGGTCGTCCCTGCACCCGGCACGGTCACCCTGCGGTCGGGGCTGCTGCGGCAGACCGACATCGACGGCGCCGCAGCGCTCGGCGCAGCGACGGATGCCGTGCTCGTCGACGTACGTGCGGCCGAGCGCTATCGGGGCGAGGTCGAGCCGATCGACCCCCGCGCGGGCCACATTCCCGGTGCGATCAACCTGCCGACGACCGAGAACGTGGATGCCGCGGGCCGCTTCCTCTCCCCGGCGCAGCTGCGCGCCCGCTTCGCCGCCGCCGGCCTCGACGAGCGCGGCGCGGTCGGTGTCTACTGCGGGTCGGGCGTGACCGCCTCCCACGCGGTCGTCGCACTCACCCTCGCCGGCTATGCGCCCACCCTCTACCCCGGCTCGTGGAGCCAGTGGTCGAACCACCCCGACCGACCCGTCGAGACCGACGCCGTCGCCCAGCCCTGAAGGAGAAAGTCATGACCGTCGAATTCATCAGCGCCATCAACACCCGCCCGGGAGACGAGCTGAACCCTCAGCGCGGGGGAGCGCCGTTCGACCCTGCCTACCTGCGCCGCTATGCGCGCACGCTCGATGATGCCGGGTTCGACTACACGCTCGTGCCGTACGGCTCGACCTCCGCCGACTCGTTCGTGGTCGCCACCGCTGTGGCCGCCGCCACCGAGCGCATCAAGCCGATCGTCGCCGTGCGGCCCAACACGGTGTTCCCGACGGTCGCCGCGCAACAGCTCGCGACACTCGACCAGGTCTCGCAGGGTCGGGCCGTCGTGCGCATCATCTCCGGCGGTTCCGACGCCGAGCAGGCCCGACAGGGCGACTTCCTCAGCAAGGATGAGCGCTACGACCGCTCGGAAGAGTGGATTCGCATCGTCCCGTCTACCGCGCCTCGTTCACGGGCCTGTTCAAGCACCTGTTCGACTTCGTGGAGCAGTACGCCATCGTCGGCCAGCCCGTCCTGCTCGCCGCGACGGGCGGCGGAGAGCGCCATGCCCTCATCATCGAGCATCAGCTGCGCCCGCTGTTCGGGTTCTTCCAGGCGCTGACCCTGCCGGTGGGCGTGTACGCCAGCAGTGCGGACTTCGACGGGTACGAGCTGCGGGCGGAGAGCGCCGTGGCCACCCGCATCCAGCAGGCCGTGGACGGGGCGCTGCCTCTTGTGCGGCCCGTTTCGGGGGGCGTCTCGTCGTACGTGTCGACGTGGTGAGCGGTGTGACGAACCCACCGAGCGTGCGGCCGCTGGGGAGCGGCGTCGCGCTCAGATCGCCCGGATCGTCGCTGGAGGCGGCGATGATCCGGGCGCGGTCTCCCCGAGATGCGCGTCGGGCCGGTGGATCTCGCCGTGCAGGCGCTCCATCCGGGCATCCAGCAGCGCGGCGGAATCCGCGGCGTCCTTGAGCTCTGCGAGCAGCCCGTCGGGCACGAGCCCGGAGTACTTGTAGTAGATCTTGTGCTCGAGGCTCGCCCAGAAGTCCATCGCGATCGTCCGGAACTGCACCTCGACGGCGACCTCGACCTTTCCGGTCGAGAGGAACACCGGCACCTCGACGATCGCGTGCAGGCTCTTGTACCCGTTCGACTTCGGCTCGGCGATGTAGTCCTTCACCTCGCGCACCGTGATGTCGTCCTGCGCGGTGAGCAGGTGGAAGAGGCGATACGCATCCTTGGTGAAGCTCGTCGTGACGCGGATGCCGGCGATGTCGGTGATCCCGTCGCGGATCGCGTCGAAGGTCGGCTCGATCCCCTTGCGCGCGACCTTGTCGACGAGGCTGTCGGCGGTCTTCACGCGGCTCGACACGTGCTCGATCGGGTTGTAGTCGTGCATCTGCTGGAACTCGTCGCGGAGGATGCCGAGCTTCGTCTCGACCTCGCGCAGACCGAAGCTGTAGCCGAGGAGGAACCGCTGGAACTCGTCGCGCATCGCGCGCAGCTGCTCGGGAGAGAAGGTGGCCGTCTCCCCGTCGGTGGCGACTCTCAGGGGTGACGCTGCGGCATCCATGCCCCCGACCGTAGCCATGCGCGTTGTGCGTCGCCTGGGATTCGAGGATTGCAGAGGGCGTGCACACCAGGTACCTTGTGATGCATGTATCCCGAAGATCGCGTGCAGACGAATCTGCGCAAGGGAGTGCTCGAGTGGTGCGCCCTGGCGGTCATGCGCGGCGGCGACGTCTACGGGCGCGATCTCGCCCGGACGCTCACGGGCCTTGGGCTCCTCGCGAGCGAGGGGTCGCTGTACCCGCTGCTGTCGCGGCTCCGGGAATCGGGATGGGTGCAGACGCGGTGGGTCGAGTCGGCGAGCGGACCTCCGCGCCGGTATTACCGGCTGACGGATGCCGGCCGCGACGCCGTCACCGGGTTCGAGCGCACGTGGGCCGAGGTCTCGGCGTCGGTCGACGCGGCGCTCGCGCCGCCCGGAGCGGCGATACCGGACGTGGCGGAGCCGCCCGCGCCCGAGCCGGACACCGTAGTGCCGCAGGCCCAGGAAGGACACCCCGACGCATGAATGAGCAATTCTCGGTCCTGCACGACCCGCGGGCGAAGGCCTATCTCGCGGAGGTGCATGTCGCCGTTGCGCGGCGCGACGCGTCCGCCGCCGACGGCATCATGCGGGAGATCGCGGACCACCTCCGCGAGGCCGCGGCCGAGCCCGACTTCGACCTCGAACGCACTCTCGCCGACCTCGGCGACCCGGCGCTCATCGCCGCCGGGGTGGAACCGGCCGCGACCCCCGAGGCCGTGCCGTCGCGCGGCTTCGCCGACTCGGTCGCCGGGGTCGTCCTCGCCGTCCTCGCGCTCACCGTCGGGGTCTGGTGGATGCTGCTGGTGGGCTGGGTCGTCGGCATCGCGCTGCTGTGGAGTTCGCACCGGTGGACCCGCACGGACAAGGTCGTCGGCACCGCGGCATGGCCGTTCGCGGTCGTGGCGGGGACGGCGGCGACCGCGTTCGGCGGCGTCGTGTCGTGGGATGTCCTGTTCGCGGCAGGAATCGCCTTCCCCCTCGCTGCCGGGGCCTGGTTGCTGGTGCGGGGACTTCGTGGGGTGCGCCCCGCAGCGCCGGACCGGTTGCCCGTCGTCGCCCGTGCGGGTCGCGGGGCCTGGCTCGAACGTCCGCTCGCCCTCGGCGTCACGGTCGGCGCGGCGGTCGCGGCCCTCGGCGTCGTCGTCTTCGTCGCGCTCGCCGGTGGGAGCAGCCCCGAGCCCCTTCTCGCCCTGCTCGCGACCGCGGGCCTCGCGGCTATCGTCTCGGCTGCGGTGCTGTGGGCCTCGCGGTCGTGGGAGGTGCTCGACAAGACGGTCGGAACGGTGCTGCTCGTCGCTGCGACCGGTGCCGTCGTGCTCGCGTGGATCGGCGCGGTGAACGCCGGTACGAGCGGGACCCTGTGCACGCCGCAGGCCTGCACACCCGTCGTCACCCTCCGGCCCGAACACCTGCTCCCCGCCGTGACGCAGATCGTCGTGCCGCTCCTGCTCGCTTACGCCGTGATGCTCGCCGTCCGCTTCCGCGCGGCGGACGATCCGGGCCCCTGGCGCATCCATCGCCGTGGAGCGATCGTGATCGTCGCGGCGCTCACGGTGGGGGGAGCGGGATTCGTGTTCCTCGTCCTCGCTCGGCCCGCTGCCGGTGCTCTGCTCGTCGCTGCCGTCGCGCTCCTCACCGTCTGGGGTGCCGCGATCGTGTGCCTGTGGCGCTCGGCGGGGTGGACGAACACCGACCGCGGCGTCGCGACGCTCGTACTGCCGCTTCTCAGCGCGATCCCGCTCATCCTGCCGCGGCGCTACGCCGCGCAGGCGGACAGCGCGGTGAACCCGCTCCTGCCGACGGCGGGGGAGGACCCTGCGCTCGTCCTGGTGTGGTCCGTCTTCGGCGTCGCCTCGGTGGTCCTCGCGATCTGGTTGCTCGTCCGTTTCGTGCCGGACGAGCCTCGTCGCGGATCCTTCGTGGTCGGCGACGCAGCCCTCACCGGGGACATCGACCGGCAGGCAACCCACCCCGGCACGTCAGCGCGCTCCCGCCGCAACGCCCGCGCCGCGGGGATCATCGGCTTCGCGGTCGTCGTCGCATACGCCGTCGTCGCGGCGCTGCAGATCCTCGTGTGGAACCCCCTTGCCGCCGTTCCCGGCGCCACCCTCGCGGAGATCACCGCCCACCTCGCCGCGACGGGTGAGAGCTTCAGCGTCGCGAGCGTGCTCGGCGTCCTCGCGATCGGGCCCCTGCTCGCCCTGGCACCCCTCATCCTGTCGTGGCGCACCGGCACGGGCGCCTTCGCGGTCATCGCCGGGGTGCTCGCGATCCTCGCGGGCGGCGCGGTCGGATACTTCGCGGCGTCCTTCTCACCCGGGATGTCGTTGGCGGATGCCTACGGCATCAGCGGTGGCGACTACGCGCCCTGGGGCCGCGTTCTGATGCTCGTCAGCGCGGTGGCGCTCCTGGCTGCGGTGGTGTGCGGCGCGGTGCTGCTGCGCCGTGGGCGGGGGAGAATGGAGGGGTGACACCCGCTCCGGATTCCCCTCGTGAGAGCGCCCCCGGTCCGGCTCGCGCACTCCTTTCGGAGCGGGTGCGGGCCGAGGCCGCCCATGTCGCGCGGAGCCTCACGACGTTCGGTCCTGCACGCGGCCGCCGCTGGCCGCTCGCGGTGCAGGCAGGGCTCGCGATGGCGGTTCCGATCGTCGCGCTCGCCCTCACGGGGCACGATCGGCTCGCCCTCCTCGCCGCGAGTGGTGCGTTCACGGTCATCTACGGCGGGTGGCTCCGCCCGCGCGAGCGGGCGCGGTTCGCGCCGCTCATCGCGCTTGCGCTCGTCTCGTGCGCCGCGGCGGGAACCCTCGCCGCCGCCGGGGGAACGCCGGTCGTGCTCGCGGGTGTGCTCGTGCTCACGATCGTCAGCGCGGCCGTGGCCGGGTGGGTCTCGCTCGGACCGCCGGGGCCCATCTTCTTCGTGCTCGTGTTCGGGTTGTCTGCACAGGTGACGGGGCTCCACGGAGGGGTGCGCGCCGTGCAGCCCGGCGAATACCTGCTCGTCGTCGCGGGGGCATCCGCCTTCGCGTGCCTCATCGTCGCGGCGCCGCTGCTGCTGCCGCGCTACCATCGCGAGCCCAGGCGATCGCTGCGTGAGGCCTTCCCGCGTCGCTGGGGAGCGGCGGCCCGCACCCTGACGATCCGCGCGACGATCATCGCCGTCGTCGGCGCCGCGGCCGCGACCGTCGTCGACCCGACTCGCTCCTACTGGATCGTGTGCGCCGGGCTCGCGGTCGCGGTGGCGGGCACTCCGGTCGGGCGACGGGATGCCGCGACGCGGGGCATCCACCGCATCGTCGGCACGGCCCTCGGCGCCGCGGTCTACCTGCTGCTCGCGGGGGCGCCGCTGCCGATCTGGATGCTCGGGATCGTCCTCGGCACCCTGCAGTTCCTCATCGAGATGGTCGTCGTGCGCCACTACGCGCTCGCCCTCGTGTTCATCACGCCGCTCGTGCTGCTGCTGATCGGTGCGGCCACGGGTGCGACCGTGGGCAGCGGCGCGATGCCGCTCGCCACGGAGCGTGTGATCGACACCCTGGTCGGCGCCGTCACGGGCACCCTCGCGGCCCTCGCCGTCCCGCTGCGCGCCGAGCGCTGAGGCATCCGACACGCCGTCCGGGCACGCCCGCTACCCATTGGCATACTCAGTATGCATATACTGGGAAATCAGATACCCGGTATGGTCCGGGTGGGCGGGAGAAGCGGATGTCCGTGCGACAGAGCCTGTTGGCGATCCTCGATCAGGGACCGTGCTACGGCTACCAGCTGCGGACGGAGTTCGACCGCCGCACCGGTTCGACCTGGCCGCTCAACGTCGGACAGATCTACAACACGCTCGACCGCCTGGAGCGCGACGGCCTGGTCGAGAAGGGCGAGACCGACGACCAGGGTCACGTGTACTGGCAGATCACGGAGGCCGGATCGGCGGAGGTGCGCGACTGGCTGGCGTCTCCTGTCGAGCGCACCGGAGGCACGCGCGACGAGCTCGCGATCAAGCTCGCGGTCGCCGCGACCCTGCCCGGTGTGGATGTCACCGAGGTCATCCAGACGCAGCGCACCGCCTCGCTCGCGCAGCTGCAGGAGCTCAACCGCGCGAAGTACGCGGGTGCCGATCCGGACGGCCCGCAGGAGCTCGCGTGGTCGCTCGTCGTCGACTCGATGATCTTCGCGGCTGAAGCCGAGGTGCGCTGGCTCGACCACACCGAGCAGCGCCTCGCCCTGCATCCGGAGCACGCGATGGCGCTCGCGCTCTCCGACGAGAAGCCCAAGCGGGGCCGGCCGGCCAAGGCCTCCGCCGCAGAGGCCGCAGAGGGAGTCCGCGCATGAGCACCGTGCTGCAGCTCATCGGCATCACTCAGCAGTACGGCGAGGGTGAGACCTCCTGGCTCGTGACTCCTCGTCGGCCCGACCTCACGCGGCGGACCGCCATCGCGTGAACAGCCTGCGGCGCCGCCCGGGTCAGTCCCGCTCGAGACGGCGCAGCCGCACGGCCCCGACGAGCCCGAGCACGAGGAACCCGACCGCGACGAGCAGCGACCAGCGCGTGGCATCCGCGAACCCGGCCGAGAGCGCCTGCACGGCGGCATCCGTCTGCGGCCCGAGCATGCTCGCCGAGCCCTGGGCGCGCAGCTGACTGATGAGGGTGCCCGCCGAGGCACGCGTCGCGTCGGCGAGCTGGGTCGCGGCGGCGCCGGTGATGTGGGCGCCGTCGAGGGCTGCCGGAAGGGTCTGCGCGAGGGACACCGACAGTGCGGCACCGGCGAACGCCGTGCCGAGGGCGGTGCCGATCTGCCGCACGGTGGACTGGGTCGCCGACCCCTGGCCGCTCACTCCGACCGGCACATCGCGCAGGACCGTCCCCGTGAGCTGGGCGGAGGCGAGCCCGAGCCCGAGGCCGTACACGACGAGCGGCAGCGCGATCAGCCAGCCGGGGGTGGAAGACGTCACGGTGAGTGCGAGCACGACGACGCCGGCGACCTCGAGTGCGAGGCCGATCAGCACCGTACCGGGTGAGCCGAAGCGCGCCGCAAGGTGCCGGGCCGCGGCGCCCGAGGCGAACGCCCCGATCGCCATCGCGGCGAGGACGAGGCCCGTCTGCATGATCGACAGGCCGAGGGATGCCGTGAGGTACAGCGGCAGCACGAAAATGAGGGCGAACTCTCCCACCGCGACGGTCCCCGCCGTGACGTTCCCCCACGAGAAGGTGCGCAGGCGGAACAGCGTGAGATCGAGCAGCGCGTCGCGTTGGACCCGCTCGCGGTGCCGCTCCCACACGACGAACAGCGTCAGGGCGACGGCGGCGACCGCGAGACAGACGGGGACGATGGAGATCGCGGCGGTCTTCGGCCACACCCACCCGCCGATCGAGAGGTCGGCCTTCGGCGTCCACCAGCCGAGGTCGGGGCCCTCGATGACGGCGAACACGAGCGAGCCGAACCCGATCGCCGAGAGCAGTGCGCCGTCCACGTCGGCGCCGCGGCGGAACCCCGACCCCCGCGTCTCGGGCACGGCCCACACCGCGAGGGCGAAGATCGCGAGCCCGAGCGGCAGGTTCACGAGGAACACCCACTGCCACGAGCCGTACTGCGTCAGTGCGCCGCCGACGAGCGGGCCGATCGCGGCGGCGCCGGAGATGACGGCGCCCCACACGCCGAACGCGGCGGCGCGGTAGCGGCCGCGGAACGTCGCGTTCACGGTCGACAGCGTGGACGGCATGATCATGGCCGCGCCGACCGCCTGCACCGCGCGGGCGCCGATGAGGACGCCGGCGCCGCCGGACGTCGCCGCCCAGACGCTGCCGACGACGAACACGGCGATGCCGATGAGGAAGAGGCGCTTCCGGCCGAACCGGTCGGCGAGCTTGCCGGTCGACAGCAGCAGCGCCGCCAGCAGGACGGCGTAGAGGCTCGACACCCACTGCGCATCCGTGAGGTCGAGCTTCAGGTCGCGGATGATGTCGGGCAGGGCGACCCCGACGATCGTCCCGTCGAGGACGATCATCCCGAGCCCCGCCGCGAGCACGGCGAGGGCGATCCAGGCCTTGCGCGGGGGAGCGGTCGGCTCGTCCGTCGATGCCGACGCGGATGCCGAAGCTTCAGTCATACTGAAAGTATGCACCCGTGAGTGTCTGCTGTCCAGTTGTGGTCTGACAACGCGGGTCGGGGGCTGGGCGCGCCCGCGGCATTGACGCGACACCCCGTTGGGCGGCTGCCGGGCGTACCGTCGGATCATGACCGATCACCTCATCACCGCCGCCGATCTCGCCGCGTCGCTGCATACGGATCACCCGCCCATCGTCCTCGACGTGCGCTGGCGGCTCGGTGGGCCGGACGGGCACCCCGACTACGTTGCCGGACACATCCCCGGAGCGGTCTTCGTGCGCCTCGACGAAGACCTCGCCGCGCACGGTGACCCTCGGGCGGGACGGCACCCCCTGCCCGAGGCGGCGGCGTTCCAGGTATCCGCCCGCCGCTGGGGGATCGACGACGGCGACACGGTCGTCGTCTACGACGACTGGCAGGGCTACGGGGCGGCGCGGGCATGGTGGATGCTCCGCGACGCCGGGCTCGACGCGCGCGTGCTCGACGGCGGACTCGCCGCGTGGCGCGCCGCGGGGCTTCCCTTGGAGCAGGGTGAGATCGTCCCGGCACCCGGCGGCGTCACACTGCACCCGGGACGGATGCCGCAGCTCACGATCGACGAGGCGGCGGCGCTCGCCGCGAGTGCGGACGGCGTGCTGATGGATGCCCGCGCGGGCGAGCGCTACCGGGGCGAGACCGAGCCGATCGATCCGCGCGCCGGGCACATCCCCGGGGCGATCAGCGCACCGACGTCCGAGAACGTCAATGCCGACGGCACGCTCCGCACGGCGGCGGAACTCGAGGCGCGGTTCGCCGCGCTCGGCATCGGCGACGGCCCGGTCGGGGTCTACTGCGGCTCGGGCGTCAGCGCCGCGCAGGAGGTGCTCGCGCTCGCCGTCGCCGGCCGGGATGCCGCGCTGTACCCGGGCTCGTGGAGCGAGTGGTCCCAGCATCCCGATCGACCCGTGGCGACGGGCGCCCAGCCGTAGACGCACGCGCAGCCCGCGCCGCGGGTGTTGACTGGAGGCATGAGAGCCGCCTACATGTACGCGCCCGGCGACGTCCGGGTGATCGATGCCCCCGATCCGCGGATCGAAGAGCCGGGGGATGCCCTCGTGCGCCTCGTCCGCACGTGCGTATGCGGCAGTGACCTGCATCCCTTCCACTCGATGAAGCCCAACCCGCGTGGAGTGTCGATGGGCCACGAGTACCTCGGCGTCGTCGAGGAGGTCGGGGCCGGCGTCGCCACGGTGCGCCCCGGCGACCTCGTGATCGTGCCGTTCGTGTTCTCGTGCGGCGTCTGCGACTTCTGTCGCGAAGGGCTGCAGACCTCGTGCCGACTCGCGGGGCTGCGCAGTCGGCGTGGGTCGGAAGGGGCGCAGGCCGAGATCCTGCGGGCGCCTCTGGCCGACGGCACGCTGTACAAGGTCGAGGCGGGCGAAGAGCACTACGCGAGCCTCCTCACCCTCAGCGATGTCTACGGCACCGGCTTCCACGCGGCGCTGACGGGTGGCGCATCGGCCGAGACGACCGTCGCCGTCATCGGCGACGGCGCCGTGGGGCTGCTGGCGGTGCTCTCGGCGCGGCTGCTCGGTGCGGAGCGCATCATCCTCATGGGCCGCCACGAGTCGCGCACCGACCTCGGGCGCGAGTTCGGTGCGACCGACGTCGTGGCGGAGCGCGGCGACGACGGTATCCAGGCGGTGCGCGAGCTGACCGGGGGCGACGGATGCCACGTCGTGCTCGAAGCCGTCGGCCACCTCCCCGCGTTCGAACAGGCGCTCGGCATCGTCCGCGACGGCGGCCGCATCGCGCGGGTCGGCGTGCCGCAGTACACGGAGGGCCCGATCGGCCGGTCGCAGTTCGCCCGCAACGTGACGATCACGGGCGGTGTCGCCCCGGTGCGCGCCTACATCGATCGGCTTCTGCCCGGCATCCTCGACGGCACGGTGGACCCCGGCCGCGTCTTCGACGTCGAGCTTCCGCTCTCGGAGGCCGCCGAGGGGTACGCCCTCATGGACCGCCGCGAGGCGCTCAAGGTCATGCTGCGCCCGTAACCGTGATGGCGAGGCGCGGCGCGGTCAGCGCGGCCGTGCGGTCGAGGCGCGGACGACCAGTTCGGGCTCGATCATGGCCGACGACGCGGTCGGGTCGTGATCGAGGGCGGCGAGCAGCGACTGGATGCTGAGCCGCCCGAGCGCGGCGAAATCCTGGCGCACCGTGGTCAGAGGCGGCAGGAAATGACGGGCGTCGGGGAGGTCGTCGAACCCGACGATGCTGATGTCCTCGGGCACCCGGATGCCCCGTTCGTGGAGGGCGTGGATGAGCCCCAGTGCCATCTGGTCGTTGCCCACGAAGATGGCCGTCGCGTCGGCGATCTCGGGAGCGGACCTGCCGATCCGGTAACCCGAATCGCTGCTCCAGTCGCCGCTCAGCTCCGGCAGGAGGGGCAGGCCCTCGGCGGTGAGACGGTCGCTGAACCCCCGGGAGCGCACGCGTGCGTCGCCCCAGTCGGCCGGTCCCGCGAGGTGCAGGATACGGCGGTGGCCGAGCGCGATGAGGTGGTCGACGGCATGCACCGCCCCCGCGTACTGGTCGACCGCGACGGTCAGCAGGTCGTTCTCGGGTTCGGTCGTGAGGAGCATGGTCGGCAGGTCGCGCCCGAACTGGCGGAGAGCGGGGAGGGTCGAATAGCGCGGTGCGATGACGCAGAGCGCTTCGACGTCCTGGAGCTTCAGATGGTCGTACGCGCCGTCGAGGTCGCCGTCGACGGTGACGGCCGCGACAGCGTAGCCGGCGTCACGTGCGGCCTGCTCGATGCCGCGCATCGTGCTGCCGGGCCCGAACTCGAGGGGGCTGTCGACGATCACGCCGATCCGCCGCGATCGGTTGGTTGCGAGCGCGCGGGCGATCGACGACGGCGTGTAGTCGATCTCCCCCATCGCGGCGAGGACCTTCTCACGTGTCGTGGCACGGATGTTGGGGTGGCCGTTGACGACGCGCGACACGGTCTGGTGCGAGACGCCGGCGAGCGCAGCGACATCGTAGATGCTGGGTTTGCCGCCCGTCGCCGTACGCCTTGACCGGGTGTGGGCCTGATCGGACACCCCTCACCTCCTCCTCCGCATGTGCGGGCTCTGCAGGGGAACCTTACCGCCCTGTCGTGGGGTGCGGCCGCCGCTCCCAGCCCGGTCCGGATGCGACGTCGAGGGGCGTTTTCCCCACTGCAACCGGTTGGTCCCATCCAATTGTGAGCGCTGACATTTACGCATCCGTACGTCCGAAGCGGGGCGCGTGCTCACCGGAAGGAAGAGATCATGAGCGGGTCTGTGCCCGAAACCACCCCCGAGACGGAGGCCGCGATCGCCCGCGTTCGCGCCGATGTCGCACGTCTGCACGGAGAGCTGGTCCGTTACGGCCTCGTGGTGTGGACCGGCGGCAACGTGTCCGGTCGGGTGCGGCTGGGCGGCGACCCCGGTGACGACCTCTTCGTCATCAAGCCGTCGGGGGTGTCGTACGACGACCTGGCGCCCGAGAACATGATCCTCTGCACGCTCGACGGCGAGGTCGTCGCGGGCACCCCGGGCAGCGAGCGGAGCCCTTCGAGCGACACGGCTGCGCATGCGTACGTGTATCGCAACAGGCCCGAGGTGGGCGGAGTCGTACACACGCACTCCGACGTCGCGAACGTCATGGGCGCGGGCCTGCCCGGCGGCGCCTCGCTCATGGAGGACTACACGTACGACCTCGTCTCGGGCGACGAGAAGATCCTCGGTGCGCACATGCTCGAGGTGTCGCCGTCGCTCACGACCGCCAAGCCGCGGCTCGAGATCCACGCACTCGGCATCGGCGGCAAGGACGACCCCGTGCGTCTCGTCTTCACGGCCGACCCGGGGCCTGCCCTCGTCGTCGCGATGAGCGACATGCGCGACCGCTTCCGCCTCGTCGCGAACGTCGTGGAGAACGTCGAGGCGCCCGACCTGCCGAAGCTCCCGGTCGGCCGCGCGATCTGGAAGCCGCAGCCCGACTTCGCCACGAGCGCCGCCTGCTGGCTGACCGCCGGTGCCGCACACCACACCGTCATGACGACGGCCGTCGGCATCGAGGTGTTCCGCGACTTCGCGGAGATCGCGAAGACCGAGCTCGTGGTCATCGAGGAGGGCACGACCGTGCGCGAGTTCCAGAAGGAGCTGCGCTGGAACCAGGCCTACTACCGCCTCGCGCAGGGGCTGTGAGCGTCGTCGAGGAGGGCGCACTGACCGCCCCGGTGGGCCAGGATGGAGACATGACCTCCACGCCTCGCTCCGGCACGCAGTTCGAGATCCGCTCCGGCGCCTATACGGCCGAGATCGCGAGCGTCGGGGCATCCCTCCGCACGCTGCGGTACGACGGTCGCGACCTCGTCGTGCCGTTCGACGCCGACGAGGTGCGGCCCGGCTACCGCGGCGTCGTGCTCGCGCCGTGGCCGAACCGCGTCGTCGACGGTCGGTACACATTCGACGGCGCCGAGTACGAGCTCGCCATCACGGAGCCGAACCGCGTGCACGCCCTGCACGGGTTCGCGGCGTGGCTCGACTTCGACGTGACGGCGCAGTCGGACGATGCGGTCACCCTCGAGGCGACGATCCAGCCGCGGACGAGCTACCCGTGGCGCGTCCGTGTCGAGACGACCTACCGCCTCGGTGCGGACGGGCTGACCCAGTCCGTCCGCTTCGAGAACGTCGGCGCCGACGCCGCGCCCGTCGGCACGGGGCCGCACCCGTACCTCGTGGCGGGTGCGGGTCCGCTCGACACCTGGACGCTGGAGCTGCCGGCATCCGACGTGCTCGAGGTGACGCCCGACCGGCTGTCGCCCGTGACGCTGCGCGACGTCGCGGACTACGAGCCGGCCCGCTTCGACTGGCGCGAGCCGCGGGTCCTCGGTGCCGCGGAGATCGACCACGCGTACACCGGTCTCGCGCGCGACGCGGCGGGTGCGGCGACCGTCCGGCTCACCGACCCGTCGGGCACGGGCGTCGAGATGGTGTGGGACGGTGCCTGCCCGTGGGTGCAGATCCACACGGCGGACCTTCCCGGCGGGGCGGCGCAGCCGTTCCACCGCGCGGGACTCGCCGTCGAGCCGATGACGTGCGCACCGGATGCCTTCAACGCGGCCCGGTACAACTTCGATGCCGGGCTCATCGTGCTCGACGCGGGTGCGTCGACCGAGGCGTCCTGGCGCATCGCGGCTCTCTGAGGTTCGCCCGCGCGCCTGACGCCCGCGGGCGAGACACGCAAAAGGCCCCGGAGTACGCTCCGGGGCCTTTCGCGAACCGTGAGGATCGTGCGTCGACGACACCTCTGCGTGCGTGCCGTGCGACCACTTGCCTCCACGAGGCCCGTCGGGGAGTCTTCGCTCTCCTGGAGCCCGCCGATGACGCTACGCGCGCCACCTCCCCGCACCCAGGGGATTGTCACCACGTCGGGTGGGTGCTACCCGAGCGGACCCGTGTCGGTCGCGGCGCGCAGGGGGCGGCGCATGAACAACCAGTACCCGGTCGGGAAGAGCCGCGCCAGCACGTCCACGAGGCGTGCCTCGCGGCCGACCATCGTGCGCGCCCGGCGAGAGATCGTGGCGGCGACGATCTTCGCCGCGGCATCCGCGGGCTCCGTGTGGTACATCGCCGCCTGCGCGTCGGCGGCGCGCTGGGCCACCTCGGGATCGATCGCGGCGGCATAGCGGCCGTGCAGGATGATCCCTGTCTTGACGCCCGCCGGATAGATCGCCCCGACCGTCACGGTGGTGTCCTCGAGCTCATGCCGCAGCGCCTCGGTGAAACCGCGGACCGCGTACTTGCTCATGGCATACGGGATGCGCCCGGCGGGGGCGGCGAGCCCGTAGATGGAGACGAGGTGCGTGATGTGCGCCGCGGGGGAGCGGCGCAGCGCCGGCAGCAGCGCCTGCGTGATGTTGACGGTGCCCCAGAGGTTGACATCCATGAGCCAGCGCATCTCCTCCATCGTGAGCTGGCCGATGTTGCCGAGCATCGACGAGCCCGCGCACGTGATGAGCGTCTGCACGTGCGGGTGCGCGGCCGAGATCTCGGCGGCGAGGGTGGTCACCGCGACATCGTCGGTGAGGTCGACGACGTGGGTCGTGTGGCCGTCACCGGGGAGCGACGCCGCGACGGCGGAAAGGCCCTCGGGGTTCCGGTCGACGAGCGCGATCCGTGCGCCGTGTGCGGCCAGTTGGCGCGCGACCTCCGCGCCCATCCCGCTCGCCGCTCCCGTAATGACGCTCGTCGCGCCCGTGACATCCAGCTTCGGCATCGTCGCCTGCCCTTTCGCGGGTTTCTTCCGCTTCTTCCCTCGATTCTCGTTCATCCGGTTCCGTAGGATCGAAGCGAGGGGGTGCGTGCCGTGGCCGATGACAAGCGGAAGCGCGTGCGCACGCGCGATGTCGTCGCCGACGGGCTGTACATCGCGTCCGCCGCGACCCGCCTGCGCCTGAAGAACGCGATCCTCATCCACATCCTCGCCGACGGCGAGGACTTCGACCCCGATCTCTATCTCGGTGAGGCGCGCTCGGCGCTCAAGTCGCTCGCCGAGGAGGCCGAAGCGGATGCCGCGGCGCGCGAGCGCGAGCGCAAGATCGCCCGCACCCGCCACTCCGACTCGGACGGCACGCACGACTACCGTAGCCGTGACGTGCGCAACCTCCGTCGGCGCGAGAAGCAGTCGCTCCACGTCGCCCACCAACTGCGCCTTCGCGCCGCGGACGACGCCGAACTGCACAAGCTGATCGCCGATGCCCGCGCCGCCGCGTGGACGGAGGTCGCGAAGAACATCGACCGGACCCTGCGCATCGAGGCATCCCGCCCCGATCTCGAGCCCGACTACGCTCGGATGCGCAGCGCGCGCATGCAGGCGCTGCAGCTCGTCGACCTGCCGAAGCTCCGCGCGCACCTCCGCAGTACGCGGACGCAGAAGCAGCTCCGCGAGGCCGGCGAGCTCCCCGACATCCTGCCCGCCGACGTGCTGCCGGCCGGTGCCATCGACCCCGGCGAGCTCGAATAGCGCCACGATTCGTCGGATGCCGAGGTGTGCGCTAAGCTGGTCCTCGGCCCTCGCGCGAGTGAGGGCATGCGCCCGTAGCTCAATGGATAGAGCATCTGACTACGGATCAGAAGGTTAGGGGTTCGAGTCCCTTCGGGCGCACACTGTGTTGAGACAGTGAACGAACGAAAACCCGCGGAATCCCGCGGGTTTTCGTTGTTTCTGGGCACTGCGTGCGAGCGTGCCGCACATCAAAGCGCATCACACGGGATCACCCGTATGTGTGCACCTATGTGTGCACTAGATTCCGCACTGACGGGCCACTGGCGTGCCGTCCGGAGTGAGGCTCCGTTGGCGCCACCGGCGACGGCCAGACTTGGATGAGGTCAGCGATCCTCGTGGAGGTAGGTGTCGAGCTTCGCGATTCCATCGCGCGCCTCCACCTCGAGTTGATGAGTGTATCGCCGAGCGGTTCCGGTGCGGATCCTTCCCGACGCGGAGTGCCTTCACCACGGCGCATCCGTCTCGACCGTCATCCGCAGACAGCGGGCGTACCTCTCGGGTGCCGCCCGTCATACGTTCGAGCGGCAGCACGGTATCGATGCAGCCGGGCCCGTCCTGCGCCCTGGGGGCCTCTGGGGTGCCGCAGTGCGCTCGCTCGCTCGCGGCGCGGGGGAGAAGCGCGTTCGCAGGTTGGCCTCTTTCGCCGACCGAATGCTCCCCATCGTGCCTCGCGCGGTCGGTGCGAAACTCGTCGCGCTCTCGGTTGAATCGGCCGCAATCGCCGGCTACGACCGAGATGATCCAGATCGCTCGCTGGTATAGCACCGGCGCTGCCAACCCGATCACCGCCCGCTGCGGGTGAACGAACGGGTGGGGTGCCCCGATGTCGTCTGTCAAGCCGCGAGGGCGGTCCGGTAAACGGTGGAGCTGATCTGGCGCATGGTTCGTTGAACACCGGCCGTTGTGGCGGCGTCGCGGTGGGACGGTCCGCCACAACGGCCCGTGCAGAGTGCCGGGGTGAGGCTCAGACTCCCGCGGGCAGCGGCGATTCGAGCGACACCGTGAGGGCGTCGGCGACGACGTGCGTCGTACCGGCGACATCGACCTCGAGCGGCTCGCCGTCGCGCAGCGTGAGCACCAGTTCGGTCGGCGTCACGCGAACGCCCAGCAGGCGTGTGCGGAACCCGATCGTGAACGAGAATCCGTCCCAGCCCTCGGGGCAGAACGGCGCGAAGCTCAACTGGCCTTCGCGCACGCGCATTCCGGCGAAGCCCTGCACGATCGACAGCCACGCACCGCTCATCGACGTGATGTGCAGGCCGTCTTCGGTGTCGTTGTTGTAATTGTCGAGGTCGAGACGCGCCGTGCGGCGGTAGAGCTCGATGGCCTTGTCGCGACGACCGATAGACGATGCCACGATCGAGTGGATCGACGCCGACAGCGACGACTCGTGCACGGTCATCGGCTCGTAGAAGTCGAAGTTGCGGCGCAGTTCGTCGACCGTGAACTCGTCTTCGAACAGGTACATGCCCTGCAGCACATCGGCCTGTTTGATGAAGCACGATCGCAGAATGCGATCCCACGACCAATTCTGGTTCAGCGGACGATCCGCCGACGACAGCGTGTCGGTGCTGCGCAGATCCTTGTCGAGGAACGTGTCGTGCTGCACGTTGACGCCGAGTTCGTCATCGGTGGGCAGATACATGTTCGCCGCGATCGTGCGCCACTTCTCGAGCTCTGCGGCGCTCACGCCGAGAGCCGTCGCACGCTCGGGCGCGAGCGCGTCGAGCGTCTCGCTCGTGTAGCGCAGCACCCATGAGGCCAGATAGTTGGTGTACCAGTTGTTGTTGACGTTGTTCTCGTACTCGTTGGGCCCCGTGACGCCGTGCAGCATGTACTGCCCGCGCGATGCGGCGAAGTGCACGCGATCGGCCCAGAACCGGCTGATCTCGACGAGCACCTCGATGCCCGGCCCCTCGAGGTACGAACGGTCGCCCGTGTAGTGCGTGTAGGTGTGGATCGCGAAGGCGATCGCACCGTTGCGGTGGATCTCTTCGAACGTGATCTCCCACTCGTTGTGGCATTCGACGCCCGTGAACGTCACCATCGGGAACAGCGCACCGGCCAGCCCCTGCTGCCGCGCATTGTGCTGCGCCTGCGGAAGCTGCTCGTGACGGTAGGTGAGCAGTGCGCGTGTGACGTCGGGCTCGGCAACCGCGAGATACAACGGTACGAGATACGCCTCGGTGTCCCAATAGGTGGCGCCGCCGTACTTCTCGCCCGTGAAGCCCTTCGGGCCGATGTTGAGGCGGGAGTCTTCGCCGTAGTAGGTCGAGAACAGCTGGAACAGGTTGAACTGGATGCCCTGCTGCGCCTCGTCATCGCCCTCGATCCGCACTTCGGCGCGAGCCCAGCGCTCCTCCCACCGCGCCGTGTGCTGCGCGAGGTGCTCGTCGAAGCCGATCGCGGCCGCCGCGTCGAGCAGACGGGCGACGGCGTCGCGATGGTCGTCCTGAGCGATGTCGCGCGTCGTCACGACGGCTGTCGTCTTGGTCAGCTCCACCTGGGCGCCGTCGCCCAGCGTCGCTCCGTAGAGTTCGCCGACCTGCAGCGGGTGCTCGATCGTGTCGAGCAGTTCGAGTCCGGATGCCGCGACGCGCATCGCCGCCGTCACGGTGTAGCGCTCGGTGCCGAACGGGTTCGCGATCGTGCGCATCGACAGCAGCGGATCCGCCGACGTGCGGCGGTCGACGACGTCCCAGAAGCGTTCGCCGTAGTTGGAGTCGAGGTTGTGCACGTCGCCGTCGAGGCGCGGTCGCAGCGTCACGCGCGGGCGCCCTTCGAGTGCCGTCACCCGCACGCGCTGCAGGCACAGCTCGGGAGTGACGAGCGAGAGGAAGCGCTCGAACTCGATGCGCACGGTGGCGCCGGCGACGCGGTATTTGTACGAGCGGGTGAGCAGACCCGTGCGCAGATCGAGGCGGATACCGGCGTTGCTGTGGTCGCCCGTGAAGAGGTCGACGCGTTCGCCGTCGATGTCGATGTCGACCGCGATGATGTCGACGGCGTTGATGACCTTGCCGAAGTACTCCGGGTAGCCGTTCTTCCACCACCCGACGCGCGTCTTGTCGGGGAACCAGACGCCGGCGATGTAGGTGCCGGGGTGCGTGTCACCGCCGTAGCCTTCTTCGAACGTGCCGCGCATTCCCATGTGCCCGTTGCCGATCGAGGTCATCGATTCGATCAGGCGCATGGACGCATCGTCGATGCGCGTCGTTGAGATTGCGTACGGTTCGACGTCGAAAATCCGCTCGCTCATGGGTCACCTTCCTCGTCCGGGGGGTCGTGTGCCGAGGTGTGGCTGCGCGACCGTGCGCCGGAAACGTATCCGGAAAGCGAGGCTACCCCTCCCTGCGATGATGCGCATCCTCGCGGGTAGGCTGGGGATCCCACCCCGACTGCAGGAGGACCCGTGTTCCGCCGCCTCTTCGATTCCGCGGCGCCGTTGTGGCGGGCGGCATCGACGCTCGGCGACATCATCGTCGTGAACATCCTGCTGATCCTGACCGTGATCCCGGTCGTCACCGCCGGGGCCGGGCTCGTGGCGACGTACGACACGGCGCGTCGCGTGCAGGCCGACATCGACGACGGTGTCGCGCGCACCTTCTGGCGCTCGTTCCGGTCGAACTTCGTGCAGGCGACTGTGCTCTGGCTCGTCGTCGGCGTCATCGGCGCCGGCATCGTCGCGAGCTGGGTGCTGCTGCCGGTCGATGAGGCCAGCATCATGAAGACCCTTTCCACCGCCGTATATCTGCTGATCTTCCCCTTCGTCTGGGCGCTTCAGGCCCGGTTTGCGAACAGCGTGATCCACACGTTGCGCAACGCCGTCGTCGTGGCGGTCGGTCGTTTGCCGTTCGCCGCGGGCGTCTTGCTGATCCACATCGTGGTCGGGGCGATCGTGATCGCCTCGTGGCTCATGATCCCGCAGGTCGTCGTGCTCCTGCTGCTCCTCGGCTACCCCTTCGTCGTGTGGGCGTCGATACCGCTCATCGGGCGCGCGCTCGAGCCGCTGCTGCCCGCTGTGGACGAACCGACGGGCGCCTGACCCGTCGGATTCTTCGTGATCTGATCGTGATGTTCACGCTGGTGGCGCGCGCTTGCAACGTCGTAGCGGCGGGCGTACTGTCGGAACTGCAGGCGGAACCGTTTCCGAAAAAGTTCCGTCTCGCGTGGCGAAGTACAGAGGCGTCGCCACGTCCACGGCATACATCCAACGAAGGAAGGCCACGACGATGATGAAGCGCAGGATGGTGACACTGGTCGCCGCCGGCATCGCGGTTACCGCAGTGACGGGCGCGCTGGCCGGCTGCAGCGCCGGAAGCGACGACAGCTCGGCTGAAGGCAAGGTGTACTACCTCAACTTCAAGCCGGAACAGGCTGAGGACTGGGTGGCGCTCGCCGCCGAGTACACCAAGAAGACAGGTGTTCAGGTCGACGTGCAGACCGCTGCGTCGGGCACCTACGAGACGACGCTCAAGTCTGAGATGGCCAAGAGCAACCCTCCCACGCTGTTCCAGGTCAACGGACCTGTGGGCCTTGCGACGTGGGGCGACTACGCCGCTGACCTCAGCGACTCGGCAATCTACGAGCACCTCAACGACCAGTCGGTCGCCCTGACCGGCGACGACGGCGAAGTGCTGGCGATCCCGTACGTCCAGGAGACCTACGGCATCATCTACAACAAGAAGCTCCTCAACGACTACATCGCGCTGCCCGACGCCGCGATCACGTCGATCGACGAGATCGACAACTTCGACACGCTGAAGGCCGTTGCCGAAGGCATCCAGGCGAACAAGGACGCTCTCGGCGTCGAGGGCGCGTTCACGTCGGCTGGTTTCGACCCGTCGTCTGACTGGCGCTTCAAGACCCACCTGGCGAACATCCCGCTCTACTACCAGTTCAAGGCCGACGGTGTCACGGGTCAGCCGGCGACGATCACCGACGAGTACCTCGACGGTTATCAGCGCATCTTCGACCTCTACATCAACAACTCGACGACCGAGCGCACGCTCCTGTCGAGCAAGACCGGTGAAGACGCCAACGCTGAGTTCGCGCTCGGCAAGGCCGTGTTCTACCAGAACGGCACCTGGGCCTACAACGACATCAAGGGCCAGGCTGTCGCCGACGAAGACCTCGGCATGCTGCCGATCTACATCGGTGCCGACGGTGAAGAGAACCAGGGTCTGACCACGGGTTCGGAGAACTACTGGGTCATCAACAACGAGGTCTCCGAGGCTGACCAGCAGGCCACGCTCGACTTCCTCGAGTGGGTCATCACGTCTGACGAGGGCCGCGACTCCCTCGCCAAGACGATGGGCTTCGTCACCCCGTTCGACACGTTCGCGGACTACCTGCCGTCGAACCCGTTCATCCTCGCGGATGCCGCGTACACGGCTGCCGGCAAGACCGCCGTCACGTGGAACTTCACCGTCATGCCCTCTGAGGAGTGGAAGAACGGTGTGGGCCAGGCCCTGCTGCAGTACGCGCAGGAGACCGGTGACTGGGCGGGCGTCGAGACGGCGTTCGTCGACGGCTGGGCGTCTGAGTACAAACTCACCAACGGCTGAGAAATCCGTGCCGCGGGGGCGTAAGCCCCCGCGGCACGGCGGTGCGGGCGCGGCGATACGCTGCGTCCGCACCCTCATCAAGGAGCACGCATCATGAAGAAGTCTCTCGCCCGCTGGGGATGGCTGTTCACCGGCCCGACCCTGGCGGCGTTCATCATCGGGTTCATCATCCCGTTCGTTCTCGGTGTCTACCTCTCGTTCACGGAGTTTCGCACCGTCACACGAAGCACGTGGGTGGGATTCGACAACTACGCGAAGCTGATCGGCGACGAGATCTTCCTCCACTCGCTGTGGTACACCGCCGCCTTCGCCATCGTCACGACGATCCTCATCAACGTCTTCGCGTTCGCGATCGCGTACATGCTGGTCAAGAAGTTCCGCGGCCGCAACGTCTTCCGCTCGGTGTTCTTCATGCCGAACCTCATCGGCGGCATCGTCCTCGGCTACATCTGGCTGCTGCTGCTCAACGGCATCCTCGGCTTCTGGGCCCGATCGATCACCTATGACGCCACGTACGGCTTCTGGGGTATGGTCATTCTGATGTGCTGGCAGCAGATCGGCTACATGATGGTGATCTACATCGCCGGTCTGCAGTCGATCCCCGCCGAGCTCATCGAAGCGGCCGAGATGGACGGCGCATCGCGCGCCCGCAGCCTCCGCAGCGTCATCATCCCGCTCGTGATGCCCTCGATCACGGTGTGCACGTTCCTGACGATCACCAATGGCTTCAAGATGTTCGACCAGAACCTCGCGCTGACCAACGGCGCTCCGTCGCGGCTGTCCGAGCTGCTGGCGCTCAACATCTTCAACACCTTCTACGGACGACCCGGCTTCGAAGGCGTGGGCCAAGCCAAGGCGGTCGTCTTCCTGCTGATCGTCGCGGTGATCGCACTCGTGCAGAACCGCTATGCGCGCTCGAAGGAGGCGATCGCATGAACGACAAGGTGCGCCGCCCCTGGCTGTGGACGACGATCTTCACGATCATCGCCATCGCCTACATGTTCCCGATCGCTCTTGTCGTCATCAACTCGTTCAAGAACAAGGTCTACATCGCGTCGGAGCCGTTCGCGTTCCCGACCGAGGACTCGTTCGTCGGGTGGGCCAACTACCTGCGCGGCATCGAGCTCACCGACTTCCTCGCGTCGGCGGGATGGTCGTTCGTGATCACGATCGGCGCGGCCGTGCTGATCCTGGCGGGGACGTCGATGACCGCGTGGTGGATCGTTCGTATGGACAACCGCTTCGCCAAGACGCTGTACACGACGTTCCTGTTCAACCTCGTGGTGCCTTTCCAGATGGTGATGTTCACGCTGTCGTGGCTGGCCGACTACCTGGGCCTGAACAATCCGTTCGGACTCTGGATCATCTACCTGGGCTTCGGCGCGGGTCTCGCAGTGTTCATCTTCACGGGCTTCGTCAAAGGCATCCCCTACGAGATCGAAGAGGCCGCCACGATCGACGGCTGCGGTCCGGTCCGTACGTTCGTGCTCATCGTTCTTCCGATCATGAAGCCGGCCGTGATCACGGTCGCGATCCTCGAGGTCATGTGGCTGTGGAATGACTACCTGCTGCCGTACCTGACACTCGATCTGAAGAACTACAAGACGATCCCGATCGCCGTGCAGTACCTTCGCGGCGGCTATGGCTCGGTCGACATGGGCGCTATGATGGGTGTCTTGGTACTCGCCCTGATCCCGGTCATCGTCTTCTACTTCGTGAGCCAGAAGCACATCATCAAGGGCGTCGTCGCCGGCGCCGTCAAGGGCTGATCGCCCTTTGTGAGGAGGCTCCGTCGTGGCCGAGATGACCATCAAGGAGCTGGCTCGCATCTGCGGTGTCGCCGTCTCGACGGTGTCGCGGGCGATGAACGATCGCTCCGACGTCAACCCCGAGACGCGGGCCCGCATCCGGGCCGCAGCAGAACAGTACGGCTACGTTCCGAACGGAAGTGCCCGTCGGCTCAAGATCGGCTCGACGAAGACGATCTCGGTCGTCATTCAAGGCGAGTTCGGGCAGCTGCTGGTAGAGATCCTGCAGCTGCTCGAACGATCCTTCACCGAAGCGGGCTTCGACACGACGATCTCGCACATCGCCGATCCCGAGCACGCCAACGCGGGCACGGTGGAGCGCATCGTGCGCGAGGGCAAGTTCGGCGGCGTCGTGTTCCTCGGCCGCTACGGCAGTGCCGACCGCGAGGCATCCGCCCAGCTGAGTCGCCGCCTCGCCGAGATCGACGTGCCGATGGTGTTCTGCACGACCGCCGACTATTCGGGCGCGGCGGCGCTGCACTCGTCGATCTCGGTCGACGACCACGCGGGCGCCCGCGATCTCACGGCCCACCTCGTCTCGCTCGGTCATCGTCGCATCGGGTTCATCGGCGCCGGCGCCGAGCCCGACCGCGAACACGCGTGGGCGCTGCGCCTGGCCGGTTATCAAGCGGGTCTCCACGACGCCGGCATCGTGTTCGACGACGCACTCGTGATCCCTTCGGCCCTCGAAGAGCAGACCTACACGATGCGCAACGGCTATGAGTCGATGCGTGCCTGGCTGCCCTCGGCGCCCGAAGACGTCACCGCGCTGATCGGGGTGTCGGACTGGACGGCGATCGGCGCGAGCCGTGCACTCAACGAGGCCGGCCGATCGGTGCCCCGCGACATCTCGATCGTCGGCTTCGACGGCCTCGACGTCGCGAACTACGTCGTGCCTCCCTTGACGACGATCGTGCAGCCGGTCGCCGAGATCGCGCAGAGCACGGCGCGCGTGCTGCTGGCGACGATGGCCGATCCCGGTCGTGCGATCGAGCAGGTCTGGATCCGCGGGCGCCTGCTGACCGGAGAGTCGGTGCGACGACTGTCGTGACCGCGGCGGTGCGGCGTCATGCTCGTGCCGTCGCGTGGCAGCGCGAGTAGCGTCGACGCATGACGCGCCCCGATAGACACCACCTTTCGGCGGACCGTCCGACCTGACTCTGGCGGTCCACGCCGGCAACCGGGTCGGTCCGGGCAGTGCTTTCCCGCGCCGAACGGGAGGTACACGAACCGGTTCTTCTCGGCGGGGGAAGCCATCGGGTGCCCCTCGCGGCGGTGCGGTCCATTGTGACTCCGCGCTCAGTGAGCGGTGCTGCCGGGTGCGACGACGGCCTTGAACGGCTCTTCGCAGTTGAGGGTGTAGTCGAGGGGCGCCGGCTGGTTCGCGCAAAGGCGTCGAGGTCTTCCAGGATGGAAGTTCTCACACTGCCCGTCCGCCGGAAGACCTCGACTTGCACCACCCTACGTTCGCGACCCCTGACCTCACCACGTTCGGCAGGAGGCCCAGCCGCTGTCTGTTGCGAAAGCAGGGTCGATCGCGGCTGGCGCCCCGGCCGGTGGCGTTCAATGCCGGTTCGCCCGGCTTTCGGAACGCGCGGGCGGGACGAACCGGCAGGCGAGCAGGGCGGGGCGGGACGAACCGGCGGGCGAGCAGGGCAGGGCGGGACGAACCGGCAGGCGAGCCGGGCAGGGTGGGGAGGACAGCGGCGAATGGCCGGACAGGCTACTCAGTGGGCGGGGGCGAAGCGGCCGGCGAACCGCGCGGCGAGAGACCGGGTCAGGCCGTGACGACGGCGTCGGTCACGGCGAGCGCGCGATCGATGATGTCGAGGCCGCGGACGAGGTCGTCCTCGGAGATCACGAGCGGCGGCGCGACGTGCACACGGTTGAAGTGGGTGAAGGGCCACAGGCCCTCCTTCTTGCACGCCGCAGCGAAGGCGGCCATGGGCGCCGCGTCGGCGCCCGAGGCGTTGAACGGCACGAGCGGTTCGCGCGTCTCGGCGTCTTTCACGAGTTCGATCGCCCAGAACAGGCCCCGGCCCCGCACCTCTCCCACGGAGGGATGCGCAGCGGCGATCTCGCGCAGGCGCGGCTCGACGACGCGGTCGCCGAGGTCGCGGACCCGCTCGAGGATGCCATCGCGGGCGAACACCTCGAACGTCGCGATACCGGGCGCACAGGCGAGCGGGTGCCCCGAGTACGTCAGGCCTCCCGGGAAGGCGACGGTGTCGAAACGCGCCGTGATCGCGTCGGAGATGACAACGCCGCCGAGCGGCACGTACCCCGAGTTGACGCCCTTCGCGAACGTGATGAGGTCGGGGACGACGTCGAATGCCTGGAAGGCGAACCACTCGCCGATGCGGCCGAAGCCGACCATCACCTCGTCCGCGATGTAGACGATGCCGTACTTGTCGCACAGCGCGCGCACGCCCGGCAGGTAGCCGGGCGGCGGCACGAGCACACCGTTCGTGCCGACGACGGACTCGATGATGATCGCGCCGATCGTCGACGCGCCCTCGAGGACGATCGTCTGCTCGAGGTGCTCGAGGGCGCGTGCCGACTCCTCGTCGGGCGACGACGAGTGGAACGGCGAGCGGTAGGCGTACGGCCCGAAGAAGTGGGCGACGGAGCCGTCGGACGGCTCGTTTGGCCAGCGTCGCGGGTCGCCCGTGAGGGTGATCGCGGTCGACGTGTTGCCGTGGTAGCTCCGGTACATGGCGAGCACCTTGCGCTTGCCGGTGACGATGCGCGCCATCCGCACGGCGTTCTCGACGGCATCCGCGCCGCCGTTCGTGAAGAACACCTTCGAGAACCCGTCCGGCGCGATTTCGCTGATGCGACGGGCGAGCTCGCCCCGCACATCGTTCGCCATCGACGGCTGGATCGTTGCGAGGCGACCGGCCTGCTCCTGGATCGCCGCGACGAGATCGGGATGCTGGTGCCCGAGATTCAGGTTGACCAGCTGGCTGGAGAAATCGAGGTAGCTGTTGCCCTCGTAGTCCCAGAAGGTCGCGCCCTGACCGCCGGCGACGGGCGTCGGGTCGATGAGCGCCTGCGCGCTCCACGAGTGGAAGACGTGGCCGCGGTCGTTCGCACGCACTCGCGCGTTCTCGTCGAGGTCGATGACAGAGTCGGTGATGGATGTCATGTCTGCTCCTTTGCGGCGACGCGGCGTGGGCACCTGGCTCCGAGCCTAGGGGGCACACGTCTCGCTCCGCACCGCTCACCGCACGGCGGCCCGCCGCTACGAGTCGAAGCCGAGGCCGAGCGCGTCGAGCGTCTTCAGCAGCAGGTTGCGTCGGCCCTCGTTGTGGTCGGCACGGTCGAGCGACCGGCGCGTCAGGTTGATGCCGATCGCGGCGGCGGGCTCGGGCGGGAACGGCAGCGGGCGCTTCCGCACCATCTCGAGGTGGGTGCGCTCGGTGTCGGCACCGTCCAGCAGGTCGAGCATCACGTTGCCAGCGAACCGCGTCGAGCCGACACCGAGCCCCGTGAACCCGGCCGCATACGCGACACGGCCGCGCCGTGCCGTGCCGAAGAACGCCGTGAACTGGGTCGACGTGTCGATCGCGCCCGCCCACTGGTGCGAGAAGCGCAGCCCCTCGAGCTGCGGGAACGTCGTGAAGAAGTGACTCGCGAGTTTCGCCCACACGTCGGGACGGTTCTCGTACCGCGGATCGACGCGGCGGCCGTAGTGGTAGATCGCGTCGTACCCGCCGAAGAGGATCCGGCCGTCCTGGGTCGGGCGGTAGTAGTGGAACTGGTTCGCCATGTCGCCGATACCCTGGCGCCCCGCCCAGCCGATGGCATCCCACTGCTCGGCTGTCAACGGTTCGGTCATCAGCACGTAGTCGTACACCGGCACCGTCATCAGGCGATTGCGCCGCAGCAGCGACGGGAACACGTTCGTCGCGAGCACGGCGTGGTCGGCCTCGACGCGTCCGCAGTCGGTCTCGACCGTCACGCCGCCCGAGGCCGCATCCGTCGTCAGCGCGCGCACGTGCGACCGCTCGAAGATCTCGACGCCGCGCTCTTCACAGACCCGCGCGAGCTCAGCGGCAAGCCGTGCCGGGTGGACGAGAGCGCATTCGCGAGTCTCCCAGATGCCCGCAAGATATGTCGGCGAGTTCACCGCGGCACGGACGGATGCCTCGTCCAGGTAGACCACGTCGGGGTCTCCGGCCGCCTCCCTGCGCCACTCGTCGAGCCAGGCGAGCTGGTGCGGCTCGACGGCGGGTGCCAGCTGGCCCGTGCGTTCGAACTGGACGTCGAGGTCGAGGCCCGCCACGGTCGCCTCGATCTCGTCGAGGTTCTGCCGTCCCAGGCGCTCGAGCGTGTCGATCTCCTTCGGCCACCGCGCCACGCCGTTCTCGTGGCCGTGCGTGATGCTCGCTTCGCAGAAGCCGCCGTTGCGCCCCGACGCCGCCCACCCGACGCGCTGCGCCTCGACGATGACGACACGACGCTCGGGGTCGCGGAGTTTGGCGAGCAGCGCGGTCCAAAGGCCCGTGTAGCCGGCGCCGACGATCACGAGGTCGGTGCGGACAGCACTGCGCAGCGGAGCGCGGTCGGGGCGCAACTCGGCGGGGAGGTCGTGCGTCCAGAACACGGCGAACCGGGTCTCGGCAAGGCTGTGGCCGATGACGGATGCCGACGGCATCCGTCTCTCGTAGACGGTGGTTCCCACGGGGCGCTCCCTGTCCGGGTGCACATGGCGGCGATGCGACGACGTATCACCCTGTCGCCATTCAATAGTCAGGAACGGCGCGGGGCAAGCCTCTCGCCACGCGCGGGTCGGCGCGTCGACTCAGCGCGCGGGCCGAGCGTCGGTTCAGAGCGGCGTCACACGCAGCCACACGAACCCGTGTGCGGGCAGGTCGATTCCCTCGTCGAGGTCGAGTTCGACGTCGTGGATGAGGTCGAAGGCGTTGCGCTCGAAACCGGACAGCGTGAGCGGATCGATGCGCACCTCCCGGTCGCCGACGTTGGCGAGCACGAGGACGCGGGTCGCCTGTCCCGGCCGCTGGTAGCCGATGACGGAGGTGTACGGCGTCCGGAATCCGATGAGGTCGTTCCCGGCCAGTTCGGGCGCCGACTGCCGTACCGCGATGAGTTTCGTGAGTCGGCGGAACACGCGCCCGGCCGCCGTGTCGAGGTTTCCGCGCTGTGCGTATCGATCGCGGGGGCTGTTGCCACGGTGCACCCAACGGCTGTCGCCGCGGCAGACCGGGTCGTCGGCGTAGGAGTAGTCGTTGAGCTGCGCGACCTCGTCGCCGAGATACAGCAGCGGGATGCCTCCGGTGGACAGCGCGAGCGCGTGCGCGAGCAGCACCCGGTCCTCGCCTCCGGCGTCGCCCGCCTCGATCCCGGCGAGCGATGCGGTGGTGCCGGTCACGCGGGCATCCCCCGTCGCGGGGTTCTCCTGGAAGGCGACTCCGCGGGCGAACGAGCCGTCGAAGCGCCCCGTGTAGAAGCGGTTCAGGAACTGGCGGTGCCCGTACCCGTCGATGCCGAGCGCCGCGGCATCCTCGTCGGCGAACGTCCAGCCGACGTCGTCGTGCGAGCGCACGTAGTTCACCCAGGCGGTGCCGGCGGGCAGAGCGTGGCGTCGCTCCAGGGCATCCTGAAGGAGTCGCCCGTCGCGGGTTGCGAGCGCCTCCCACGTGAGCGCCATCTGGAGCGGGTTGTAGGAGAGCTGGCATTCGCCCGGCGAGATGTAGGCGACGACCTCGTCGGGGTGGACGATCGCCTCGGACTTGAATACCATCCCGGGCGCCGCCATCGCGAGCACGGCGTTGAACGCCTGCAGCAGCATGTGCGCCTCGGGGAGCGACTCGCACGAGGTGCCGAGCTGCTTCCAGATGAACGCGACCGCATCCATGCGCAGCACTTCGACGCCCTGGTTGGCGAGGAAGAGCATCTCGCCGGCCATCGCGCGGAACACCGCCGGGTTCGCGTAGTTGAGGTCCCATTGGTAGTGGTAGAACGTCGACCAGATCCAGCGGCCGTCGTCGAGCTGCACGAACGAGCCGGCGTGATCGTCCGGGAAGATCTCGCGCGTCGTCCGCTCGTAGGCATCCGGCATCTCGCGGTCGGGGAAGATCAGGTAGAAGTCCTCGTAGGCGGGGTCGCCGGCGACTGCCGCGCGCGCCCAGTCGTGCTCATTGCTCGTGTGGTTGAACACGAAGTCGAGCACGAGTGAGATCCCGGACGTCCGGAGGTCGGCGGCGAGCTCGGAGAGCTGCGCCATCGTGCCGAGACTCGGATTCACACGGCGATAGCTCGACACGGCGTAGCCGCCGTCGTTGTCGCCCTCGGGAGCGTCGAACAGCGGCATGAGGTGCAGGTAGCTGAGCCCCAGTTCGCGGAAGTACGGGATCTGATCGCGGATGCCCGCGAGGTTCCCCGCGAACCGGTCGACGTAGCAGACGCCGCCGAGCGCGCGCTCGGACGCGAACCACTCCGGGTCGGCGAGACGCTGCTCGTCGCGCACCTTGAGCTCCAGCGGCCGGGCGTTCCATGCCGAGGATGCCTCGGCGGCGAGCATGGCCAACTGCTCCTGCCCGTCGCCGCGGCCACCGTACAGGCGCGCGAACAGGTCGTGCAGACGCGGGAACTGGGCGTCGAATCGCGTGAGGAAGTCGTCGTCGACGCGTCCGGCACGCTCCATCGCGTCCAGAGCGGCGGCGCGGTCCGCCTCCAGAGTGGTCAGCGCGGTCACGCGGGCTCCTTCCGTACGCTGTCAGCCTAGGGGAGGCTACGCTGGCGGCATCCGCGCACGACCGTCGGAAAGCGCCGCGGTCAGCGCCCCGCCCACGCGCACGAGCAGACGGAGGATCGGTCATGAATCTCGTCCAGATCGCCCAGCATGCCGACGATCTCGATCGCGCGGCCGACTTCTACACGATGCTCATCGGGCGCCCGCCGCTCGCGCGTTTCGACCCGCCGGGGCTCGTCTTCTTCGATCTGGACGGCGCACGGCTGCTCCTCGACCGCGCGGCACCCAGTGCGCTCCTGTACCTGCGTGTCGACAACGTCCACGAAACGCTGGAGGAACTGGGCGCACTCGTCGACGTCGTCAGCGCACCGCACGTGATCTTCACGCACGACGACGACACCCTCGGCCCGCAGGGCTTCGAGGAGTGGCAGGCCTTCATCCGCGACAGCGAGGGCAACACGGTCGGGCTCGTCGCGTTCCAGAGAGCCTGACCCCGGGCGCCGGAGGTGAGCACGACGTAAGGTCGGGGCATGACTGCGTACGTCTCGGCGTTCGAGCTGTTCTCCATCGGTGTGGGACCCTCGAGCTCTCACACGGTAGGGCCGTTGCGCGCCGCTCGCGACTTCGCGCGCCGCGTCGCCGATGCGCCGGACCTCGTGCGCATCACGACGGAGCTGTTCGGTTCGCTCGGTGCCACCGGCATCGGCCACGGCACCCCCGACGCCGTCGTCGCGGGTCTCCTCGGGCACGAGCCCGAGACGGTCGACCCCGCCCTCGTGCGCGGCGCCTGGACCGACTGGGTCGACGGTGCGGCGCTGCGTGTCGACGGGCGGGCGCCCATCGCGTTCGCGCGCGAGGACATCTCGTTCGCGCCCCGCACGCGGCTGCCGGGGCATCCGAACGCCATGACGCTGCGCGCGTGGGATGCCACCGGCGCGCTCCTCGCCGAAGACACCTACTACTCGATCGGCGGCGGGTTCATCCGGCGTGAGGGCGCATCCGCCGCCGTCAGCGCGGTCCCGTCACCCTTCACGTACGGGTCGGCGGCGGAGCTGCTCGCCCTCTGCGACGAGCACGGCCTGACGATCGCCGAGCTCGCGCGCCGCAACGAGGAGGCGACCCGGTCGGAGGCCGACGTCGCCGCCGGCCTCGACGCGATCTGGGATGCCATGTCCGCGTGCGTCGAGGCAGGGCTCCACGCCGACGGTGTGCTCCCGGGCATCCTGCGCGTGAAACGACGCGCGGGAGCGATCCGGGCGCAGCTCGAGGAGGCAGAGGCGGGCACGGGGCGAGAGACGCCGGGGGAGTGGCTGGGTGCGTTCGCGCTCGCCGTCAACGAGGAGAACGCCGCGGGAGGGCGGGTCGTCACCGCCCCGACGAACGGGGCCGCGGGGATCGTGCCCGCGGTGGCGATGTACTGGTGGCGCTTCCTCGCCGACGCCGGGCTCGGGTCATCCACCGCCGTCACCCCCTACGGAGAACTGGTCGGCTCGGCGCTCCTCGGGCTCCATGCGCCGGACGAGGGGGGCGAGGTGGGCGACGCCGACGCGGCAGTCGTCGCCGAGGCGAACCGGCGGCGAGGCATCCGGCGCTATCTGCTCACCGCTACGGCGCTCGGGTCGCTCTTCAAGGCGAACGCGTCGATCTCGGGCGCCGAGGGCGGATGCCAGGCCGAGGTCGGCTCGGCGTGCGCGATGGCGGCAGGTGGGCTCACGGCGGTGATGGGCGGGACGAACCGCCAGATCGAGAACGCCGCGGAGATCGCGATGGAGCATCATCTGGGGCTCACGTGCGACCCCGTGGGCGGGCTCGTGCAGATCCCGTGCATCGAGCGGAACGCGATCGCCGCGTCCACGGCAGTGACCGCGGCGCGGCTGGCGCTGCGCGGAGACGGCGAGCACTTCGTCTCGCTCGACACCGTCGTCGAGACGATGCGCCAGACCGGGATCGACATGTCCACCAAGTACAAGGAGACGAGCGAGGGCGGTCTCGCCGTCAACGTCATCGAGTGCTGAGGCGGGCGCCCGTCACTCGCGCCATAGGATGAGGGCACCCGCCGCCGCACGGCACCCACCCGACTCCGGACCGTCAGCAAGGATGCCGATGATCGTTCCCCTCGACACGTCTGCGCGCGAGCGCGAGCTCACCGCGCCCGTCGCCCTCACGCTGCCGAACGGGCGGCTGAACCCCGCCGCGATCGGCTGGGCGCGCACGCCCCTCGTCGACACGAGCGGGATCGCCGCCGCGCGGAGGCCGTGGCCGCGTCAATGGGGGCGCAACAAGAGGTGGGAGTACTGGAACGTCATCACCCCGACCCACATCCTCGCCCTCACGATCTCGTCGATCGACTACGCCGCCGTGCACGAGGCGTGGGTCTTCGAGCGCGCGACCGAGCGTTCGTGGGGCCGCGCCGCGACGGTCGTCCCGGCGCGCGACGTCACGCTCCCGCCCTCGCTCGACGGTGGGCAGGCGACCGCGCGCGCGCGAAGGACCTCTCCGTGTCGGTGACACCCGACGGTGACGGTCGAGGCTGGCACCTGCACGCGCAGATCGCGGACGCGGGGTTCGATGTCACGGTGACGCGTCCGGCACACCACGTGGCGGATCGTGGGCGGTGGCCTGGATGCCACGTTCACGCCCTTCTACGACAAGACCTCCGCCACCAACCTCGGTGTCGTGTCCGGGCGCACCGACCAGTGCTTCGGCGAGTGGGTGGGGACGTTCGAGTGGACGGATGCCACGGGCATCCGTCATGACGTCGCGTTCGACGGTCTCGTCGGGTTCGCAGAGGACGTGCACAACCGCTGGTGACCCGCACGGCCCGCGAGACGAGCCTGCGAGAGCCGGCCGCCGCGCGGCGTCAGTCGTCGCGGAGCTTCGCGGTGAGCTCCTGCAACTGGGCGAGCTCGTCGTCGGTGAGCACCGACATGCGCTCCGCGATCGACCGACCGTGCGTCGTCGCGACACGGCGGAAGCTGGCCACGCCCAGCTCCGTGGCCCGGACGATGGCGCCGCGGCCGTCCTGCGGGTCGACGCACTTCGCGATGAGCCCCCGCGCGACCATGCGGTCGACGAGGCGGGAGACACTCGGCTGGCTGATGAGCATGTTGGCGGTCACGTCGCGCAGACGTGCGGAGTGGTCGTCGCCCCGCGTGACCGTCAGCAGCACGTCGTACTCCGCCTGACTCAGGTCGTCGTCGCGGAAGTCGCCGCTGATGTCGTCGAGCACCTGGTGCTGCGCCCGGAAGAGACTCTCCCAGGCAGCGACGGCGAGGCGACGATCGGTCATGGCGATCATTTTAGTGCGCCCGCGAAAGTGCCGACCCTAGGCTGGATCCATGACCCGCAATCGACTGTGGGGGAGCGCCGTCGCGCTCCTCGTGGCCGCCCTCGCGGGGCTCGCCGCGGCAGCTCCCGCCGCGGCGTCGCTCGCGCCGACCGCGCCTGTCGCTTCCACGGTCGCGGCACTGTCCGCAGCCCCCGCGGGGCTCGATGACTTCACGTTCGACTCGTTCGACGGCGACTACACGATCAGCCGGGCCGACGACGGCACGAGTCGTCTCCGCGTCGTGGAGACGATCGTGGCGGACTTCCCCGCGGCCGACCAGAATCGTGGCATCCGGCGCAGCATCCCCGACACCTACAACAAGCAGCCGCTGCGCGCGCAGTTGGTCTCGATCACCGATGAGAACGGGCGCGAGCGGGAGAGCGAGGTCGAGGACGCCGACGGTGCATTCTCCGTCGTCTCACGCGCCGACGACTACGTGCACGGGCGTCAGACGTATGTCATCACCTACACGCTCGAGAACGTCACCTGGAACTTCCCCGACACGGGGCTCGAGTTCTACTGGGATGTCAACGGCGTCGACTGGGCCCAGCCGTTCGGCAGCGTGACCGGCCGCCTGCACGTGCCCACCGAGCTCGCCGACCGGCTCACCGGCACCACCTCGTGCTATCAGGGACCGCACGGCGCGACCACCAGGTGCGACGCGATCGGCAGCGACGACGAGCCAGGCGGCGTCGTCGTGACCGCGCGCGCCTCCTCGCTGATGCCCTATCAGACGCTCACGATGGCGGTGGGGTTCGCTCCGGGAACGTTCCAGATGTTCGACGCGTCTTATCTGGCGTCGCCGTTCGGGTGGCTCCAGGGGCTCGTCGGGATCGGTGCGGTGGGTGTCGGGGTCTGGGGCCTGCGCCGCCGCCGCGCCGTGAAGGACGCCCCGGGCAGGCCGACGCTCATCGCCGAGTACGAGCCCCCGACGACAGTGGATGCCCTGGAGAGCGCCGTCCTGCTCGGGCGTCAGAGCAAAGCGATCCCGGCCGAGGTGCTCGAGCAGGCGGTCGTCGGCTCCATCCGCATCGTCGAGGGGGAGCCCGGTTTCTGGGGCAAGAAGCCGCTCGTCGCGGAGCTCGTCGACCCGAGCAGGGCGGACGGCGACGGACGACTGCTGCTGCAGGGTCTCTTCCCGCACGGGGCGCCGGGGGAGACCTATACGTTCGGGCGGCAGGACACCCGGTTCTCGCAGGTGGCGCAGTCGATCGTGTCGGCGGCGGACAAGGAGCTGACGGCTCGCGGCATGCGCCGCACGGTGCCGCCGGGGACCCGGTTGTGGCCGATAGCGGCGGCGGTCGTTGCCGTCATGTTGGCGTTCGCCCTCGCGATGGCGGCGATCGGACGGTCGGTGCACCCCGGCATCCCGCTGGCCGTTCTCGGCGTCTGCGGCGTCGTCGTGTTCGTGGTCGTCGGCTCCCTCGCGCGGCGCCCGCTGTCGGCGCGGGGTGCCGAGACCCGGGATCATCTGCTCGGGCTCGAGTCGTTCATCGCGTGGGCGGAAGCGGATCGCATCCGCATGCTGCAGTCGCCGCAGGGCGCCGAGCGGGTGCCGATCGACGTGAACGACCCGCGCCAGAAGCTGGCGCTGTACGAGAAGCTCCTGCCGTATGCGGTCGTCTTCGGCCAGGAGAAGGAGTGGTCGAAGCAGCTGAGCGTGCTCTACTCGGCCGTCGGCGCGAGCGGTCCGTACTGGTACGTCGGCACCGGCTCGTTCGACGCGTCGTCGTTCGCTACGACGGTCGGGTCGCTGTCAGCCGCGGCATCCGCGTCGTCGTCCACGTCGGGAGGCTCGAGCGGCGGCGGGTCGGCCGGTGGCGGCGGCGGCGGTGGAGGTGGTGGCGGCGTCTGACCCGGATGCCACGCGACGAGGCCCCGACCACATCGTGATCGGGGCCTCGCACGGGCAGTGACTGCGCGGGATGTCAGCCGAACTGGTTCATCGTGTTGTCCTTGCCGCCGGCCTTGAGGGCCGCGTCGCCGGCGAAGTACTCCTTGTGGTTGTCGCCGATGTCGGATCCCGCCATGTTCTGGTGCTTCACGGTCGCGATGCCCTCACGGATCTCGCGGCGCTGCACGCCCTTGACGTAGGCGAGCATGCCCTCCTCGGCGAAGTAGCCCTTGGCCAGGTCATCCGTCGACAGCGCGGCCGTGTGGTAGGTCGGCAGCGTGATGAGGTGGTGGAAGATGCCGGCGCGGGCCGAGCCGTCCTTCTGGAAGGTGCGGATCTTCTCGTCGGCGAGGCGGGCGAGCTCGGTGTCGTCGTAGGAGACGTTCATGAGGTCGGCGCGGTCGTAGGCCGAGACATCCGCGCCCTGCTCGGCGAGCAGGTCGTACGCCTGCTGACGGAAGTTCAGCGTCCAGTTGAACGACGGGCTGTTGTTGTAGACGAGCTTCGCGTTCGGGATCACCTCGCGGATCGCGTCGACCATGCCGGCGATCTGCTCGACGTGCGGCTTCTCGGTCTCGATCCACAGCAGGTCGGCGCCGTTCTGCAGTGACGTGATGCAGTCGAGCACGCAGCGCTCCTCGCCCGTGCCCTTGCGGAACTGGTAGAGGTTGGATGCCAGGCGCTTCGGGCGCAGGAGCTTGCCCTCGCGGCGGATGATGACATCCCCGTCGGTGAGCTCATCGCCCGAGATCTCTTCGACATCGAGGAACGCGTTGTACTGGTCGCCGAGGTCGCCCGGCTCCGCCGAGACGGCGATCTTCTGGGTGAGGCCGGCGCCGAGCGAGTCGGTGCGGGCGACGATCACGCCGTTGTCGATGCCGAGTTCGAGGAACGCGTACCGGACGGCGTTGATCTTCGCGAGGAAGTCCTCGTGCGGGACGGTCACCTTGCCGTCCTGGTGGCCGCACTGCTTCTCGTCGGAGACCTGGTTCTCGATCTGGATGGCGCATGCGCCGGCCTCGATCATCTTCTTGGCGAGCAGGTACGTCGCCTCGGGGTTCCCGAAGCCGGCGTCGATGTCGGCGATGATCGGCACGACGTGCGTTTCGTAGTTGTCGATCTGCGACTGGATGAACTCGACCGCGGTCTCATCTCCTGCCAGACGCGCGTCATCGAGCTTCGTGAAAAGCAGGTCGAGCTCACGGGCATCCGCCTGCCGGAGGAACGTGTAGAGCTCTTCGATGAGCGCGGGGACGGCCGTCTTCTCGTGCATCGACTGGTCGGGCAGGGGGCCGAACTCCGAGCGGAGGGCGGCGACCATCCAGCCGGAGAGGTAGAGGTAGCGCTTGTTGGTCGACTTCAGGTGCTTCTTGATCGAGATCAGCTTCTGCTGCCCGATGAAGCCGTGCCAGACGCCGAGCGACTGGGTGTACACCGACGAGTCGGCGTCGTACTCGGCCATGTCGCGGCGCATGATGTCGGCGGTGTACTGGGCGATCTCGAGACCGGTCTTGAACCGGTTCTGCGCCCGCATGCGGGCGACGTACTCGGGGTTGATCGCGTCCCACGCCGAGCCGTGTTCGCTCTTGAGAGCCTCGACGGCCCGGATGTCGTCTTCGTAAGCAGTCATTGCTTCGTCCTTTGCGGTGAGGGCGGGGGTGCCTGCCACCAGCATGGGCCCAAGAAGACGTGGTTTTCAGACCGATCCAGGGGTGAAGATCACGAGAAATTCTGTTCTTGTGCAGGAATGACACCTTACGAGGCGTCGGGGTCCGGGGCGGAGAGGATGTCGCGGAGCGTCGCGAGGTCGATCGGCGCAGCGGCATCCGGGCTCGCGGAGTCGTCGCCCGACTCGGTCAGGGTGAACGGGATGCCGGCGCCGGTGAGGTAGGCGATCGTCTTCTCGAGGCGCGGGACGACGTCGAGGTGCTCTCGCCCGAAGAGGCGCGCCGTGTACGCGGGGCGCCGCGCGAGGATGGACTCGCGCAGCTCGACCGTGGAGCGGCCCGTGATCCGGTACAGCGCCTGGAGCCGCTCGCTGGGAAGGTCGGGCGCGCCGTCGAGGGTGATCGAGATCGAGAGGTCCGTCATCCCCCCATCCTCCCGCGGCCACCCGCCCGCCGCACCGCCTCCGCGGGCGCGCCCGCTCTCCGGTGATCGAGTGCCGGCGCGTAGTGCCGGCGTATCGAGATCACGCTCCCCGCGCCGCCCCCCCCGGTGATCGAGTGCCGGCGCGTAGCGTCGGTGTATCGAGATCACGCTCCCCGCGCCGCTGCCTCCCGGTGATCGAGTGCAGGCGCGAAGCGCCGGTGTTTCGAGATCACGCTCCCCGCGCCGCTGCCCCCCCGGTGATCGAGTGCCGGCGCGAAGCGCCGGTGTATCGAGATCATGCTCCCCGCGCTGCCTCCCCCCCGGTGATCGAGTGCCGGCGCGAAGCGTCGGCGTATCGAGATCACGCTCCCCGCGCCGCTGCCCCCCCCGGTGATCGAGTGCCGGCGCGAAGCGCCGGCGTATCGAGATCACGTCGCCGCACCAGGAAAAAGAGTAGGACCGGTCGGAGAGGCTTCCGACCGGCCCTTGTCCCTTGCACCAAGAGTGTCCTGCAATCACATGAGGTAGCTGCCACAGCAAAACAACTACCGTGCGAGCACTCTATAACGGAACGGTAACGGCGGACAAGAGTCTTTCGTGATCTTTTTGTGATTCTTTTCTCATCGCTGACACCTGTGCCCTATGTCGACTCGTCTGCTGTCCGATGACAACCCACCTGTTGTTTCTGCCAACCGATCTGTAGCTGGGATGTCGGACTCCAGCCCTACGATGAGGCGATGCGCGTCTACGTCCACGGTGCCGGGCGGACCGGTCGGGATGCCTGGCCGAACGCATCCCCGGATGACGCACTCTTCGCCGAGTTCGACTCCGCGCTGTCGCTGGACGCACGTGTCGACGAGATCGCGATCCTCACACCTCCGGCTGCGGTGGTGATCGCACACTCGGCGGGTGCTGTCCCGAGCGTGCTCGCCGTGTCGCGACGGAAGATGTCGCCGCGTGCTCTCGTGCTCGTCGAACCGGCGTTGTACGACGTCGCCCGCGGTGCGCCGGCCATCGAACGGCACATCGAAAGGATGACCGCGGCCAGGCGGCGTGCCGATGCCGGCGATCTGTTCGGGTTCTGGGAGATCGTGCGTCCGATGATGTTCGGTGCGGCCGCGGAGCGCGACGCGTGGGAGGCCGAGCGCGAACGCGCGTTCCGATTCGCGGCGGTCGACTTGCCGTGGGGTCACGGCATCGCCGCGCGCGCACTGACGGGCATCCCCACGCTCGTGGTCACGGGAGCATGGAACGACGAGTACGAGGCGATCGGCGCCGCCCTCGCGGACGCGGGAGCGACCCACGTTGCCCTCGCGGGCTACGGACACCGGCCACAAGATCACCCACACTTCGAGGACACGGTCCGCAACGTGCTCGGGTGAGCCCAGGACGCGGTCTGCCCCCGCCACACCGTCGGCGACGACGCCGTGCCGTCACGGCAACAGAAGTGTCCCCTCACTCCATCTGCTCGCTCAT
This sequence comes from Microbacterium sp. SCN 70-27, assembly GCA_001724425.1. GTDB lineage: Bacteria > Actinomycetota > Actinomycetes > Actinomycetales > Microbacteriaceae > Microbacterium. The sequence continues at coordinate 51,412 of MEEK01000027.1, forward strand.
GCAACGCTTCGGTCCCCAGCGGAAATGAACGGGGTATGGACACCAGGATGGAGACACCCCGATGAACACGATGACCGACGCCGACCTCGTTGCCGCGCTGCGCGCCGCCGACCCGGCACGGTCGATGATCGTGTCGGCCGCCGAAGCCGCCCGCGCTGTGGGGCGGGCCCGCACGGACAAGAAGGCACGCCGTTGGCTGCTGGTGTCGACGGGTATCGCCGCACTCCTGGTCGTCGGGGTCCCTGCGGGAGCCTATGCGTCCGGCGTTCTTGCGCGGACGGGCTGGTTCGGATCCCCGAACCCCGGTGATGACCGTGCGTCGTGCGTGAGCACCGAGCACGACTGCAACGACGAATGGATCGATCTGGGAGCTCCCGACCTCGACACGGTCGTCGCCTCCGTCTACCCCGAGTGGATGCCGCTGGCCCCCGGCGTCACGCGTGAGGACCTCACTGCGCGAGTCGTCGCGATCATGACGGGAGACAACGCCTTCGCGCCTGAGCGGCTGATTCGACGCACCTTCGAGTCCGAGTCGTACAAGGACTGGCTCGGCGCGTGGATCGCCGCTCACGAAAGCGGAGACGTCGCCGGGCAAGACGCGGCATCCCGAGTGATCACGGAGGCATCGACTTGGCCGACTCTCGTCGCAACAGACGGGGGAGGGGTCACGGACATCATGCGCGCGTACGCCACACGCATCGCCGCAGGAGACAGCGAGGCAGCGCAGGGCATGGCACAGTTCGAGGGTGCCCCGGGCTGGGATGGGATCGACCGATCCACGCTCAGCGCCGAGATCTACGACGAGGTGCTGGGGGATAGGCCGTGAGCGCGGCCGACGCCGTGGGCGGTGGAACCGGCGCCCTGGACATCGTCACCGAGCTGGCGCACGCGTCGGACCGTGCCTTCGACGACGCCGTCGCTCCGTTGGTTCCGCTGCTCCTGCGGTACTTCGCGCGTCGCGTGACGCCGAGCGAGGACGCGGCGGACTGTACCTCCGAAACGCTCGTCGCTTTGTGGAGGCACCGCCGCCGTCTTCCCGCAGCAGAGGCGGAGCGACGCGCGTGGGCGTATGGCATCGCCCGGAACGTCCTCGCGAACCATCGGCGTGGGCGGGTCCGCCGCGATCTCGCGGACGACGCGCTCCGGGCCGCAGCCGCCACGCCGACGCCGCCGATCCCCGATGAGGCGTTCATCGCCGCCGAGGCGTTGAATCTCTTGCCCGAACGGGATCAAGAGCTCATCCGCCTGGTGGTGTGGGAGGAGCTCTCCATCGCCGAGGCGGGGCGTGCGCTCGGCATCGGCGCGGCGACCGCGCGCTCGCGGTATGCTCGCGCCCTCACGCGGTTGCGCGGCGTATACGCATCGCTCGACGCCTGATGATCGTGCGTGTCGGGTCGCCAGGGGTGACCCGACACGCACGGAGCGGTACCGTGTGGGGCACGGCCCGGACGGAGGAGGCATTCATGAGCGACCCGGTGCAGACCACGAACAGGACGACGACGGATGCCCTGTGGCGCGTCATCATCATCGCGATCTTCGTCATCGGGGCGATCGTGGCGGTCGCGCTCCCGCTGCTCACGGGCAACTGGAGGTCGGTCTTCACATCCGCCCAGGTCTTCGCCTTCGGCATCCTCATCGCGGCGATCCGGTCGATCCGCCGCTGATCATCGTGTCGGATGCCAGGAGTGACGCCGCCCGCTACGCGGCGCAGCGTGCGGCTGGAGAGCAGCCGACGACAGGCTCTGACGAACAGAGCCGGGGCACCGGTCTCACCGCCGAGAACTCGTCGGCCGTCGTCGAATCCGCGATCCAGCAGGCGATCCGCCGAGGCGAGTTCGACAACCTGCCGGGCGCGGGCAAGCCGCTCGAGGGGCTCGGCACGCATCACGATCCGGACTGGTGGCTCCGACGGAAGATCGAGACCGAGAACCTCAGCGGGCTCGGGCCACCCGCACTGCGACTACGGGTCGACAACGCCGAACTCGAGAATCAACTAGACCTCGAGTCGCGCGAGAGCCGTGTGCGCGAGATCCTCGAGGACTTCAACCGGCGCGTCGTCGAAGCCCGTCGCCAGCTCCAGGGCGGGCCGCCCGTCGTCACGCCGACGCGCGACGTCGACGGCGAGGTGCGCGCCTGGCAGGACCGCCGTGCCGCTCGCGCCGCGCTCGCGCGGGAGGCGGCGGCAGCCGACGCGCCCGCGCCGCGGCGACGCCGCTGGTTCGCGCGCTGATCCGTCGGCCCCGAAGGTCAGGACTCGGGGTCGTACCCGAACTCGCGGAGCTCCTGCGGGCACCGGCACGCCGCGGCGATCCGGGCCGCCCATGACTCGGCATCCGCTCGCGTGGGTGCCTCGATGATGGTGTATCCGCCGAACAGATCACCGGTCTGGGGGTAATGGCCCGGGGTCACCGTGCCGTCGGCGGAGACCCGGACCGGCGGCACCTCCTCGTTGACGCCGCCGCCGAACACGTAGACGCCGGCGGCCTTCGCCTCACGGATCACCTCGTGCGACTCGCGCACGACGTCGTCGAACTCCTCCGGCGCGAACTGCATCGCCCCACTCGGGAACGAGATCATGTACTTCGTCATCGACGTCCTCTCGGGGATGAACCGTGACCGCCCCCACGTGTCGGGTGAGGGCGGTCACCGGAGCCTACTTGAAGGCGTCCTTGACGTCTTCGGCGGCCTTCTTGACCTTGGCCTTCGCCTGTTCGGCTTCGCCCTCGGCTTCAAGGCGCTCGTTGTGCGTCATCTTGCCGACGCCCTCCTTCACCTTGCCGCTGACGTCTTCGGCCGCGTTCTTGATCTTGTCGTCGAGTCCCATGGGAGCCCCTTTCGATCGTGTGTCACCACCGTAGGTAGGTCTGCCGCGCGCAGGTGAGGGGGTTGACTCTCCACTGCGAAGAACGTAACGCGGCGCGGGCACGGCTCGACGTCGACGGCGAAGGCCCCCGCCGGTCAGGGCGAGGGCCTTCGTAGGGGGAGTGCTCAGTACCAGCCGGTCGACTGCGAGTGGCTCCACGCGCCGCAGGCGCTGCCGTAGCGGCCCGAGATGTACCCGAGGCCCCAGGCGATCTGCGTCGCGGGGTTGGTCTGCCAGTCGGCACCGGCCGATGCCATCTTGCTTCCGGGGAGAGCCTGGGGGATGCCGTAGGCGCCCGAGCCGTTGGCGGCGTTCACGCGCCAGCCCGACTCCTTGTTCCACAGCGACACGAGGCACGCGAACTGGTCGTCGCCCCAGCCGTAGCTCGAGGCCATCATCGAACGGGCGATGCCCTGAGCCGACGCCGGGTCGACGTTCACGTTGACCGCGGGGACGGATGCCGGTGCCGCCACCTGCTGCTTCTTGGCGGCGGCCTTCTCCGCCGCGGCCTTCTCGGCGGCGGCCTGCTCGGCAGCCGCCTGCTCGGCGGCGGCCTGCGCAGCCGCGGCGTCCGCGGCGGCCTTTGCGGCGGCGGCTGCTGCGGCAGCCTCGTCGTCCGCCTTCTTCTGCGCGATCGCGGCATCGAGCTTGCCGCGCAGCGCGGCGGTCCGCTCGAGCACAGACTCGGTCTCGGCGTTCGCCTCATCGGTCAGTGCCGGGATGAGCATGGCGGGCGTGACGTCGAGGGCTTCGAGCTTGTCGATGTAGCCCGCGAGCTCACGGGTGTCGACGACCGTCGAGGGCGCGTCGACCGTGAGGCCGGATGCCGCGATGTCCACCGTCACGGTGCGGGCGGCAGCGATGGCATCCTGCGCCTTGTCGAGCGCGGTCTGCCCCTTCGCCGTGATGACGCTCAGCGGCGCGGAGAGGGAGGTCGTCGCGGAACCCGCCTCTGCGGCGGGTACGTCTCCCGTGTACCCCTGCGCCGGCAGGGCGCCCGCCGTGGTGAGCAGCCCTCCCAGGAGAGTCAGGGACACTGCGGGCACGGCAAGGCGAACTGAGAGGCGAGGCATACGGTAACTTCCGGTGGATCGGAGCCGGTCGCACAAAACCCGTCGGAAACAGGGCTGGCACACACGGCGCGCGTCTTCGGGTGAACGCTGAGGTCACAGGTTTACAACACTTTCTGGACAGAACCGGCACAGATCCTGAGTGAAACCTGAGTGCGGACGGTGGCCGAACGTCCGGAAGCGGCGGGGTTTCCGCCGGGTTCGCGGTGCGCGCAAGCACCTCCAAAAGGTGCTGTCGGGGCCCCGGATGCTAGGTATAGAGTCGCGTACAGAGGGCAGGTCCACGCGAGATTCCCCAGGGAGGGACCATGGCATCCAGTAATGCAGCCGAGATCGTCGAAGCGGTCGGAGGCCCGCAGAACATCGCGAGCCTCACGCACTGTGCCACGCGGCTGAGATTCCAATTGCACGACGGCACGAAGGCCGACAAGGTCGCCGTCGAGAAGATCGCCGGGGTGATGGGAGCCGTGCCGCAGGCCGGTGACCGATTCCAGGTCGTGATCGGCGGCGGCGTGCAGAACGTCTACAACGACATCATGGCGTTGCCCGTGATGTCCGGCGCCGGAGCGGGATCGGTGCCCGCCGACGGCGACACGATCGACGACATCAAGGCGCGCGAGCGCGCGAAGGGCCCCCGCGGGACCAACCCGTGGCTCGACTCGCTCTTCGAGTTCCTGTCCGACTCGTTCCGCCCGATCCTCGGTGCGCTCCTGGGGGCATCGCTGTTCATCACGTTCATGGCGCTGATGTCGACGCTCGGCGTGATCGGCAACTGGGCGGACCCGCGCACCGAGCTGCCGCCGTCGTGGCAGTTCGTGAACCTGATGTGGCAGTGCGTGTTCATCTTCCTGCCCCTGATGGTCGCGTACAACGCATCGCAGAAGGTCGGCGCCGACCCCTGGGTCGGGTTCGCGATCATGGCCGTCGTCATGCTGCCCGGGTTCACCGCCCTCGGCCTCAACGACGCGGCGACGCACACGACGTTCCTCGGCTCCGACATCACGACGATCCCGATCTTCGGCGTGCCGTTGACGATCTTCAACTACAACTCCCAAGTGTTCCCGCCATTGTTGATGGCGGCCGTCCTCGGGCCGCTCTACAAGCTGCTCAAGCGGATCATCCCGGACAACCTGCAGCTGATCTTCGTGCCGTTCCTGTCGATGCTGATCATGATCCCGCTGACGGCCTTCCTCATCGGCCCGATCGGCGTCTACGCGGGCGCGGCGCTCGCGAACCTGCTCAGCTCCATCAACACGTTCTCGCCGTTCATCTTCGCGATCGTGATCCCGCTGGCCTATCCGTTCATGGTTCCGCTCGGGCTCCACTGGCCCATCAATGCGATCATGCTGCTGAACATCCAGAACCTGGGCTACGACTTCATCCAGGGGCCCATGGGTGCGTGGAACTTCGCCTGCTTCGGCGCAACCGCGGGCGTTCTGTTCCTCTCGTGGCGCGAGAAGGACAAGGCCATGCGGCAGACCGCGACGGGTGCGCTCGCCGCGGGCCTCCTCGGCGGCATCTCGGAGCCCTCGCTCTACGGCATCCATCTGCGGTACAAGCGGATCTATCCACGCATGCTCGTCGGATGCCTCACCGGCGGCGTGATCATCGGCGTCGGCTCCCTGCTGCTCGGCCTCGAGCACGGCATCACGACGAAGGCCTTCGTGTTCACCTCGCTGCTCACGATCCCGGCGTTCGACCCGATCGGGCTGTACAGCCTCGCGGTGCTGGGCGCCTTCGTGGTGGCGATGGTGCTCGTCATCATCTCGGGCTACAAGAACCCCGACGACGCAGGCGAGGCCGCGGTCGCCGCGGCAGGTGCGGGATCGGCGCTGGTCGGCGAGAACGCGGCGACGTCCGCGTCGGTCGCCTCGGTCGCCGGATCGGACGAGCTCTCCGCATCGGGTGCCGCGGCAGGCGTCGCCGGTGCCGCCACCGCGACCGCCCTCGCGACGAAGCCCGCCGGGACGACATCGTCGGTCGGGGCGCTGCTCCAGCTCGCATCGCCGCTCGACGGCACGGCCGTCGCCCTCGACAAGGTGCCCGATCCCGTGTTCGCGGGCGGTGTGATGGGTCCCGGCGTCGCGATCGAACCGACGGGGGACACGGTGTACTCGCCGGGGGCCGGCATCGTGGCCGCGGCGCAGCCGACGGGGCACGCGTTCGGGCTGGAACTCGACAATGGTGTGCAGGTGCTCATCCACGTCGGAATCGACACCGTGAACCTCAAGGGGGAAGGCTTCGACGTCAAGGTCAAGAACGGCGATCGCGTCGAGGTGGGCACACCTCTCGTCACGTTCGACCGTGCGGTCATCGAGAAGGCCGGGTACCCGATCATCACGCCGGTCATCGTGCTGAATGCGGATGACTTCGACACCGTCGACCCCGTGAAGCTCGGCCCCGTCGCGCACGGCGATCCGCTGCTGGACGTGCAAGAGAAGGGTTGACGCGAGCACGACTGCGCAGATGACGGCCGGGGCGGATGCCCCGGCCGTCATCGCGTTGCGGCGGCATCGCGGATCTTACCCGCGCACGACTTCCCTTCGCGCTGGGATGCAACTAGTATCTATCTTGTTCATCAGCAGGGGACGGGGTCATGGAACACCAGGAGACGGAGGCATCCGCCGCGGATGCCGCCTACGCGAAGGTCAAGGAGCGGATCCTCGACGGCGATCTCGCCGGCGGGACGATGGTCAGCGAAGGAACGATCGCCGACGAGCTGGGGATGAGCCGCACCCCCGTCCGCGAGGCGTTCCTGCGCTTGCAGGTCGAGGGGTGGATGCGGCTGTACCCCAAGCGCGGTGCGCTGATCCGCGAAGTGACGCCGGGAGAGCTCGACGACGTCGTCGAGGCGCGCATCCTCATCGAGACCGATGCCGTGCGGCGGCTCGTCCGTGACTCCGAACGGGTGCAGGACGTCGTCGACGAGCTCTCCGACATTCTCGACGAGCAACGCCGCGCGTACGAGGCATCCGACCTCGCGCGGCTCGCCGAGGCAGACACGGCCTTCCACGCGCGGATCGTCGCGGCCGGCGGGAACGCGTTGCTCGCAGAGTTCTTCGCGACGCTGCGCGATCGGCAAAGGCGGATGCTCGCGCGGTCGCTCTGGCGACACGACGACCGAGCCGAGCAGGTGCTCGCCGATCATGGATTGCTCGTCCGCCTCATCGGCGATGGCGAGACCGCGGCGTTCGAGGTGGCACTCGGTCGCCACATCAAGAAGACCCACCGGGAGTTGCTGTCGTGAGTGAGATGTCCTCCGAGGGAGCCGCCGCCGGGGTGCGGGTCGCGATCGTCCCGTGGATGCGCGTGAGCGCAGCCCTGTTCGCCGTCGCGTGGGGCGGGAACGAGTTCACGCCCCTGCTCGTGATGTACCGCCAGATCGACCAGATGAGCGCCTTCAGCGTGAATGTACTGCTCGGGGCATATGTCCTGGGCATCGTGCCCGCGCTCCTTCTCGGCGGTCCGCTGTCCGACCGGTACGGCCGCCGACCGCTGTTCGTCCCCGCGCCGATCATCGCGATTGCGGGCAGCACGCTCCTCGCCGTCGGGGCTTCCTCGATGCCGCTCCTGTTCGCCGGGCGGGTGCTGTCGGGTATCGCGCTGGGGCTCGTGATGGCAGTCGGCACGAGCTGGGTGAAAGAGCTCTCCGAGCCTCCGTTCACGACCCGCGCCGTCGACGGCCGTGGAGCCTCACGCGCCGCGCTCGCGCTGACGTCCGGGTTCGCGCTGGGCGCCGGTTGCGCTGCGGCGCTCGGGCAGTTCGGTCCCATCCCCACCGCATCGCCGTACCTGCTGCACATCGCCCTGACCCTCGTCGCGCTCGTGCTGCTGTGGACGGCGCCGGAGAGCCGACCGCGTAGGGACACCTCGGGGCCGCTCCTCGCCGACCTGCGCATCCCCACCGCGATGCACCGTCGGTTCCTCCTCGTTGTCGTCCCGATGGCGCCCTGGGTCTTCGGCACCGCCGCAAGCGCGTACGCGATCCTGCCGGGCCTCATGATGGCGCAGGCGCCGGGGCTGCAGATCGGGGTGTCGGGTCTGTTGTGCGTCGTCGCGCTCGGTTGCGGTGTTGCGGTGCAGCGCTTCGCCGCGAAGGTCGACACTCCGCTGTCAGCCCGCGGCATCGGGATCGCGCTGACGGTCACGGTTCCCGCCATGATCCTGGCCGCCGTCGCGGTGAGCCTCAACTCGCTCGCCTGGGCGTTCGTGGCCGCCGCGGCACTCGGGGCGGCCTACGGCATGTTGCTCGTCGGGGGACTGCGCGAGATCCAGCGGATCGCCGGTCCGCGTGATCTCGCCGGACTCACCGCTGTGTACTACTCACTGACGTATCTCGGCTTCTTCATCCCGGCGATCCTCGCCGCGCTCGGCGCGTGGATCCCGTACACGACGATGTTCCTCGCCGGCGCGGTCCTCGCCGCGGTCAGCGTCGGGATCGTCGCCCTGAGCTGGCGTCGCCACCTGCCGGCGGCCTGACGAGGAACGGCCCCGCGGGGAACCGCCCGGCGAGGCATCCTCGCGAAGACCTCGCAGAGAAGGGGGGCGCGGGAAGGACATGTCCTCCCCGCGCCCCCTTCGGATGCATCAGTTGTAGAGCATCCCGCCGTCCACGAGCAGCACCTGGCCGGTCACGTAGTCGGCCTTCTCGCTCGCGAGGAACGACACGACGTTCGCGACGTCTTCGGGCGTCTCGATGCGGCCGAGGGCGATGCTCTCGACGTTCTCCTTGAGGTTCTGACCGCGGGGCTTGCCGTTGATCTCCGACAGCTTCTCGTCGATGAGATCCCACATGCCGGTGCCGACGATGCCGGGGGCGTAGGCGTTGACCGTAATGCCCTTCGGCGCGAGCTCCTGCGCCGCCACCTGCGTGAGGCCGCGGACGGCGAACTTCGACGCGGAGTACGCACCGAGGATCGGGAAGCCCTTGATCGACGCGATCGAGGCGGCGGAGATGATCTTGCCCTTCACACCGAGCTCGATGAACTTGTCGGCAGCGGCCTGGATGCCGAAGACGACGCTGTTCACGTTGATGGAGAAGATCTTGTCGAGCTCTTCCGCCGTCACGTCGAGGATCGGCTTGACCTGCGCGATGCCCGCGTTGTTCACGATGACGTCGAACCCGCCGAGCTGCGTCGCGGCTGCGTCCACAGCGGCGACGACGTCTTCCTTCTTCGACACGTCCGCGGCCACGAAGATCGCACGGCGGCCCAGCGCTTCGATCTCCGCGACGACGCCACGCGCCTTCTCCTCCTGGAAGGCGAGATCTGCGACGGCGACATCGAAGCCGTCCTTCGCGAGCTGGAGCGCGATACCGCGACCGATTCCCTGACCTGCGCCCGAGACGAGAGCGACCTTGGCAGTGGACATTCCGACTACTCCTTCATGGTTCGATGGAGCGCTGTGGCGCTCCGAGAGAAGGCCGGCCGAAGGCACGGTGGTGTTTCCGCCGGCCGGGAACGCATCACGAGGATGCTGCCTTTTCATTGTCCGTCCGGGTGCTGCGAGCAGGGCCTTCGGCCGCGGATATGCCTCCGTTCGGAGGGGGTCAGCGGCTGACTGCGACCGCGTCCCACACGGCGTCGGCGACCTCGCGCTTCGTGCCCTCGGCATCCGCGACCACGGTGTCTTCGGCGTCGAGGATCAGCACCCGGTTGTCGGGTGTCTCGAACCCGGCATCCCACGACACCCGGTTGACGATGAGAAGGTCGACGCCCTTCCGGGCGCGCTTGCGCCGCCCGCGCTCGAGGAGCTCCTCGTCGGAGTCGGCCGTCTCTGCGGCGAAGCCGACGACCGTCTGGCCGGGGCGCCTCCCGGCGACGAGTCCCGCGAGCACGTCCGGGTTCGGCACGAGGTCGAGCAGTGGCACGCCATCCTCCTTGCGGAGCTTGTCGTGCGACACCTCGGCGACGCGGAAGTCGGCGACGGCGGCGACCATCGCGATGACGTCGGCGGATGCCGCGGCATCCGTCATCGCGTCTGCGAGCTCCGCGGTCGTGCTCACCCGGACGACGGTGATGCGGGGGTGGCGGGTCGCGGCATCCAGCACACCGTCGTCGACGTGCGCGGCGACGAGCACGACCTCGGCGCCGCGGTCGGCGGCAGCGACCGCGAGCGCTGCACCCTGACGCCCGCTCGAACGATTGCCGAGGTAGCGTACGGGGTCGATCGGCTCTCGTGTGCCGCCCGTCGAGACGGCCACGCGCCGCCCGGCGAGATCGGTGGGTCGTGCGGCGCGTGCGGCGCCGCTGCTGGCTGCTTCGAGCGCCGCGGCGAGGATCTCGTCCGGCTCGACCATGCGGCCGGGGCCGCTGTCGCCGCCGGTGAGGGGGCCGTCGGCCGGGCCGACCACATGCACGCCGCGCGAGCGCAGCACCTCGATGTTCGCCTGCGTCGCGGCGTGCTCCCACATCGCGGTGTGCATCGCGGGGGCGACGACGACGGGCGCCGTCGTCGCGAGGAGAGTGACGCCGAGCAGGTCGTCGGCGATCCCGGCTGCCATCTTCGCGAGCGTGTTGGCCGTCGCCGGGGCGATCACGACGAGGTCGGCCGAGGTGCCGAGCGCGACGTGCCGCACCTGGGCGACGTCGTCGTGGACGCTCGTCGTGACAGGATTCCTCGAGACGGCCTCCCACGTGGTCGTCCCGACGAACCGCAGCGAGTCGGCGGTGGGAACAACGTGCACCTCGTGGCCGTTGGTCACCAGCGCACGCCGCGTCGCACTCGAGCCTGGCATCCACATGATCGCGCACGACGACCTCGACGACCCTGCGACGGCTCGCATCGCGGCGTGGCACGAGGCGTTCCCCGTTCCCGCCGAAGGTGTCGCGGACGACGTCTGGATGACCGCGTGGCTCGACGCCCTCGAACGGACGAGCGAGGTCGGCCCGGTCGATGATCGGGCGATCGTGCGCGACAACCGCCCCTTCGGGTACCCGACCCTGTCCCTGCTCGTCTGCGCCGCCTCCGTCGGCGCCGACGGCGTGCGGGTGCGCTACGGCGAGTTCGACCGCCCCGGCGTCTGGAACCGCCCGACGCTGGCCTGACCCCCTGTCCGAAGTCGAGACCCGGTCTGCACGCCGAAACCCGGGCTCCGGTCGCGGGGTCTCGGCGCGCAGACCGGGTCTCGCGGAATGGGGGTGGGGTGCTAGCGTCGCGGCCATGGATGGTGAGGAGCCCGAGGTCGTGTTCTTCGCGGATGCCGCGGCCTTCCGCGCGTGGCTGGAGGAACACCACGAGACCGCGCCGGAGCTGTGGATGGAGCGTCGCCTGAAGGCACACCCCGAGCAGGGGCTCACGTGGGAGGACGCCGTCCTCGAGGCGCTGTGCTTCGGCTGGATCGACTCGACGAGCCGGAGCATCGGCGGCGTGCGCGCGCAGCGCTGGAGTCCGCGCCGACCGCGCTCGAACTGGAGTGCCGTGAACATCGCACACGTCGAACGGCTGCGCGCGGCCGGGCTCATGCGACCGGCCGGTCTCGCCGCGTTCGAGCGGCGCACGCCGGAGCGGACCGGGGTCTACGCGTACGAGAACAGCGACGAACTGACGGATGCCGAGGCATCCGCACTCACCAGGGACCCCGCGGCGGCGGCATTCTGGGAGATCGCGACGCCCGGCTACCGCCGCATCTGTGCGAACTGGATCCACAGCGCGAAGCGCGAACAGACCCGCACCGATCGGCTCGCGACGCTCGTCGCCGACTGCGCCGCGGGCCGCCCCGCCGAGGCCGCACGGGCCGCGACCGCGGACTGACGCGCGCCGCCCGCCGCACGGCTGACGCGGCCGACCCGACTGCGAGATGGCGCGGCCCCGGGCCGTCACGCCGGCGGCCGCACGACGGCCCGTCTCGGCATCGCCGCAGGAGCCGCGTGACGGCCCGTCTCGGCGTCGCCGCAGGAGCCGCGTGCGAGATCACCCGCAGGTGTCCGCACGGTGCGACCAGCGCGTGCGCCGCCCGCGTCGGCTGCCGTCCACGAGCGCGCGGGGCGAACCCGTCAGGCTGCCGCGAGTCGTGTCGCGGCAGCCTGAGCGGGGTCAGCGCCGGTGGCTGCGGTAGTACTCCAGAAGGGCGCGGGTCGAGGCATCCTGCGCCTCGAACGCGGCCTGGTCGCCCTCGATCGCGGGCGCGATCTGCAGCGCGAGCTGCTTGCCGAGCTCGACGCCCCACTGGTCGAACGAGTTGATGCCCCAGATCACGCCCTGCGTGAACGTGATGTGCTCGTACAATGCGACCAGTTCGCCGAGCACCCGCGGGGTGAGCGAGGGCGCGAAGATCGACGTCGTCGGGCGGTTGCCGGGGAACGTCCGCGCCGCGACGAGCGCACCCGTCGTGCCCTCCGCCTCGACCTCTTCGGCCGTCTTGCCGAAGGCGAGGGCCTTCGTCTGCGCGAGGAAGTTCGCGAGGAAGAGGCCGTGCACATCGCGCCCGCCGTCCTCGAGGGGGTACGCCGGGTTCGCGAACGCGATGAAGTCGGCGGGGATCAGGCGCGTCCCCTGGTGGATCAGCTGGTAGAACGCGTGCTGACCGTTCGTGCCCGGCTCGCCCCAGAAGATCTCGCCCGTGTCGCTCGTGACAGGCGAGCCGTCCCAGCGCACGCGCTTTCCGTTGGACTCCATCGTGAGCTGCTGCAGGTACGCCGCGAAGCGCGACAGCTGCTGCGCGTACGGAAGCACGGCGTGCGACTGCGCGCCGAGGAAGTTCGTGTACCAGACGTTGAGGAGCCCCATGAGCACGGGAACGTTGGATGCCAACGGCGTGGATGCCATGTGCTCGTCGACCGCGTGGAAGCCCGCCAGCAGTTCCCGGAATGCCTCCGGGCCGAACTCGATCACGAGCGACAGGCCGATGGCCGAGTCGACGGAGTAGCGTCCGCCCACCCAGTCCCAGAACCCGAAGGCGTTCGCGGTGTCGATGCCGAACGCCGCGACCTTGTCGAGGGCGGTCGACACGGCGACGAAGTGGTGCGCGACGGCATCCGTCTTCTGTGCGTCGGACCCGTCGATCGCGCCCGCCGCCTCGAGGCCGGCCCAGAGCCAGTCGCGGGCGAGGCGCGCGTTGGTGAGGGTCTCGAGCGTCGTGAACGTCTTGGATGCCACGATGAAGAGGGTCGTCTCGGGGTCGAGGCCCTTCGTCTTGTGGGCGAGGTCGAACGGGTCGATGTTCGAGACGAAGCGCGCCTCGATGCCCGCGCCGAACGGCTCGAGCGCGGCCGAGATCATCGCGGGGCCGAGATCAGACCCGCCGATCCCGATGTTGACGACCGTCTTCACCGGCTTGCCGGTGATGCCCGTCCACTCGCCCGAACGCACGCGGTCGGCGAAGGCCGACATGGCATCCAGCACCTCGTGGACGTCGTGGTCGACGTCCTGGCCGTCGACGACGAGCGCGGGGCTCGCGCCGACCGGGCGGCGCAGGGCCGTGTGCAGGACCGCACGGTCCTCGGTCGTGTTGATGTGGTCGCCGCGGAGCATCGCGGCGTAGCGGTCCGCGACGCCGGTCTGCTCGGCGAGTCGCACGAGCGCTGCGACGATCTCGTCGTCGATGAGGTTCTTCGACAGGTCGACGTGGAGGTCTGCGAGGTCGAAGCTGAAACGCTCGACGCGTGCGGGGTCGTCGCGGAACCAGCCGCGAAGATCGGGGACGAGGGCATCCTTCAACGAGGTGAGGTCGGCCCAGGCGGGGGTGGTGGTGGCATCGATCGGCGTGGTCACGGAACCCACGCTAGCGCGCGCGACAAGGAAAGGGCCGGTCGTGTCTTCCGACCGACCGGCCCTGCATCCCGTTTGCACCAAAGGTTCGCAGAAGAGAGGAGCTTCTGCTTCGCCGTTCCCGTGGAGTCTGTGTCGGGAGCGGCGATGGATCGACTGTATAACGAAGAGGTAACGCTCGTGGGGTTCTGGGCTCAACCCATATCCGTCGCATAGCGATCCGTCAGGAACCCCGGCCGCATCACGACCCGATGCGCACGACTCCCGCCGAGACGGTCACCTGCACACGGTGATCCGAGGAGGAATCGACCTGGAGGTCGTTGCGGAACTCGCCCGCAGACGCCTCCGAGCTCACCGCATAGCGACCGGTCGGCAGCGTCAGGTCCATGCGGCCGGCGCTCACGTCGGCCGTGACCGTGCGGGGAGCGGAGCCGGACAGGCTGCCGGTGACGGCGCCGGCGCTGAGGTTCAGGTCGGCCTCGGTCGTGTCGGCCAGATCGAACGTGAGGCGCCCTGCCGAGGCATCCACATCGAGCCGCTCGGCCGTGCCGGAGACGTCCATCGTGCCCGCGCTCAGCGAGAGGCTGAGGGCACCGAACGTGCCGTCCGCCCGCAGTTGACCGGCGCTCACGGAGAGGTCGGCGTCCACCGCCGTGTGCTGGAGGGAGGAGGGGAGGGTGAGGGTCGCGGTGTCGGCTTCGCGGCCGAACAGGCTCCACCCCTTCCACCAGTTGCGATCGGTGCGGACGACGAGGCTGTCGCCGTCGCGGCGCAGCGTCCAGTCCGAGGAGACACCGGTCACCGTGAGGCTCGCCTCGTCGCCGCCGTAGACGATCTTGAGGTCGGCGGCGGCGACATCGACGTCGAGGTTGCGGATGCCGGTGGCATCCGCCGTCAGCGTGTCGGTGCGCACGGAGGCGGCGCGCGCCGCGGAGACGGCTCCGATCGTGAGGGAGCCGACGATGAGGAGCGATCCGAACACCATCGCGAGGACGGCGATGACACGTGCGGAGGATCGGGGTCGGGGGGATTCGGTGAGGGTCATCGGACTGCTCCGTTCGGAGGGGTGTGGTCGCCGTGTTCGAGGTGGGCGAGCACGGCCAGGACGCGCCGGTTGCCGTGCTCGTCCTGTTCGAGGCCGAGCTTCTGGAAGAGCGACGTGATGTGCTTCTCGACGCTCGCCTCGGTGACGAAGAGGGTCTGGGCGATCGCCTGGTTGCTCCTGCCCTCGGCGATCAGGGCGAGGACGGTCCGTTCGCGCTCGGTGAGCCGGGCCATGCGCTCGTCGCGAGCGCGCCGGGTGAGCAGCTGTGCGACGACCTCGGGGTCGAGGACCGTCGCTCCCGCGCCGATCCGCTCGAGCGCCTGCAGGAAATCGCGGATGTCGGCGACACGGTCCTTCAACAGGTAGCCGAAGGCGGCCGCCTGACCCGTGATGAGCTCGCTCGCGTACCGCTCCTCGACGTACTGGCTCAGTACGAGCACCGGGAGGTCGGGCTGCACGGCGCGGAGGGCCAGCGCCGCGCGGATGCCCTCGTCGGTGAACGTCGGCGGCAGCCGCACGTCGAGGATGCACAGCTCCGGTGCGGTCTCGGCGACGCGCTCGGTCAGCGTACTCGCGTCAGGGAGGGCGGCGACCACGTCGTGGCCGGCGTCCTGCAGCACGCGCACGATGCCTTCGCGCAGGAGGGCGGAGTCTTCGCAGATCAGGATGCGCACGGGACGCTCACCTCCAGCGAGGTCGGGCCGCCGAGGGGACTGTCGAGGCGGGTGGTGCCGCCTGCGGCGACGATGCGGTTCAGGATGCCGTCGAGTCCGCCGCCGAGGAGCACGCGGGCCCCGCCGACGCCGTTGTCCTCGACCCGCGCCCACAGCGAGTGCACGCCGCCGTCGTCCCGGGAGCGCACGACCACGCGCGTTTCGGACGCGCGGGAGTGCTTCGCGGCGTTCGTGAGCGTCTCGGCGATCGCGAAGTAGACCGCGGCTTCGGCGGTGCGGCTGCAGCGCGAGTCGACGCGTACGTCGAGCTGCACGGGCACGTGGGAGCGGGCTGCGAGGGCGCTCAGAGCCGCGTCCAGGCCGCGATCGTCGAGGACGGACGCGTGGATGCCGCGAGCGAGCTGGCGGAGCTCGGTGATGGCGGCCTTCGTCGAGGTGTGCGCCTCGTCGATCAGCTCCTTGGCGGCATCCGGGTCATCGTCGATCTTCTGCTGCGCGAGCCCCAGGGTCATCGCGACCGAGACGAGTCTCGGCTGGACACCGTCATGCAGGTCGCGTTCGATGCGGGTGCGCTCGACCTCGCCGGCGCGGACGGCGCTCTCGCGCTGCGTGCCTGCGGTGCGGGCCTGCTCGGCGAACTGGGCCTCGCGGGAGGGCACCAGGATCGCGCGGGTGAGCACAGCATGCAGCAGCGCGATCCCGACGAGGAGCGCGAGGCTCAGGATCAGGCCGACGACGCCGCCGAGCACGGCCCACTCGCCGGGCACCTGGGCGCGCACGATCGGCAGGACGACGCTCTGCGCACCCATGAGGGGCGCGAACAGGAGGGCGACGCTCGAGGCGAGCGCGCCGACGAGAGGCAGCACCGTGAGCCCGAGGATCGTCGCGATCGCCACGGACGCGATGCCGCGCCACATCGGGCCGTCGATCGACTGACGCCCGAGGCTGCGCAGCCATCCGGCGAAGCCGGGGCGCTGCCGCGGAACCGCGCGGAGGGAGCGCAGCCCGTAGTCGTAGAGGCCCTCGACCCGCTCGTACTCGACCCAGGCCGTGGCATACAGCGCGTAGACGAACGCGACGAGGAAGAGGAGGCCGATGCCGAGGGCGGGCAGAAGCCCCACCCCTGCGCTCAGGAGCCCGACGAGGATCGAGAGGGCGACGATGCCGAGGACGCCGACGGCGGCGAGCTGGGCGAGCGCACCGAGGTGGCGCCCGAAGCGGACGGCGCGCGACGGGCGGTGCGGCCCGCCGGCAGCACCGCTGGAGAGAGGGGCGGCGGCGAGGGAGGCGGGCGCGGGCGGCAGAGGGGATGCCTCGCGGGCGGGAACCGCGTCGGGCGGGGCGTTGCTGGTCATGGTTCCACGGTAGGTCCGGGCGACGCCCCGGCACAGGAGAGCCAGCCCGAGAAGTCGGGGTGGGGATAACCCCCGGCTCGCCCGCCCGCCGGTAGCGTGAGGCCATGAGCGGTTCCGATTCGCGAGGCGTCACGCGGCGCCGGGCGTCGATCGGCGTGGCACTCGACTGGTTCTTCTTCACCTTCGCGGGACTCGCTGCCGTGTGGCTCGCCTACTTGAGCCTCACCGAGACTTTCCATGTGGGCTGGTGGGGCATCGTCCTCGGCATCGCGTTCTGGGTGCTCCTGGCCTATCTCTTGCTGCCGCGGCTCCATCGCATCCTCACCACCATCTATGTGCCCGACTACTTCATCGGCCGCGCGCGCACGAGTGACGGCCTGCTCGGCGACCCCGTCAACCTCGCACTCATGGGTTCGCGCGAGCAACTCGAAGCGGCGATGGCGCGCGCCGGGTGGACGGCGGCCGACCCGGTGACCCTGCGCAGCTCGTGGCGCATCGTCACCTCGACCGTGCTGCGCCGCAGCTACGACGAGGCGCCCGTCAGTCCGCTCTTCCTCTTCGGCCACCAGCAGGACCTCGCCTACCAGCAGGAGGTCGACGGCAACCCGGCACAGCGGCATCACGTGCGGTTCTGGCGCTGCCCCGACGACTGGCTGCTGCCAGGTGGACGCCGTGTCGACTGGCTCGCGGCGGCGACGTTCGACACGGCGGTGGGCTTGTCGCTCTTCACGCTCCAGATCACGCATCGCATCGACGCCGACACGGACGTCGAGCGCGATCACGTCGTCCGCACCGTCACGGGCTCGGATCCGGCCATCGCGCTCGAGGTCCTCCGCGACTTCTCCACCGGCTACCACGCCCGCAACGGCGGCGGCGATTCGATCCGCACCGACGGCGACCTGCCGATCGTCGACCTGCGCGCGGTTGCCGTCCCCGCGACGGAGGGGGTGGATGCCTCGTGACCGACCGCTCCGCGCACGCCAAGCGCCCCGCCTTCGAGCCCGCGACGCGGCTGCTCGTCCCGACCGGCTACAACCCTGCGATGCGCCGCCCCGCCGCGACGATCGCGGGCGTGACGCTGCTCATCCTGCGCGTCGCGGCGGGCATCGGATTCCTCGTCCAGGCGGCGCTCTTGCGGCCGTCGTCCCTCGACGTCAGCGTCGACGGCGATGCGCTCGGGCCTCTCGTCGTCGTCCTGGTCGGTGTGTCGCTCCTGCTCGTCGACGCGGTGCTCGCGTCGTTCATCTGGCTGGGCTGGAACTGGCCGCGAGTGCTCGTGATGATCGGCTCGGTGATATCGCTCACGACCTCGTTCGTCGCGTGGTGGTCGAGTGGGCGCGAGATCACGGTCGATGCGGGTCTCGCCACGATCGCGCTCGACGTGCTCGTGCTGCTCGCGCTGTCGAGCCGCAGCGCCGCCGCGTATGCCCGGCGCAACGAGCGGCCGTGATCTGCGGCTTTGACAGGATGGAGGGGTGACCCCCGACATCCGTCTCATCGCCGTCGACATGGACGGCACGCTGCTGCTGCCGGACGGCACGATCCCGCCCGCGACCTGGCCCCTGCTCCAGCGGCTGCGGGAGCGGGGCATCGCGTTCGCCCCCGCGAGCGGTCGGCAACTCGCGACTCTGCAGGCGATGTTCGGTCACGTCGACGCGGAGCTCGACTACATCGCCGAGAACGGCGCATACGTCGTCCGCGGTGACACGGAGGTGAGCTCGGATGCCATGGACCCGGCCGTCGCGGCATCCGTCACCGTGCGCCTGCGTGAGCTGGTCGCCGGAGGCGTCGTGCGCGCGGGGCTGGTCGTCTGCGGCAAGACGTCGGCGTATATCGAGAGCACGGCCGCCGAGTTCCTCGCGGAGGCGGAGAAGTACTACGCGAAGCTCGAGGTCGTGCCCGACCTCCTCGCCGTCCGCGATCAGGTCCTGAAGCTCGCGATCTACGACGTCGACGGAGGCGAGGCCCACACGGCGCCCGCGTTCGCCGACCTCCGCGCCACGCATCAAGTCGTCGTCTCGGGCGAGCACTGGGTCGACATCATGAACGCGACCGTCAACAAGGGCGTCGCCCTGCGGAATCTCCAGGCGGCTCTCGGCGTGACGCCCGCCCAGACGATGGCGTTCGGTGACTACCTCAACGACATCGAGCTGCTGCAGGCGGCGGACTGGTCGTATGCGATGGACGACGCCCACCCCGATGTGGCGGCGATCGCGCGGTTCCGTGCGCCGTCGAACGCCGACGCGGGAGTCCTGCGCGTCATCGAAGAGCTCCTCGCCCGCGCCTGACCGAGGCGATGGGCGTAGCGTGGACGCCATGGTCACGATTCCCACGGTCACGCTCAACGACGGCACGGCGTTCCCGGAGCTCGGCTTCGGCACCTACAAGCTCACGGGCGATGAGGGCATCGCCGCGATCGGCACGGCGATCGACGCCGGGTACCGACTGCTCGACTCCGCGGTCAACTACGGCAACGAAGCCGAGGTCGGCGAGGCGGTGCGGCGCAGCGGCATCCGCGACGAGCTGATCGTCACGACGAAGGTCCCCGGGCGTGAGCACGGCTACCAGGAGACGATCCATTCGGCGCACGCGTCGCTCGAGCGGCTGGGACTCGACCGCATCGACCTCTACCTGATCCACTGGCCGAACCCCAGCGTGAATCGCTACGTCGAGACCTTCCGCGCCATGATCGACCTGCAGAAGGACGGCAAGGTCGGATCGGTCGGCGTCTCCAACTTCACCGAGGCGATGCTGACGCGCCTCATCGACGAGACCGGTGTCACCCCCGCGGTCAACCAGGTGGAGATGCATCCCTATTTCCCGCAGGAGAAGCTGCGCGCCTTCCACGCGACGCACGGCATCCGCACGGAGAGCTGGTCGCCGCTCGCCCGCCGCAGCGAACTGCTCACCGAGCAGGTCATCCAGGACGTCGCCGCGGTGCACGGCGTCACCCCGACGCAGGCCGTGCTCCGCTGGCACACGCAGCTCGGTTCGACGCCGATCCCGAAGTCCGCCGACGCCTCACGTCAGGTCGAGAACGCCGACGTGTTCGGTTTCGCACTGACGGATGCCGAGCTCGCCGCCATCTCCGGGCTCGAGCGCGGGCGGCTGTGGGACGGCGACCCCGACACTCACGAAGAGATGTAGTCGCTGCGCGTCACGCGCGATAGGTGCGCGGACGGGCCCGCGTGAGCACGCGGTCGAGCCCGTAGAACAGGTACCCCACGGCGAGGAGCGCGACAGTGAGCCCCGCGATCCACAGGACGACGCCGCCGAGGCCGTTCGTCTCGACATTCATGAACGGATACGGCACCGTCGTTCCTCCGGCGAACCGACCACCCAGCGCGCTGTAGATGAAGGCGAACGCGAGGTAGGAGTACGGGATCGTCGCCCACAGGATCGGGTCGTACCAGACCAGCCGGCCCTTCGGGACGAACAGCAGCCAGTCGACGATCACGAGGACGGGCGTGATGATGTGCACGAGGTTGTCGGTGAGAGTGAACGGCTCGTACGCGCCCGGTTGGGTGAACAGGCCGGGAGCGAGGACGAACAGGTAGATGAGCATCGTCACCGTGATCGCCATCATGGCGGCGGCGGCGCCGCGGGCCGAGGGCGTCGAGAAGCCGTCCCATCCTTTCCGCTGTGCGTCGCGGACCGTATAGACGGCCGACCACACCATCCAGACGAGGCAGAGCACGTTGCTCAGCACCGTGTAGTAGAGGAATGCGGACCACGTGGGCGTCGCGGTCCACAGGCCCGAGACCCGCGCGATCCCGAGCAGGATGACGAAGGATGCCAGAGCCCGGTACGCGAAGGACAGCGTGCGGTAGGGGAGGACCATGGCTGACATCGTAGGGGCGCGGATGCCGATTCCGCGCGGGTTTGCGGCGACAGGCCGTGAACGGGAGCCCGGCGGGGGTCGTCAGGCCCAGCGTCGGCGGGCGCGTGAGACGGGGCGGCGACGCTCTTCAGTGCCGGGCGGCGTCGGGCGTCAGAGCTGGGCGCCGTCGTCCCACGGGTCATCCAACTGCGGGTTGCGACCCCGCCACGACTCGTACGCGAGGAGCCACCCACCGGAGATGATGAGCGCGATGAAAAGCCCCAGCAGAATGCTGCCGAGCACTGCGCCGACGATGACGCCGACGACGAGGAGTGCGACGCTGCCGAACACCCACCCCCACCGCCCGCGCGGCCAGCCGGTCTTCTCTTCCGCGGGCAGGTCGTCCTCGGGCAGCGTCATGACTCGATCGTAGGCGGCACCGAGTAGGAGATCATCCAGTCGACACCGAAGCGGTCCGTGAACATCCCGAACGCGCCGCCCGTGGCATCCCATGGCGGTGTCTCATACGGAGCGGTCACGGTGCCTCCCGCCGACAGGCCGTCCCAATAGCCCCGCAGACGTTCGCCCTCGTCGCCGCTGATCGACACGGCGAAACCCGCGGGTGGCGCGGACGTCATCGTGCTCGGGACGTCCGAGACCATGAGGGTGAGCCCGTCGGTCGTCTCCAGCTGACCGTGCATGACGAGATGCTCCTCGCCCGGGGGCGCCATGTCGGGAAAGTCGGAGAACGCCATGATCTGCACAGTGCCTCCGAGTACGGAGTGGTAGAACTCGAGCGCCTCGCGGGCGGTGCCGCGGAGGTTCACATAGGGGTTGAGCGTCACTGTCATGCGCACAGTGTGAACCTCACCTCGGGCACGCGCAATGGAGTGGCTTCAGCGCGAGCGGTGATCCTCAGGCGCGAGCCGCGGCCCGCGGCGCGGTTCGAACGCACCCGACAGGCTGAGCAGGCGGATGACCCGCTGGCGATGCCCGCGCCAGGGTTCGAGGAGTTCCACCATGCCGTCGTCGTCGACGCGGTGGCCCTTCAGCGCATACCCGACCTGGTGGGCGAGGTGGTAGTCGCCGACGCTCACCGCGTCGGGGTCGCCGAACGCGCGGATACGCGCTTCCGCACTCGTCCAAGGCCCCACCCCGCGCAGGCTCGTGAAGACGCCGTCGCGTTCGTCGGGGGTGTGCGCGACGGTGCTCGCCTGCTCGATGGATGCCCGTCGCCGGGCGGCCTCGACGATCGTCCGCGACTGGGGCGGCTCGAGCCCGGCACGATGCCAGGTCCAACTGGGGACGCGCTGCCAGTGCTCGGGCGGAGCGAACATCGGCCGCGGTGTCGGTCCGGGCGCGCGCTCGCCGCACCACGTGAGGATCATCCGCCACGCGCCGAAGGCCTGCAGGCCGGTGACCTTCTGCTCGAAGATCGCGCTCGCGAGGGCATCGAAGACGAGGTCCGTGCGCCCGAGTCGCAGGTCGGGGTGGCGGTGGTGCACCTCGGCGACGAGGGCGTGATGGCGGGGGTCGAAGCCGGTCGGGTCGTCGTCCGCACCGCACAAGCGCGGCAGCTGATCGAGGGCCCATTCGGCTCCCGGGCCCCACGCCGCGGCGCGGATGCGGGTGCGCTCGACCCGGATCGCGAGGGTCGCGACGCCCATCGGCGTGCGGCTGGCACGCCAGATGACGCCGCCGACGCTCGTCTGCGCGGGGTCGTGCGTGCCGCGCTGCTGCAGAGCGATCGCACGGTGCGCGTCGATCGCGGCCCGCGGGCGGTACTCGGTCTCGATGGGGCGGCCCGGTGCCGGGCGCGGGTCGCGCAGTCGGGATGCCCGGGTGCGCGAGGTGGCATCCACGGCGGCATCCGCCCTGGCATCCACCCCCGCGCTCATGCCGTCACCCTACGTCACCGGCCCGACACGGGGCGGATCGGCGCGGGTGCCGGGCGAGGGGAGGCTCAGAGACGGTCGGGCGACGGGGTGCCGTGGCCGAACCGGATCACGACGTCGGCGTGCCGGTCGAAGCGGTATCCGATGCCGCGCACGGTGCGCACGATGTCTTCGTAGCGGCCGAGCTTGGCGCGCAGGCGCCGCACGTGCACGTCGATGGTGCGCTCGCCGGGCGCCTCGCCGTCGTCCGCGTGGCTCCACAGCGACGAGACGAGCTCGGTGCGCTCGATCGTGCGGCCTTCGCGCAGCACGAGGTACTGCAGCAGCTCGAACTCCTTGAAGGTCAGGGCTGCGCCCTCGCCGTCGATGTGCACGCGGCGGCGCGAGATGTCGATCGTGACGCCGCCGGCGACGTGGTCCGGGTCGGGCTCGTCGGCCTTCGTGCGGGCGACAGCGCTCGGCTCGTGGAGGGCCAGGCGCACGACGTCGACATCGCGACCGCCGGCGTGGGCGGGGGCGAGGGCGACGGTCGCGTAGGTCTCGGCGTGCGGGGCGAGCTCGGAGATCGTGCGGCGCAGCGCCGACACGAGCGTCGAGAGCGAGACGCCGTCGGCGGCGGCCTTGAGCTCGTCGAGGCCGACGTACAGGGCGAAGCCGCGCGGCGCGTTCGTGCCGGCTGCGACGAGCGGCGGCACGGCGGGCGACGCCGCATCCTCCACCGCGTGCAGGTGACGGGTGGTGCGGACGGTGGGCTGGGCGAGGAGGGCGGTGGTCGACATGAGAAGAGGTCCTTCGGGGGCGGAACCCGGGCTGATCGCCTGGAGCGGGTTCGAGCGTGTGCTGCGGAAGCGGCCTTCGCGGAAGAGGAGCGAGGTGGGCCGGTGTGCGAGGCATCCGAGATCCGCGTCGTGGGCGGAGGCGTGCGGTGACTCGGGGGTCGCCTGCTCCGATTCAGAGGCGGAGGGCTGACCCGGCGGGGATGACCGTCAGATACACATTCGACAGCACATGGCAACGCGCGGCATCATGATGCCGGCAGTTCCGTTCGCCTCCCGGGCGGACAGAGTGCGTGCGTTGTCAGTCATGTGGCCGATTATGACGAACGGGGTCCGTATGTGTCAAACTGCGCTGTCTCGGCCGGGACGACATGACGCAATATGACAGAGTGCTCAGTCCCGCACCTTCGACAGAATGGACGGATGCCGCAGCCGCCGCAGTCCCCGCGCCGTATCCGCATCGTCGGGGCATCCGGCTCCGGCAAGTCGCACCTCGCGATGCGGGTGGCCGAGCGCACCGGTCTTGCGCGGCTCGACCTCGACGCCGTGTTCTGGGATGCCGGGTGGACGCACCGTGATCTCGATGAGGCGCGTGTGCTCGTCGACGACTTCATCGCCGCGCACCCGGAGGGGTGGGTCGCCGACGGCAACTGGACGAGCAGGCTCGACGGGCTGCTCTCTCCGGGCACTCCAGGCGGTGCGGACGTCATGGTCTGGGTCGACCACCCCCGCCACGTCGTGATGCGGCGCATCATCGCGCGGACGGTGCGCCGCGGCATCCTGCGAGAGGAGCTGTGGCACGGCAACCGCGAGCGCATCTCGTCGTGGCTGCGCTGGGCGCCCGAGCAGAACATCATGCGGTGGGCGTGGACGTCCTATCCGCGTGTGCGCGAGCGCCTGCAGGGTGCGATCGCCCACGGCGATGCGATCGTCCAGCTGCGCGGCCAGCGCGCCGTGGACGCGTGGCTCGCGTCGCTGGAGCCCGGCGCGCCGGAGCGGCGTAGCGTAGAAGGATGACCGAGTTCACCTTCGCGAACGAGACGGATGCCTCGCGCTTCACTCTCCACAAGGGCGACGACCTCGTGAGCGTGCTCGACTACCGCGACGACGGCCGCACGATGGCGCTCACGCGCGCCTACACGATCCCGACCTTCCGGGGGCACGGCTACGCGGGCGAACTCGTCGCGCGCGCCGTCGCCGACCTCGAGGAGCGCGGAGATCGCGCGGTGAGCCCGGTGTGCTGGTACGTCGCCGACTGGTTCGACCGGAACCCGTCGCACAGCGCCCTGCTCGCGCAGCGCTCGGTCGGCTGAGGCGCGGTCAGGTCGCCGACCCCCTCGGGCTCGCGCGCCGGTCAGTCCTGCGTCTTCTCGAGCCAGCGGCGCAGCTCGTCGGCGACGGGCTCGGCCGTGCGGATGAGCGTCTCGTGGTGGTGGCCTTCGACGACGAACGTCGTCGCGACGGGAATCGCGGCGGCGACCTCGTCGAACCACTCCTGCGGCACCACCGCGTCGAGCTCGCCGCGGATGACGAGCGTCGGCGCGGTGATGCGCGGGTAGGCATCCTCGGGCCGGTGGACGAGCATCGCGGTCATCTTGCGCCGCAGATTCGGCCCGGCGCGCAGATACTCGCGGGTGCCGAGCAGAAGCACCTTGCCGCTCTCGCCGAAGAGGTCGCGACCGAGCCGGACGAGCTGGGTGAACGCATGGCGGTGACGGCGATCGACAGTCGGAGCGACGAGGACGAGGCGGCCGACGACGTCGGGATGCCGCACGGCGACCTCCGTCACGACCTGGGTTCCCATGGAGTGCCCGAGGAGGATCACCGGGCCGCGATCGAGCCGGCGCAGGTATGCCGCCACGAGATCGGCCATACGCTCGATCGTCGGGGTGCGCGCAGGTTCGGGCGCCTCGCCATACCCCGGAAGATCCACCGCGACGACGAGTGAATCGTCGTCGAAGCGTCGGACGAGATCGGCGAAGACCTTGCGCCCCATGCCGATGCCGTGGACGAGCACGAGGGTGGCGGTGGACCCGTCGCGCCCGCGCCGCTCGGCGATGAGGGTCGATCGATCATGGGTGAACTCCTCGATCGCGCCGTCGCGCGTCGGGACTCCCGTGAGCTCGTCGATCGCAGCGTCGACGGCTTGCGCGGCGGTGTCGACGGCCTCGCCCGCGGCATCCGCCAGAGCGTCCGCGGCGTCGCGCGCGACCGCGGTGACGTTGTCGGCGGCGGCGGAGAAGTCATCCGGGACCATGCTCTCGAGGCTAGGACCTGGTCGCCGTGCGAGCCTGAGCGTACGGTGAAGGCCATGTGCCGGAACATCCACACCCTTCACAATTTCGAGCCGGCCGCGACGGACGACGAAGTGCACGCGGCGGCGCTCCAGTACGTGCGGAAGATCGCCGGCACGACCAAACCCTCGAAGGCCAATCAGGCGGCCTTCGACCGGGCCGTCGCCGAGATCGCGCACGCGACGCAGCACCTCCTGAACGATCTCGTGGCGGTCGCGCCGCCGAAGAACCGCGATGACGAGGCCGCGAAGGCGCGAGCCCGTTCCGCGGACCGGTACGAGGCGCTGCGGGCGTTCCAGAGCGAGAAGAAGGCGGCGCGCGCGGCATCCTGACCGCGGCCGCGCGGCATCCCTCCGGGGCATCGCGCTCGGCATCCGCCCCGGGCATCCGTCCGCGGCTCTAGCCTGGAGCCGATGACGTCTCCCGCCACTGCCAGCATCCCCCTCGACCGCGGGCAGCGCTGGCGCGCCTTCTGGGTGTGCGTGTCCGTGGCCGCCTTGACGATCCTCGATCTCAGCAAGGTCAACGTCGCGCTGCCGTCCATCGAGCATGCGTTCGGCGCCGCGTCGACCGAGCTCCAGATCGTCGTGTCGGGGTATGTGCTGATGTTCGGGCTCGCGCTCGTGCCGTTCGGACGACTCGGCGACCAGCGCTCGCGCAAGACCCTCTTCATCGTGGGCCTGAGCCTGTTCACGGCGATGTCGATCGTGTGCGCGCTCGCGCCGACGATCGAAGTGCTGCTGATCGGTCGGCTCGTGCAGGGCCTCGCGGCAGGTATCCAGATGCCGCAGGTCATCGGGACGATCCAGCAGCTGTTCGTCGGCAAGGAGCGCGGGCGCGCGTTCGGGCTGTTCGGGGCGACGATCGGCATCGCGACCGCGTTCGGCCCGACTCTCGGCGGACTCATGATCGCCGTCGGCGGCGCGCAGGACGGGTGGCGCTACATCTTCTGGCTCAACGTGCCGTTGTGCCTCGCCGTCCTTGCGGGCGTCATCTGGCTGCTGCCGCACACCCGCACCGCGACTCCGGGCCGAGCGCACCTCGACCCGATCGGCCTCGTGCTGTTCACCGGGACGATCGTGTCGCTGCTGTGGCCGTTCCTGTTCACGACGGGGTCGCCTGGCGACGACCCGCGGCGCTGGTGGATGCTCGCGCTGTTCGCCGCCTTCGCCGCCCTGTTCGTCTGGTGGGAGCACCGCTACGCGGCATCCGGCAGGGCGCCGCTCGTGCCGTTCGGCCTGTTCACGGTCGCCTCGTTCCGCAACGGCACGCTGATCGCGGCGACCTACTTCACCGCGATCCCGGCGCTGTTCCTGCTGACGACGCTGTTCCTCCAGCTGGGGGTGGGGCTCGAACCGGTCTTCGCGGGCATGGTGTCGATCGGGTTCGCCCTCGCGAGCGCCGTGAGCGCGTGGATCGGCGGCAACCTCGTCGGCCGCCTCGGACGCCCGCTCGTCGTCTGGGGGCTCGTCATCGTGCTCGTGTCGGTGGCCGTGCTCACCCTGGTCGCCTACACGACGCCGGTCGAGGTCGTACCGCTCGCGATGGCCGGCGTCATGCTCGTCGCCGGCATCGGCGCGGGCTTCGTCGTCGCGCCGAACCAGACCCTCACCCTCGCCGAGATCCCGACGAGTTCGGGCGGACTCGCGGGATCGGTCGGACAGCTCGGGCAGCGGATCGGCACGGCGATCGGCACGGCCGTGGCGCTGTCGCTCTTCTACGCGGCGATCTACCGCGACGGGGCGTCGGGGGAGCACGGTATCGCCGTCTACCACGACGCCTACGCGTTCGGCATGATCTCGGTCGGGCTCTTCCTGTGCGGCGCGCTGGCCCTCGGCATCACCGACCTGGTGTCCCGGCGCCGCGCGCGAACTCGCGCATAGGAGCCGCGCACCGGGCCCTGCGGTCGGATGCCGGGCGTCGATCCCGCGGGGCGCGGCGGGCCTCGGGAGCGATGTCGGAGCCCCGATCTACCGTGGGGACATGCGCATCCTGCACACCTCGGACTGGCACATCGGGCGGACCTTCCACGGTCATTCGACGCTCGATGCGCTTCGCGGCGTGCTCGAGACGCTCACGACGCAGGTGCGGGAGAACGACGTCGACGTCGTGATCGTCGCCGGTGACGTGTTCGACTCCGCGACGCCTGCCGCGGCGTGCTACGGGCTCCTCTCCGACACGCTCGCCGCCCTCGCCGACACGGGTGCCCGCGTCGTCGTGACGAGCGGCAACCACGACTCCGCCGCACGGCTCGGGTTCCAAGCGGGGCTCCTGCGCGAAGGCATCCACGTGCTCACCGACCCCCAGGCGGTCGGCACGCCGATCACGATCGACGACGCCGACGGGCCGGTACACGTCTACGGCATCCCGTTCCTCGAACCGGCTCTCCTGCGCCACGTCTGGCCCGACGCGCGCACGCAGGCGGCGGCGCTCGGGCACGCGATGGATCTCGTCCGCGCCGACCTCGCCGCACGCGGTGGACGCTCGGTTGCGGTCGCGCACTGTTTCGCCGCGGGCGTCGAGCCGACGCCGCATCTCGAGCGCGACATCCAGCAGGGCGGCCTCGACGTCGTCCCGCTCACGACCTTCGCGGGCGTCGACTACGTCGCACTCGGCCACATCCACGGCCGCAACCGGCTCGCACCGCACATCCGGTACGCCGGTGCCCCGCTGCACTACAGCTTCGGCGAGGGCGACAAGCCGCGCGGGTCGTGGCTCGTCGAGTTGGATGCCGACGGGTACGCCGACGCGCGGTGGCTCGAGCTCCCCGTGCCGCGCCGGGTGCGCACGCTGCGCGGGCGCTTCGACGATCTGCTCGTCGATCCGGACCTCGCCGGCGACGAGGATGCCTGGGTCTCGGTCGAATACACCGACGACCTGCCGCAGGCCGACCCCATGCGTCGGCTGCAGGAGCGGTTCCCGTTCTGCGCGAAGGTCGTCCACGCGCCGCCGGCGCGCACGGAGGGCGACGAGCGAACGTATGTGCAACGTGTCCGCTCCGCCCGCTCCGACGCCGAACTCGTCGAGGCCTTCCTCGTCCACGTACGGGCGGGGGAGGGGGCGACCGAGCGCGAGGCGGAGCTTCTGCGTGACGTGTTCGACGAGCGCGTGCGGGCGCGCGCCGACGAGCGTGTGCGCGTCGGGGCATCCGGGTGAAGCTGCACGCGCTCGAACTCACCGGGTTCGGCCCGTTCCGTGAGACGCAGAGGGTCGACTTCGACGCCTTCGATCGGGACGGCCTGTTCCTGATCTCCGGCCGCACCGGCACAGGCAAGTCGAGCATCCTCGACGGCGTGAGCTTCGCGCTCTACGGCACGGTGCCGCGCTACGAGGGAGGCGAGAAGCGGCTCCGCAGCGACCACAGCTTCGTGACCGATCCGACCGAGGTGCGGCTCGAGTTCACCGCTGGCGACACGCGCTGGCGCGTCACCCGCGCGCCCGAGTACGAGCGGCCCGCCAAGCGCGGCGGCGGGCTCACGACGGAGCCTGCGCGCGCCGAACTGGAAGAGCTCGTCGGGGGAGTCTGGGTCGGGAGGGCAGCGAAGCCCCGCACGGTCGGCGAGACGCTCGGGGAGGTGCTGGGGCTCAACGCGCAGCAGTTCCAGCAGGTGATCCTGCTCGCGCAGAACAAGTTCTCGCGGTTCCTGCTCGCCCCCGGCGACGAACGACAGACCCTGCTGCGGACACTCTTCGGAACGCGCCGCTTCGAGGACTACCGCGAAGCTCTCGAAGTACGCAGGCGTGAGGCGCGGGCGACGCGCGATGCCGCGACGACCCGGGCCGAGACGCTCGTCGCCCTTGCCGAACGTCTCGTCGACGAGCACGCACTGGGCGGTGAACCGGACCCCGACGGGGCGGATGCCGAGACGGCGCCCTCCCTCGACGAGCGGCGCGGTGCGCTCGTGGCCGCTCAGATGCGCGCCGACTACCACGTCGAACAGGGGCTCACCGCGCGCACGCGGGCCGACGAAGCCCACACTGCGGCCGTCGCGCGACACGCGGCGCTCGCCGCCCGGTACCAGCGCGGGCGCGAGCGTGAGGCGATGCGTGATGCGCTCACGACGCTCGAAGCCCGCGTCCCCGAGATCGCGGAGCTGCGGGAGCGGGTCGTCCTCGCCCGTGCCGCGCAGGCACTGCGCGCGCCCCTCGATGCGTTCGCGCGCGCCGAGGCCGATGTCACCGCCGCCGTCGAAGCCGAACGCGATGCCCTCGCTCGCTGGACCGATGCCGGCGGTGAGACATCCGCAGACCTCGCGGCGCACCTCGAGCGACTGGCCGTCGATCTCGCCCGCTGGGAGGCCGCCGCCGCGCAGGAGCGCGAGCTCGACGCGCTGCACACGCGATCGGCGGAACTCGCCGCCGCGATCGGCGCGGCCTCGGAGGAGCTCGGGGCTCTCGATGCCCGGCTCGCGGGCATCCCCGCCGCTCGCGCCGCCCTCGACGAGCGCCTCGCGGCGGCCCGGGACGAGGCGGCGCGCCAGGACGACCTCCGCCAGCGCCACGACGAGCTCGCCGCACAGCTCGCCGCCGCACGGGAGGTCGCGCGGCTGAGTGAACGGAGCGCGGCCGCGGAGCGCGCGCATCAGGCCGCGATCGACGTGGACGTCGCGGCCGCGCTGCACGTGCGGCGGCTGCTCCAGCGACGCCTCGACGGCTACGCAGGAGAGCTCGCAGCGGACCTCGCCCCGGGCGACCCGTGCGCGGTCTGCGGATCGACGACGCATCCGCACCTCGCGCCGCGTGAGCCGGACAGCGTCACCGATGAGGATGTCGCTGCGGCGGAGCGCGAGCGAGAGCGTGCGTCGTCTGCGGCGACCGCCGCGGCCGAGGTCGCCCGGCGGCTCCGCGACGATCTCAGCGCGGCGCGCGCGCGTTCGGGCGGCAAGACGGAGGACGTCGCCGAGGAGTTGCTCGCCGACGTGCGTCACGCGTCAGAGGCCGCCGACGCCGCCGCCGTGCGGCGCGATGCGCTGCTCGCAGAGCGCACCGACCTCGACGCGCAGCAGACGCGGGACGAGGCCGCGCGCGCGGAGACCGATGTCCGGCGCGCCGCCGACCGCGAAGCGCGCTCCGCCCTCGAATCCGACATCGCCCGCATGGCTGCCGCCGTGGCGGAAGCCCGGGGTGATGCCGCCTCGGTCGCCGCGCGCGTCTCGGACGGCGAGGCGGAACGCCGACGTGCACGCGATCTCGCAGACGCGCGAGCTCTGGCGCAGGAACGCACGCGCACCCTCGCGACAGTCCGGGCCGACCTCGAGCGGGAGCTCGCGAGGAGCCCCTTCGACGGCGCGGATGCCGTGCGGGCGGCTTTCCTCGATGCGGCGACGATCGACGAGCTCGACGCGCAGGCAGCCGGCCACGCCGCCGACCTCACCGCCACCCGGCAGCGCCTGCTCGAACTCGAACTCGAACTCGTCGACGAAGGGGACGAGATCGACGAGGCCGCGGTCGAGGCCGCCGTGCGCACCGCCGTGGAGACCGATGCCGCGCGCACCGACGCGATCGCCGCGCACCGCGACGCGGAGAACACGGCAGAGCGACTGCGCGCGCTCGCCGTCGACGCCGACGGCGCCGCTGCGGCCGTCGCCGAGGTCGAGCGCGACGCGGCATCCATCACTCGGCTGGCGGACACCGTCGCGGGCCGTGCGCCGAACACCATGAAGATGGATCTCGAGACGTTCGTGCTCGCGGCGGAACTCGAGGAGATCGTCACTGCGGCGAACCTCCACCTCAGCGAGATGTCGGCGGGCCGGTACTCGCTGCACCACTCCGACGCGCGTGCCGCGCGCGGGCGCGCCTCGGGCCTCGGCATCGACGTGCTCGACGCGCACACGGGGCGCCTGCGCACGCCGCAGTCGCTGTCCGGTGGGGAGACCTTCCTCGCCTCCCTCGCCCTGGCCCTCGGCCTCGGCGAGGTCGTCACCTCGCGGGCGGGCGGGATCCGGCTCGACACCCTGTTCGTCGACGAGGGGTTCGGCTCGCTCGACCCCGAGACGCTCGAGCTCGCCATGCGCACGCTCGACGCACTCCGTGCCGGCGGACGCACCGTCGGGGTGATCAGCCACGTCGAGGCGATGAAGGAGCAGCTCCCCGCACAGCTCGTCGTCGAGGCGACCCCGCAGGGGCCGAGCGTCATCCGACAGGATGCGCCCGCCGCACCCTGACGCTCAATCCGGGGCGTCGGCCGTCGCGCGATGCACGATGCTCACGCATCGCGCGACGGGCGCCGCCGGATCAGCGCAGGTACGCGTCCGCTGCCTGGTAGATCGCCTCGTACAGCGGGCGCACCTGGTCGGCCGTCACTGCGCCGCCGGCTGCCTCGACCGTCGAGTCGAGCATCGAGTCGATGCCGCTCTCGCCGGTGACGAGCAGAGCGCGTCCGATCAGCAGCAGGGACTCGTCGGGGAACAGCTTCTCGATGTCCGCAGACGTCACGGACGGATCGATCCCCGTCATGACGTCGTTGATCTCGGGCCGCACCGCAGCGAGGTACGCCGCCTCGGATGCGGACTGATCGGCCGAACCGTCGGTCGTGTCATCCGTCGTGGCGGAATCGTCGGTTGTTCCCGAACTGCCGTCGGATGCCTCGTCCGAGGTCTGCGTGCTCGGCAATGAATCGATCGACGTGTTCACGGTGGCGATGCCGACGAAGATCAGGGAGGCGAGGAGCGCGAAACCGGCGACCACCGACCCGACGACGGACAGGACGAGTGCCGTGACGCTCAGCCCCTTGCCGCCGTTGCGCCGTCCGACGAGTCCCACGATCGAGACGACGAACGCGGCGAGGAGCGCGACCGAACCGATCAGCACCGCGAAGAACCCCAGCCACGGCAGGGGGACGAAGCCCAGTAGGCACAGGAGGATGCCGGCGACCGCGAGGATCAACGCCGTCCAGGCGACACCCTTCGACCGGGTGTCGGGGCCGGTCGGCGCCGGGTAGCCGGCGGGTGCGCCGTAGGAGGGGACTGCCGAATAGCCGGCGGGTGTGCCGTATGGGGCCGTCGCATCGTAGGGCGCGGCGGGCGGCGCGGTGTAGGGCGCTTGCGCGGCGTACTCCGGTGCGGACGGAGCGGCCGGAGCAGCGTACGACGCACCGTAGCCGCCGGTCGCGGGGGGATAGACCTCCGTCGGCTGGGCGTCGCTCGGAGTAGGGGTCGGCTGGGTGGGGTCGGTCGGCGGGGTGGTCGACATCGTGGTCCTCTGTTCGGGCCGCTCTTCGGTGGTCCAGCGGCAAGTAGAGGGTATCGGGATCAGACCCTGTAGCGTTCGCGCACTTCCGCCCGCAGCTGTACGCTGCACGCCGCCACGGCATCCCGCCAATCGGTGATCGCATCGTCCTGGGCGTTGTCCGATACCGCCTTCAGGACCGTGATCGGGATGCCGAAGCGCTGCGCCACCCAGATGTACGCGTACGTCTCCATATCGACGAGGGTCGCGCCGAGGGCACGGATGGATGCCACGGCATCCGCGTCGTCCACGAAGCTGTCGCCCGTCGCGATCGTCGCCGTGCCGCGCCCGGTCTCCACGCGCGCCGGGAGGGAGACGTGCTGACCGGCGATCCCGTCGATGTCGGTCACATCGTGCTGGATCGCGGCCGCGATCTCGTGGAGCCCCGAGACGGCGGGGTCGAGCGACCCGGCGGTCCCGACGACCACGATCTCGTCGACGGGGGCGGCATCCGCGGCATCCAGCCGGTGCGTCAGCGCATACGTCGCCTGGAGCTTGCCCGGTCCCGTCACGAGTCGTTCGAAACCCTCCGGGTCGGGGTCGAACGCGACGAGTTCCGACGCGAGGGCGGCGACGAGCAGCTTCATGCCTCCAGTCTCGCACTGCCGGGATTATCCACGAGCGTCGGGTTGGCCGAGAAGGCCGCTCGTGCGTCATGATGGCGGAATGGCTATGCAGACGGTGCTTCTGGACACTCCCGCGGGCGTTTCGGCGCGACTCGGCTGGGACCCGGCGACCACGGTCCACGACCGGCGTCGCATTCTCGCGAAGGAGCTGATCGCGGCGAAGCTCGGCTGCGAGGTGCGCGAGGTGAAGATCGAACGCGAGGCGCCGCGCGGGTTCGGTTACCACACGCGCCTCATCGCCTCACGCGACGGTGTCGAACTCCCCATCGCGATCGTGACCGCCAGCTATCGCGCCGCGACCGTCGTCGCGATCTGCGACCCCGCGCTCCCGCTCGGCATCGACATCCGCGACCTCACCCCCGATGCCGCCGACGTGCGCACCATGCAGCGGCACTCCCGGCTCTTCGACGAGAACAACATCCCCGACCTCCTGCAGCACTGGGTGCGCGTGCAGGCCGTCCTCGAGGCGGACGGTCGCGGCGTGCGCGTCGCTCCGGAGCACGTGCGGCTCGACACCGGCCGGCACAAGGGCTGGATCGCCGACCGCAACATGAAGTACGAACTCGTCGACGCGTCCCGCGACGCGTGGGTCATCACGATCGCCGTCGGGATCCTTCCCAAGGAATCCTGACGCGTCTGGCCCGCCGGGCGCCGAGGCCCCTGGGAGTCACGCCTTCTCGTCGACGCTTTCGCCGAGCGCGTCGTCGAGTTCGGCGAGCCACACGCGGGCATTGCCGTCGCTCGGCGCGCGCCAATCGCCGCGAGGCGAGAGCGACCCGGCCGGCAGCACCTTCGGCCCGTTCGGGATCGCGGAGCGCTTGAACTGCGCGAAGCCGAAGTAGCGGCTGAGGAACACGCGCAGCCAGCGCACGATCGTCGGGCGGTCGTACGCGTAGTGGTCGGCCTCCGGGAACCCGGGAGGCCACGCGCCGGCATCCGCGTCGCTCCACGCCTGCTCGGCGAGGAACGCGATCTTCGAGGGGCGCATCCCGTAGCGGAGAACGTGGAACAGGGCGAAGTCGTGCAGCGCGTACGGACCGATCGTGTCCTCCGTCGACTGCACCTTGCCGTCCTGACCGGCCGGCACGAGTTCGGGGCTGATCTCGGTGTCGAGCACCGACTGCAGCACGACCTTGGCATCCGTGCTCAGCGTCGCGTCGTCGGAGTGCGCGATCACCCAGCGGATCAGGTGCTGGATGAGCGTCTTCGGTACGCCCGCGTTGACGGCGTAGTGGCTCATGTGGTCGCCGACGCCGTACGTCGCCCAGCCGAGCGCGAGCTCGGACAGGTCGGATGTGCCGACGACGAAGCCGCCGTTCTGATTCGCGAGACGGAAGAGGAAGTCGGTGCGCGCGCCGGCTTGCACGTTCTCGAACGTGACGTCGTACACGGGCTCGCCGTCGGCGAACGGATGCCGGATGCCCTGCAGCAGCTCGGTCGCCATGGGGCGGATGTCGATCGTCTCGATCGTCGCGCCGATCGCCTCGGCCAGGCGGATCGCGTTCGTCTTGGTGTGATCGCTCGTCGCGAAGCCGGGCATCGTGTAGGCGAGGATGTCGCTGCGCGGGCGGTCCATGCGGTCCATCGCACGTGCGACGACGAGGAGGGCGTGCGTCGAGTCGAGGCCGCCGGAGACGCCGATGACGGGCTTCGGCGAGCCGATCGCGCGCATACGCTGCTCAAGGCCCGACACCTGGATGTTGAACGCCTCGTAGCAGTCCTGGTCGAGCCGGGCCGCGTCGTCGGGCACGAACGGGAAGCGGTCGAGGGGGCGACGGAGCGTCGTGACGGATGACGGGGGGTCCACCCGGAACGGGATCCGCTGCGCCGTCGTCCAGGTCGCGCTGCGGTTGTCGTCGAACGTGCCCTGGCGGAGGCGATCCTGACGGAGCCGGTCGAGGTCGATGTCGGCGATGGCGATCCGCGGTCCGTCGGGGAAGCGCTCGGTCTCGGCGAGGAGGGTGCCCGACTCGTAGATCATGGTCTGCCCGTCCCACGAGACGTCGTTCGTGGACTCGCCCTGGCCGGCCGCGGCGTACACGTACGCGGCGTTGCACCGGAACGACTGGGACTTGGCGAGCAGGTGGCGGTCGTCGGCGCGAGCGACCGTGATGGGGCTGCCGGAGAGGTTCAGCAGCACCGTCGCGCCGGCGAGGGCTGCGGTCGAAGACGGCGGCACGGGCACCCACATGTCCTCGCAGACCTCGGCGTGCACGACGAGGCCCGGAACGTCGGATGCCTCGAAGAGGAGGTCCGTTCCGACCGGCACCTCGGTGTCGCCGAGGAGGGTGTTCTCGGGGGCATCCGTGCCGCTCGCATACCAGCGCGCCTCGTAGAACTCGCGGTACGTCGGCAGGTACGACTTCGGGGCGATTCCGAGCACGGCGCCGCGATGGATCACGACGGCGCAGTTGTAGAGCCGGTTGCCGAGCAGGAGCGGCGCGCCCACGACCAGGAGCGTCCGGAGTTCGCGGGACGCGGCAGCCACGGTGGCGATCGCGCCGCGAGCCC
This sequence comes from Microbacterium sp. SCN 70-27, assembly GCA_001724425.1. Classification (GTDB taxonomy): domain Bacteria; phylum Actinomycetota; class Actinomycetes; order Actinomycetales; family Microbacteriaceae; genus Microbacterium. The sequence continues at coordinate 87,276 of MEEK01000027.1, forward strand.
CGTCGAGGACGACGTCCTGCATGACGAGGTCGTCGATCGCGTACCCCGTGAGGCACAGCTCGGGGAAGACCGCGACGGCCGCCCCCGCCTCGTGCGCCTCGCGCGCCGCCGCGACGACGGCGGCGGCGTTCGCGGCCGGGTCGGCGATCGCGACGGGGATCGTGCACGCCGCGACGCGCGCGAAGCCGTGCCGGTAGATGCTCTCGAACGGAAGGGTCTCGCTCACACGCCCAGTCTGGCAGGTGCGGCGCACGCTCGCCGGGCTGGGCCCCGCCCTCTGGCCCCCAAACCGCAGGACGGGGTGGGGCGGGAGTGGCTCACGGGCCGGTCGAGGCGACACCCGTCACACCCGCTCCTGCAGTTTGGGGGAGAGGCGGGCGTGGGTCGGCGCTGAAGGGGCGGGCGGCGGATGCGCCCGGGGGGCGTCGGTCGGGCGGGGCCTGGGCCCCGTGGGGCGGGTGCTTGCCAAACCGCAGGACGGAGTGGGGCGGGAGTGGCTCACAAGACGTTCGGGGCAACACCAGTCACACCTGCTCCTGCAGTTTGGAGGAGAGATGGGCGTGGGTCGAGGCTGAAGGGCGGGTGTCTGTGGGCGCGGCTAGGGTCGGTGACGGAAGGGTGACATGAGACTCATCGAACAGGGCGACGAACGGCGGGTCGTCTGGAGCGCGAGCGACCTCAAAGCCGCGGCCGAGTGCGAGTTCGCCTGGCTCCGCAGGATCGACGCGAAGCTCGGGCGTGTGCCGGAGGTCGTCGAACCCGAGGATGAGACCCTCGCCCGCGCCGGCCGGCTCGGCACCCAACACGAGCTACGCCAGCTCGACGCCTATCGGGCGGCATTCCCGGGGGCCGGGCGCGTGGTGGAGTTGCCCGAGACCCGCTCGTCGGATGCCGAGGCGATCGCCGCTGCCGTCGCCGCGACCAATGCGGCGCTCGCCGACCCGCGGGTCGACGTCGTCTACCAGGCCGTGTTCGCCACCGACGAGTTCGTCGGGTTCGCAGACTTCCTCCTGCGCGGGGAGGACGGGCGCTGGATCGTGCAGGACACGAAGCTCGCCCGCCACGCCCGCGTCACCGCGCTCATGCAGCTCGCGGCATATGTCGACCAGCTCGACCGCCTCGACGTCCCGCACGGCGACCGCGTCGAGCTTCTGCTCGGTGACGGGACGACCTCCGAGCACCGCGTCCGCGACCTCATGCCGGTCTTCCGCCTGCGCCGCGAGCGGTTGCGTGCCCTGATCGCCGACCGAGATCTGGTATCCGGTGCGACGGGTGCGCCGATCGCGTGGGGGGATGAGCGCGGCGACCTGCGCGTCATCGCGTGCGGGCGCTGCGCGACGTGCGACGCCGAAGTCGTGACGCATCGCGACCTGCTGCTCGTGGCGGGAATGCGGCCCGTCCAGCGCGATCGTCTCCGCTCCGCGGGCGTCCGCACGATCGATGAGCTCGCCGGAGCCCGAGAGGCCCCTGAGCGGATGTCGTGGGACACGTTCACGGGGCTCCGCACCCAGGCCCGACTGCAGCTGGAGAGCCCGGCGGGCGGTGTCGGCGAGGCGACGGATCCGCATGCCGTGCCGACCTACGAAGTCGTCTTCCCGAAGGCCATCGGAGCACTGCCCCGCCCCGACCACGGCGACGTCTTCTTCGACTTCGAGGGCGACCCGCTCTACACCGAGACGCCGCCCCCGGGCGGCGCACCGCAGTGGGGCATCGACTACCTCTTCGGCTGGGTCGACGACACCGAGCAGTACACCGCGCTCTGGGCGCACACGTTCGGCGAGGAGAGGCAGGCGTTCGAGGCGTTCCTCGACGTCGTCGCCCTCCGGCGCAGGGCCCATCCGGGGATGCACATCTACCACTACGCGCCCTACGAGACGACGCACCTGCTGGCGATGGCGGCGCGGTACGGCGTGCGTGAGGCCGAGGTCGACCAGCTGTTGCGCGAGGGGGTCTTCGTCGATCTGTACCCCGTCGTGCGGCGCGCGCTGCGAGTCGGATCGCGGTCGTACTCCATCAAGAAGCTCGAGCCCCTCTACATGGGCGACGAGGTGCGCACGAGCGATGTGCAGCGCGGCGACGACTCGATCGTGAAGTACGTGGAAGCCCGCACGCTCGTCGACGCGGGGGAGGATGCCGCGGGCCGGGCCGTCCTCGACGATCTGGCCGACTACAACCGCTACGACTGCGTCTCGACGCGACGGCTGCGTGACTGGCTCGTCGAGCGTGCGCGCGAGGCGCACCTCACGCCGTCCGCCGACATCGACCAGAACGAGCGCCCGTATGAGCCCTCGCACCGGGCGGAGACGCTCTCCCGGCTCGCCGGCGACGCCGCCCTCGCGGCGGCGCCCGACGATCGCGCCGTCGCCGCACTGAAGCTCGGGTCGGCGGCGATCGACTACTACCCGCGCGAGGCGAAGACGTTCTGGGCGACGCATTTCCTGCGTCTGCGCGAACCCGTGTCGGTCTGGGAGGACACCCGTGACGTCGTCGTGTTCGACCATGACCGCTCCCGCGTGCTGACCGACTGGCACGTCCCCGAGGGCGCCCGCGTGCAGCGTCGAGTCGTAGAACTGCGCGGCGACCTCGCGCCCGGCACGAAGCTCACCGCCGACACGTCGACGTACGTCCTGTACGAACTGCCGACGCCGTTCCCACTCGACACGAGTCCGCGCTGGATCCACGCGGCCCGTACGGTGCGGGTCGTCGACGCGCTCGAAGACGGCGTGATCGTCGAGGAGAACTCCCTCGCGGGGTTCACGTGGCAGGAGCTGCCGATCGCGCTGACCCCGCCTGCGCCCCCGCAGGCCGGTAGCCAGCAGGCCGCGATCGACCACTGGGCCGACCGTGTGATCGAGGCGTCGCCCGAGGCATCCGACGCGTTCCCGCACGACGCGGCGACCGACCTCCTGCTCCGCCGTGCGCCGCGCACGCGGGGCGGCGCGCTCGTGCGCGGCACGGGGACGGACGTGGATGACATCGTCCGATCCGTCCATGACCTCGACCACAGCTATCTCGCCGTGCAGGGGCCGCCCGGTACGGGCAAGACCTATGTGGGTTCGCATGTCGTCGCGCGGCTCGTGGCCGAGCACGGCTACCGCGTCGGGGTGGTCGCGCAGTCCCATGCGGTCGTGGAGAACATGCTCGAGCGGATCGTCGCGGCGGGCGTTCCGAAGGCGCAGGTCGCGAAGGCGCTCAAGGCCGGCGGCGCGGCGGAGCCGCCGTTCACCCCGATCGCGAAGGACGGCTACGCGGGGTTCGCGGCGGAGCATCCGGAGGGCTTCGTGATCGGCGGCACGGCGTGGGACCTCAGCCACCCCGGGAGGGTGCCGCGGGGGAGCCTCGACCTCCTCGTCATCGACGAGGCGGGCCAGTTCTCGCTCGCGTCCACGATCGCCGTCTCGGTGGCCGCGGAGCGCCTGATGCTGCTCGGCGATCCGCAGCAGCTGCCGCAGGTGAGTCAGGGCACCCATCCCGAACCCGTGGACACGTCGGCGCTCGGCTGGGTCATGGACGGCGCGTCCGTCATCCCCGAGGATCGCGGGTACTTCCTCGCCCAGACGCGTCGGATGCGTCCCGAGGTCGCCGAGCCCGTGTCGCAGCTGTCCTACGAGGGGCGGCTCGCCGCGCATCCTTCGACGTCCGGCCGCCACCTCGCGGGGGTCGAGAGCGGCGTCGTCCCCGTCCCGCTCGGGCACACGGGGAACTCCACCGCATCGCCCGAAGAGGCGGATGCCGTCGTCGACATCGTCCGTGATCTCGTAGGGCGGACGTGGACCTCGGCAGAGGGCGCCGAGCCGCGGGCGCTGCGTGCGGACGACCTCATCGTCGTCACGCCCTACAACGCCCAGCAGGTCGTCGTCGAAGAGGCGCTCACTGCAGCCGGCTTCTCCGACGTGCCGGTCGGCACCGTCGACAAGTTCCAAGGGCAGGAGGCGGCGGTCGCGATCGTCTCGCTCGCGGCGTCCTCGGGGCGTGATGCACCACGCGGACTCGAGTTCCTGTTGCTGCAGAACCGCCTCAACGTCGCGATCTCGCGCGCGGAGCACACGGCGTACGTCGTGTACGGCACGGGGCTCCTCGACGATCTGCCCCGCACGCCCGACGGCGTCGCCCGGTTGAGCGCGTTCGTGCGCCTGGTGGGTGCGGCGTGAGCCTAGACTCGCGGCATCCGCCCATCACCGAAGCCGAGGGATGACATGGCCGACGAAGCGCCCCGCCAGTTCGAGATCGACCTGCCGCCCGAGGCGGTTCCCGGCAGCTACGCCGACTTCGCGAACGTCTGGCACACGCCCGACGTCTTCGTGATGGATTTCGTCTCCCTCGCGCGTCCGCCGCAGTCGGCGACGGATGCCGAAGGGAACCCCATCACCGTCGTGCCGGGGCGGGTCGTGCAGCGCGTACGGATCCCCCCGCACCAGGTGTTCGAGCTCGCCAAGGCGCTGACCCAGCAGCTCGAGTTCTGGGAGCAGGAGACGGGGCGCAGCACGAACTCCTGACGCTCGGCTCTGCCGGATCGCCGACGCGGCTGAACCGCGCGCGCATGCTCGAGCGTCAGACCGTGAGCGTCAGACCGTGCCGTACAGGCGGTCGCCCGCGTCGCCGAGCCCGGGGACGATGTACCCCTTGTCGTTGAGACGCTCGTCGAGCGAGCCGAGCACGAGGGTGACGTCACGGTCGCCGACGAGCTCCTCGATCTTCGCGAGGCCCTCCGGAGCGGCGAGGATGCAGATCGCCGTGACATCCTGCGCGCCCCGCGCGAACAGGAAGTCGATCGCCGCGCCGAGCGAGCCGCCCGTGGCGAGCATGGGGTCCAGGACGAAGCACTGCCGGTCGCTGAGGTCGTCGGGGAGCCGCTCGGCGTACGTGTAGGGCTGGAGCGTCTCCTCGTCGCGCGCCATGCCGAGGAACCCGACCTCGGCGGTCGGCAGGAGCTTCACCATGCCCTCGAGCATCCCGAGGCCTGCGCGCAGGATCGGGACGACGAGCGGCCGCGGCTCGCTGATGCGCACTCCGATCGTGGTCGTCACGGGAGTCTGGATCTCGACCTCCTCGACCCGCACGGCCCGCGTCGCCTCGTAGGCGAGGAGCGTGATGAGCTCCTCGGTGAGCTGGCGGAACACCGGCGACGGCGTGCGCTCATCGCGCAGCACGGTCAGCTTGTGGGTGATGAGGGGGTGATCGGCAACGTGCACGCGCATGGCATCCAGCCTAGGGTGTCGAGGTGGCCCGCCTCAGCCCCCGGTTGAGTCGTCGAATGGGGCGAGGTCCCCATGCGGCGGACAGCACGATGGCATCCGACGATCGCTGTGCGTCGGCGAACTGGTCGATGTGCGGCGTCGAGAGGCGGTCCGGTGACGGTGGATGCCTCGGCGACGCCTGCGCGGGCCCGCGCGGGATCGCCGTCACCGACGGATCACCGTGCGTACCCCGCACTCAGCTCTGCGAACAGGCCGGGGTCGGCTGTGACCGCGGCTTCGCCCACCTCGCGGAAGCGCCGTCCGTCAGAGGGGTAGGACGTCGGTTCGGTCCGCAGCGACGGGGAGACCTGGAACAGGATGCCTGCGGAGACGGGCGATCCGTCGCGCAGCCACTGAATGCGTCCCGCCACGTATCCGTAGCGGGCGTCGTCGCCGCAGCCGATGCGGATGAACCCCCGAAAGACCTCACCTGAGGTCACCGGCCGCGTGGCGGCCACGCCGACCGAGGTCCACGCGGGGTCCATCGCGACCATGACGAGGCGATGGGCGAACGGGCGCGAGCGAAGCGCCGTCATGGTCGCCTCGCGAGCGGAACATCGATCCGATCGGTGTCGATCCTGTGTTCAGCCATCCGTCTCCTTCTGCGCGGTTCAGCATAGATCGCTCGCTCGCGCGCAGCGATGGGACGAACTCCTCATCGCCGCGATGCCGACCGGCCCTACGCTGGAGCGGTGACTCTTCCGACCCCACCGGCCGACGACGACGCGATGGCACGCGCGCTCGCGCTCGCCGCTGCGGCGGAGAAGGTGGGCGAGATCCCGGTGGGCGCGGTGGTGACGGATGCCGCGGGCGCGATCATCGGCGAAGGGCGGAACTCCCGCGAAGAGAGCCACGATCCCACCGCGCACGCCGAGGTCGTCGCCCTGCGCGCCGCGGCGGACGCCGTCGGCTCGTGGAACCTCGAGGGCTGCACCCTCACCGTCACGCTCGAGCCGTGCCTCATGTGCGCGGGGGCGATCCTGCAGGCCCGCGTCGGCCGGGTCGTCTTCGGCGCGTGGGACGAGAAGGCGGGCGCGGCGGGCTCCGTCTACGACGTGCTGCGCGACCGGAGACTCCCCGTGCGCGCCGAGGTCGTCGGCGGCGTGCGCGAAACCGAGGCGCAGGCGTTGCTGCGCGCGTTCTTCGACGCCCGGCGCTGAGGGGCGTCCCAGGCCGACGAGCCGGTCGGGCCCGGCGGGGCCTCTCAGTCCGACGAGCTCAGGATGATCGTCTCGGTCGGCGGCGCGGGGTACGCCGGTCGACCGATGTAGCCGATCACTTCGAGGAGGGCTCGGCGGAACTCGGCGGGGCGCTCGAGATGCGGCGAGTGTCCGACTCCTTCCAGCGAGACCTCCGTGACCTCGCCGCCGGCGGCGCGGTAGGCATCCAGCACATCGCGCGTCTGCGAGACCATCGGCTGCGCGGGGGCGACCTCATCGCCGGGCCAGCCGGGGATGACCCCGAGTGCGCCGAGGTGATTGAGGTCGAAGAACGAGGCATCCGACACGATCGCGTCGGCCGTGCCGTGCACCCACACCACGGGCGGCTTCGGCGAGATGTCGACGATGCCGGACGTGTCGAACCACCGCGGCGCCATGGTGTTGAGCACGCCCGTGCTCCCCGCGGCGAAGCCCGGCCAGTTCGCGCTCTCGGCGCCGTCGCCCGGGTAGTTGCCCTCGGCGGTGGAGGTCGTGTTCATCGACTCCACCCAGAGGTCCTCGTGCTCGCTCGTATAGCCCGGCGCGACGTAGCCCGAGCGGAAGACGCTCCGCGGCGACGTCGGCGCCTCGTCGGTCGTGTCACGGTCGGTGAGACGCTGCACGAAGTCGGGGTTCGCCCCGCCGCCGCCGCAGCCCGCATCGTCGTCGGTGAGCCGGCTGCCGTCGCGGCGCGTGCCGCCGAAGCCGTAGGGCGAGACGGGGGCCTGCAGGGTCAGCGACAGCACCGGGTGGTCGATCGCGTACTGCATGACGACGCCGCCGCCCATCGACCAGCCGACGAGGTGCGCCGTCTCGAGCCCGAGTGCCGCGAGGGTCGCGTGCACATCGTCGCTGAAGTCACGGACGCCGCGCGTCGCGTCGACCGGCGCGCTCTCGGTGCCGCCGAAGCCGCGGAGGTCGATCGCGATGACTCGGAGATCGCCGGGCAGGTCCTGCATGAGCTCCTGCCAGAACAGGCTCGACGAGACGTTGCCGTGCACGAGCACGACCGTGTGCTCGGGTGCCGTGGCGGGATCGTCGCCGGCCCGCTCGAGGATGTTCACAGTCAGTCGGTCGGTGTCGATGAGACGCGAAGTGATGCCGTCCAGGAGGGTCATGCTCGCATCCTACTCCCGACATCCATCCACCTGAACTGGGTCTCAGGTAAGGATCCGCTCGTAGGATGGAGCCATGCCCCAGACCCTTCCTCCGATCGCGATCCTCGGCGCCGGTTCGATGGGCGGTGCCATCCTGCAGGGCCTCGTCCGTTCGGGTCTCGCACCCACCGTGACGGTGACGAACCGCACCGTCGCCAAGGCAGCCGATCTCGCCGCGCTCCCCGGCGTCACGAGCCTTGCGCTCGAGCAGGATGCCACCGCGAACACCGCCGCCGCGGCCGCCGCAGACATCGTGCTGGTCGGCGTCAAGCCGGTCATGGTGCCCGATCTCCTCCGCGAGATCGCCCCGGCCCTCCGCCCCGGCACGATCGTCGTGTCGCTCGCCGCAGGCGTCACGATCGCGACGTTCGAGGAGATCGTCGGCGGCGATGTCGCCATCGTCCGGGCGATGCCGAACACCCCGGCGGTCGTCGGCAAGGCCGTCACCGGGATCGCGAGCGGCTCGACGGCATCGGCCGCCGACATGGATCTCGTGCGCGCGCTGTTCGAGACGTGCGGCGTCGTGATCGACGTCCCCGAGGACCAGATCGACGCCCTGTCGACGATCTCCGGGTCGGGCCCCGCCTACGTCTACCTCCTGATCGAGGACCTCACCGAGGCCGCGCGCGGCAAGGGCTTCAGCGACGCGGATGCCCGGCTCATGGCCGAGCAGACCTTCATCGGGGCCGCAGCGCTGCTGGATGCCACGGGCGAGGACCCCGCCGAACTCCGGCGCCGCGTGACGAGCCCGAAGGGCACGACCGAGCGCGCGATCGCCGTGCTGCAGGGAGCGAACCTCTCCGGCATCCTCTCGGAGGCCACCGACGCGGCGCTCGCCCGCGCCCGCGAACTCGCCGCCGGCGCCTGAGCGGGCGCCTGACGCGCCGTAGACGCGCTCAGCGGTCGAGCGACGCGAACCGCTCGATGTCGGAGTTCGTCCCCGACACGATGATGAGGTCGTGGTTCGTCACGACGGTGTCCGCCTCCGCATATCGGAACGGCTTGCCGGGGCTTTTCACGCCCACGACCGTGACGTGGTACTTCGAGCGGACGCCCGATTCGTTGAGGCCGATGCCGCGGATGAACTTCGGCGGGTACATCTTCGCCAGCACGAAGTCGTCGTCGAAGCGGATGAAGTCGAGCATGCGGCCCGACACGAGGTGTGCGACGCGCTCACCGGCCTCGCGCTCGGGGTAGATCACGTGGTTCGCGCCGACGCGGGCGAGGATCTTTCCGTGGCTCTGCGAGACGGCCTTCGCCCAGATCTGCGGGACCTTGAGGTCGACGAGGTTCGCGGTGATGAGCACGGATGCCTCGATCGAGGACCCGACCGCCACGACCGCCACCTGGAAGTCCTGCGCCCCGATCTGCTTCAGCGCCTCGATGTTCTTCGCGTCCGCCTGCACCGTGTGGGTGACGCGCTCCGACCACTTCTGCACGAGGTCGAGGCTCTCGTCGATCGCGAGCACTTCGCGGTCGAGTCGGTCGAGCTCACCCGCGCAGGCGGCGCCGAATCGACCGAGGCCGATGACGAGGACGGGAGCGTCATTGCGCAGCTGCTCAACCAACGATGGGCCTTTCCACGGGCAGCGAATAGTGCTGCGAACGGGATGTCGCGGCCACGGCCGCGGCGAGTGTCACTGTACCAACGCGCCCCATGAACATCGTGAGCGCGAGGACGTACACGGCGGGGTCGGGGAGGGTCGCCGTGAGGCCCGTCGAGAGCCCCACCGTCGCGAAGCCGGAGATCACGTCGAAGAGCACCTGTTCGATCGGCGCTTTCGTGAGCTGGCCGATCGTGATGGTCGACAGGGCGATGATCGTGGCGCCCCACGCGACGACCGAGAGGGCGACGCGCTGCACGTCGCTCGGGATGCGGCGGCCGAACGCCTGCACGGACGGGCGTCCCTTCGCCTCGGAGAACACCGCGAGGGCGAGCACCGCGAGGGTCGTCACCTTGATGCCGCCGGCGGTGGATGCCGAACCGCCGCCCACGAACATGAGCATCGACCCGACGACGAGCGACGACCCGTTGAGCTGGCCGATGTCGACGATCGAGAATCCGCCCGAGCGGGTCATCGCGGAAAGGAAGAAGGCCTGGAAGGTCGTGTCCCAGGCATCCATGCCTCCGAGCGTGTCGGGGTTGTCGTATTCGAGCAGGAGGAAGACCCCCGCGCCGACGAAGAACAGGATCACCGTCGTGATGAGGGTGAGCTTCGTGTGGAGCGACCAGCGGCGCACGTGGAAGTGGTGGCGCCACAGCGTGAAGATGACCGGGAACCCGATCGATCCGAGGAAGACGCCCGCCATCAGCACCGTGAGGAAGAAGTAGTCCTGCGCGAACGGGGTGAGGCCGCCCGCGTTGGGAGTGAAGCCCGTGTTCGTGAACGACATCGCCGCGTAGAACGGCGCCTCCCAGAGCGCCGTCACGGCGTCGACGCCGTTGATGAGCAGCGAGGGGTACAGGAGCACGGCGAGCCCGGCCTCGATGACGAGGGTCGACAGGGCCACGGTCGACAGCAGCTGGCCGACTTCGCCGAGCCGCACCGTCTGCCCCTCGTTGACGGGTCCGCCGTGGGCCCGCAGCGGGTTCGAGTCGCCCGCCGCGAGGAGTTTCGCGCGCAGGCCCAGCCGCTTCGAGATGACGAGACCGAGGATGGATGCCAGGGTCAGCACGCCGAGTGCGCCCACGTTGACGCCGATGTAGACGAGCACGTGCCCGAACGGCGACCAGTGCGTCGCCATGTCGACGGTCGACAGGCCCGTGACGCAGATCGTCGACACCGCGGTGAACAGGGCGTCGGCGAACGGGGTGGTGCGGCCGTCTGCTGCCGCCGCCGGCAGTGAGAACAGCGCGGTGAACAGCAGGATGAGCGAGCTGAAGATGAGAACCGCGAAGCGGGAGGGGGAGGCCATCGCGAGCTCCCGCATCCCGTGCGCGGCGCGGGCGAGGAGTCCCGAGAGTCGCCGGCCCGTGCGGACGACGACGGACTCGTCCGTCATGGCCGCCTCCTCGTCTCGTGTGGCTCGACCGTTGTCATGGTACTCGGGGCGCGGCGCGGGCTAACCTACCTACATGGCGGACATCTTCGACGTGATCGCCGACGGTACCCGTCGGGACATCCTGCAGCTTCTGCGCGAGCGGGCGGTCTCCGGCGAACACGGCACGAGCGTGTCGTTCATCGTCGGCGAGCTGGGTGTCAGCCAGCCGACCGTGTCGAAGCACCTGAAGGTGCTGCGTGAAGCTGAACTCGTCTCGGTGCGGGAGGAGGGCCAGCATCGCTACTACAGCCTGTCGGCCGCGCCGCTCGACGAAGTCGACGACTGGCTCGTGCCGTTCTTCGACGACGGTGTCGCTGCGGCCGGCGTCGTCGGCGCCGCGACGACTTTGCCCGACTCCGCGGTCGCGGCGGCGGACCTGGTCGGGCGCGCTGCGGCATCCACGAAGCACGCGCTCGAGAGCGTGTTCAAGCGCATTCCGGGGCGCTGACCCGTGCTCGGACGGCGACACTGTGCGCTCACATCGGTCACACAGGTTTACACGCGTATCACGACGCTCTACTGTGGACCGAAGGTACTGGGTGGGAAGCTGGGGAGCAACCGATGACCGAACTCGCTGACGTGCGCTTTTTGACGGTCGCAGAGGTGGCCGACTTCATGCGCGTCTCCAAGATGACGGTCTACCGTCTCGTCCACTCGGGCGAGCTGCCCGCCGTACGCTTCGGACGCAGCTACCGGGTGCCCGAGACAGCCGTCTCCGCCGCCCTGCATCGGCCCATCGCCGACGTCGGCTAGACTACTCCGAGGGCATTTTGCATGATGCCCGTTCCCGGACGCGGAAGATGCGCGTCCAGACCCCTGACATAGTGAGGTTTTCCGTGGGTTCTGTCATCAAGAAGCGCCGCAAGCGCATGGCGAAGAAGAAGCACCGCAAGCTG
>MEEK01000028.1 GCA_001724425.1 Microbacterium sp. SCN 70-27
CCTCCTTCGTTCTCATGCTGATCAAGTCACGCTCGAACTCCGCGACCATCGCGAGCACGTTGAACAGCAACCTCCCGACCGGGTCGGTCGGGTCGTATCTGCTGCCGCCGAGGCTAAGCGCCACGCCCTTCGTCGTCAGCTCGTCAGCGATGTCCCGCGCGTCCTTCACCGACCGGGCCAGCCTGTCGAGCTTGGTCACCACAAGGGTGTCGCCTTCGCGGACGGCTGCGAGCGCCTCTCGAAGCCCTGGTCGGGCCCGGTTCGTGCCGGTCAACCCGTGATCGACGTAGATGTTCGCATCGCGAACTCCCATGCGCAGCAGTGCGTCGCGCTGGGACGTGAGGTCTTGATCTGTAGTCGAGACCCTGGCATATCCAATCTGTATTCCATCCATCCGCTCAGCGTCCCACCGGGTCACGTCGCACCCCGCTCGGATCCTCAGACGGGCGATTGCTCGATGAGGGACCTGCTGCGGGCATGAGCGGAGGTGAGGGGGCATCGCTGCCGGCTGAACCTCGACGTCCTGTTCAGCGGCGGCGAAGAGTGATCTTGATTGATGCCTCGGCACTCGCTTCGCTAATGAAGAGAACCTGGCCCTTGGCGCCGAACGCCAACCGGACCTCAATGGTGTCCACTGACCATTCAGAGTGTTGCGGCTCAGGTTCAGGAACCGCGTCGCCCAGTACGTTGATGACGGATCCCAAGTTCATTCTCAGCACGTCGGCTGGTGATCAACGCAGAAGTAGACCGCGTGATCTACGAAGAGCCTCGCGCGTCGCGTCGCGCCATCGACTGACGCACGGCCGCGACAATCAGGGACGCACTCAGTGAGAACATGACTCCGGCGAAGAACAGCGTTGCGTCGCGGAGCGATGATGGCAGGCTCCCCGCATACGCCAAGGTGACGTCGGGCGCGCTGGCAAGCGGCTCCGCGGTAGAGAACTGCGACTCGACGGTTCGCCTCCCATCAAGTCCTGACCAGTTTTCAGACACATCCGCACCATCCAGCCCCTCGGATGACGAATAGATGTATGAAGCCAGTTCGCGACTCCGAAACACGCCGATGCGAGACTCAACATGAGTGACGGAGGTGGAGGCTGGCGCAGCGACCACGAGCGCGGGAAGCTCGAACCGGCTTCCCCAGCTCTGACTCGACCACATCGAACTGAACGAAACATCGCACTGAAAGTACGCCGAGTGGCCAATGGTTTCCGTGTCGTCTGACGCCTCGTCCGTCTTCGAGGTCGCGTCGGCGGCGGGCGCGCTCTCCATCCGCCAAACTTGTGGCTCCAGTTCGATGGGCTCGATCAACGTATAGGTGAGCGCAGCAGCCGTGTCGACCGCGGATGGCAAGGAGTCGGAGGCGAACTGCCCGTATTGAGCCTCACGGTCCAGCATCTGAACGCGGACGCTCTCCACTGCGGCTGCCTGTTCAGGAGCGGAGAGATCGTCATAGACGATGTCTGTCCAGACCTTCACCTCGCCAGCCGGTGCACACGTACTGAAGTCAGATCCCGCGGCGCCCCCGACGAGGAAAGTGAGCCCCTGACGCTTCTCACTTGTAGGGTCAACGTCAGCGGATTCAGTCCGTGACGGCAGCACGCTTGTTGGCGCATCATCCCCCTTACCAGGAGCGCCAACAGCAGCCCACACTGAAACACGTCCCGATGACTTGTCCTCCGGAGTAATGGCAAGGAAGTTGATATCACCGACGACCGCTGCGTGGGGTGTCTGAGCAACGATCGCGAGAACCGATGCGACTCCGTGGTCGGCTGTCGACCGATTGGCCTGCGTCGCGAACCAGCTTCCGAAGCCGAACGCGGCAAGGGCGACAACCACCGTCGCCAACGTCTTCCGAATCGTGGGAACGTTCATCGCGTCGCCCACCGCGACCGACCGACCAGGTAGGCGACGACTGCGACCGTGACCGCGACTCCCAACGATGCCAGCATGCCAGCGGCTAGTCGAGCACCGTTTCGGAAGTCCTGAGCCTGCTGCGGCTCCCATACAACCGTTCCGCCCGAGATGGTGATCCCGTCGCGTTCAGTCGAGAAACGACGCCACCAGTCGTCAGCGTAGGCGGTGATAACGTCGCCACCGGCGTCCACTCGGCTGGGCGATTCGTCGAACGTCGATCGTGATGAGCTCGTCGGTTCGGACGCGCGCGCGTCGAAGTTGTACTGGACCTTGAGCAGGTCGTCGCCACTTTGACCCGCTTGCGCAACAACTAGATCAGGTGCGCGAAAGCGATGTCGGTATAGCCACTGATCGACTAACGCGGAGCGACTAAAGCTACAGGTAACCTTCGCAGACGCAAGGTTGAACTGAGTCTCCTCCGAGGACTCGTCCGCCTGCCAACTCTTCGTAGTCGCTCCTGTCAGGACCACACCCCGACTGCCGAAGAGGTCCGTTGCCGATAGCGCCGACTCGACCTTCTCGCGGTCGATGGTACTCACGCTGACCTTGTCGAAGATCACTCCTGTGCCGGGTCGCCGCTGCATGTATGCGACGAGTGCGTCCCACTCGGCATCGTCCTCGGTCAAGATCAGTTCTTCCATGCTGAATGCAATTCCAGAGCAGTTCGGATCCGCATCCACGAATGATCCCCCAAGGATCAGGCTCACGGTCGATCCTTCGACGCCGGAGATCTCCATCGTCAACTCGATCCGATCTCCTGGCGCCGTCATGGCGATCACCGACGCCGTCTTGACGTCAAGCCAGAGAGATCCATCGGCCGCTGGAGAGACAACTGCGACGAATGGTGGATCCTGCTTCGTGGCGACGTCGGGCGGTAGCGACACCCACAGCGCGCCAAGCGTTGCAACGCTCAGGCAGAAGGCGGCAACGATCCCCAAACGTACTCGCATGAATGGCTCCCCCCGGCCGTCCTATACCGCGGCATCCAGTCCGCTGGCGTTCCTCGAACATATCGAACGATAGCCATGCTCAGCGTCGACACGGAGCCTCAATCTCATCGGCGCCGCGATCCCTAAACGGGCATCGTGCGGTAGGGGGACCTAACGGGCGGCGGCGTATTCGCCCGCTCGCGTAGAGGGGAACGCCCGAAGGGCAGTCCGGGGCGCCCAGGTTCACCCACTAGTTGCGATGGCGCGTCAGGCTGATCCGCCACGTACGAGTCGCGTTGCCACGATCTCGCCTTGTCGTGGGTTGAAAGCGGTTCCGTCGATTTGGGCGATGAGGCGGCGCAGGACGCGGTCGGCGATCTCGGCTACGGGGATTTCGACGGTGGTGAGTGAGGGTATGACGGTGGTGGCGAGAACGCCGCCGTCGAACCCGGTGATGGCGAGTTCGGGGCCGACATGGATCCCGAGTGCGTGACCGATGTTCACCGCGAGGATGCCGATGGAATCGCTGGCGGTGATGAGGGCATCAGGTCGGTCCTGACCCGAGAGGACCTGCGTGAGGCGAAGTTCGATCTCGGCGATGTCACCCTTCACGATCCAGTCCTCGCGGAGAGTCAGGCCGTGACGAGCGAGCGCCTCCCGGGTGCCGCGCAGTCTTTCACTGCTCCAGTGGGCGTCGCTGTGGTAATCGGCATAGGCGATGCGTCGCGCCCCCCTGCCGACGACATGCTCGACGGCCTGGCCGATCGCATCGGCGTTGTCGATGTCGACCCACGCCTGTGACTGGTCGGGAAGAGTCCTCCCCATCAGGGAGTACGGGATGCCGAGGTCCTCGAGTATCGCGACCCGGTGGTCGCCCGGCGGGCTGTTGGCGAGGATGAACCCGTCGGTCTCGCGCCCGATCGCATCGGCCTGGAAGGCATCGTCGGCGCCGGCCTCGTGCGTGTAGACGAGGACTCGGCGATTGAGCTGCGCCGCGGTCTGCATGACCGCTTGCAGGAAGGTGAGCGAGAACGGGTTGCGCGGGTCGAGATCCTGAGCCGTCATGCTGAACGCGACGCGGCGGGACTGCCCCGTGCGCAGGTGCCGACCGGCCTGATCGGGGATGTATCCGGTGCGCTCGACGGCCTCGAGGACTCGTTCACGGGTGGCGTCCGCGAAGCCCGGTCTGCCGTTGAGGACGTTGGACACCGTCTGAGCCGAGACGCCGGCCTCGCGGGCGACGTCCACGATCCGCGTGCGCGGCTTCTGCGCCGTGGAGCTCGAATTCTGCGGCATCCCTTGACAACCCTCCGTCGTGGTCTCACTATAGTCTCATTGATCGTTAAAGCGATCGTTAAAGTAGCTCGACCCGCCGATGGGATTGAGCTCACCCCAGAGGAGATGTCGATGACGACGGTGAGGACACTTCCGCTGTTCACGGAACGCTTGCGAGAGTTGCGCACTCGGCGTGGTCGTGCGCCGCGCATGGGCCAGGCGGGGTCGCGCAAGGGCGACGCGAAGCTCGCCTGGTTGCTGATCTCGCCGGCGATCCTGGGCTTCCTGGTGTTCGCGGCGTATCCCACGATCCGGGGCATCTACTTGAGCTTCACGGACTTCCGCGTGTTCACGCCTCCCACCTGGATCGGGTTCGACAACTTCGTGAAGCTCGCGGGTGACCAGAAGTTCTGGACGTCGCTGGGTGTGACGGTCTACTTCGTGGTCCTGACCGTCATCATCACGATGGTCGTATCGGTGTCGACCGCAGTGATCCTGCACCGGGTGACCTCATCGACGACGCTGCGCAGCATCGTCATCCTCCCGTTCCTTATCTCGAACGTCGTCGCGGCCGTCGTGTTCTCCTGGATGCTCGATCAGCAGCTCGGCATCGTCAACATCATCATCAAGGCTCTCGGCGGCGACGCGATCGGCTTCCTGAGCCAGCGGGCGTGGGTGGTGCCGACGCTCGCGCTGATCACGGTGTGGAAGACCGCCGGATACACGACGATCCTCGTGTTCGCGGGCCTGCAGACGATCCCCCCGCAGATCTACGAGGCCGGCAAGCTCGACGGCGCCTCCGAGGTGCAGATGTTCCGCCGGCTCACGCTGCCGCTGCTGCGCCCGATCCTCGCGATGGTGCTCGTGCTCACCGTCATCGGAGCGTTCCAGGTGTTCGACATCGTCGCCGTCACCACCAAGGGCGGCCCCGCGAACGCGTCCATGGTGCTGCAGATGTACATCTACGACAAGGCCTTCGGGCAGTTCGACTTCGGGTACGCGTCGGCGATGTCGCTCGTGCTGTTCCTGATGCTCATCATCATCTCGTTCGCGCAGATGCGACTGCTGCGCGCGTCCGAGTCGGACCAGGGCTGAAAGGTCACCGCCATGTCCACCACCACCGCTCCCGCCACCGCGACCCTCACCGGCGCGACCACGCACCGCGTCCCCACGGGCGCCCGCACGCGCCGCTTCCGCCCCGGCCGCGCACTCGCCTGGGTCTACCTCGCGCTCGTTGTCCTGGTCACGGTATTCCCGTTCTACTGGATGCTGCGCACGGCACTGTCGAACAACTTCGCACTGCTGACCAACCCGGCCTCCCCATTCCCCGTCGACTTCACCTGGGGGCCGTTCCTGCGCGTCCTCGGCCTGCAGAGCGTCGAAGAGGCCCGCGCCGAAGGCGGATCGGGCGCATCGGTCGACATCTGGGTCTTCGTCCGCAACTCGGTCGTCTACGCCGGCATCGCGACCTTCTGCCAGGTGTTCTTCGCCACCCTCGCCGCCTACGCGTTCTCCCGCCTGCAGTGGAAGGGCCGCGACCTCGTGTTCGGCATCATGTTCACCGCACTGATGATCCCCGGCATCCTCACCCTGCTCCCGAACTTCGTGACCATCAAGGACCTCGGCCTGATGAACTCGTTCGCGGGCCTGATCCTCCCCGGCGCCCTGTTCTCGGCGTTCAACATCTTCTTCCTCCGGCAGTTCTTCCTCGGAATGTCCTCCGAGATCGAGGAAGCCGCGCTGTTGGACGGGGCCGGACGGATGCGGGTGCTGTTCCAGATCACCATCCCGCTGGCATCCGGGCCCATCACGACCCTGTCGATCCTCGGATTCATCAACTACTGGAACGACTACTTCTGGCCCTTGCTGGTCGCGAACGACGAGTCCGTGCAGCCCCTCACCCTCGCGCTCGCGGTGTTCAAGCAATCGTCCCCGCAGGCTCAGCCCGACTGGGCGGGCCTGATGGCCGCAGCCCTTCTCGCAGCGCTGCCGATGCTCATCGTCTTCTTCATCTTCGGACGCCGGATCGTGAACTCGCTCGGCTTCTCCGGACTCAAGTAACACCCCACCTCGCACCACCCTCGTATCAAGGAGCACCACAATGAACCGCAAGAAACTGGCCGCACTGGCGACGCTCGCCGTCGCCGCAGCCCTGCCCCTGTCCGCCTGCAGCGGCGGATCGTCCACCGACGCGAACGGCACCCAGACCGTCAACTGGTGGAGATGGGACGACAAGCAGGCCGTCTCGTACCAGAAGTGCGCGGACGCGTTCGAGAAGGCCAACCCCAACATCAAGATCAAGATCAGCCAGTACGCGTGGGACGACTACTGGGCCAAGATCACCGCCGGGTTCGTCGGCGGCAACGCGCCCGACTCGTTCCAGAACCACCCGGCGTACTACCCCGAGTACGCCGACCAGGGCCAGCTCGAGCCCCTGGATGACTACATCAAGGCCGACGACTTCGACATGAGCAAGTACTCCGTCGGCACCTCGACCTGGGGCGAGTACAAGGACGGCCACACCTACGGCCTGCCCAAGGACTGGTCGACCCTCGCGTTCTGGTACAACGAGGACCTCATCACCGCGGCCGGTCTCACCGACGCCGACCTTGCCGGCATGACGTGGAACTCCGACGACGGCGGCAGCTTCGAGGAGGTCATCGCCCACCTCACCGTCGACGAGAACGGCGTGCGTGGCGACGAAGCCGGGTTCGACAAGACCAAGGTCAAGGTCTACGGCATGGGCACGCTCACCGGCGGCGGCATCAACGGCCAGGACACCTGGGCGCAGTTCGCCCCCACGACCGGCTGGACGCTCGGCGACAAGGCCAACTGGCCCACCACGTTCCAGTACTCCGACCAGCGATACGTGGACACCGCGAACTGGATCAAGAGCCTCGTCGACAAGGGCTACACGCCCGGCTACGAGCAGTTCACGACCGGCATCGCCGAGCAGCTCGGCTCGGGATCGGTCGCCATGGTCCAGGGCGGCTCGTGGTACCTCACCACGTTCCAGCAGCTGCAGGGCGTCACCGTGAAGACCGCGCCATCGGTCGTGGGACCCGCGGGCAAGCGCGCCGCCCTGTCCGGCTCGAACGCAGACTCGATCTGGGTCGGATCGAAGGTCAAGGATGCCGCGTGGAAGTGGATCTCCTACATGGGCACCGAAGACTGCCAGTCCCTCGCCGGCGCCGACGGCACGTTCTTCCCCTCGATCAAGGCATCCATGGACGCGTCCGTCGCGGCGCTGAAGGAGAAGGGCGTCGACCTGTCGGCATTCACCGTGCAGCTCGACGACGGCACGCTTTACGAGGCGCCGCTGTTCAGCGGCGGCACCGAGATCGAGAGCACCGTGAA
The DNA here is from genome assembly GCA_001724425.1 of Microbacterium sp. SCN 70-27. Taxonomy (GTDB): domain Bacteria; phylum Actinomycetota; class Actinomycetes; order Actinomycetales; family Microbacteriaceae; genus Microbacterium. The sequence continues at coordinate 7,479 of MEEK01000028.1, forward strand.
CCCGATGTCGGAGGCCTTCTGGACGGGTGAGCGCGACGACGACGTGTTCAAGGAGATGGACACCGCGAGCGCGCAGATTTTCGCCGACAACAACTGATCACTCGATCACACGACCGCTCGTGGCCGGCCCTCCTCGTTGGGACGGCCACGAGTCCACTCCCGACACCGAAAGCCGTGCCGACGTCATGACCACGACCACCACCGCCCGCACCACCGCCGATCTCGTCCACATCACGCGGGGCGACACCAGCGTGATCCTCCGCATCACCGACACAGAGTTGCCCACCGTGCTGCATTGGGGGCGGCCCTTCACCGGCGACCTGGGCGACCTGGCCGTCGCAGTCGCGGGGCCCGTCGGGGATTCGATCGTTTACGCGCAGCCGAACGTCGCGCTCGTGCCGTTGCACAGTGCCGGCTGGCTCGGCCACCCCGGCATCCTCGGCAGGCGAGCCGGGCGCTCCTGGTCCTTCGCCCCGGAGACTGTCACACACGAGCTCACCGACGGTGACGGCGCAGCGCGCCTGGTCAGCACCGCAGAGGATGCTGCCGAGGGACTCGTCCTCACCACGGAACTGCGACTCGAGTCTTCCGGACTTCTCCGACTGCGGGCCACGATCACCAATACCGGAGAAGGCGGCTACGAAGTCATGGTTCTCGAGCCCGCACTGCCGGTCCCCGCGGTGGCCGATGAACTCCTCGACATGACCGGGCGCCACGCGCACGAACGCGAACCGCAGCGGCACCCTTTCCGTCACGGGCGGTGGACCCGTGAAGCATGGGGCGGACGCCCCGGTCACGACTCCGCCACCGTCCTGTGCGCAGGGGAGACGGGATTCGGCTTCCGCCGTGGCGATGTGTGGGGAGTGCACCTCGCGTGGTCGGGCAACGGCGTCGTCTCCGCGGAACGCACGCCCACCGGGTGGCGTCTGCTCAGCGGCGGCGAGAAGCTGCTGCCCGGCGAGGTCGTCCTCGACCACGGCCAGTCCTACAGCTCCCCATGGCTCGTCGCATCCCATGGCGATGGGCTCGATGCGTTCCAGAACCGGTTCCACGAGCACCTGCGCGCGCGTCCGTCGCACCCGACGAGTCCGCGCCCCGTCATCCTCAACACGTGGGAGGCCGTCTACTTCGATCACGATCTTCCGCGACTCATCGACCTCGCCGACCGCGCCGCCGACCTCGGCGTCGAACGGTTCGTCCTCGACGACGGATGGTTCGCGGGGCGCCGCAGCGACAACGCGGGCCTCGGTGACTGGCAGGTCGACACGGACGTGTGGCCGGACGGGCTCGCCCCCCTCGCCGACCACGTCCACAGCCTCGGAATGCAGTTCGGGCTGTGGTTCGAGCCCGAGATGGTCAGCCTCGACTCCCAACTCGCCCGCCGGCACCCGGAATGGCTGTTCGGCACGGCCCACGGCCCGGGCGTGCCCTCCCGGCAGCAACACGTCCTCGACCTCGGACACCCCGACGCGTTCGCTTACGTCCTCGGCGAGATGTCCACCCTCATCGGCCGCTACGGCATCGACTACGTCAAGTGGGACCACAACCGTCCTCTTGTCGATGCGGGGCACAGCCCCACCTACGCACCGGGCATCCACGAGCAGACGCTGGCGACGTACCGCCTGATGGACGCCCTCAAGAAGCGGCATCCCGGACTCGAGATCGAGTCGTGCTGTGGCGGAGGCGGGCGCATCGACCTCGGCATCATCGACCACACCGACCGCGTCTGGGTATCCGACTGCATCGACGCGCACGAACGCCAGCGCCTGCAGCGCTGGACATCTCTCATCCTCCCGCCTGAACTCCTCGGCACCCACATCGGGTCCGGCGCCGACCACACCACCGGCCGGATGCTCGACCTTGATTTCCGCGCGGGCACCGCGATCTTCGGGCACTTCGGCATCGAATGGGATCTGGCCGAGGCATCCGCCGAGGAACTGGAGAGGCTGGCCGCGTGGGTGGCGCTGCACAAGCGTCTGCGGCCTCTGCTGCGCACCGGGACCGTGGTCCATGCCGACCCCACCAACGCCGCCGTGGAGCTCGAGGGCGTCGTCGCACGGGACACATCGCACGCCGTCTACCGGATGAGCACCGTCGATCACTCCGTCGACTGGCCGCACGGCCGCATCACACTGCCCGGCCTCGACCCCACCGTCCGGTACCGCGTCGAGGTCGAAGACCTCACCCGCAGCGCCATCCAGACCCACGCCGTCCCGCAATGGGTCAGTGATGGTGTGGAGCTTCGTGGCGACGCCCTCGCGAGCGTCGGGCTCGCCGCTCCCCTCACGCTCGTCGACCGTCTCGTCATCATTCGGGCGACCGCCGTGTGAGGCCGCAGGGCCGGCGTCACGACCCATCCCTTTACGGGCAGTGCGCGGTTGCGGGACGGCTGCGTGCAATCAAGTCCGGTGATTACCGCCGACTGCTCGGCCGCGCGATCCGGCCCGCCCAGGGCGTTAGTCAAGTCCATGCACCAACCGAGCCGCGCCGTGAACAACGGCCGCTCGGTGGAGCAGGTCGTCCCGCCACTGCCTTGCGCCGTCGTCTAGGTCTCGAAGAATCAGTCCGGCGGTGCCCAGAATGCGCGCACCTGCGATGCAGGCTATGTCCAAACTGAGCGCTGTCATCTCGGGGCTGAGCTCGCCTCCTCGCAATCCACCTCGCTCGAATCGCACGGAGTGGAGAAGCCCGAGTGCGGTGGTGTGAGTTATCTGGCTCAGGAGTGAGTATGCGACCCTCAGCCACCCCGGTTCGTCGAACATGTCGCCCAGCTTGTCGAGCATGTCGGACACGGGTGGCAAGGGCACTCGGCCCGGGGAGGCAAACTTGGGGACCCGAGAAGTGTTGACGAATGAGGGCAAGTCGAAGAACTGTTCGGCCGCCGCCCGTGGCACCCCACTCGTCGTCAGTTGGTCGATCGTCCTCTTGCGGCGAGCGCGATATTCATCGAAGTACTGAGTTGCCTGAGCTTCAAAGGTTGATGCGTCGGGGACGGAGTATCGCCATGCCGTGCGGCCGGCCTCCTCGAGCATCATTCGGGCTACAAACGGGAGCACGACCTGGGCACCCGGCTGCCCAGACGTCGCAAAGATCGTCTGAAGGTTTGAGATGGCTGCACCGTAGCTCAGTACGGCGTGGAACGGCTGCCCCTCTGCCCACGGGTCAACTGTGAGGTTCTCGAGGAGTGCGAAGAACTGCTCTGCCGTACGCCACACCGCTTCGGTCGTAGCGACATCCGGCAGCAGTGAGCCGGTTGTTAGCGTCGCGGCAGCATGGGGCACGTATAACTCCGCTGAACCCGAGCCGCTCGCACCCGTGCGGGACTTGGGAGTGCGAGTTCCGGGACGGCCCACTAACTTGTGGACGACAACCGCCCGCGCGGAAACCTCCGAGGCGAGGTCGAGCGCTTTGTCTGCAAAGTCGTGCGCCGGCACCTCTTTCGGCCACCAGTTGCTGTCCGCCGCCAACGAACCGACGAGTGTTCCCACGACTCCGATCGCCGCGACTTGCATGAACAGCGCCTCATGATCGAATCGCAGGTCGAACCCGATGCCGCCTCCTTCGGCGACGCTACTGAGCAACCCGAGGTAGTTGCCATGTCCGCTGTGTGCCAGAACCATGCTTGAGCCGTGGAGTTCTGCACTAGCCAGCAGATTCCGCGAACGAATAAGCAGGGGCGTCCACCGCGAAGTAAGCGGGCTGATCGAGTCTTCGCGAGCTGCGAGGAAGTCTGCGAGCAGTCGTGCGTCGCTCGGTAGCGTGTCGAGCAACGCCCAACCTTGTGCCTGTCCGGTTAGGCCAGCGACGGCGGGCAACGGTTGGAGCCAACGCGTCAGTATCGGACACGTCGTCTGGGTTTGATCGAGTAGGGAACAGATGCCGTCACGTTCGCGTAGGAGTTCGGCAGGTAGCGACTTGAGGCGTTGCGGACGCGAAGAGATCCAGTCCCACTTCAACGCGTCGACGAGCAGACCGCGACTGATTGCCCCCATCGCGGTGCCGCCGAACCCCGCCCCGATTAGCGATTCAACGTAGCCGTAGCGGTTTCTAGCTGAGACGAACGCGAGGCCGTTGAGGAACCGGTCCGGGATCGCACCAAGATTGAAGTCGACTGGAAGAGTGTCGAGGTGCAAGCGCAGCGCGCGAGTCGCACGCCGAAGCCGGATCACATCGTCGGGAGCGTCTCGACCATCGGGTCGTACGTCGTCAGCGACGCGGGTCTCATCCCGGATCATTCGTTCCCCTTCAGCCGCCGAAGGTGCGTACATCGGCCCGATCGGTCCAGGCTATTCACCTGCGCGGGCTTCGTCCGTTTCGGGAAGTTAACCCGTGAACGGGCGCAACGCCAAGAAGGTACCTACGCGGGCGGGTTGAGCATGAAGCTCCTGCCAGGTATATGGCCAAGTGGCGCTCTCCGCGCGGCGATGCTTGACCTGAGGACTACTGAGTGGACCGTCCAAGCTTCTGCACGCGCTTCTCGAGAATGTGCTGTAGTTCAGCGACGGACTCATCTGTCAGCAGATCGGGGTTCGCAGCGAGCATCGAGCGCACGTGTTCAGCGAACGCTCGGGGAGTGAGCTCAGCATCGCCTTCGGCGCCGAGTTCATTGAACTCATCGACGACATGTGCGCTCTTGAGGATGCGCGCTTGCTCATCTTGGAATGCGGCCGCAGCGACCATTGCCCGATACCTCGTGGCCCACTCCGCGCTGCTCATGGTGAACTGCGGGTCTGCCACGAGCTCGGACCCCGGCTCGGGAGTGGGTGTGATTTCAGCCTCGATGACCTCAAGAAGCTCAACCATTTCGGCCTCGACCACGACGTCGGGCTGAGCATTCCGGCGCGTGGCGCGCTGCCACGCCCGCCTGATCACGGGCAACGCCGTTTGGTTCCACCAACGACGTACGCGCGGCGCTGCCGCCTGAACTCCAATGATGATCAGCGCGAGCAGGAGCGCGGTGGCCTGCTCAATTAGTTCGCGTTCTTCCGGCGTCAGCTCCCGAGTCGGTGACTCCACGTAGACGGGCGAGTAGGACTCCTCGGGCTCGTCGACCCATTGCCACGCCGCGTGTCCCTTGAGGTTATTGTCCTCGTCGAACAGGTGCCCGGTTACCGCACCATCGTGCTCGCGCGAGGTGCCGAGGTGTTGCCCCTCCGGGACGATCGGCTCGTATGGCATGCGCACATCGTACTGATCCCAGACCTCGCGGAAGGCATCCCGCATTCTTGCGGAAATGAGGTGCCTGGCGTGCGATCGCCTAGGAACCAGCGAACCGAAATGTCGGAACTCTCCGAGATGCTGGTCGGCTGTACGGACGGTCCGCGCGGCAGGAGGTCCGCCATGTCCGCATCGAACACTGCCGCCCTAACTAGAGTGGCTCCTGTGATCAACGGGGAACTGAAGAGCAAGATCAATAACGTCTGGGAGGCCTTCTGGTCGGGAGGCATCAGCAACCCGCTCGAGATCATCGAGCAGATCACGTATCTGCTCTTCATCCGCCGCCTCGACGACATCCAGACCCTCGCCGAGAAGAAGGCGCGCATCACCGGCTCCGACGTCGGACACCCGGTGTTCCTTCCCGGGCAGACGCACATGCGCTGGAGTCAATTCAAGAACGCGTCTCCCGAGGTCATGCACAAGACCATCGCCGAAGACGTGTTTCCGTTCCTTCGCGGTATGGGCGACGGCACCACCTATAGCGAGCACATGAAGGATGCTCGCTTCACCATCCAGAAGCCCGCGCTGCTGTCGAAGGTCGTCGACATGCTCGATGACATCCCGATGGCCGACCGTGATACCAACGGCGACCTGTACGAGTACCTGCTCTCCAAGCTCGCGTCTGCCGGCGTCAACGGGCAGTTCCGCACCCCACGGCACATCATCGACCTCATGGTCAAGATCACAGCGCCTCAGCCTTCTGACGAGATCTGTGACCCGGCGTGCGGCACCGCCGGCTTCCTCGTCGCAGCATCCGAGTACGTCCGTGAGACACACTCAGACGCTCTTCTGGATGCCGCGCAGCGCAGTCATTTCCACCGTTCGATGTTCCACGGCTACGACTTCGACAATGTGATGCTCCGCATCGGCAGCATGAACATGCTGATGCACGGCATCGAGTCGCCCGACATCCGCTACCGCGACTCACTCTCCGAGGGTGCAGCCGCGGATGCCGAGAAGTACACGCTCATCCTCGCCAACCCTCCCTTCGCCGGGTCACTCGATTACGAATCGACCGCGAAAGACCTACAGCGCACGGTCAAGACGAAGAAGACCGAACTGCTCTTCCTCGCGCTCTTCCTGAAGCTCCTCAAGCCCGGCGGACGCGCGGCGGTCATCGTGCCCGACGGCGTGCTCTTCGGGTCAAGCACCGCGCACAAGGCACTGCGCAAGATGCTCGTCGAGGACCAGAAACTGGATGCCGTCATCAAACTCCCCTCGGGAGTCTTCCGCCCCTACGCGGGAGTGTCGACGGCAATCCTCTTCTTCACAAAGACCAACTCCGGCGGCACGGAAGACGTGTGGTTCTACGACGTGCGCGCCGATGGGCTCTCGCTCGACGACAAGCGCAATCCCGTGGAGGCGAACGACCTGCCAGACGTGCTCGCACGATGGAGGTCAAGAGATGCCGAGAAGACCCGCGCTCGCACAGAGCAGTCGTTCTTGGTGCCAAGAGCTGACATTGTTGCGCAGGGCTATGACCTGTCCCTCAACCGCTACAAGGAGCTCGTACACGACGATGTCCAGCACCGTGCACCGCTCGACATTATCGCCGACATCGAGAAGCTCGATGCCGAAATCTCGGCCGACCTCGCCGAGCTAAAGGCGATGCTCGCATGACGACTGCGATGCTTGCGGACCTCATTCGTCCAGCCGGCAGACGCGCAGGTGAGCAGAGTAACTTCCCCGTCTACTCGGTGACCAAGCACTCGGGGTTCGTTCCGAGCCTTGAGTACTTCAGGAAGCAGGTATTCAGCCGCGACGTTGAAGGCTACAAGCTAGTGGAACCAGGCGACTTTGCGTACGCCACGATCCATCTCGATGAGGGATCCATTGGTATCGCTCCGGAGCGAGGGCTAATCAGCCCCATGTACACGGTGTTCCGCGCGAACGAGTCCCTCGTGGATGCCGACTACCTGATTCGTTTTCTCAAGAGTCCTCGAGCGCTCGCTCACTACCCACAGTTGGGGAAGGGGGCAGTTCACCGCCGCAAAGCTATATCGCTCGCGGCGCTTGGGAGCCTTCCGATACCGCTCCCGCCGCTTGCAGAGCAGCGGCGAATTGCCGCGATCCTCGACTGGGCCGACAAGATCCGCACGAAACGTCGCAGGATTGTTGGTCACCTCGACGCGCTCGTTGACTCGGTCTTCATGGACATGTTCGCCGCGAAGGATTTCGACGCGATCAATGGCGGGACGCTGATGCCATCTATGCGAAACGGCCTCTCTCCCGCGACCGCAGGCGGACACTCCGCAACCGTGCTGACGCTATCCTCCGTAACTCAGGGCGGCTTTGACCCAGAGGCCAAGAAGGTCGGGCAGTTCGCCGCTGAGCCGCCAGCGGATAAGCGGGTGAGCCGTCGCGACTTCATGATGTGCCGCGGCAACGGCAACCGTTCTCTCGTCGGAGTCGGGACATACTCACGCGAAGACCGCCCCGATCTCGTCTTCCCCGACACCGTGATCGCGGGGCGCGTTGACACCTCGCTCGTCAACATGGACTATCTCGAGGTGGCGTGGCGTCAGCAAGATGTGCGATCTCAGATCGAAGCAATCGCTCGTACCACCAACGGCACCTTCAAGGTGAATCAACAGACCCTCTCGGCCGTTGTGGTGTCTGTGCCGCCGATGGACCTGCAACTCGTGTTCGCCGAGCGTGCCGCTAGCGTCCTCGTTCGTCGGCAGACGGTAACGCGCGCACTCAACCACGACGACGAACTCTTCACCTCGCTCCAGGCCCGCGCGTTCCGAGGGGAGCTGTGACCGATGCCGGTTGAGATGAGGATGTGGCGGATCGACGGCCAGACACCGAAGCCCCTGTCGCCTGCGGCGCTGCCGGCCGAGAACGAGCTGCACCAGTTCTTGACGAAGGATCCGTCGCTGCTCGGCATTCCGCTTCTGGTGATTGGCAGCGAGGTGCCGACGCCCTACGGTAAGCGTCTCGATCTGCTCGCAGTCGACGGCGACGGCAACCTGCACGTGCTGGAACTCAAGCGCGACAGGACGCCCCGCGAAGTCGTGGCGCAGGTGCTCGATTACGGCTCGTGGGTTACGACGCTCTCGCGCGACGACGTCATCGACATTGCCGACAAGTACCTCCCCCAGCCGTTTGAGACTGCGTTCGAGGAGGTCTTCGGGTCGGCCCCGCCCGATGAGCTGAACGCCGAACTGCAGCTCACTATCGTGGCCTCGGCGCTCGACTCAAGTTCCGAACGCATCGTCACGTACCTCCGCACCTTCGGCGTGCCAATCAATGCCGTGTTCTTCACATACATCGAGGATGACGACCGGCGATACCTGGCGCGGTCGTGGCTCGCGGCATCGGTTGATACTCCCGCCGCGTCGAAATCCGCGAAGTCGACCTCGAAGAAGGCGCCCTGGAACGGCGTCGACTGGTACGTGTCGTTCGGTGGTGACCGGCCGTGGGAAGACGCTCGTCGGTTCGGGTTCATCTCCGCCGGCGGGGGCAAGTTCTACTCACAGACGATCCGGTCGCTGCCGGTGGGTGCACGAGTATGGGTCAACGTGCCAGGGACAGGCTTCGTCGGAGTCGGCACGGTTGCCGGCCCCGCGGCCCGATTCGAGGACGCAACGGTCACCGTCGACGGCGAGCAGGTGGCGCTCGCCTCGCAGCGACTCGTTGGGGCGTACGCGTACCAGGGCAACGAGATCGACGAGGATGCCGAGTGGGTCGTGCCGGTGACGTGGCTCGCCACGGTTCCGGAGAAGGATGCCTACTGGGTGAAGGGCATGTTCGCGAGCCAGCACAGCGCGTGCAAGCTTCGGCAAGAATTCACGCTGGATCGCCTCGCCGAGCACTTCGGCATCCACGACGACGAGTAGCTGGGGCCATGGGGAATTTCGACTTCGTTCGGCAGACGCTGCCGTCCATGCATGACGATTGTGCGCGTGCAGAGTCGTACCTGTCTTCCGACCCGAGGTCGGCGTGTTTCTACAGCCGCCGCGTCGTCGAGGAACTGGTGGGCTACCTCTACGGGGTGCTCTCGCTGGCCACTCCGTATCGCGATGACCTTGCCGCACGCATCAGCGATGCCGCGTTCAAGACTAAGGTACCCGCCGGCATCACCCAGAAGCTGACCGCGATCCGCCGGATCGCGAACACCGCCGTGCACGACAACCGGCAGGTTGGCCCGGATGTGTCGCTGATGGTGCTGCGGGAGCTGTTCCACGTCGTTGTCTGGGCGTCATACCACCACTCCCCTCAGCCCGGGGTCGTCCCGCTTCAGGCACAGTTCGATCCGTCGCTCGCCGCGAAGGCTGCGCCTCTCTCCCGGGAGGACATCGCACGCCTCGCCGCGAAGTTCAACGAGCAAGACGAGGCGCACGCACGCGCACTCGCGGCGAAGGACGAGAACCTCGCTGCGCGCGACGCGGAGATCGCGCAACTCAAGCAGCAAATCGCAGCGGCTCAGGCAGCGGCCGCGCCGGATACTCGCGATTACGACGAAGCCGGCGCCCGCGACCTGTTCATCGACGTCCTGCTTCACGAAGCAGGCTGGGAGTTGAGCGACGCGCGGGACCGAGAGTACGAGGTCACCGGTATGCCGAACGCGGACGGCAAGGGTTTCGTCGACTACGTCCTCTGGGGCGCTGACGGGCTGCCCCTCGCGGTCGTCGAAGCGAAGCGCACATCGAAGTCGCCGGAGGTCGGGCAGCAGCAGGCGAAGCTGTACGCCGACTGTCTCGAGAAGCAGTTCGGGCGACGCCCGGTGATCTTCTACACCAACGGGTACGAGCACCGGATCTGGGATGACGCCGGCGGCTATCCGCCCCGCGAGACCCAGGGCTTCTATACGCGGGACGAGCTCGAACTGTTCATCCAGCGGCGCACGACCAAGATGCCTCTGTCATCCGCAACAGTGAACACCGACATCGCGGGAAGGCCGTACCAGGCGCGCGCGATCAAGGCCGCAGGCGACACGTTCGACCGGAAGCAGCGCGAGGCGCTGCTTGTCATGGCGACTGGGTCGGGAAAGACCCGCACCACCATCGCGCTTGTCGACCTGCTGCAGAAGGCGAACTGGGTTAAGCGTGTGCTGTTCCTTGCGGACCGGACGGCTCTGGTACGGCAGGCCGCGAACGCATTCAAGGCACACCTGCCCGGCTCGACCACAGTGAACCTCGTGACCGAGAAGGTCGTTGATGGCCGTGTCTATGTCTCGACCTACCCGACGATGATGAACCTCATCAACGACGTCGAGGGCGGCACCCGACGGTTCGGGCCCGGCTACTTCGACCTCATCGTGATCGACGAAGCCCACCGCTCCGTGTACGCGAAGTACGGTGCGATCTTCGACTACTTCGACGCGATGCTGGTCGGCCTGACGGCGACGCCGAAAGACGAGGTCGATCACAACACCTACCGGCTGTTCCATCTCGAAGACGGTGTGCCGACCGACAACTACTCCCTCGACGAGGCCGTCGACGCCGGCTACCTCGTGCCACCGAAGGGCATCAGCGTCGGCACGCAGTTCCTGCGGTCCGGCATCCGCTATGACGACCTCAGCGAGGAAGAGAAGGACCAATGGGATGCCCTCGACTGGGGCGACGACGGTCCACCCGACGAAGTCGGCGCTGAGGAGCTGAATCGGTTCCTGTTCAACGAGGACACTGTCGACAAGGTTCTCGAGACCCTCATGGTGCGGGGTTACAAGGTCGCCGGTGGTGACCGACTGGGCAAGACGATCATCTTCGCCAAGAGCCAGAATCACGCGGAGTTCATCGAGAAGCGGTTCAACCTCGCCTACCCCGAACACGCTGGCCACTTCGCCCGCGTCATTACCCATGGCACGCCCTACGCGCAGTCCCTCATCGATGACTTCTCAATCAAGGACAAGGCGCCGCACATCGCGATCAGCGTCGACATGCTCGACACCGGCATCGACGTTCCCGAGGTCGTGAACCTCGTCTTCTTCAAGATGGTGCGTTCGAAGTCGAAGTTCTGGCAGATGATCGGACGCGGCACCCGCCTGTCCCCTGACCTGTTCGGGCCCGGAGAGGACAAGAAGGACTTCTTGGTCTTCGACTTCTGCGGCAACCTCGAATTCTTCGGCCAGGACCTGCCCGGTTCGCAGGGGCAGGTGCAGAAGTCGCTGTCGCAGCGACTCTTCGAGTCACGCCTCGGGCTCGTGACGGCTCTGAAGGACATGGAACCGGAACTCCGCTCATCGACGATCGAGACTCTGTACGAGTTCGTCGCCGGCATGAACCTCGACAACTTTGTTGTCCGCCCTCACCGGAAGGCCGTGGAGGAATTCTCCGACGCGAACGCCTGGGCCTCCCTCACATCAGACACGACCGATGCACTTCTCCGGCTTGCTGGCCTGCCCTCCGCGGTGCGCGATGACGACGAGGACGCCAAGCGGTTCGACCTGCTGGTGCTGCGACGACAGCTCGCGCAGCTTGACGGTGACGCCGTGCTCGCGGAGCGGCTGCGCGAGACGATTCAGCTGATCGCCACGGCACTGCTAGGGAAGACGACGATTCCGTCCGTTGCCGAGCAGGCCGTGCTGCTGGAATCGGTAGCGGGCGACGAGTGGTGGGTGGATGTCACCCTCCCGATGCTCGAGCTCGCCCGGCTCCGCATCCGAGGTCTCGTCCGCTTCGTCGAGAAGACAACTCGCAACCCGGTCTACACGGACTTCGAGGACACCCTCGGCGAGGGTGTCGAGGTCGTCCTGGCCGGGGTAACACCGGGCACGAACTTCGAACGCTTCCGCTCCAAAGCGGAGGCATACCTCCGGGAACACCTCGACAATCTCGCGCTACAGCGGCTCCGCCGCAACAAGCAACTCACTCCCAGCGACCTCACCGAACTCGAAGGGATGCTCGTCGCATCCGGAGGACAGCCGATCGACATCATCTGGGCGACCGATCAGGTCGGCGGGCTAGGTATCTTCATTCGCCGCCTCGTCGGGCTCGACCGCTCCGCGGCGACGGAGGCATTCGAGTCGTACCTCGACAGCACCCGGTTCTCTTCGGATCAGATCCGGTTCGTGAGCCTGATCGTCGACGAGCTCACCAAGAACGGGATCATGGAGCCAGCTCGCCTCTTCGAGTCGCCGTACACCGATCATGCCCCGACAGGTCCGGACTACTTTTTCGCGGACTCTGACGTGGACGTCATCGTCGGCACCCTTCGGCAGATCCGCGAGACTGCCGTTCCTGCGTCGGTCGCATAGGTTGGCAATCCCCAAACGGACACTCCCCGGAGGCGGGGCCGCCGCGTGCATGGCTCGCGCTTGACTGACCGCGCTGGCACGCCGGCGAGGCGGAGCGTCGATGGCGTGTGACAGAATGCGCGCATGGGGCGAGTGACGGTCAAAGCTGCGGCGGATCATCTGGATCGGTTCATCACAAGCCCTCGGTCAGGCTTGCTCGAACTGGTCTGGAACGCACTCGATGCCGATGCGGATGAGGTCCGCATTCAGCCGCAGTTGGGCGGAGTGGGCGGAGTGGAGTCGCTAACTGTCACTGACGATGGCACCGGACTGTCAGCGGATCGCGCAGAGAGTGAATTCGGTGCTCTCGGCGGTTCCTGGAAGCGGCTCGCGCAGTCGACCGAGAAAGGCAGGTCGTTGCATGGTCGGCTGGGTGGCGGTCGGTTCGCCGCGTACGGTCTTGGACATGACGTGCGTTGGGAATCCATCAACGATGCAACGACGGGCAGGAAACAGGTAGTCGTCAAGGGGGCGCGCAGCAGCGCCCACGAGTTCGACGTGGAAGTCAGTGACTCCGACGCCGCGAAGACTGGTACGACCGTCACCATCGCGTCGTTGACGGATGCAACCGTGCGCTACTTGGACTCCGCGCGTCCGCTTGAGGACTTAACCAAGGCCCTCGCTGTCTACATCACTCAGTATCAGCCGAAGGTCTTCCTGGCGGACCGCGAGATTCGACCAGAAGACCTGATAGAAGCGACCACACCGCTCGACATCGAAGTGTCCATTGGCGGCCAACAGCTGACCATTCCAATGTCGATCATCGAGTGGAAGCAGAGCTTCGACCGAGGGCTCTACCTCTGCGACGAGCGTGGCGTGGCGCTACACGAGATGAAGCCCGGAATTCAGGCTCCCGGCCAGCACTTCACCGCTTACGTCAAGTGGAGCGGATTTGCTGAGAGAGTTCATGACCTCATGATGGAGGGGGCGATGGGCGAGCCGATCAGCTCGGTCATCGATGCCGCGCAGGACGCATTGCGGAAGCACTTCAAGAGGCGTCGCGATGAGCGGTATACCCGCATGATTGAGTCTTGGAAGACCGAGAAGTCGTACCCCTTCAGCCCCGAAGAGGAAGACGGTTCAGTTAGCACGGCTACTCGTGAGCTGTTCGACATCGTCGCCATTGCAGCCGCACCCGCCGTAGAGAAGACGGACGTCGCGTCTCGGAAGCTCTCCCTCCGGCTGCTGAAGGAAGCTATCGAGAACAGCCCGGAGACAGTGCACACTCTGCTCCAAGAGGTTGTCAACCTCTCGGAGCAGGACGCGGAAGACCTGAAAAGCCTGGTCGACAAGACTTCGCTCGCTGGAGTGATCTCATCGGCGAAAACGATCTCCGACCGATTGGAGTTTCTTGCTTCATTGGAAGCGATCATCAACGAGCCAGATCTGAAGAAGGTCGTGAAGGAACGGTCACAGCTCCACCGCATCCTGGCGAAGGAGACGTGGGTCTTCCGTGAGGAGTATGCGCTTGTCGGTGACGATCAAACACTTCGGACTGTGCTACGCAAAAACCTGGAGATTCTCGGCAACGAAGTCGCGACTGTCGAAAGCGTAGACGCTGCCGAAGTGACTGATCCCGATGGTCACGTGCGAGTAATCGACCTGATGCTCAGTGCGGTAATCAAATCTCGCGAAAGCGACCGCGAGCACATCGTCATCGAGCTGAAGCGCCCGAGCCAGCACATCGGGCAAGACGAGATCCGTCAGATCGAGAACTATGCCGAAACCGTTGCGGGGGACACCCGATTCGCTGAGACAGATACGAAGTGGGAGTTCTGGATCATCGGTGACAAGATCGCCGACAACGCAAGGCTCCGGACCAGACAGAGCGGTCGCGAACGCGGGGTCACTTTGGAGAGCGACTCGCCACGCATCAAGGTCCGCGCTGTCACCTGGGCGCAGGTGATTCGCGACGCGAAGCATCGCCTCCAATTTGTCCGAGAGTCGATGGACTATGACCCCACGACAGAAGCCGGACTCGAGTACCTAAAGGTCAAGCACGCGGAGTACCTGCCAGACGTTCTGAAGCCCGATGCCGATGCGGGTTCCCAACAGGCAGTCGTCACGGCGGAGGGTCGACGGGACGGCGCAAACCTGGGACGCGTTCAAGACCTCGGGCACTCACTGGTGCCATCCGAGGCCGCGAGCTGACGACCTCCGACCGAATGCGTTTCCACATTCTCAATGCTCGCCTGTGGGTCGGCTTCGCGGGTTCCGTGCTCGTCGGGGGCTCCATGCTCGTCGGGTCGTGGCTGGTCGGGGAACAAGAAGAACTGGCTTGGTTGAGCGATGCTCTACTCAATGTAGGATGAATCGGCCTGACTTTCGTTCCTATCGGGAGCTTTGTCCGGCAGGTGCCGGGTTGGCTGATTCTTGGTCAGCGTAATACGCCTGTTCGACCTCGGCGGGGGTGCGCATGTCGAGCTCGCCGTGGAGGCGGGAGTTGTTCCACCACCACACCCATTCGAGGGTCGCGAGCTCGACCTGCTCAACCGTCCGCCAGGGCCCGCGCTGACGAATCAGTTCGGTCTTGTAGAGGTTGTTGATCGCCTCTGCGAGGGCATTGTCGTAGCTGTCGCCGACGGTCCCGGTGGATGGGATGGCGCCGAGTTCGACGATCCGGTCGGTGTAGACCATCGCCATGTAGTTCGACCCGTGATCCGAATGATGCGTGAGCCCGGTCAGGTCACCGCCGGCATCCCAGGCAGCCATGTCGAGCGCCTGCAGTGGCAAGATCTCCGCCTTCAGCGTGGCCGCGACGTTCCATCCGACGATGCGTCGCGAGTAGACGTCGGTGACGAACGCGACGTAGGCAAACCCGGACCACGTGGCCACGTAGGTCACGTCGCAGACCCAGAGGCGACGAGGCGCTGGCGCGGTGAACCGCCGGTTGACGAGGTCGCCCGGCAGCGTCGCGGTCTTGTCGGAGCGCGTGGTGAACACCCGGTTCGACTTCCTCACGCCGCGGACCCCGGCCAGGCGCATAAGTCGTTCGGTCTGATCGCGGCCGATCTCCCATCCTTGACGGCGCAGGAGGGCGTGCATCTTCCGGCGCCCGTAGACACCGTAGTTCTCCGCATGTAACCGGGCGACCTCCGGGACGAGGAGTTCGTCCTTCAACTGCCGAGCCGACGGCGCGCGGCCGACCGCGGCGCGATAGCCGCGTGAGGTGAGAAAGCCCTGCACTGCCGGGCGCAACATCCGGCAGATGAGCTCGACCCCGAAACGATCCCGGTACTCGTTGATAAACCGGATCATCTCGGTCAGGGGCGGTCGAGCTCCTTCGCGAAAAACACGCTCGCAGCCTTGAGGATCTCATTCGCCTTGCGCAGCTCGGCGTTCTCCTTCTCAAGCTGCTTGATCCGCTGCGCGGCCTCGGTGGTGACACCAGGCTTGGCGCCGGCGTCGACCTCGTACCGTCGCTGCCAGAGACGCAGTGTCTCCGGGCTCATCCCGAGCAGCCCAGCGACGTGACGGACCGCGCTCATCATGTTCGGGTGCGACGGCCGCGTCTCCGCGAGCATCCGCAACGCCCGCTCACGCATCTCCGGCGAATACTTCCTGTTCATCGAGTTCCATCCTTGCTTGAAGAACGGAACGAAAGTCAGGCCGATTCACTGCGAATCAGGAACCTCATCTGCTCGGAGTTACCCACTACCCGGACTCGCCGCTGGGGCAACCCACAATCGAGGCCGCGCTCGGGATGCCGCGCATTGAGTTCATGTCGACATTGGCTCACGAGGTCGGGCACGTACTTCTCGCACCGTACCCTGAAGCGCGCGCATTACCTCTCAGGGTGCAAGAGGGCTTCGGTGAGGTACTCGGTGAGATGTTTGCCGCGACGAGCGACGACCAATATGCAGTTCGAAGACTCCGCGCGCGGCTCCGTGAACGAACCGATCCGGTATACGGCCGTGGATACGCCGAAGTTAGCGGCCGCGCTCGCCAAGTTGGCCTCCGGTCAATCACTTCGGACATATTGTCGGGCCGGTGGTGAACCCCATAGCGAACGACCCAGGTGCCACGTCGGTTGGGTGCACTCTACTGATGGGGCGGTGGTAGACCAGTCCATAGGCGCGCAGCACATCTGAAGAAGTCCGATCAGTCATCTGCGCTTGATCGTATGGGTGTAGTGCACGTCCCCCGGGGAGTCCTCAACGATCTTGCTCCCGCGTAGTCGTCGCATAGTCGCTGCCTGACCGCGCAGTGCCTGTGTTAAGGTCGCGACTTCTGCCGTCGTCGCACCGTCGCGCTGATACTCGACCTGCTCGAGAAAGGTTGCGCACGCAAGAGACATCTTCCTGAGAGGCTCGCGGAGGTTTGATCCCGGCCTGAGCCTTCTGCGCGCCTCTGAGATGAGCCGCCGCGCATCCATCACGGACTCGACGACCCGCTCGCTAGCACCCGGCGCCCATTCCGCGTCGCGGTCGATGATGAGCGCGCGCTTCACGCTCAGATCGACCAGCAGGTCGTTGACCGCCGCCTCTTCCTCGCGAATCGCCCGGCCGCGGTCAAGCAACATGTCCGAGACAAAGGCCCCAGCCGCTCCAAGGAACGCACCGAGGGCTACCAAGAGAAAATCCATCCGACCTCCCAAGCCAGGGGAAATGCGCAGAGTACCTCAAGGCGGATTCGATCGGCTCGCTTCCAACAGTGACTCTGGACCATAGCAATATGCGGCATATCGCATTATGGCGGAGAACGGCGCGGGTACGGACTCCTCGCCCTTCAGCGCACGTATGCCGGTCCCCGCACGGCCGCGCCGCACCGTCGTTCACGCGCCAGTGGGCAGGAGCGCTCTCGATGCGCGTATAGGCGGCTCTGCGTGATGCCCGATGAACGGGCGGTATGCGTTCTGCTGACCAACCGCACCCCCCGCGACCCGTCTTCCACGTTTGCGCGAGACGCGCGGAAGACGCGATCACGGCAACCCGATGGGTGCGCACTTCCACGAGGAACCGCCTCGGCTCGAGCGTTGCGGGCTCGAACCCATTGCACGGCACGTCACGTCGTGAGCACTCGCTTCTTCAGTCGGACGGGCGAGGTCGTGACGGCGCGCCAGCGGTGATCCGTACCGTGCCACGGCGGTGCTTTCACTTCGGGGACGCCGGAGTTCATCCGAATCTGCCAGCCGATGCGCTCCAGGAAGCGGTGGTGGTACCAGCACAGCAGCACGCCGTTGTCGGTGTGGGTCGGGCCCCCGCGGGCGTGCTCCGTGACGTGATGGATCTCGCACCACCCGGCCGGCACTCCGCATCCGGGGATGATGCATCCGCCGTCGCGGAGCGCGATGGCGCGGCGCTGGTGCCGGTTGAAGACGCGCTCCTCGGTGCCGAGCCGAATGATGCGGCCATCGGTGCGACTTGTGACCCGCTGGATCGTCCCAGAGCAGGCGATGTGCCGCGCGGCGGCGATCGACAGGGGCTCGGTGCCGTCTTGCAGGTGCGCGTAGCCCTCGCCCGAGGCGAGGTCGCCTTCATCCACGGAGACGACCAGGGTCGGCGCATGCCCGCCGATCGTGGGCAGGAGACCGCTGGACGCCGCGACACCCAGCGCCGCCGCGAGCGCGTCGTGTTGCTTCTGGACTCGCGTCCGATCATCGGCGACGGGCAAGGGGAGGGGTTCGCCGTCGTCGCCGAGGGCGAACGGGTCGTCGAAGGCGACTTTCGGGGCGAGGTGCGCGTCGAAGATCGACTGCAGCTGTGCCGCGACGTCGGGCAGCAGCATCCCTCGCAACGGCACACCACCCGGCGTTGCGGCCCCGAGAACGAGCGAGCGCTTGCGCTCCGCGACACGCTCGCGCGGCTCGGCGCCGTCCTGATCGAGGGCGAGCGCCCAGGTCTGCGCGTGGATGCGCAGCAGGTCGGCACAGGCGGGCGGAGCCCCGTCGGGGCCCTCGCCGCGGGCCTCGGCGACGACGATGTCGGCTGCGTCCCTCCGCGCCGATTCGGATACCCGCGGGGCGGTCTGCTGCAGCGGTGCCGTGATCGCGAGGATGCCGTCGACGCCGACGACCCCGTCGACCATCGCCGCACGGACCGACGGGAAGTCGGCGTCCAGCACTTCGCCGGAGGTCGCCGAGACGGCGGGGCGCACGGCTTTCGCCGCCCGTTGCAGCCGCGCCGCCGAGCGCGGGTCGAGCCCTGTGAGGGTCTGGAGCAGCTCGGTGACGTCGTGGCATCCGAGGTGCGACGTCATCCGCTCGTCGCGCACGGGGTTCTCGGACCGCCGCATGACCTCGCCGACCGCATCGATCAGGAGTGCCTCGGCGAAACGCCCGATCTCGGCGATCGCCGCAACCTGCCGGGCGAGTTCGCTCTCGGTGGCACGTTCGCACGCGCGGTCTTCGCCCGCCCCTCGCACGATCTCGCTGATCTGCGACTGCAGATCGGAGAGGGGCTGTGCGAGGAGGTCCATACCCTTGATTCTGCCAAGGGGGTCCGACATTCAGGCCCCGAAAAGCCCAGATCCGACGACGAATCGAATACTGGATTGTGAGACCTCTCTCATCCCCGCTGCCGCCGCGGGGATGCACCCTCTCTCGACGACGAGGCGACACGACTCCGCCTCCAGACGGGCCCCGACCACCGCACCATCCGCTACGCTGAGAGGCGCACCACCCGCATCCTTTAACACCGTCCTGTGAGGCGGAGAAGGGAGCAGCGCATGACCACGTCCGACACGTCTCGGACCGTTCTCGGCGCCGCCGACATCACCCGGGCGCTGACTCGGATCTCGCACGAGATCCTCGAGTCCAACAAGGGCCCCGACGGTCTCGTCCTCCTCGGCATCCCCACGCGCGGCGTCACCCTCGCCGATCGCATCGGCGCGCAGCTCGCCGCCATCTCCGGCGAATCGGTGCCGGTGGGCGCGCTCGATGTCACGATGTACCGCGACGACCTGCACCGGAACCCCACCCGCACGCCGCACCCGACCGACATCCCCGCGGGCGGTATCGACGGCAAGACCGTCGTGCTCGTCGACGACGTGCTGTTCTCGGGCCGGTCGATCCGCGCGGCCCTCGACGCCCTCAACGACATCGGGCGGCCCGCCGCGGTGCGGCTTGCGATCCTCGTCGACCGCGGCCACCGCGAACTGCCGATCCGCCCCGACTTCGTCGGCAAGAACCTTCCGAGCGCGCGCACAGAGCGGGTCAACGTCCACCTGTCCGAAGACGACGGCATCGACGAGGTGACGATCGCGTGATGAGGCACCTGCTCGACACCAAGACCCTGTCCCGCGACGACGCGATCCGGATCCTCGACGTCGCCGAAGACATGCGCGACACGCAGTCGCGCGAAGTCAAGAAGCTCCCGACGCTGCGCGGAAAGACCGTCGTGAACCTCTTCTTCGAAGACTCCACCCGCACTCGCATCTCCTTCGAGGCCGCCGCCAAGCGCCTCTCCGCCGACGTGATCAACTTCTCCGCGAAGGGCTCCTCGGTGAGCAAGGGGGAGTCGCTGCAGGACACCGCCCAGACGCTGCAGGCGATGGGTGCGGATGCCGTCGTCATCCGCCACGGCGCCTCCGGCGCACCGCACACCCTGGCGACGAGCGGGTGGATCACGGCGGGCGTCGTCAACGCCGGCGACGGCACGCACGAGCACCCCACGCAGGCCCTCCTCGACGCGTTCACGATCCGCAAGCGCCACTTCGGCGACGCCAGCCGCGGCCGCGACCTCGCGGGTCTGCGCATCACGATCGTCGGTGACGTGCTCCACTCGCGGGTCGCCCGCTCGAACGTGTGGCTGCTCACGACCCTCGGCGCGGAGGTGACGCTCGTCGCCCCGCCCACCCTCGTCCCGCAGGATGTCTCGGCCTGGCCCGTGCGCATCCTGTACGACCTCGACGAGGCCGTCGCGGCGAAGCCCGACGCCATCATGATGCTGCGCATCCAGCTGGAGCGGATGAATGCCGCGTATTTCCCCACTGAACGGGAGTATTCGCGGCGCTGGGGCCTCGACGCACGGCGCCTGAAGGCCCTCCCGGAAGGTAGCATCGTCATGCACCCCGGTCCCATGAACCGGGGGCTGGAGATCTCCGCCGACGCCGCCGATTCGCCGCAGTCGACCGTGCTCGAGCAGGTCAGCAACGGTGTCTCGGTCCGGATGGCGGCGCTCTACCTGCTGCTCGCGGGGGAGCGCGCATGATCGCCGCCGAGGCGCCGCACCCGCACGCCCCGCACCGACAGGCCGAAGAACCCGAGGAGGCCGCACGATGACCGACTACCTGATCCGCGGAGCACAGCTCAACGGCACGGATGCCGCGGACATCGTCCTCCGAGAGGGTGTCATCGCCGAGATCGGCACGGGCCTGAGCCACGCCGGCGCGACCGTCGTCGACGCCGACGGCCTCATCGCCCTCCCGGGCCTCGTCGACCTGCACACGCACCTGCGCGAACCCGGCTACGAGGCATCCGAGACGATCCTCACCGGCTCGCGCGCCGCCGCCGCGGGCGGCTTCACCACGGTGTTCGCGATGCCGAACACGTCGCCCGTCGCCGACACCGCGGGCGTCGTGGAGCAGGAGCTCGCCCTCGGCGAGGCGGCCGGCTACGTGCAGGTCCAGCCGATCGGCGCCGTCACCGTCGGGCAGAAAGGCGAGCGTCTCGCGGAGCTCGGCGCGATGGCATCCAGCCGCGCGCGCGTGCGCGTCTTCAGCGACGACGGGTTCTGCGTCTTCGACCCGCTCATCATGCGCCGCGCCCTCGAATATGTGAAGGCGTTCGACGGTGTCGTCGCGCAGCACGCGCAGGACCCGCGCCTCACCGAAGGCGCCCAGATGAACGAGGGCACCGTCTCGGCCGAGCTCGGCCTCGCCGGCTGGCCCGCCGTCGCCGAGGAGTCGATCATCGCCCGCGACGTGCTGCTCGCCGAGCACGTCGGCTCCCGCCTGCACGTCTGCCACCTCTCCACCGCCGGATCGGTCGACATCATCCGCTGGGCCAAGAAGCGCGGCGTCAACGTCACCGCTGAAGTCACACCCCATCACCTCCTCCTCACCGAGGACCTCGTCCGCGGCTACGACGCCCGCTTCAAGGTGAACCCGCCGCTGCGCCGCGATGAGGACGTCCAGGCCGTGCGCGAAGGCCTCGCCGACGGGACGATCGACATCGTCGCGACCGACCACGCGCCGCACCCCGCCGAGAACAAGTCGTGCGAGTGGCAGGCCGCCGCGAATGGCATGGTCGGCCTCGAGTCGGCGCTGCGCGTCGTTCACGCCGCGATGATCGAGACGGGCCTGCTCACCTGGACCGACGTCGCCCGCGTGATGTCCGCCGCTCCCGCCCGGATCGGTCGGCTCGACGACGCGGGCACGGCGCTCGAGGTCGGCGCCCCGGCGTCGCTGACCCTCTACGACCCGTCGCCCGTCCGGCCGTTCGGCGCGGGCGACCTGCACGGACTCAGCGGAAACTCGCCGTACCTCGGCCGCGAACTCCCGGGCGACGTGCGCTGGACGTTCTTCCGCGGCGCGGCGACCGTGAGCGACGGCGTCCTCGCCGAGACGATGACGGCGGGAGCGCACGCATGACCCGCGAAGGCGCGCTCCTCGTCATGATCGGCGTCACCGTCGTACTGCTCGGGCTCGGCGTCCTCGCGTGGCGTCGCCGCACGCGCCGCGACAGCGGCCTGCTCGCCCCCGTCGGCGAACTGCCGCAGGGTGCGACCTCAACCCTCACCGCTTCCGGGTTCTACGTCGCCACGACGCGGCACGGCGAGGCGCTCGAACGCCTCGCGATCGCCGGCCTCGGCTTCCGCTCGCGCGTGGACGTCACGGTCACCGACGCGGGCGTCGCGCTCGACCTCGTCGGCCAGCCGCGCATGACCCTCGCCCTCGACCGGATCGAGGCCGCGACTCTCGCCACCGTCGCGATCGACCGCGTCGTCGAGCCCGGCGGTCTCGTGTGCGTCACGTGGCGCGCACGACGATCCGACGGCACCGACGAACTCGTCGACAGCTATCTCCGCCCGCAGGATGCCTCCGCACGCGCCGTCACCGACGCGATCGCCGCCACCCTGCCGGCCGCACCGACCCCCGACTCCGCCACCGCCTCCACGACGGGAACAGACGCATGACGTTCACCTCAGATCCCGCCGTCCTCGTCCTCGAGGACGGCTCCCGCCACCCCGGCCGCGCGTACGGCGCCCGGGGCACGACCCTCGGCGAAGTCGTCTTCGCGACCGGCATGACCGGCTATCAGGAGACCCTCACCGACCCGTCTTACGCGGGCCAGATCGTGCTGCAGACCGCCCCGCACATCGGCAATACCGGCATGAACGGCGAAGACCCCGAGTCGCGTCGCATCTGGGTCGCCGGTTACATCGTGCGCGACCCCTCGCGGGTGGTCTCGAACTGGCGCGCCGATGAGTCGCTCGACGATGCGCTCGTCCGGGGCGGGATCGTCGGCATCTCCGGCGTCGACACCCGCGCCATCACCCGCGTGCTGCGCTCGGCGGGCTCGATGCGCGGCGGCGTCTTCTCCGGCGACGCAGCGGCGCTGGATGCCGAGGAGCAGCTGCGTCTCGTCCGCGAAGCCCCGGAGATGGCGGGGCAGAACCTGTCGGCAGCGGTCTCGGTGGCCGCCGCCGAGGTGACTCCCGCGACGGGGGAGCGGATCGGCAACCTCGCCGTCCTCGACCTCGGCGTCAAGCAGGCGACGATCGACAACCTCGCCGCGCGCGGGTTCGACGTGCACGTACTGCCGCAGTCCGTCACGATCGACGACATCCGCGCGATCGACCCCGTCGCGGTGTTCTACTCGAACGGGCCGGGCGACCCCGCGGCATCCGGCGATCACGTCGCGCTCCTTCGCTCGGTGCTCGATGCTCGGCTGCCGTTCTTCGGGATCTGCTTCGGCAACCAGCTACTCGGGCGCGCCCTGGGCTTCGGCACCTACAAGCTGCCCTTCGGCCACCGCGGCATCAACCAGCCCGTGCTCGACAAGCAGACCGGGCGCGTCGAGATCACGGCGCACAACCACGGCTTCGCCGTCGACGCGCCGCTCGAGGGCGAGGTCGACAGCCCGAACGGCTACGGCCGCGTCGAGGTGAGCCACATCGGCCTCAACGACAACGTCGTCGAGGGCTTGCGCGCCCTCGACATCCCCGCGTTCAGCGTGCAGTACCACCCCGAGGCGGCCGCCGGCCCGCACGACGCCAACTACCTGTTCGACCGCTTCGCCGACCTCGTGCGCACCACCCAGGAGACCAAGAACTGATGCCCAAGCGCACCGACATCAAGAGCGTCCTCGTCATCGGCTCCGGCCCGATCGTCATCGGACAGGCCTGTGAGTTCGACTACTCCGGCACGCAGGCCTGCCGTGTGCTCCGCGAGGAGGGCGTGCGCGTCATCCTCGTGAACTCCAACCCGGCGACGATCATGACGGACCCGGACTTCGCCGACGCGACCTACATCGAGCCGATCACCCCCGCCGTGATCGAGACGATCATCGCGAAGGAGAAGCCGGATGCCATCCTCCCGACCCTCGGCGGCCAGACGGCGCTGAACGCCGCGATGGCCCTCCACGAGCAGGGCATCCTCGAGAAGTACGACGTCGAGCTCATCGGCGCGAAGGTGGACGCCATCCGCAAGGGCGAGGACCGCCAGATCTTCAAGCAGCTCGTGCTGGATGCCGGTGCCGACGTCGCCCGCTCGGTCATCGCCCACACGATGGACGACCTCCTCGCCGGCGCCGCCGAGCTCGGCTACCCGCTCGTCGTCCGCCCCTCCTTCACGATGGGCGGCCTCGGCTCGGGCTTCGCGTACGACGAAGAGGATCTCCGCCGCATCGGCGGCGCGGGCCTGCGCGACTCGCCGACCACCGAGGTGCTCCTGGAGGAGTCGATCCTCGGCTGGAAGGAGTACGAGCTCGAGCTCATGCGCGACACGGCCGACAATACGGTCGTCGTGTGCTCGATCGAGAACGTCGACCCCGTGGGCGTCCACACGGGCGACTCGATCACGGTCGCCCCCGCGCTCACCCTCACCGACCGCGAGTACCAGAAGCTCCGCGACATCGGCATCGACATCATCCGCGCCGTCGGCGTCGACACCGGCGGCTGCAACATCCAGTTCGCCGTCGACCCGGCATCCGGTCGCATCATCGTCATCGAGATGAACCCGCGTGTGTCGCGCTCGTCGGCGCTCGCCTCCAAGGCGACCGGGTTCCCGATCGCGAAGCTCGCCGCGAAGCTCGCGATCGGCTACCGCCTCGACGAGGTCCCGAACGACATCACTCAGGCGACCCCCGCGAGCTTCGAGCCGACGCTCGACTACGTCGTCGTGAAGGTCCCGCGGTTCAACTTCGAGAAGTTCCCGAACGCCGACGTGACCCTCACGACGACCATGAAGTCGGTCGGCGAGGCGATGGCGATCGGCCGCAACTACACGACGGCGCTGCAGAAGGCGCTCCGTTCGCTCGAGAAGCGCGGATCGAGCTTCCACTGGGGCCCCGAGCCGCGCACGAAGGACGAGCTGCTCGAGATCGCGAAGATCCCGACCGACGGCCGCATCGTCGTGCTGCAGCAGGCGATGCGCAAGGGCGCGACGATCGAGGAGGCCTTCGCCGCGACGAAGATCGACCCGTGGTTCCTCGACCAGATGGCACTCATCAACGAGGTCGCCGCGTTCGTCGCCGAAGCGCCGGAGCTGGATGCCGAGGTGCTCCGCGTCGCGAAGGAGCATGGCTTCTCCGACGCGCAGCTCGCGGAGCTCCGCCGTGACACCGAGGCGGAGATCCGCGGTGTGCGCCACGCGTTCGGCATCCGCCCCGTCTACAAGACCGTCGACACCTGCGCGGGGGAGTTCCCCGCCCTCACGCCGTACCACTATTCGTCGTACGACCACGAGACCGAGGTGACCCCGTCGGAGCGCACGAAGGTCGTCATCATCGGCTCGGGACCGAACCGCATCGGCCAGGGCGTCGAGTTCGACTACTCGTGCGTGCACGCGTCGTTCGCGCTGGCGGATGCCGGGTACGAGACCATCATGGTCAACTGCAACCCCGAGACGGTCTCGACCGACTACGACACGAGCGACCGCCTCTACTTCGAGCCGCTGACCCTCGAGGACGTCCTCGAGGTGCTGCACGCCGAAGCGCAGTCGGGGAAGATCCTCGGCGTCGTGTGCCAGTTGGGCGGCCAGACGCCGCTCGGGCTCGCGAAGGGCATCGAGGAGGCCGGGTACACGATCCTCGGCACCTCGCCCGCCGCCATCGACATCGCCGAGGAGCGCGAACTGTTCTCGCAGCTGCTCGACCGGGCCGGGCTCATCGCCCCGCGGCACGGCACCGCGATCGACGAGGCGGGCGCCGTCACGATCGCCGAGGAGATCGGCTACCCCGTGCTCGTGCGCCCGAGCTTCGTGCTCGGCGGGCGCGGCATGGAGATCGTCTACGACACCGAGAGCCTGCGCGATTACTTCGTGCGCACGGCCGGCGAGGTCGTCATCGAGGAGGGCAAGCCCCTGCTCGTCGACCGCTTCCTCGACGACGCCGTCGAACTCGACGTCGACGCGCTCTACGACGGGACCGAGCTGTACATCGGCGGCGTCATGGAGCACCTCGAAGAGGCCGGCATCCACTCCGGCGACTCGTCGTGCACGCTCCCGCCCATCTCCCTCGGCCGCACCGAGATCGACCGGGTGCGCAGCGCGACGCTCGCGATCGCGGAAGGCGTCGGCGTGCGGGGCCTGCTGAACGTGCAGTTCGCCGTGTCGGCAGGGGTTCTTTACGTCATCGAGGCGAACCCCCGCGCGAGCCGCACGGTGCCGTTCGTGTCGAAGGCGCTCGGCATCCCGCTCGCGAAGGCCGCCTCGCGGATCATGGCGGGCTCGACCATCGCGGAGCTCAAGGCCGAGGGGATGCTCCCCGCGCAGGACGGCTCACGGGTGCCGCTGGACGCCCCGGTCGCCGTCAAGGAGGCCGTGCTGCCGTTCAAGCGGTTCCGCACCGCCGACGGCCACACCGTCGACTCGGTGCTCGGCCCGGAGATGCGCTCGACGGGCGAGGTCATGGGGATCGACCGCGACTTCCCGACCGCGTTCGCGAAGAGCCAGTCCGCAGCCTACGGCGGGCTCCCGACGGAGGGCACCGTGTTCCTCTCGGTCGCCGACGACGACAAGCGCGCCGTGATCCTCCCCGCGCACCGCCTGCAGGAGCTCGGCTTCCGGCTCACGGCGACGGAGGGCACAGCCGAGATCCTCGCTCGCAACGGGATCAAGGTCGACGTCGTGAACAAGTACTCCGCGACGCAGGTCTCGGGGGAGCGGAACGTCGTCGACCTCATCAACGCGGGCGAGATCGACATCGTCGTGAACACCCCCTCGGGCGGCATCGCGCGTGCCGACGGCTACGAGATCCGCGCCGCCGCGGTCGCCGCCGACAAGGCGCTCTTCACGACGATGGCCGTCCTCGGCGCCGCCGTGAGCGCGCTGCCGGTCCTCCGGGAAGGCTTCTCGGTGCGGAGCCTGCAGGAGTACGCGACCGATCGCGCGGAGGCCCGCCGGTGAGCGAACCCGAGCCCGGACTCGAGACCCGCGCGTTCGGCCGACGCCTGCGCCGGGCCCTCGACGCGCACGGACCGCTGTGCGTCGGGATCGACCCGCACGAGGCGCTCCTGCGCGCATGGGGGCTCGAGGTGTCGGCATCCGGCGCGCGGGACTTCGGCCTGCGCACCGTCGACGCCGCCGCGGGGCGCGTCGGGGTCGTGAAGCCCCAGGTGGCGTTCTTCGAGCGCTACGGGTCGGCGGGCTTCGCGGCCCTCGAAGACGTCTCGGCGGCCGCGCGCGCGGCGGGCCTGCTCGTCATCGCGGATGCCAAGCGCGGCGACATCGGCACGACGATGGAGGGCTATGCCGCCGCCTGGCTCGAGCCCGGCGCGCCGCTCGAATGCGACGCCGTGACCCTGAGCCCCTACCTCGGGACGGACTCTCTCCATGCGGCGCTCTCGGCTGCGACGCGCCACGACAAGGGCGCGTTCGTCCTCGCCGCGACGAGCAACCCCGAGGCCGCGCTCGTGCAGCGCGCCGCAGACCCCGACGGCGAGACGGTCGCCGAGCGCGTCGCGCACGACGTCGCGGCGCGGAACATCGGCGCCCCGGGCTCGCTCGGCTCGATCGGGGTCGTCGTCGGCGCGACGGTCGACCGCCGCTCGTTCGGGCTCACCGACGTCGTCCTCGCGGGCACCCCGATCCTCGCGCCCGGCTTCGGCGCACAGGGCGCGGAGCCAGCCGACCTTTCGCGCCTGTTCGGCTACGTCTCCTCGCAGGTCGTCGCGAGCGAGAGCCGCAGCGTCCTCGGCGCGGGGCCGGACCGCCTCGCCGCACGCATCGAGGAGCGTGCCGCCCTGTACCGTGGTGAGTCCCATGAGTGACGCCCGACGCCCACCCGAGGTCGACCGTGCCGCGGCATCCCGCCGTGCCGTCGCCGCGAGCGCGCCGCGCTCAAGCAGGACGTCGCGATGCGCGTCATCACGCCGCAGCAGGTGCTCCGGCGTGCTCTCGCGGCGCCGGAGTCTCCCGTCGGCGCCCTCCGCGTCACGGAGTTCCTGACCGCGCTCCCGGCGATCGGCGCCGGCAAGCGCGACCGGATCCTCGCCGATCTCGACATCTCGCCCGTCAAGCGGCTCGGCGGGCTGGGCGTCCGTCAGCGCGCGGCACTGTCGCAGTGGCTCGACACGCGCTTCGCGCCGCACCGGCCGCGCGCCGGCCGCAGTCGCCTCGTCGTGCTGGCCGGGCCGACGGCCGTCGGCAAGGGCACCGTCGCCGCGCACATCAAGGATCACCATCCGGAGATCCTGCTGTCGGTGTCGGCGACGACGCGCGCCCCGCGACCGGGCGAGATCGACGGCGAGCACTACTTCTTCGTCGATGACGCCGAGTTCGATCGGATGATCCGCGACGGCGAACTGCTCGAACATGCCACGGTGCACAACAAGCACCGCTACGGCACCCCGAAGGCTCCCATCGAGAAGGCGCTCGCGGAGGGCCGCACGGTCCTCCTCGAGATCGATCTGCAGGGCGCCCGCCAGGTGCGCGCCGCCGCGCCCGACGCGAGCCTCGTGTTCCTGCTGCCGCCGAGCTGGGACGAACTCGTCCAGCGCCTCGTCGGCCGCGGCACGGAAGACGAGGAGGAGCGCGCCCGCCGTCTGCGCACCGCGAAGGGCGAGCTCGCCTCACAGGGCGAGTTCGACTTCCTCGTCGTCAACGACGAGGTCGCCCGCGCCGCAGCCGAGGTCGCAAGCCTCGCCCGCTGACGCGACCGGGAATGGGCGACGGCGCGCGCTGATAGAATGATCTGATGCCGTGGCTCTCGTCCGCGCCCACACTCTCCACTCACGTTCTCCACCCGCCATCCGACTCAGGAGGTCCGCCATGGCCGCTCGCGACAAGGGCATCATCGACCCGCCCATCGACGCACTGCTCGAGAAGGTCGACTCGAAGTACCAGCTGGTGATCTACGCGTCCAAGCGCGCCCGCCAGATCAACGACTACTACTCCGACCTGCACGAAGGGAATCTCTTCGACAACGTCGGTCCGCTCGTCGACTCGAGCGTCGAGGACAAGCCGCTGACCATCGCGCTGCACGAGATCCACGAGGACAAGCTGCGCCTGCGCCACGCCGAGTGACACGCGGATGCCTCGGAGAGTGTGACTCTTCGTGGCATCCGTCATGCCCGCGATTCCCGCGATGTCGGGAGCCGCGGGCATGATTGTGTCTGCGGGCCTTCGCCTGACGGCGCCAGGCCCCACCACCCCACCGAAGAACCTTTGAGGAGCCGTCGATGACCGCCCTGCGCCTGTTCACCTCCGAGTCCGTCACCGAGGGCCACCCGGACAAGATCTGCGACCAGATCTCCGACTCGATCCTCGATGCGCTCATCACCGCCGACCCGCACAGTCGCGTCGCGGTCGAGACCCTCGTCACGACGGGTCTCGTGCACGTCGCGGGCGAAGTGCGCACCGACGGCTACGTCGACATCCCCGGCATCGTCCGCGGGGTCGTCAACCGCATCGGGTACACCTCGAGCGAGACCGGCTTCGACGGCGACTCGTGCGGCGTCACGGTGTCGATCGGGGAGCAGTCGGGGGATATCGCCGCGGGCGTCGACACCGCCATCGAGCACCGTGAGGGCGGGTCGGCCGACCCCATCGACGAGCTCGGTGCGGGCGACCAGGGCATCATGTTCGGCTACGCCACGACCGAGACCCCGCAGCTCATGCCGATGGCGATCTGGACGGCGCACCGTCTCGCGGAACGCCTCACCGATGCGCGCCGTTCGGGCGCGCTCGGCTTCCTCCGGCCCGACGGCAAGACCCAGGTGACCCTCGGCTACGACGGCGCGACGCCGCGCACGGTCGACACGGTCGTCCTGTCCACGCAGCACAACCCCGACATCTCGCTCGCGGCGCTCCGCGCGGCCGTGCAGGCCGAGGTGATCGACCCCGTGCTCGCGACGACGGGCCTCGACACGTCGGACGTCCGGTACGTCATCAACCCTGCGGGTCCCTTCGTCACCGGCGGCCCCAAGGGCGACGCCGGGCTCACGGGCCGCAAGATCATCATCGACACGTACGGCGGGGCCTCGCGCCACGGCGGCGGCGCCTTCAGCGGCAAGGACCCGTCGAAGGTCGACCGCTCGGCCGCCTACGCGATGCGCTGGGTCGCGAAGAACGCCGTCGCGGCGGGCCTCGCCGAGCGCCTCGAAGTGCAGGTCGCCTACGCGATCGGCAAGGCGCAGCCGGTCGGACTGTACGTCGAGACCTTCGGCACGGGCCACGTCTCCGACGAGGTCATCACCCGTGCGATCCGCGACGTGTTCGATCTGCGCCCAAAGGCGATCATCGACGAGCTGGATCTCTTGCGCCCGATCTACGCGCAGACGGCCGCCTACGGCCACTTCGGCCGTGAGCTGCCCGAGTTCGCATGGGAGCGCACCGACCGCGTCGACGCCCTGCGCGCCGCCGCGGGTCTCTGATCTCCCGCGATCATGTCGCTCGTCGCACGGGTGCTGATCGATTCGCCCCTGCCGCAACTGGACCGGCTGTTCGACTACGCCGTCCCCGACGCGCTCGAGTCGGCGGCCGTCGCCGGCGTCCGGGTGAAGGTGCCCCTGCGCACCGCCGGGCGCGTCGTCGAGGGCTACCTCGTCGAGGTCGTCGATGCGAGGGATGCCGCGCAGACGACGAAGCCCCTCTCGGAGCTCGACGCCGTCGTGTCGCCCGTCGCAGTCCTGACGCCCCAGCTGTACGCCCTCGCACGCAAGTGCGCCGATCGTGCGGCGGGGTCGGCGAGCGACATCCTGCGCCTCGCGATCCCGAAACGCATGGTGCGGGCGGAGAAGACCTGGCTCGCCGCCCGCGCGGAGGGCCCGCCCCGTGACGCATCCGCCGCAACGGCTGCGGGCGACCTCGATGTCGCGTGGGCCGAGTCGGTCCTCGCCCCCTTCGGCGAGCTGCCCGCCCTCCTCGCGGACCACGCGCGCCTCGCCCTCGACGCACCCCCGCGCCCCGCGCGGGATCTGCCGGTGGGGGCGTGGGCGGAGCTCCTCGCGGCGATCGCCGTCGACACGCTCCAGCGTGGCGAGAGCACACTCCTCGTCGTGCCCGACCAGCGCGACCAGGAGCAGCTTCTCGCCGTGCTCGCGGCCCACGCGCCGGAGGACCGCGTCGTGCGGGACGATGCCCGCCGCTCGGGTCCCGAGCGCTACGCGACCTACCTGCGCCTGCTCGACGGGGAGCCCGTGATCGTCGTCGGCAACCGCTCGACCGTCTACACGCCCGCGCCGCGCACGGGCACGGTCGTGATCTGGGACGACGGCGATCCGCTGCTCGCCGAGCCGCTCAGCCCCGGGGTCCACGCCCGGGATGCCGCGCTCGTGCGCCAGGAGCTCGAAGGCTCGGCTCTCGTCCTCGCCGGGCACACTCGGACGACCGACGTCGAGCGGCTCGTCCAGCTCGGGTGGGTGCGCGAGGTCCGTGCGGCGCGGCGGGAGAGCCCGAGCGTCGTGCTGTCGGCCACGCGAGAGGGCGAATCCCGCGGTCAGCGGGTGCCCTCTGCCGCGTTCGCCGCCGCGCGCGACGCTCTGGTTCACGGCCCCGTGCTCGTGCAGGTCTCACGACCTGGATACTCACCCGTGCTCGTCTGCGCCCAGTGCCGCACCCCGGCGCGCTGCCCGCACTGCACGGGTCCGCTCCGCGCTCGGCGGGCGGGAGCAGCGCCGGAGTGCGCCTGGTGCGGACGATCGGTCGGTTCGTGGACGTGCCCGCACTGCGAGAGCACGCAGCTGCGGATGGCATCCTCGGGCAGCGAGCGCACGGCCGATGAGCTCGGTCGCGCGTTCCCGAACACCCGCGTCATCCTCGCCGACGGCGATCACCCCGTGACCCGCGTCGATGCGCGCCCGGCCCTCGTCGTCGCGACGCGCGGCGCCGAGCCCCAGGCCGAGGGCGGCTACCGCACGGTGATCCTGCTCGACGGCGATCGGATGCTCATGGCCGAGCAGCTGCGCATCGGCGAAAGCTGCCTGCGCTGGTGGTCGAACGCCGCCGCCCTCGCCGCGCCCGGTGCACCCGTGCATCTCGTCGGAGTCACGGGTCCCGTCGCACGCGCCCTCGCGACATGGACGCAGCCCGCCTACGCCCGCGCCGAACTCGCCGACCGCCTGCCGCTCCACATGCCGCCGACCGTGCGCGTCGCCTCCGTCGAGGGATCCGCGTCGAGCGTCGGCCTCGCCCTCACCGAGCTGCGTGCCGCCGTGCCTGCGCTGGATGCGACGGCCATCCTCGGGCCGGTGCCGCTCGAGGCCGGGGGAGTGCGGGCGCTCGTCCGCTTCGATTACGCGCACGGGCGCGCGGTCGCCGAGACCCTCCGCGCGGCGGTCGTCTCCGACGCGCTGCGCGGGCGCCGCGCCCGCTCGAGCGGGGACCGATTCGTGCCCCGGACTACGCTGAGAGTGCGGCTGGACGTGCCCGAGCTCGATCTGTGACCGCCGCCATGATCACTGCCACCGCACCGACCACACCGAGGACTCCGATGCGCATCGTCTTCGCCGGAACCCCCGAGCCGGCCGTCCCGTCGCTCGCGGCGGTCGCGGCATCCACCCATGACCTCGTCGGCGTCGTGACCCGCACCGACGCGCCGCTCGGACGCAAGCGCGTCCTGACTCCGTCGCCCGTGGCGCGCGCGGCGGAGGAGCGCGGCCTGCCGATCGTGAAAGCCGACCGCCTCGATCAGGCGGCGACCGAGGCGATCGCCGCCTGGGAACCGGACCTCGGCGTCATCGTCGCCTACGGCGGTCTCGTGCGCGAGCCATTGCTCTCCGTCCCGCGCCTCGGCTGGATCAATCTGCACTTCTCCCTCCTGCCGCGCTGGCGTGGTGCCGCCCCGGTGCAGCACGCGCTCATCGCGGGCGACCGGGTCACGGGCGCGTCGGTGTTCCAGCTCGTTCCCGCCCTCGATGCGGGCGATGTCTTCGGCGAGCTCCGCTATTCCGTGCCGCGCGGTGCCACCGCAGGCGAGGTGCTCGCGGACCTCGCAGGTGCAGGTGCGACGCTCCTCACGGACGTCGTGGACGCGATCGCGGCGGGTACCGCCGTCGCGACCCCCCAGCAGGGCGAGGCGACGCTCGCACCCAAGCTCACCCTCGCGGACGGCGCACTCGATGTGATGGCCTCCGCCGACGCCGTCCTCGACCGCTTCCGCGGCACGACGCCGGAGCCCGGCGCCCATGTCTCCCTCGGCGGGCAGCGCCTCAAGGTGCTGGGCGCGCACCGCGGCCCGGACGTGCCGCTCGCCCCCGGCGCATTCGCCCTGCACGAGCGGCTCGTCCTTCTCGGCACGGGTTCGGGCACGATCGCGCTGACCACGGTGCAACCGGCCGGGCGAGGCGCGATGAACGCGGGGGACTGGTGGCGGGGCCTTCGCACCGAGACGCCGCGGGTCGACCTCCCCGAGGCTCTGTCATGAGCTCGGACGCACGCGCCGAACGGCGTGCGCCCGCCGCGGCCGGGCGCACCCCGCGATGGGTCGCGTACGACACGCTCCGGGCGGTGCACACCTC
Source organism: Microbacterium sp. SCN 70-27 (assembly GCA_001724425.1). GTDB lineage: Bacteria > Actinomycetota > Actinomycetes > Actinomycetales > Microbacteriaceae > Microbacterium. The sequence goes on from MEEK01000028.1 coordinate 40,995, forward strand.
CGACGCATACGCGAACCTGCTTCTTCCGCGTGCGCTCGGGCGGGCCGGCATCTCGGGGGCGGAGGCGGCGCTCGCGACGGAGCTCACCTACGGCACCCTCCGCCGCGAGGGCACCTACGACGCGATCATCGCGGATGCCGCGGGGCGCCCGGCCGACAGGATCGACCCGGCGGTCCTCGACGCCCTCCGCCTCGGCGCGCACCAACTCCTGTCGATGCGCACGCCCTCGCACGCCGCCGTCAACGAAACCGTCCGGCAGGTCCGCCAGGCCGCGGGTAAGCCCGCCTCGGGATTCGCGAACGCGGTGCTGCGGCGCGTGTCGGAGCGAACGCCGGAGGAGTGGCTCGACCGTCTCGACAACACTGCGCGCTCGGAGGACGAGCGCCTCGGACTGCGCTACGCGCACCCCGTGTGGGTCATCCGCGCGTTCCGGCGCGCCCTCGCCGCGGAAGGTCGCGAGGACGAGCTCGCCGCACTGCTCGACGCCGATAACGCCTCACCCGTCGTGACGCTCGCCGCCCTCCCGGGCCTCGGCGAGATCCCGGACGACGCCGCGCGGACGCCCTATTCGCCGATCGGGTTCCGCTCCGCCGGCGGCGACCCGGCATCCCTCGTCGTGGCATCCGGCGGGCGCATCCGCGTGCAGGACGAGGGGTCGCAGCTCGCCGCGCTGGCGCTCGCACGCGCCCTCCCGGTCCGGGCGGGGGAGTCGTGGCTCGACCTGTGCGCCGCGCCGGGCGGCAAGACGGCCGTGCTCGCCTCCGAAGCACTCGCCCACGACGCCACCCTCGAAGCGAACGAGATCGCCCCGGCCCGTGCCGGGCTCGTGCGGGACTCCGTCGCGGGTGTGCCCCTCACGGTGCCCGTGTCAGAGGAGGACGGTCGCACACGTGCCGGGCGCGGCCGCTACGACCGCATCCTCGTCGACGCGCCGTGCACGGGGCTGGGTGCGCTCCGGCGGCGCCCCGAGGCGCGCTGGCGCAAACAGCCCGCGGACGTCCCGGCGCTCGCGTCGTTGCAGACGGAGCTGCTGGATGCCGCGATCGACGCCCTCGCTCCCGGCGGCGTCGTCGCCTACGTGACCTGCTCGCCCCACCTCGCGGAGACGGCCGGCATCGTCAGCGAGACCCTGCGTACCCGCGGCGGCGAGATCGAGGAACTGGATGCCCGCGCGGTCGTGGCATCCGTCTCCACGACGCCGATCGATCTGCCGGATGTCGCCGGCACGGGTCGCGCCCAGCTGTGGCCGCACCGCCACGGCACCGACGCGATGTCGATCTCGCTGCTGCGCCGACGCTGACGACCGCCGCTAGGGTGGGGGCGTGCCCGACGTCCGCATCAATCCCAGCATCCTCTCCGCCGACTTCGTCAACATGGAGGCCGATCTCGCCCGCATCGCGGGCGCGGATTTCGTGCACGTCGACGTCATGGACAACCACTTCGTCCCGAATCTGACGTTCGGGCCGCAGATGGTCCGGCGCGTGCAGGAGACGAGTCCTGTGCCCCTCGACGTGCATCTCATGATCACCGACCCCGACCGATGGGCGCCCGGGTACGCCGAGCTCGGCGCAGCCTCCGTGACGTTCCACCTCGAGGCGGCCGCCGAGCCCGTCGCACTGGCGCGGCGCCTCCGGCAGATCGGATCCCGCGCGGGTGTCGCCGTCAAGCCTGCGACCCCCGTCGAGGGGCTGTTCGACGTGCTCGACGAGTTCGACCAGATCCTCGTGATGACGGTCGAGCCCGGCTTCGGCGGGCAATCGTTCATGGCCGACCAGATGCCCAAGCTCGCGCTCCTGCGCGACGAGGCGCGGCGCCGCGGATCGCAGGTGTGGCTGCAGGTCGACGGCGGCATCTCCGCATCGACGATCGCCCAGGCGGCCGAAGCCGGCGCCGACACGTTCGTGGCGGGGTCCGCCGTGTTCGGAGCGGATGATCCGGGGCGCGCGATCGCGGCGCTGCGCAGCGAGGCATCCGCCCACGTGCATTGAGCCGGAGATGACTCCGGGCGGCGACGTCTACGCGGGGGAGTCGACGCGGATGTGACCGCCGCGCACCGCGAGTTCATCGCGGATCGCCTCGAGGGCCGCCGGATGCACTCGCGTCAGGCCGGTGAGGTCGACGACGACCTCGGCATCCCGATCGACGCGTTCGAGGCTGCGCAGAGCGGAGAGCAGGTGCTCGGCGCCGCTGAATGAGAGCTCGCCCTCCAGCGCCAGGCGCACGACGCCGTCCTCGCCCCGGTCCACGGAGATCGCGGGCAGGGCGATGCTCTCGTGCTGCTCGAACACATGCAGGCCCAGCGTCTCGGACAATCGCTCGAGCACGAGCTGACCGCGATGACTGTTGCCGAAGGAGTCCAGTCGCGGGCTGAACACCCCCACGCCGAACTGGGAGGGGCTGAGGGCGAGCAGGCCGCCGGACACCCCGCTCTTGGTCGGCAGACCGACGCGCATCAGCCACGAGCCGGATGCGTCGTACATCCCGCAGCTCGTCATGACCGCGCTGACGTCGCGTGCGGTCCGCTCCGACACCACCTGCTCACCTGTGACGGGGTTGCGTCCTCCGAAGGCGAGCGTGCCGGCCATCACCGCAAGATCACGGACCGTCACCAGCGTCGCGCACTGACGGAAGTAGGCCTCGACGACGTCATGCGCCGATCCCGACACCAGGCCGTACGAGCGCAGCAGATGCGCCAGCGCACGATTGCGCTCGCCCGTGGCCGCTTCCGACGCGTACACCGCCTCATCCACCGCGAGCTCGCGCCCCGCGAAACGCGAGAGCCCGGCGCGAATGCGCGCCGAGCGGGTGAGCGGGTCCGCGTCGCCGACGAGGCCGGTCGCCGCGATGGCTCCCGCGTTGATGAGCGGATTGGCGGGGCGGCCGGTCCCTGCTTCGAGGCTGATCGCGTTGAACGGTTCACCGCTCGGCTCGACGCCGACATACCGCAGCACGTCGTCGCGGCCGCGCTCCTCGAGAGCCAGGGCGAAGACGAAGGGCTTCGAGATCGACTGGATGGTGAAGGCCACCTCCGCGTCACCGACCCCGATGGCCTGGCCGCGTGGTCCGACGACGGCCAGGGCCAACGGATCGGGGGCTGCGCTGGCGAGCTCGGGGATGTAGTCGGCGACCGCCCCGGCGTCGTGGTCCCGCACCGTGTCGAGCAGCGTGGCCAGCATTCCCCGGATCGGATCCATGGCTCGACACTAGCCGCGCGCGCGGGGGAGGACCGAGGGACCGGTAGCCTGTCAGGGTGAAGACGTTCGACGGACTGTTCGCGGAACTGACCGCCACTGCCGCGGCCCGGCCCGAAGGTTCCGGCACGGTCGCCCAGCTCGACCGCGGCGTCCACGCGATCGGCAAGAAGATCGTCGAAGAGGCCGCCGAGGTGTGGATGGCCGCGGAGTACCAGTCGGATGCCGAGACGGCCGAGGAGATCTCGCAGCTGCTCTACCACCTGCAGGTGCTCATGCTCGCGAAGGGCCTCACCCTCGCGGACGTCTACCGACATCTCTGAGCCCGCTTCCGCCCCTGTAGCTCAGACACCGAAAGAGACCGCACATGCTGCGCATCGCCGTGCCGAACAAGGGGTCGCTCGCCGACACCGCCGCCGAGATGCTCGCCGAGGCCGGGTACACCGGCCGACGTGACCCCAAGGACCTCCACGTCATCGACCCGATCAACGAGGTCGAGTTCTTCTACCTGCGCCCGAAGGACATCGCGACCTACGTGGGCTCCGGCGCCCTCGATGTCGGCATCACGGGGCGTGACCTGCTGCTGGATGCCCGGATGCCGGGCGCCCGTGAGATCGAGAAGCTCGGCTTCGGGGCATCCACTTTCCGCTTCGCGGGCCCTCCGGGGCGCTTCCACGACGTCACCGACCTCGAGGGCCTTCGGGTCGCGACGGCGTACCCGGGCCTCGTCGACGGCTTCCTCGACGAGCAGGGCGTGGCGGTCGACCTCGTGCCGCTCGACGGTGCCGTCGAATCGGCGGTGCAGCTGGGCGTCGCCGACGCCGTGGCGGACGTCGTCTCCACCGGCACGACCCTGCGCCAGGCAGGGCTCGAGATCTTCGGACCCGTGCTGCTGGAGTCGGAGGCCGTCCTCATCGGCGCTCCGGTCGAAGCGGAGGGCACCGAGACGCTCCTGCGGCGCCTGCGCGGTGTCATGGTCGCCCGCCGCTACGTCCTGATCGACTACGACCTGCCGGCGGCTCTCGTCGACGAGGCCGTCGCGCTCGCGCCCGGCATCGAGTCGCCCACCATCTCGCCGCTGCGCGACCCGGAATGGGTCGCGGTGCGGGTCATGAGCCCCCGGAAGACCGTCAACCAGGTGATGGACGCGCTGTACGCGATCGGCGCGCGGGCGATCCTCGTGACGGCGATCCACAACGCGAGGCTCTGATGTCGCTCGCGTGTCGTGTCATCCCGTGCCTCGATGTCGCCGCAGGCCGGGTCGTCAAGGGCGTGAACTTCGAGAACCTGCGCGACATGGGCGACCCCGTCGAACTCGCGGCGCTCTACTTCGCACAGGGTGCCGACGAGCTGACGTTCCTCGACGTGACGGCGACGGTCGACGATAGGGCGACGACGTACGATGTCGTCCGCCGGACGGCCGAAGAGGTGTTCATCCCGCTGACGGTGGGCGGGGGAGTGCGCACCACCGAGGACGTGGCACGTCTGCTCGGGGTCGGCGCCGACAAGGTGGGCGTCAACTCCGCGGCGATCGCCCGCCCCGACCTCATCGGCGAGATCGCCGACCGCTTCGGCGCGCAGGTGCTCGTCCTGTCGCTCGATGTGAAGCGCGCACCCGGCACGGGTTCGGGCTTCGTCGTCACGACGCACGGCGGACGCACGCTGACCCAGCTGGACGCCCTCGACTGGGCGCGCGAGGCGATCGACCGGGGCGCCGGCGAACTCCTCGTCAACTCGATCGACGCCGACGGCACCAAGGACGGCTTCGACCTCGAACTCGTGGGCCTCATGCGCGAGATCTCCTCGGTTCCCGTCATCGCCTCGGGCGGCGCGGGTGCAGCAGAGGATTTCGCCCCCGCGATCCACGCCGGCGCCGACGCGGTGCTCGCGGCATCCGTGTTCCACTCGGGCCAGCTCACGATCGGCGACGTCAAGAGCGCGCTCGTCTCGTCGGGCGTGGAGGTGCGCGCGTGAGCGGCGCGGGCGTCGTCGACGACGCGGCGGGCGACCCGCGCCTGGGCCGCGTCGCCTTCAACGCGGACGGGCTCGTGCCCGCGATCATCCAGCAGCACGACACCGGCGAGGTGTTGATGCTCGGGTGGATGGATGCCGAGGCGCTCCGCCGCACGCTCTCCGAAGGCCGCGTCACCTTCTGGTCGCGGTCGCGTCAGGAGTACTGGCGCAAGGGCGACACCTCCGGCCACGCCCAGTACGTCAAGGGTGCGCGCCTGGACTGCGACGGCGACACTCTGCTGATCGCGGTCGACCAGATCGGCGCCGCCTGCCACACCGGCGACCGCACGTGCTTCGACGCCGACGATCTGGCCCCCGTCGAGGGCTCTCCGTGACGGCCCGCGCGCGGGTGATCGCGGTGCTCCTCGTCGTCTTCGGGGGAGCGATCGCGATCATCTCATCGACGCAGACGTGGCTCGATCTCACGCTGCGCGCCGGTGCCACCGAGCCGGTTCCCGTGCCGGGTGCGTCCGCGCTGCCGCTTCTGGCGCCGCTCAGCCTCGCGGCCCTCGCACTGGGCCTCGCGCTCACGGTCGTCGGGCGCGTCCTCAGATACGCCTTCGGTCTCGTCGCGACCGTCATCGGCGGCGCCCTCACCGTGGGCGCGCTGCGCGTCGGCATCCAGCACCCGCAGGATGCCTTCGCGGCGGCCGTCACGAAGGCGACCGGCCTGTCGGGTTCCGAGGCGATCACCGAACTCGTCGCATCGATCGACAGCACCGTGTGGCCGTTCCTCGCCGCCGCGGGCGGCATCGCGATCGCGGTCGGCGGCATCGTGACGCTCGTGACCGCGCACGCCTGGCGGGCAGGCGGGCGCCGGTACCGCCGCGATACGGCGCGGGAGCAGATCGCGTCCGGCTCACGCCCGCACGACGCGATCGACTCGTGGGACGACCTCTCGCACGGCGACGACCCGACGGCCCGCTAGACTGGCCACAGACCAGCGCCCCCGAAGGAGCACCATGAGCAGCAGCATCGAAGACCCCGGCCACGGACACTCGCCCGCGGCGTGGACGGCCGTGGTGATCATGCTCCTCGCAATCACGCTGGGCACCGTGTTCTTCGTGCTCGACATGCCCGCCCTCGTCTGGGCATCCGCCGGGCTCGTCGTCGTCGGCGCGATCGTCGGCTGGGCCATGGCCAAGGCCGGTTACGGCGCGAACGGCGCCAAGTACGCCGCGAAGCAGCACTGACCATGCTGGCAGGCCTCACCGCCGGTGCGGTCGAGGATGCCGAGACGCGGGCCGCGACCCGGCCCCTCGCCGACGTCGAGCGCGATGCCCTCGCGCAGACGCCGGCCCTCGACGCTCTCGCCGCCCTCGCGCCCGCCGCTCGGGTCAAGATCATCGCGGAGGTGAAGCGCGCGAGCCCCTCGCGCGGCGACCTCGCCTCGATCCCCGACCCGGCCCTCCAGGCTGCTCGTTATCAGGAGGGCGGCGCCTCCGCCATCTCGGTGCTCACCGAGGAGCGTCGCTTCAAGGGCTCGCTCGCCGACCTCGAGGCCGTGAAGGCCCGCGTCGCGCTGCCGGTGCTGCGCAAGGACTTCATCGCGACGCCGTATCAGGTGCTCGAGGCACGGGCATCCGGGGCCGACCTCGTCCTCCTCATCGTCGCCGCGCTCGAACAGCCGCTGCTGACCGAACTCCACGCCCTCGTCCTCGACCTCGGCATGACGCCGCTCGTCGAAACGCATTCGCGTGAGGAGCTCGACCGGGCATCCGACCTCGGTGCGAAGCTCATCGGCGTCAACGCCCGGAACCTCTCCACGTTCGAGCTCGACCGCGACCTGTTCGGCTCGCTCGCGGAGCACTTCCCGGCGGATGCCGTGAAGATCGCCGAGTCGGCGGTGCTCGCCCCCGCCGACGTCGCGCACTACCGCGCGGCAGGCGCCGATGTCGTCCTCGTCGGGGAGGCACTCGTGACCAACGACCCCGTATCCACGCTGCATGCTTTCCTGGAGGCAGGATCCTGATGAGTCTTCGCGACGCGCCCGGCCCCTTCTTCGGCGATTTCGGCGGCCGCTACATGCCAGAGTCGCTCATCGCCGCCATCGACGAACTGACCGCGGAGTATGAGGCGGTGAAGGCCGACCCGGCGTTCCAGGCCGAGTTCGACAGCCTGCTGCACTCCTACGCGGGCCGCCCGTCCGCGCTCACCGAGGTGCCGCGGTTCGCGGAGCATGCCGGGGGAGCGCGCGTCTTCCTCAAACGCGAAGACCTGAACCACACCGGCTCCCACAAGATCAACAACGTCATCGGTCAGGCGCTGCTCACCAAGCGCCTCGGCAAGACGCGTGTCATCGCGGAGACCGGGGCGGGCCAGCACGGCGTCGCGACCGCGACCGCGGCGGCCCTGTTCGGCTTCGACTGCACGGTGTACATGGGCGAGGTCGACACGGAGCGTCAGGCCCTCAACGTCGCCCGGATGCGCCTGCTCGGCGCGGACGTCGTGCCGGTGACGGCCGGGTCGCGGACGCTGAAGGATGCCATCAACGAGGCCTACCGCGACTGGGTCGCCTCCGTCGAGACGACCAACTACATCTTCGGCACGGCCGCCGGTCCGCACCCGTTCCCCGCGATGGTGCGCGACTTCCAGAAGATCATCTCCGAAGAGGCCCGCGCACAGCTGCTGCATGAGACCGGGCGCCTCCCCGATGCGGTCGTGGCGTGCGTCGGCGGCGGGTCGAACGCGATCGGGATGTTCGACGCGTTCCTCGACGACGCCGACGTGAAGCTCTACGGCGTGGAGGCCGCGGGCGACGGTGTGGACACCGACAAGCACGCGGCATCCATCGAACGCGGACGCCCGGGCGTCCTGCACGGCGCGAAGACGTACGTCCTGCAGGACGAGGACGGGCAGACCGTGGAGTCGCACTCGATTTCCGCGGGCCTCGACTACCCCGGCGTCGGGCCGGAGCACGCCTGGCTCGCCGACATCGGCCGTGCGCAGTACATCCCGGCGACCGACACGGAGGCGATGGACGCATTGCGCCTCCTGTCCCGCACCGAGGGGATCATCCCGGCGATCGAGTCGGCGCACGCTCTCGCCGGCGCGCTGCGCATCGGCCGCGAGCTGGGCCCGGATGCCATCATCGCGGTGAGCCTCTCCGGCCGCGGCGACAAGGACATGGACACCGCGGCGCGCTGGTTCGGCCTGTACGACGGCGCAGGCGACGGCCCCGTCGAGGTTCCCGCCCCGGCCGAGGGCGCCAAGGGCGAAGGGGCGGAGCTGTGAGCCGCGTCACCGCGGCGATCGACGCCGCACGGGCCGAAGGCCGCGGCGCGTTCGTCGGCTATCTGCCGATCGGATACCCGGATCTCGAGACCTCGATCGAGGCCGCTGTCGCCCTCGCCGAGGCGGGCGCCGACATCCTCGAACTCGGTCCGCCCTACTCCGACCCGGTCATGGACGGCGCGGTCATCCAGGAGGCCACACAGGCGGCCCTCGCGAACGGCTTCCGCCTGCGCGACACGTTCACGGCGGTCCGCGCCATCGCGACCCGCGTCGATGTGCCGATCCTCGTCATGACGTACTGGAACCCGGTGATGCAGTACGGCGTCGACCGCTACGCCGACGATCTCCTCGCCGCCGGTGGGGCGGGGCTCATCACCCCCGACATCACGCCCGACGCCGCGGCCGACTGGATCACCGCGTCGACGCGCACGGGGCTCGACCGCGTGTTCCTCGCGGCGCCGACGTCGACCGACGAGCGCCTGCAGATGATCGCGGAGTCCTCGACCGGGTTCGTGTACACGGTCTCCACGATGGGGATCACCGGCGAGCGCGCCGAGTTGGATGCCGCGGCCCGTTCGCTCGTCGGACGTCTGCGCGCCCACGGCGTCGAGCACGCGTGCGTCGGCATCGGGATCTCGACGCCCGATCAGGTGCACGGCGTTATCGAGTACGCCGACGGCGCGATCGTCGGCACCGCCCTCGTCCGCGCCCTGCGCGACGGCGGCGTCTCCGGCCTCTCCGCCACAGCCCGCTCCCTCGTCGCCGGCCCCCCCCGCTGACCCGTCGCCCCACCCTCCCCGGTCGTTGAGCGAGCCGCACAGCACCCCGGTCGTTGAGCGAGCCGCGCAGCGGCGAGTCGAAACGCCCCCCTGTGGACACACCGCACCACCGTCACCCCGACATCGGTACCGTCCCGACATGGCTTACGTGTACATGCTGATGTGCGCCGACGGCACGCTCTACATCGGCAGCACCCTCGACCTCGAGCGCCGACTCGCCCAGCATCAGGCCGGTGAAGGTGCGGAGTACACGCGACGACGCCTCCCGGTGGCACTGCACTGGTCGGAGCAGATGGACCGCATCGACGACGCGTTCGCGTGGGAGAAGCGGATGCAGGGCTGGAGTCACGCAAAGCGTCTCGCCTACGCCGAGGGCGGCCTCGCCGCGATCAAGGGCTGGAGCGCCCGTCACCGCGGCCCAACCCCCGATCGTTGAGCGCGCCTCGCCACCCCCGGCACACCCGGGCGTTGAGCGAGCCGCGCAGCGGCGAGTCGAAACGGCGACCGCGCCACAGACGTTTCCACTCGCTCCGCTCGGTCAACGACCGGGGGCAGCACGCCCGGC
>MEEK01000029.1 GCA_001724425.1 Microbacterium sp. SCN 70-27
CCCTGCTCGTGGTAGGTCGCGAGGGTGTCTTCGTTGAGGATGCCGTTGACGAGGCGCTCGTACGCGATGAACAGCAGCGCCATGCCGGGCGCCTCGTAGATGCCGCGCGATTTCGCCTCGATGATGCGGTTCTCGATCTGGTCGCTCATGCCGAGGCCGTGGCGGCCGCCGATGCGGTTCGCCTCGAAGACGAGCTCCACCGGGTCGTCGAAGCGCACGCCGTTGAGCGCGACCGGGCGGCCCGCCTCGAACTCGACCGTCACGTCTTCGGTGGCAATCTCTACCGTCGGGTCCCAGTACTTCACACCCATGATCGGGTCGACGGTCTCGAGCGAGACATCCAGGTGCTCGAGCGTTTTCGCCTCGTGCGTGGCGCCCCAGATGTTGGCATCCGTCGAATACGCCTTCTCGGCCGAGTCGCGGTACGGGAAGCCGTGCTCGACGAGCCATTCGCTCATCTCCTGGCGCCCGCCGAGCTCCGTGACGAAGTCGGCGTCGAGCCACGGCTTGTAGATGCGCAGGGCGGGGTTCGCGAGCAGTCCGTAGCGGTAGAAGCGCTCGATGTCGTTGCCCTTGTAGGTCGAGCCGTCGCCCCAGATGTCGACGCCGTCCTCCTTCATCGCGCGCACGAGCATCGTGCCCGTGACGGCGCGCCCGAGCGGCGTCGTGTTGAAGTACGTCTTTCCGCCGGAGCGGATGTGGAACGCGCCGCACGCGAGGGCGACGAAGCCCTCCTCGACGAGCGCGCGCTTGCAGTCGACGAGGCGCGAGATCTCGGCGCCGTACTCCAGGGCGCGACCCGGGATCGCGGCGATGTCGGTCTCGTCCGGCTGGCCGAGATCTCCCGTGTAGGTGCAGGGGACGGCGCCCTTGTCCCGCATCCACGCGACGGCGACGGAGGTGTCGAGCCCTCCCGAGAAGGCGATGCCGACGCGCTCGCCGACGGGCAGGGACTGCAGGACCTTGGACATGGTCCCTGAGTTTACCGGGGCGGACGCGTGTCCTCCGGCCGCCGCCGCAGGCGTCGGAGGCTCACCTCGGTAGGATGGGGTGTAACCGTCCGAGAAACGGGGAGTGTCGCATGCCAGGAATCGTGATCGTCGGCGTCCAGTGGGGAGACGAGGGCAAGGGCAAGGCCACCGACCTCCTCGGGGAGCGCACCGACTGGGTCGTGAAGTTCAACGGCGGCAACAACGCCGGTCACACGGTCGTCATCGGCGATGAGAAGTACGCGCTGCACCTCCTCCCCTCCGGCATCCTGTCGCCCGACGTCAACGCCGTCATCGGCAACGGCGTCGTCGTCGACCTCGAGGTGCTGTTCGGCGAGCTCGAGGCGCTGAACGCTCGGGGCCTCGACACATCGCGGCTGAAGATCAGCGCGAACGCCCACGTCATCACGCAGTACCACCGCACGCTCGACAAGGTCACGGAGCGCTTCCTCGGCAAGCGCATGATCGGCACGACCGGGCGTGGCATCGGCCCGAGCTACGCCGACAAGATCAATCGCGTCGGCATCCGCATCCAGGACCTCTTCGACGAGAACATCCTGCGGCAGAAGGTCGAAGGTGCCCTCGAGCAGAAGAACCACCTGCTCGTGAAAGTCTTCAACCGTCGCGCCATCACGGTCGACGAGATCATGGACGATCTCCTCTCCTACACCGATCGGCTCCGTCCGATGGTCGCCGACACCGCGCTCATGCTCAACGAGGCGCTGGATGCCGGGGAGGTCGTCGTCTTCGAGGGCGGTCAGGCCACCATGCTCGACGTCGACCACGGCACGTACCCGTTCGTGACGTCCTCGTCGGCGACGGCGGGCGGTGCGGCGACGGGTTCCGGGGTCGGCCCGAATCGCCTGGACCGCATCGTCGGCATCGTGAAGGCGTACACGACCCGGGTCGGGTCGGGCCCCTTCCCCACCGAGCTCCACGACGAGCAGGGCGAGTGGCTGCGCAAGCGCGGATTCGAGTTCGGCACGACGACGGGCCGCCCGCGCCGCGTCGGCTGGTACGACGCGCCCATCACGCGGTACGCGACGCGAATCAACGGCATCACGGACCTCGTGCTGACGAAGCTCGACATTCTGACGGGCCTCGACGAGATCCCCGTGTGCGTCGCGTACGACGTCGACGGGGAGCGCTTCGAAGAGGTGCCGGTCAACCAGAGCGACTTCCACCACGCGAAGCCGATCCTCGAGTACTTCCCCGGCTGGAAGGCCGACATCTCCGGTGCCCGCTCCTTCGAGGATCTTCCGCTCGAGGCGCAGGACTACGTGCTGGCGCTGGAGCAGATGAGCGGTACGCGCATCTCGGTGATCGGAGTGGGCCCCGCGCGTGACGCGGTGATCGTTCGGCACGACCTCGTCGACTGATGCGGTTCTTCCTCGGGGCGTACACCTCCGACAGGGAGGGCGCGGCTGACGGCATCGGAGTCCTGTGTGCAGGCTCGGCCGATGATGCGCTTGCAGGTGGTGAACTCGCGTTCGGCGGCACGGCAGCCCGGGCGGCATCGCCATCGTGGCTCGCATGGCATCCCACGCAAGATGTCGTGTATGCCGCTCAGGAAGCCGCCGGCACGGTGCGCGCGTTCGCACGCACGGGCGAGGAGTCGGTCGCTCCGCTCGGGGCCGCCGTGCCCGTGGGAAGCACCGTCTGTCATGTCGCTACATCTCCCTCTGGGCGTTCCCTGGTCGCCTCGTGCTACGGCGACGGGCGAGTGGTCGCGGTGCCGCTCGCCGCCGATGGAGCCCTCATCGGTTCCGAGGTCGCGGTCGGCGACGTCGCCGACGATGCATATGCAGATCTCGGCATGTCAGCGCGGGCCCCGCACGCCCACCAGGCACGGTTCGTCCCGGGTGCACTGGTCTCGACCGACCTCGGTGCGGACAGCGTGCGCGTGTGGGCGGCCACGGGCGGAGCGCTGAACCAGCGCCAGGCCGTCGTTCTGCCACGCGGGAGCGGTCCACGTCACACGGTCTGGCACCCGAGCGGGCATCTGTACGTCGTGACGGAGTACTCGAACGAGGTTTTCGTCCTGCGGCCCGCCGCGAGCGGGGCATGGTCGCTCGTCGCGGGCACGCAGATCATCGGGACCCAGGAAGGGGTGGACTTCCCCGCCGAGATCGCCCTCTCGCGCGACGCGGCCTTCGTCTCGGTGAGCATTCGGGGCAGCAACACGATCGCGGTCCTCCGCGTCGGCAGCGTCGGATCCGCATTGACGACGGTCGCTCTCGTCGAATCGGGAGTCGACTGGCCGCGCCACCACGTGATCGAGCGCGACACGCTGCTCGTGGCCGGGCAGCGCTCGAATGACATCACCTCGTTGACGATCGACGAGCGCACCGGGGTCCCCGGTCGGGTGCGCCGTCGCGTCGAGGCACCCAGCCCCGCCATGCTTCTCGCCGACCGATGATGGTGCGGCCCGACCGTCAGACCTTGGCATCCTGACGCGGGATGAACACCTTCTTGATGATCAGCAGGATCGACGCGGTCACCGGGATCGCGACGAGCGCCCCGAGAAGTCCCATCAAGGTGCCGCCCACCATCGCACCGATGACGACGAGCGAGCCGGGGATCGAGATCGCCTTGTTCATGACCTTCGGCGTCAGCACGTAGGCCTCGACCTGCATGTAGACGAGGTACACGATCGCGAAGATGAGTCCGGCGATGGGGCTCGCGAACAGTGCGACGACAGTGCCGATGATCCAGAACAGCACGGTACCCACGAGCGGGATGATCGTGATGCAGAAGGAGATGACCGCCATCAGCAGCGGGAACGGCAGCTGAAGGATCGTGTACAGGATGAACGTCATGAGCGAGTTGAAGAACGCCAGGACGACCATGCCGCCGAGGTACGACCCGACCGAACCGGTGATCTCCTCGGTCATCTCACCGACGAACGCGCGGCTGCGGGCCGGCCACAGGCGGTAGAACGCCTGCTTGATCTGGTCGAGCGAGGCGAGGAAGTACAGGCTCAGCACGATGATGATGATGATGCCCGAGATCGTCGTCGCGATCGTCGCGCCGACCTGCAGCACTCCGCCGCCGATCGTCGCGATGTTGCCGGGGTCGGCGAGGAAGCGCTGGATCTGCGCCACGAGATCGCCGGCCTGAGAGCCCAGGCGCTCCTGGATCCAGGCGTAGAACTCGGTCGCCTGGAAGTCCCGGACCATCGTCGGCAGATCGCGCACGAACTGGGCGATCTGCTGCACGACGGTCGGGATGATGAGCCACAGCACGCCGAGCATGAGCAGCGCGAACACCCCGTACACGATGACGATCCCCCACGCGCGGGGGATCCGGTTGCGCTCGAGTCGCCGCACGATCGGGTCGAGCCCGAGCGCGGCGAACAGCGCGAAGGCCACGTAGATCCAGATCGTCACGAGGCCCGTGATCGCCATCCCGAGGGCGAACGCGGTGAGGCCGCCGAGCGTGATCAGGAACCCCAGCGCGAACGGACGGTTCAGGTGCGTCCAGTAGGTCCGATCCGCGGGTGCCTCGAGCGGTTCGGACGAAGCGAGGACGGGCTCGGATGCCGTGACGGCGGGCGTCGCGCGGGTGCGGGAGCGGCGCAGGAACTTGCCGGAACTGCGGTCGGTCATAGGTCTCACTGTAGGGGGTGGGATCGACAGGACGTTGGCGCGCTCGTTCGCCGCGGGTGAGGCGGAGACCGCGTGCGTCGACATGCCCGCGAACTGGGTAGGGTCGTCTGAGGGAGGACCGCATGACCGACGCCGACACCGAGAGCACCGCCGCTGCAGCGCAGCTGCTCCGCCTGCGCGGCAGCATCGACAACATCGACGCCGCGCTGATCCACCTGCTGGCCGAGCGCTTCAAGGCGACCCAGCAGGTCGGGGTGCTCAAGGCGCGATATGGGATGCCGGCCTCCGACCCGGTCCGCGAGGAGCAGCAGGTCGCCCGGTTGCGCACGCTCGCCGCGGACGCCGACCTCGACCCCGAGTTCGCGCAGAAGTGGTTCGCCTTCGTCGTCGCCGAGGTCATCCGTCACCACACGGCGGCGGCCGAAGGCGATCTGCCCCCGGCCGCCTGATCACGCTGGTCGCTACGGCGTCGCGCGCCGCAGCGACAGGAAGGCGATCCCGCCGAAGAGGACGATCGCGCCCAGGAGCACCGCGGACGCGCCCGGGATGCCGACCGTGCCGAACCAGCTGAAGAGGCTCTCCCAGGCGTTCAGCCGTCCGAGGAGCCACATGCCGGCGATCAGGATCAGCCCGAGCGCCGCGAGCGCGAACGTCAGCCCGAGGGCGCCGAAGCGCCGGTAGACGGTCGAGCCCCAGAAGCCGAGGACGAACAACAGCAGGGCGACGACGGCGAAGAACACACCGGCCATGACCGGCCCCGACGTCCACACCCAGTCGAGGTAGAAGAAGAAGCCGTTGAGCCCCCAGCCTCGGGTCGCCCGTTCGGCGAACCCGCCGAGCACGAACACGATGCCCAGCATGATCGAGGTGAACAGCGCCGCGAGCAGCGTCCCGAAGAAGAAGTCGCGTCGCGTGATGCTCATCGCCTGCGAGAACGGGAAGGTGTAGCTGAGCGCCATGATCCCGAGCGCGAAGAAGTACCAGATCGGCGCCTGGCTGCCGCCGCCGTACTTGGCGCCGTCGTACGGGATCAGCGCGAAGATGACGAGCGACATCGCGAACGAGATCGAGAGGATGATCAGCGGCATCCACACGAACGTGTACTTGTTCACGAACTGCATGCGCGCGACTTTGAGGACACGGTTCATCGGAGTGCTCCTTCGCTTTGGGCGTCCGCCGCCGCGTGCTGCGTCGTTCGGACGATGAGTTGTTGCAGGGAGACGGGGCTCACCTCGAGGCCCGCCCGGGTGAGCGCGAGCCGGTCGTCGCCGGTCAGTGTGCCGAGGACGGTAGCCGAGGTGACGCGCCCGAGCGCCTCGCGGTGGATGACCTCACGCCCCTCCACGAACGCCTCGACGGCCGCCGTGTCACCGACGATCGTCGCCGCCCGGTCGCGCACGGCGTCGGTCTCCTCGTCCATCACGATCCGTCCGCCGTCGACGACGATGACCCGTTCGAGGAGGTTCGCGACTTCGTCGATCAGATGGCTCGACAGGATGACGGTGCGCGGATGCTCGGCGTAGTCCTCGAGCAGTCGATCGTAGAAGATCTGCCGTGCGACGGCGTCGAGCCCCAGGTACGGCTCGTCGAAGAATGTGATCTCCGCCCGTGACGCGAGACCGATGATGACGCCGACTGCGGAGAGCTGCCCGCGGGAGAGCTTCTTGATACGCCGCTTCATCGGGAGGGCGAACTCGACGGCGAGTCGGTCGGCGAAGGCCTGGTCCCAGTTCGGGAAGAACAACGAGGCCATGCGCAGCGCGTGGCGGGCGTTCGCGTCGTCGGGGTAGCGCTGGCTCTCCCGCACGAAGCAGACGCGGCTGAGAACCCGGGCGTTCTCGTACGGATGCTCGCCGAAGACCCGCACGTCGCCGGAGGTCGCGAAGTTCTGCGCCGTGAGGATCGACATGATCGTCGTCTTTCCGGCGCCGTTCCGGCCGAGGAGGCCGTAGATCGTGTTCTCCTCGATGGAGAACGAGACATCCGCTACCGCGACGGTCTCGCGGTAGCGCTTGGTGAGGTTTCGCACCTCGATCACGGTGGTCATCGTGCGGTCCCTTCAGTGGTGTCGGTGGCCCGTTCGCGCACGAGCCGGGCGAGGTCGTCGGGGCCGAGCCCGAGGTTCCGGGCTTCGGCGAGCAGTGGCTGGATGAAACGGTCGGCGAAGGCCGCGCGGCGTTCCGTGAGCAGGTGCTCGCGGGCGCCGACGGCGACGAACATGCCGATGCCGCGGCGCTTGACGAGCACTCCCTTTTCGACGAGCATGTTCACTCCCTTGGCGGCGGTGGCGGGGTTGATGCGGTAGAACGCGGCGAGTTCGTTCGTCGAGGGGGCCCGCGTGTCCTCGCCGAGACTGCCGTCGAGGATGGCATCCTCCACGTTCTCCGCGATCTGCAGGAACAGTGCCTTGCCCTCTTCGATCACACCGTCTCCTGGTTGGTCGGTTAGTTACTTGACTAAGTAACCACGCAACTCGCGCGATGTCAACCCCGCGTCGTCGAGGCGCGCGTGGGGGGCCGACGGTCGGTCGGAGCCGGGTCAGTCGGAGCCGGGGTGGGCGTCCAGGGGCAGCGCGACCTTGTTCTCGAGCACGGTGATCGCCTCGTCGGAGACGACGATGAGTCCGTCGAGCTCCTCGCGTACGCGCTTGTAGGCCACCTGCCGCTCGGCGGGGGTCGCCGCCTCGTCGACGGCGACGGACAGAAGCTGCTGCGCCGTCGCGAGACGCTTGCGTTCGGTCTCGCTGAAATCCGAGTCGCGCAGGCGCCGGGCCTCGCGTTCGGCGACGTCGAACGCGACCTCGTAGTCGGTCACGGCTGTCGCGTACCCCTCGAGCTCCGCCTCGGTGAGGTGCGTCTTGGCGGATGCCGGACGCAGCCGGTCGGCGTGCTTCTTGGCCCGCAGGAACGCCGCGGTGAGCGGCTGACGACCGTCGCTGATGGTCGGGAAGGCGATGAGCTTCGCCACGTCGAGCTCGTAGTCGAGCCAGCGCGCGGTCACGGCATCGTGCTCGGCGAACAGCTTTTCCAGCTGCGGCTGGGTCGGGGAGGGCTTCGTCAGCGGCTTCGGCTCGGATGCCGAGGCGACCTGCTTCGGCGGGGTCGCCGCCTTGAGCGCCGCCTTCGCCTGGAGGATCTCGAGGCGCCGCTTGTGGCGCGAGCGCGCACCGAGCTCCCATCGCTTCCCGATACCGCCGGCGACCGCCATGATCGGGAAGATCAGCCACCAGTAGTCTCGCGCGAAACCCCAGAACTCGTTCACAGTGCAACCCTACGCACGGCGGTCGCGATCGCCGCGCGGATCGCGTTCGTCGCGGCGCCGATCGCGCGGCGTGCTGAGGCGTGCGATCGCCTCCGCGCCCTGCGCGAAGGCCTCCGCGCCGCGGGCGATCATCGCCTCCGTGAGGTTCTGCGCGATCTCCTGCGCCGACAGCATCCAGTCGGAGGGCTGCGCGGTGTCCGGGCCGGGCCCTGCGGGCGCGGACCCCTCGCGGCGGGCGCGTCGCCATGCCTCCGCCTCTGCCCTGTCGTACGCGTGTGCAAGGCGGGCGACGGCGTCGCGGTACGCCGTGAACTCTGCGGGGCTCATGGGTGCCGTCGCCGTGGCGGGCCGCAGCGCCCGCGTCGTGCGCAGCTGCGAGAGGAACGCCGCCGTCTCGGGCACCGTCGCATCGGCCATCGCGGGGAAGGCGATCGCCTTCGCGGCATCCGTCTCGTACTCCATCCAGCGCGCCGTGACGGCGTCGTCGGACGCCATCACGCGGGCGAGAGGCAGCTCCCTCGGATCGCTCGATCGGCCGGGAACCGCGGCGCGGTCGGCCGACAGCGCGGCGCGTCGGGCGCGCAGCGTCGCGGCTGCTGCCTTCCCATCGCGCTGCGAAAGGTCCACCGCCCGGCGAGCGCGGGCGACGTCGGCACCGTCGGCGCGGCCGGCGCTGCGCTCGGCGAGCGTGCGCGCGAGTTCCGCGCGGGCGACCCGCAGCGACATGCGGGTCGTGGCGACCTCGCGCTGGGCGGCGCGGACCGCCTCGCGCGACGCGTCGTAGGCGAGCCGACGGGCTCTGCCCGATCGCTGGCCACGCAGTCCGAACCACGCGAGGGCGCCCGCCCCGATCACCGCCGGCACGGTCCACCACCATGCGACGAGGTCGGGGACCAGCGTGGCATCCACATCGCCATGCTATCCAGCATGACTGAAAGCGCTCCGGGAGGGACGCTCAGCCGAAGATGAGGGCGAGGACGGTCGCGCCGCCGCCCACGAGAATGAGCGCGCCGATGACGACCCACGCGACGATGCGCGTGCGACGCGTGCGCGCCTCGTTCATGCCGACGTACTCATCCTTATCGCTCATGGCACCAGCCTAGGCCGTCACGCGACGGGCTCTGCGACCGTGGGGCCGAACACCGCGGGGAGGGTCGCCTGCGAGACCGCGCGCAACTCGGATGCCGAGACGGTGAACACGTCCTGCACTTCGAGCGCCGGGTCGTCGCCGTCGGCGGCGGAGTCGGTCACCCCGATGCGCAGCACGGGGTAGCCCCGTCCTTCGCAGAGGCCCCGGAACTTCACGTCCTCCTCGCGCGGCACCGACACGATGACACGGCCGGTCGACTCCGAGAAGAGCGCCGTCGCGGCATCCACCCCGTCGCGCTCCATGATCTCGCGCAGCCACACGCGGGCACCGACGCCGAAGCGCATGACCGCTTCGGCGAGAGCCTGTGCGAGACCGCCCGAGGACAGGTCGTGCGCCGACGAGACGAGCTCCTGCTGCGAGGCGGCCTGGATGAGCTCCGCGAGACGCTTCTCGGCTGCGAGGTCGACCGCCGGCGGCCGACCGCCGAGGTGACCGTGGATCGTGCCCGCCCACGCCGAGCCGCTGAGCTCGGTCGAGGTGACGCCCAGCAGGTAGATGTTCTCGCCGGCATCCTGCCAGCCCGACGGGATGCGGCGCGCGACGTCGTCGATGATGCCGAGGACGCCCACGACCGGAGTCGGGAAGATCGGCACGTCGCCGGTCTGGTTGTAGAAGCTGACGTTGCCGCCCGTGACCGGCACACCGAGCGCGAGGCACGCGTCGGCGAGGCCGTCGACGGCCTGCCCGAACTGCCACATGACCTCGGGGTTCTCCGGGCTACCGAAGTTCAGGCAGTCGGTGACGGCGGTGGGCACGGCACCCGTCACGGCGACGTTGCGGTACGCCTCGGCGAGGGCGAGCTGGGCTCCCGCGTACGGGTCGAGCTGGCAGTAGCGGCCGTTGCAGTCCGTCGCGATCGCGAAGCCGAGGCCCGACTCCTCGTCGACGCGGATCATGCCGGCGTCGTCGGGGAAGCTCAGGGCGGTGTTCCCCATGACGTAGTAGTCGTACTGGTTCGTGACCCAGCTCGTGTCGGCGAGGTTGGGGCTCCCGAGCAGCTGCAGGAACTGCGCCTTCAGGGTGTCGGGGTCGACCGCACGGGGAAGGGCCGCCGCGGAGTCGAGCTGCAGGGCGTCGATCCAGGCCGGGTAGGCGACGGGGCGCTCGTACACCGGTCCGTCGACCGCGACCGTCGAAGGGTCGACGTCGACGATCTGCTCGCCGTGCCAGAAGATCTGCAGGCGCCCGTCGCCGGTCACCTCGCCGAGCACCGACGTCTCGACATCCCACTTGGCCGTCACCGCGAGGAAGGCATCCAGCTTCTCGGGCGCGACGATCGCCATCATGCGCTCCTGCGACTCGCTCATGAGGATTTCCTCGGGAGTGAGCGTGGGGTCGCGCAGCAGCACATTCTCGAGGTCGACGCGCATGCCCGAGCCGCCGTTCGCGGCCAGCTCGCTCGTCGCGCACGAGATGCCGGCGGCGCCGAGGTCCTGGATCGCCTCGACGAGCTCGCCCTGGTACAGCTCGAGGCAGCACTCGATGAGCACCTTCTCGGCGAACGGGTCGCCCACCTGCACGGCCGGGCGCTTCGTCGGGCCGCCGTCGGCGAACGTGTCGGAGGCCAGGATCGACGCACCGCCGATGCCGTCGCCGCCCGTCCGCGCCCCGAAGAGCACGACCTGATTGCCGGCGCCGGTCGCGTTGGCGAGCTTGATGTCCTCGTGGCGCATGACGCCGACCGCGAGGGCGTTCACGAGCGGGTTGCCCTGGTAGACCGCGTCGAAGACGGTCTCGCCGCCGATGTTCGGCAGGCCCAGGCAGTTCGCGTAGAAGCTGATGCCGCTCGTCACGCCGTGCACGACCCGCGGGGTGTCGGGGTGGTCGATCGCGCCGAAGCGGAGCTGGTCCATGACGGCGACGGGGCGGGCGCCCATCGAGATGATGTCGCGGACGATGCCGCCGACGCCGGTCGCGGCGCCCTGGAACGGCTCGATGTAGCTCGGGTGGTTGTGCGACTCGACCTTGAAGGTCACGGCCCAGCCCTCGCCCACGTCGACGACGCCCGCGTTCTGGCCCATGCCGACCATGAGGCGGGCCTTCATCTCCTCGGAGACCTTCTGCCCGAACCGGCGCAGGTAGATCTTGGACGACTTGTAGGAGCAGTGCTCGCTCCACATCACGGAGTACATGGCCAGCTCGCCCGAGGTGGGGCGGCGGCCGAGGATCGTCTTGATCTCGTCGTACTCGTCGGCCTTGAGTCCGAGCGCCGCGTAGGGCTGCTCCTTCTCGGGCGTCGCGAGGGCGTTCTGGACGGTGTCGGCGACAGGGGTGCTCACGCGGCTGAACTCCAAGACTCGGGTGCCGGGGACGGGTCTCAGTCTAGTTGGGGTCGTGTCGGTCCTGCTCCTCGGCCTGCTGATCTGCAGGAGCGGCCGTTGCAGGTGTGCCCTGGGGGCACCACGGTTCACTCCTGTCACACCCGATCCTGCGGTTCGGGGGCGAGGCCGGGCGCCGGGCACCGGGCGCCGGCCGGGCACGGGGTGCGTGGTCCGCGGGCGGGGCCCGGCGAGTGTCGGGTGTCGCGTGGGGAGCGATGTCGCGGGCGTGGTGTCGGGTCCGGCTCGTGGCCGCCCAATCTGCAGGAGCGAGCGCGACGGATGTGGCCCAGGAGGTGTCATGGCTCACTTCTGTCACACCTCATCCTGCAGTTTGGGGTGAGGCGGGTGCGTCGCCGGCCGTGGGGGCTCGCGAGCAGTGGGAGCGAGCGGGCGGCGGGCAGCGGGCAGCGAGGCGGCGCGCGGCCGGCAGTGGGGCAGCGAGGTGGCGCTCGGGGGTGGTCAGGCGGTGTGGCCGGGGGTCGGGTCCCAGTCGTCGTCGGGGTAGTCGATCACGCCGATGCCGATCGCCTCGTGGTTCGGCTCGGGGTCGGGGGCCTTCGGGGGCTTCGCGGCCTTCGGCTCTTCGCCAGGTTGCTTCTCGGTGCTCGGTTCCTCCAACTGCGTGGCGTCGGGCTCCTCGCCTGACGGCGTCGGCTGTGAGTCATCCGGGGCGGGGGTCTGGGCTGGCGACGGGGCGGGGGTCTGGTCGGTGTCGGACATGAGTCCTCCTTCATTCGGAGCAATCCTGCTCCGATCCGCGCGCCACCACAGGGGGGTCGACGGTGTCGGTGCCGGCACGTACGCTCTGCACATGACCGGCCTGACCCCCTACCTGAGCTTCGACGGCACCGCGCGCGAAGCGCTGGAGTTCTACCGCGCCGTGTTCGGCGGCGAACTCGTCCTCCACACCTTCGGGGACTTCGGCCGCGACGACGGCGGCCGCGACCGCATCGCGCACGGCATGCTGCAGGGCCCCGTGGAACTGTTCGCTTCGGACATCGGCCCGGGTGAGGACGTGCTGGCGCTGCGGGGCATCCTGTTCTCCCTGCTCGGCACCGCCGAGCCTGCCGAACTCGAGCGGTGGTTCGGTGCGCTCGCCGACGGCGGCGAGGTCGTCGATCCCCTCACCCTCAAGCCGTGGGGAGATCACGACGGACAGGTGCGCGACCGCTTCGGGGTGACGTGGCTCATCGGCTACCAGGGGTGACGCGGTGAGCGCCCACCGCGACACCCTTCGCGAGCGCGCGGAGGCACTCGACGCGCTGCTCGAACGCCTCGAGGCCGACGAGGCCGCGGTGCGCGCGGACCGCGCCGATCAGACCGCCGACGACGAGCACGACCCGGAGGGATCGACGCTCTCGGGCGAGTGGCAACGGATCGAGGCGCTCCGCCGCGCGGCCGCCGCCGAGCGCGCCGAGGTCGACAACGTGCTCGCGCGAGTGGATGCCGGGACGTACGGCGTGTGCGAGGTGTGCGGGCGCGACATCCCCGCCGGCAGGATCGAGGCCCGCCCCTTCGCGACGCGCTGCATCGACTGCGCGGACTGAGCCGCGCGCCGACTGGGCCACGCGAGCCGCCGGACTATCCCGGCCGCCCGAGTTCGACGCGTGGCCTCGACCGTTCGGGCTGATCAGGCGCGCCGGATCTTGATCAGGACGCCGGATCTTGATCAGGCGCGCCGGATCTTGATCAGGACGCCGGCGACGAGGAACACGACCGCAGCGGCCGGCTGGGCGAACGTCCACGCGGGGCCGTTGAACGGGAACGGGAACACGGGGTTCCAGATCACCGCGATCGCGGCGAACACCGGCATCCACCACCACTGCCGCGCCTGGAACGCGAACCACGCCACGATCACCGCGAGGATCGAGGTGACGTACAGCACGAGCATGAACCAGTCCCCGCCCATGAGCGCGGGTGCGAGGAACAGCACGGCGGCGGCGAGAAGGCCCGGCGCGAAGGCGTTGCGCTGGTAGAGGGACGCGGTCCGTTCTTTCGCCATCAGGACTCCCTCGCGGAGGAGTTCGGCGTCGGCGACGCACCCGTTGTCATACCGTCCACCGTACCCGCGCGGCGGTGTCGAGGTCGCCGGGACGCCCGCGGCGCGAGAGGCGGTCGGGGATGCCCGCGCGGGTCGCGCGCTGCAGGCGCGGACGGCGCCGGCGGGGCCGAGTAGGGACGCCTCACCTTGCTGGCGAGCACGATCGGATCGAGCGATGCTCGATGCATGAGGCTCGTACAGGCTCTGCGGCGCTACCCCGTCATCGTGATCACGCTCGTCATGATCGCGGTCGTCCTGACTCTCCACGCGGGAGGTCACGACGATGTCGCGCGGTGGATCGCGACCGTCTACGTCGGCGCGTTCGCGGCGTGGACGGTCGTCGGCATGATCCGGGACATCCTCCGCGGGCACGTCGGACTCGACATCCTCGCCGTCCTCGCCATGATCGCGACTCTCGCCGTCGGCGAGTACATCGCATCGCTCATCATCGTGCTGATGCTCGCGGGCGGCGAAGCGCTCGAGGACTACGCCGCCCACCGTGCGAAGCGCGACCTCACGGCGCTGCTCGACCGGTCGCCCCGCATCGCGCACGTCATCCGCGATCCGCAGGCATCCGGCTCCGATGAGGTGACGGATGCCTCGGTCGACGACGTCGCCGTGGGCGACGTGCTGCTCGTCCGGCCTGCCGAGATCGTCCCCGTCGACGGCATCCTGCTCTCCGACAGCGGCACGTTCGACGAGTCGTCGCTGACCGGTGAGAGTCTCCCCGTGTCACGCGATGCCGGGAGCGAGGTCATGTCGGGGGCGATCAACGGGACGCGCGCGGTGCGCATCCGGGCCCTGCGCCGTGGCGCCGACAGCCAGTATCAGCAGATCGTCGCGCTCGTGCGGACGGCGCAGGATTCCAAGGCGCCCGTCGTGCGGCTCGCCGACCGCTTCGCCGTTCCGTTCACGGCGATCTCCCTCGTGCTGGCCGGCACAGCGTGGGCGATCTCGGGGAACCCGACGCGCTTCGCGGAGGTGCTCGTGCTGGCGACGCCCTGTCCGCTCCTCATCGCCGCGCCCGTCGCATTCCTCGGCGGGCTGTCCCGCGCGGCCAAGGCGGGCGTGATCATGAAGGGCGGCGCGGTCATCGAGCAGCTCGCGCGCGTGCGCTCGGCCGCCTTCGACAAGACCGGCACGCTCACGGAGGGTCGTCCCGACCTCGTCGAGGTGCGGCCCGCGCCGGGGCACGATGCCGACGAGCTGCTCCGGCTCGCGGCGTCGGCGGAGCAGTACTCGTCGCATGTGCTGGCCGCAGGCATCCGACGTGCCGCGTCCGAGCGGGGTCTCGAGCTGCTCGGGTCGCAGGAGGCGAGCGAGGTCGCGACCAACGGCGTCACGGCGGTCATCGACGGCCGCACCGTCGTCGTCGGAAAGCCCGCGTACGTCGCGTCGCTCGCGCCGGATACGGAGCACGCCGCGCTCGCCGCCGGCGAGGTCGCCGCCTACGTCGCCATCGACGGGCGGTTCGCCGGAGTGCTGATCCTCGCCGACGACCCCCGACCGGAGTCGGCGGCGGTCGTCTCGTGGTTGCGCGCGAACGGCGTGGAGCGCATCGCGATGCTCACCGGCGACGCCGCCGCGACCGGCGAGGCGATCGCGCGCGAGGTCGGGATCACCGAAGTGCACGCCGAGATCCTCCCCGCGGACAAGGTCCAGCTCGCGGCGCAGCTACGTCCGCGCCCCGTCATGATGGTCGGCGACGGCGTCAACGATGCGCCCGTGCTGGCCGCGACCGACATCGGCGTCGCGATGGGCGCGAAGGGCGCAACGGCAGCGGGGGATGCCGCCGCCGTCGTCATCCTCGTCGACTCGCTTGCGAAGGTGGTCGACGCGGTCTCCATCAGCCGGCACACGCTCCGCGTCGCGCTCACGGCCATCTGGATCGGCATCGGGCTGAGTGTCGGCCTCATGGTCGTCGCGATGACGGGCGCGATCCCCGCGGTGGCGGGCGCCCTCACGCAGGAACTCGTCGATCTCGCGACGATCCTGTACGCGTTGCGTGCCCTCGGCGGCCGGCCCAGCGGGCTCACCGTCGCACCGGTGCCCCATGCCGCGTCGAACGTGGATGCCCGTTCGTTGACCTGAGCCGTGCGTGAGCCGCGGGTGTCGGGAATGCGGTGAGATGACACTGGATGTCACGTACAACGCGCGGCTTCGGGTGATCAGGGTCGACTTTGTCGTGACACTTTCCCGGAGCAATCTTGCTATCAGCGCCGATTGATGATCTCGGCGTGACCAGCAAGTCGCTGCTGTCGATCGCGCGGATCCGCGCTCGACTTCGTGCGCCTACTGCTGGATGACGCCGACCCGCACGCCAAGCAGGCGCCGAGACAGCACACCGATCAGCAGCACTGTGACGATCGGGGCGAGCACGATCATCACAATGTACAAAACGACGACTGAAACATTCATCCCGCTATCACCTCCCTGTGGAGTGGTCAGGTTCGCTGAGCAACGATGCGCAGGCGAACTGCCCCCACAAATCCGAGGATAAGAAACCCGGCGGCGACGAGCAGGGACCATCGCGTGCCGTCCGCGAATCCACGGGCGAGCGCGTCCACAGCAGCCTGCGTCTGATCACCGAAGGGGCCAGTAGCCCCTTGGGCTTGGAGCTGGGTGATCGTGGTGCCGGCCGACTGCCGCGTGGCGTCGGCGAGCTGATCCGCTTCCGTACCGGTGAAGCCGGCGTCGCTGAGTGCCGCGGGAAGTGTGAGAGCGAGCGCGACCGACAGTGCCGCGCCGGCGAATGCGGTCCCGAGCGCGGAGCCGACCTGCCGCACAGTGCTTTGCGTGGCCGAACCTTGTCCGGATGCGTCTACCGGCACGTCACGCAGCACGGTCCCGGTGAGCTGCGCGGACGCGAGACCGAGCCCTACCCCGTAGACGACGAGCGGCAGAGCGAGCAGCCAACCCGGAGTGGTGGAGCTGATGATCAGTGCGAGGACTACGATCCCGATCACTTCGAGGGCAAGGCCGAGCAGCACGGTTCCGGGGGAACCGAACCGCGCGGCGAGATGACGGGCGGATGCACCGGAGAGGAATGCTCCCACAGCCATCGCTGCGAGTACCAGGCCAGCGGTCATGACGCTGAGCCCGAGCGCGTTGATCAGGTACAGCGGGAGCACGAAAATGATCGCGAACTCTCCCACCGCGACCATCGCCGCGGTGAGGTTGCCCCAGGAGAAGGTGGGCAAGACGAAGAGGCCGAGATCCAGCAGCGCGGAACGCTGCACTTTTTCGCGGTGTCGTTCCCAGATCACGAACAGGGTCAGCGAAACGGCCGAAACGGCGAACGCGACAGGCACCGCCGAGACCGCCGCATCCGCCGGCCACACCCAGCCGAAGATCTGCAGCTCCCCCTTCGGTGTCCACCACCCAAGATCCGGGCCCTCGATGACGGCGAACACGAGCGTTCCGAATCCGATCGCCGAGAGTAGCGCTCCGTCGACGTCGGCGCCAGGGCGGTGCGACCCGGCACGAGTGGCGGGGACGGTCAGGATGCCGGCGACGAACACGAGCGCGCCGAGCGGTATGTTCACGAGGAAAATCCAGTGCCAGGACGCCCACTGCGTGAGCGCACCGCCGGCGAGGGGGCCAATCGCGGCCGCCCCGGAGATCACTGCGCCCCAGACGCCGAACGCTGCGGCGCGGTAGCGGCCGCGGAACACGGCGTTGACCGTCGACAATGTCGCGGGCATGATCAGAGCCGCGCCGACGGCCTGCACCGCGCGGGCCGCGATGAGGGGTCCGGACGCGGCGGCGGCGGCGGCGAGCAGACTGCCCAGCATGAACACGACGAGGCCGGCAAGGAACAGTCCTTTCCGACCCCATCGGTCGGCGAGTTTTCCGGTGGACAGCAGCAGGGCCGCGAGCACGACCGCGTAAAGGCTGTTCACCCACTGCGCATCGGTGAGATCCAGGTGCAGATCCGCGATGATGTTCGGCAGTGCCACACCGACGATCGTGCCGTCCAGCACGATCAGGCCGAGCCCGATCGACAGCACCGCCAACCCGACCCATTCGCGCCGGGTCGGCGGTGTGTCGATACGAGTGTCGGCAGCTGTCATGACGGGTCCACGACCGCCCGGTCGCCACTGGCGGTGTTCTGGGCACGGTCACGCGTGATGGCACGACCGAGCGCGAGGAACAGCAGCACCATGGCCGTGGTAAGGAGGATATGGCCGGTGCCGGCGATCCCGGCAATCATCTTGCTGGACTCCTGACCGACGACGGTGAGGCTGCCGTGCCAGATCAGCATCGCAGAGGTGAGGATCACGCCAGCGTTGTACAGCCAGAAGAACCAGCCGAACAGCTTGCTGCGCGAGAGGGTAAACACCTTCTCGAGGACGAGCACGATCAGCAGCACGATGAAGCCGAGGGTCAGCAGGTGCGTGTGGGCGAGGCCGAGCTGGGTGAACTGGCCCTCAGGGAAGTCGTTGAGCTTCGTGAACTCGCGGTAGAACAACCCGGAGAGCACCCCGATGATCATGTAAGCGAACGAAGCATAAAACAGGCGGCGCATGCGGATTCCTTTCAAGGTCACCCTCCACCCTCGCCGTCGTCAATCACCGCCGGATCGTCCAAAGGGTGGAGATCGTGACGATCACGCCGGGTCAGAGGATGCCAGTCTCCCGCGCGGTCGCAACGGCACGGGAGCGGCTGTCGACACCGAGCTTGTCGAACACATGCACCAGATGAGTTTTGACCGTCGCTTCGGTGACAAACAATGTTTTCGCGATCTCCCGGTTGGATGCCCCGCTTTCCAGCAGCCGTAGCACCTCGAGTTCACGTTCGGTGAGTTTCACACGTGGGGTGCGCATGACCTGCACCATGCGGGCGGTGAGCTCGGGCGACAGCACTACCCGCCCGGCTGCCGCGTCGCGGATCGCGGCGGTGATCTGTTCCGCGGGGGTGTCTTTCAGCAGGTAGCCGGCGGCGCCGGCCTCCACCGCGCCGAGGATCTCGGCATCCCGGTCGAAGGTGGTGAGGATTACGACGGCAGGAGGAGCGTTCAGGGCACGGAGCTGCCGGGTCGTCTCAACGCCGTCGATCCCTGCGCCTAAACGCAGGTCGCACAGCACGACGTCGGGATGCAGGTGCCGGGCCAGCGTGATCGCCTCTTCCCCGGTAGAGGCCTCACCGACCACGTCCACGTCTCCACCGGCGGGGAACAGGGAGCGCATGCCCGCCCGGACGATGGGATGGTCATCGACGAGCATCACGCGCAGGACGCTCATCATGCCTCTCTCGGCGCGGCGATCGGGAGGGACGCGGACAGGGCCGCCCCGTCGCCCGGGGCGCTTTCCACATCGAGGTCGCCGCCCAACTCCCGCAGCCGGGACCGCATCGCGCGCAGCCCATAGCCGGAGCCATCGGAACGAGCCGACGACCGGGCGTTCCATCCGGTGGCGTCAAATCCGGCGCCGTCGTCGACGATGTCCAGGCGGATGCTGTCGCCGGCATCCGCGAGGGTTACGACGACACGGGTCGCGTCGGCGTGGGCGCGGATGTTGGCCAGGGCCGACTGTGCTGTCCGCAGCAGCGCAACCTCCGCGCCCATCGAGACAGCCGGAAGGCCGTCATCGATATGCAGGTCGGTGCGGATGCCGGTCTCGTTTTGCAGCCTGGACAGCATTCTGCGTAGCGCGTCACCCAGAGCTGACCCCTCTAACTCGGCGGGGGTCATCGCGTTCACGATGCGGCGCGCGTCGACGAGGCCGTCGCGGGCGAGTTGATCGATCTGTCCCAGCGTGATCCCAACCTGATCGGGGGATGTCGTTTGCGCGGAGCGCGCCAAGATCCCGATCGACGACAGCGCTTGCGCGACCGTGTCGTGGATGTCCCGTGAGACACGGACTCGTTCGATCCCCGCCCCGGATTCCCGTTGTGTGCGGGCGAGTTCGTCCTGCAGCTGTGCCGTCTCCTCCTGTGCGGTGACCAGCGATGCGATCAGGCGTTTCCGCTCACGGCCGTCTCGGACCAGCTCGAGGTAGCCGCGGGCGATGCCGAACGCGAAAACACCACCCACGAGCGGGCCGATGACATTCGCATATGTGGTGGACCCGGCATGCAGCAGCGGCGCCGCGATCACCACGATAAGAATGATCACACTGAAAGGGATCGCCCATCGCAGGGTCAGGATGAACCCGGCCAGCAGCCACAGCGGGAACGCCAGCCACACGAACTCGGCTGACACGGCGACGGTACCCACCCAGATCAGCGCCAGCCCGGCGAGCCACCAGATCGCGAGGACAGGGTCCCGGGTGCGTCCGGCAAGAATCAACCCACCGAAGTACCATCCCGCGAAGATCAACGACAACGCCAGCGCCCACGGCACCGGGGTGCCGTCCGCGACGGCACGGATCGCGGCGATTACCACCAACACCACAGTGATGATCGACTGCCCGAGCCGGATCGCCCAACTCACCCGATCCCCACCTCTGCGGTGCGTGGACGAGTCATCAGGACTCGGCAACGGCGTTCTGAGGATCGGCATGCTCCGATTCTCCCGCGCCCCGCTGCAGGGCGTGAGCCGCCGGGTGGCTGGGCAACCACATCCGATCCCCGAGAAGCGAGAACAGTGCGGGGACGACGAGGGTGCGCACGACGAGCGTGTCGACGAGGACACCGATCCCGACGATCAAACCGATCTGTCCCAGCGTGACCAGCGGCAGCAGCCCCAGAGCGGCAAACACAGCAGCAAGGACAATGCCTGCACTGGTGATCACACCGCCCGTCGTCGCAAGGGCCGTCACCATCCCGGCACGGGTTCCCTCCGTGCGCGCCTGAGCAAGCACCCGATGCACGAGGAAGATCGTGTAATCCACGCCGAGCGCGACAAGGAACAGGAACGACAACAGCGGCACCTGAAGATCTAGGGCATCCCATCCGAACAGGACACGTCCCAACCACGCACCGGCCCCGATCGCGGCGACCGCGCTGAACGCGTTGACGATCAACAGCACTAGGGGCGCCACCAGAGCTCGAAGCAGCACCACGAGCACCAGGAACGTGAGGACGAGAATCAGTGGAGCGATCACCAGGAAGTCCCGCAGGTTCCCTTCGCGTGCATCCACGTCTTCGGCACCCTGGCCGCCCACCTGTGCATCCGCACCAGTCACGGCGTGTACCGCTTCCCGCAGCTCGCCGACCAGTGCCCGGCTCTCCGGCGTTCCGGGGGCAGGCTCACCCACCACCGACAGTCGCACCAGCTCACCGTCCGTGCTGGTACCCGAGGCCGTCACCCGAACAACCCCCGACACCGTCTCGGCCGCGTCGGTCACCGTCGCCGTGTCGGCTTCCCGCGCGATGACGACGAACGGCTGCGCCTGGCCGGCATCGAAATGCTCCCCCAGCACCACGAGCCCCGCGGCCGAGTCCGACGGGACACGGAACTTCTCCACCTGACTGAGACCGATCGACGTACCGAACAGTCCCGCCGCCATCACCGCCAACAGTGCCACCCCGCCGACCAGCGGCAGCAGCGGCCGACGCACCACCCGCGCCGCTACCGTCCGCCAGACCCTACCCTGCGAACCCGTGCCTTCTCCCGCGCGGGGTACGAACGGCCAAAACACCCCGCGTCCACTCACCGCCAAAGCCGGGGGCAGCACCAGCAGCACCGCCGCGAGGGCGATCACCAACCCCAGCGCACACGCGATACCCAGCCCACGGGTACCCGGGATTACCGCCAGCACGAGCGTCAGCAACGACAGAACGACCGTCACATTGGACGCCAAGATCGCCGGTGCCGTTCCGCGCCACGCCGACGCAAGCGCACGGCGATGATCCGGCTCTACCACGAGGTTCTCCCGGTAGCGCGAGATCAGAAGGAGCGCATAGTTCGTCCCGGCTCCGAACACCAGAACACTGACGATGCCCGTGTCAAACGACAGCCCAAGTGCCCCACCCAACGCCGTGGTCACCTTACTCGCCGCCTGGTCAGCCACCGCCACCACTACCAGCGGGAACAGCCACAACAGTGGGGAACGATACGTGAAGATCAACAACACGGCGACGATCCCGATCGTCACCAGAAGCAGCGTGAAGTCCGCACCATCAAAAGCGGACGCCACATCCACCCCGAACGCCGGACCCCCTGTCACATGCAACGTCACACCATCGACACGTTCGTTGGCGACGAGTTCGCGCACCTCCTCGACAAGCACGCGGTCCGCAGCCGTGCCCTCGTCCGTCACCGGTGCGGTGACCTGAACCACCGCAGCGCGGCCATCCTCACTCGGAAACGGTCCGAGCACCTGCGCACCTTCGAGCTCCCCAAGATCAGCAGCAACTTGCGCAAGCTTCTCGTTCTGCACGTTGCTCAATGAGGCATTGTCAGTGCTGGAAGCCACCACGATCAACGTGCGCTCGTCCGCACCGGGAAACTCATCCGCCAGCGCAGCAACCCGCGCGGACTCCGAATCCGGCGGTGCGCTCTGGTTCGATGCCGTCATTGAAGCACGACCGAAACCGCCGATAAGCGCCACCAGCACAAGAACACCGGCGACAAGCCACACCCACGCACCACGGCGCGATGTCAACGAACGGGACAAAGACTCGGAGAATGAACGCACCCACCCATCCCAGCCGTACCGCCCCCCCTGTGCCATCAGCCGTCCCGCCGATCCCAAAATCCATCAAACGGATGACGTCACTGCGTAGAGAAACGAGCTGAGCGGGGGACGATCAGGAACTCGTTCGTCCCCTACCGCGAGCGTTCTGCTGACACTTGTGCACTCGGAACGTGAGCCTGTGTCATTCAAAGCTCATCTGTGTCATCGCAACGCGATTCCGACAGCGGGTGTCGGTATCGCGGTGGGATGACACTAGATGTCACGAATCGCAGGCGGCTTGCGCGCGGTCGGAGGAACTTTGTCGTGACACTTTCACATGTCCACGCTTCAGATGAGACTCTACGAGCGCCTTATAAGAGTGGCGCGAGAGCGACAGCGGTTGCTATGCCCGGGGCTGGCTCTGGTGTGACCGGTGTGACCGGTGTGCGCGTCAGTTGCTGAACCGACTTCGCCCGCTGGGCGGCTCTGTCGCTGTTGAGGATGACGATGACCTCCGCGATCTCGTGTACCAGGACTACGCCGGCGAGGCCGAGGGACGCTGAACAGGGCAAGCGGGAACAGCATGATGATCGCCAGGCCAGACCGATATTGGCGGTCATGCGCCGACCGCGGCGGGCGCGGGCGAGAGTGGCAGAGACGAGACGCAGGTCGTGGTCCATGAAGGCGGCGTCGGCGGACTCAAGTCGCTGCCGCGATCGCCTGGTTCAAGGCGATCGGCGCGAACAGCAGCGTCTATGCGTCGCCGTCATTGAACGAACCAACGCGCCCCTCCGATCCTCTGGCGTTGAGGCCGTCAGGCCACAGGCAGCGCCCCTACGATTTGTGACGTTGTCGGTGCTCCGGCGTAGCCGTTCCCTGTCGCGTAGATCCGGCACGCCAGTGAGCGAACCGGCGTCGTCGGGAACAGGTCGACGCCGTCGACACGGATCGTGGGCGACCCTCCGAACTGGGAGTTCGCCGCTTCGGCCTCGGTCCGGATCGTCACCAACTCAACGGGCACGTCGGTGAGTCCGAGTGCGTCCAGCGCGGCGCGCGCGTGCGCTTCTGCGATCGCCGTGTTCGGGCAGTCAACGATGTGCAGCAGCTCTACCTTCATGAAGCGCTGTCCGTTCGTTCGCTGTCCGCTGTCGTGCGAGGGGTAGATCTGAGGAGGTTCAAGCACACGAGTCCGACCCCGATCACGACGAAGACGTCGGCGACGTTCCCGACGAACAGGTTCCCGTACGCGAGGAAGTCGGTCACGTGCCCCTGCCCGAACGAGGGCGGATTCACGAGCCGGTCGATGAGGTTGCCGACCGCACCGCCCAGAATCAGGCCCAGTGCGACGCCCCACCGCGCCCCGCGCATCCGCAGGGCGAACACGACAACCGCCACGGCGGCGAGGACGCCGACGAGGGTGATGATCCAGGTGGCCCCGGAGCCGAGCGAGAACGCCGCTCCGGGGTTGTAGACGAGGGACAGACCGAACAGATCGCCGAGAAGCGGGACCCGTTCGCCCGGTGTCAGCTGCGCTACCGCGAGGGCCTTCGAGCCCTGGTCAAGGCCCAGAGCGAGCACCGCCACGCCGAGCGCGACGCCGAGCGCTCTCCTCGCCTGCGGCCGCGTGAACGACCCGCTTGTCTCCTCGACGGAGACCTCCTGCGTGCTCACGCGCTGGTCTTCCGCGTCTGGGCGGCGCGCAGGCCGTTGAGGATGACGACGACCTCGGCGATCTCGTGCACGAGCACCACGGCGGCAAGGCCGAGGACGCCGAACAGTGCGAGCGGCAGCAGGGCGGTGATAATCAACAGCGACAGGATGATGTTCTGGTTGATGATGTGCCGTCCGCGGCGGGCGTGGTCAAACGCGCGCGGGAGCAGTCGCAGGTCGTGGCCGGTGAATGCGACGTCGGCGGACTCGATCGCGGCGTCCGAGCCGGTCGCGCCCATCGCGATCCCGATGTCAGCCGCCGCGAGGGCGGGGGCGTCGTTGATGCCATCGCCGATCATCGCGACCGACCCGTTCTTGCCGAGTTCGCCGATCGCTGCTGCCTTGTCCTCAGGACGCAGCTCGGCGCGCACGTCCTCGATCCCAGCTTGGGCAGCGAGTGCGCGGGCGGTGCGGGCGTTGTCGCCGGTGAGCATGGTGATTCCGATGCCCTGTGCGGCGAGGGTGCGAACCACCTCTGGGACCTCGGGTCGCAGCTCGTCGCGTACGCCGATCGCGGCGACCGGCGTGCTATCGCGGTGCACGATGACGACCGTCATGCCCTGCTTCTCCAGCCCCGCGACCCGGTCGCCGAGGGTCCCGGCATCGAGCCAACGCG
Source organism: Microbacterium sp. SCN 70-27 (assembly GCA_001724425.1). GTDB lineage: Bacteria > Actinomycetota > Actinomycetes > Actinomycetales > Microbacteriaceae > Microbacterium. The sequence goes on from MEEK01000029.1 coordinate 24,258, forward strand.
GGCTACCCACGGTGATCCGCGCGCCGTCGAGGGTGCCTTCGATGCCGTGTCCGGCCTGCTCGGTCACACCCTCGGCCGCGGGGGCACCCGGTGCGGCGGAGGTGATCGCGGCGGCGAGGGGGTGGGTGCTGTGCTGCTCGAGCGCGGCCGCCCAGGCCAGCGCCTGCTGTTCGGTCACGCCATCGGCGGTGATGACGGCGGTGACGGCGGGTTGGTTGCGGGTGAGGGTGCCGGTCTTGTCGACGGCGACGTGACGGATCACGCCGAACCGTTCGAACACGGCACCGGACTTGATGATCACGCCGAACTTGCTCGCCGAACCGATCGCCGCCACGACGGTCAGCGGTACCGAGATCGCCAGCGCACATGGCGACGCCGCCACCAGCACCACAAGAGCGCGGGTGATCCACAACTCCGGGTCACCGAACAGCGACCCGATCACGGCGACGAGGACGGCGAGGATCAGCACGCCGGGGACGAGCGGGCGGGCGATCCGGTCCGCAAGGCGGGCGCGGTCGCCTTTCTCTGCCTGCGCTTGCTCAACGAGCTCGACGATCGTGGTCAGCGAGTTGTCCGTGCCCGCCGCGGTCGTCTCGACCTCCAACGCACCAGCCGTGTTGATAGCACCCGCCGACACCGCATCGCCTGGCTCGACCTCGACCGGGATCGACTCCCCGGTAATCGCGGACGTATCCAGGCTTGAGCGTCCCGTCCGGACGATGCCGTCGGTTGCGATCCTCTCACCCGGACGCACCAGCATGAGCTGGCCGACGGCGAGGTCTTTCGCCGCGACCTCGACCGTGGTCCCGCCCTGGTGGATGGTCGCGGTCTCCGGGACGAGCTTCAGCAGCGCCCGCAGCCCACCGCGGGCGCGGTCCATCGCCTTGTCCTCCAGCGCCTCAGCAATCGAGTACAGGAACGCCAGCGCGGCAGCCTCCTCGACGTAGCCGAGGATCACCGCGCCGATCGCGCTGATCGTCATCAGCAGGCTGATACTCAGCTTGCCCTTGAACAGCTTCCGGATCGCGCCCGGGGTGAACGTTGACGCGCCCAGCAGCAGGCCGATCCAGAACAGCACCAGCGCTGGGATCTCCACCCCTGTCCACTCAAGGATCAGACCGGTGAGGAACGCGACGCCGGAGAAGACCGGGACCATAATCCCGCGGTCGGTCCACCAGGGGCCGTCGTGGTCATCATCATCGTCCAGCTCGACGCCCTCCACTTGGGATTTCGTCACTTCACTCATGCGTCGGCCCCGATTCCGCAGCACCCCGGTACCGTGCAGGACGCGTCCACACACGGCGCGTTCTCGTCCACCGCCAGCGTCACATCGACGAGCGCGGTGAGCGCCGCCGCGAGGTGCGGGTCAGCGATCTCATAGCGCGTCTGCCGGCCCTCGGGCTCGGCGACCACGATGCCGCAGTCGCGCAGGCAGGTCAGGTGGTTCGAGACGTTCGAGCGGGTCAGCTCCAGCTCGCGCGACAGCACGGCCGGATAGCTCGGGCCACCGAGCAAGGTCATCAGGATCCGGGAGCGCGTCGGGTCCGCCATCGCCCGGCCGAGCCGGTTCATGACATCTAGACGCGAAGTAAAAGTCAGCACACGCTGATTATACATTGAAGGCTGACTGATCTTCTTGACGCCCGTCGTGTCTTCTGCGGCGGATGAATTCACCCTCCGCGCGGCAGGTGCTCGAGATGTCCGATGGCCTCGTCGAGGAGCTCGGTGACATGGTCGTCGAAGAGCGAATAGTGGATGTGCCGACCGGCGCGACTCCCGGTGACAAGGCTGAGGTGCCGTAGCAGCCGAAGATGGTTCGACACGGTCGTCTGACCGATCTGTAACTGTTCACTGAGTTCGGTCACCGTGCTCGGTCGCGCGCTCAGCATGCTGAGAATGCGCAGCCGCGCGGGGGAGGCCAGCGCCTGCATGATCTCGGCGAGCCGCTCGGCGTCCGCTACGGACAGGGGGCTCGCATCCCGACGCGTCTCAGCAGTGACCATGCTCACCATTGTGCCCCTCGATCACGATAATCATTCACAACAACAACATATCATGAACTTGTGATGTATTCTGGGGCGATGACCGTTCCCTCGTCGGCGACTGCCGTGCCCACTGCTGAGACACAGGAACACGCTCACGGTTCCGCCCGGTGGGAGTTGTGGTTCGCGATAGCCGCCGGCGTCACCTACGCCGGCGGGATGATCACCGAGTTTGCGTTGGGGCTGCCGTTGATCGGGTGGCCGCTGGTGTTCTTCCTCGCCACCTACTTCTTCGGCGGGTTCTTCACGTTCCGCACCGCGATCGCCTCCACGCTGCGCGGCAAGTTCGAGGTCGACTTCCTCATGTTGGTCGCCGCCATCGGCGCCGCCCTCATCGGGCGGTGGGCGGAGGGCGCGGTACTGCTGTTCCTGTTCAGCCTCGGCCACGCGCTCGAGGAGTACGCGCTCAGCAGGGCCAGCAGGTCCATCGAATCGCTTGCCGAGCTCGCCCCCCGCAGCGCGCTGGTGCGCCGGGGCGAAGAGGAGCCGGTGGAGGTGCCGGTCGAGGAGATCGTGGTTGGCGACGTCGTGGTCATCCGACCGAACTCACGCATCCCCTCAGACGGCTTCGTGATCTCGGGCGTGTCCGCGGTGGATCAGTCCGCCGTCACGGGGGAGTCGATTCCGGTGGAGAAGGAGCCGGTGGTAGACCCGGAGCGGGCGATGCGGACCGTTGACACACTTCCCGCGGCCAACCGGGTCTTCGCCGGTACGGTGAACGGGTCCGGAGTGCTTGAGATTGAGGTCACCGCGACCGCGGCGGACTCGACGCTCAGCAAGGTTGTCGAGCTCGTCCGCACAGCCGACCAGGCCGCGTCACCGACGCAGCAGTTCATCGACCGGTTCCAGCGTTGGTACGTTCCCGCGGTGATCCTTGGCGTCGCTGTCACGCTACTGGTCTCGTGGTTCGCGTTCGGACAGCCGTTCCCCGATGCGTTCTACCTCGCCATGACGGTGCTCGTCGCAGCCAGCCCCTGCGCTCTCGCGATCGCCACCCCGGCCGCTGTGCTGGCGGGTGTGGCCCGTGCGGCACGGGCCGGCGTGCTCGTCAAGGGCGGCGCCCCGCTCGAGACCCTCGGACGGGTGAAGGCGATGGCGTTCGACAAGACCGGCACGCTGACCTGGGGTGCACCCCGGGTGACTTCCGTCACCCCTGCTGGCGACGTTCCCGAGCCCGACCTAATCCGCACTCTCGTCGCAGTGGAGGCACTCAGCGACCACCCTCTTGCCGAGGCGATCGTCCGCGACCTCGAGCCCCGCGTCCCCCAGGCCGAGCGCCTCACAGCGACAGACCTGAACGCGGTCGTCGGCCGCGGCATCACGGCGACGATCGACGGGGAACGCGTCGACGTCGGCAACCTGCGCATGTTCGAGGAGCAGCAGCTCGCGCTTACCGGCACACTGGCCGATGCCTACGCACAGGCGCGGGATTCCGGTCAGACGCTGATGATCGTCCGCCGAGGTGACCGATTCCTCGGCATCGTGGGTGTCATGGATGCCTCCCGCGCGGAGTCCGCTCAGGTACTCAGCGCTCTTCGGGCCGCGGATGTGGGGCAGCTCGTGATGATCTCCGGCGACAACCAGCGCGTCGCCGACGCGGTGGGACGGGAAGTCGGCGTCGACACTGCTCTCGGCGAGCTCCTCCCCGAGGACAAGGTTGCTCAGATCACCCGCCTCTCCGAAACCTACCGCCCCATTGCGATGGTCGGCGACGGCGTCAACGACGCCCCGGCGATGGCAAGCGCTGATGTCGGTATCGCGATGGGCGCCGCCGGCTCTACCGTCGCGCTGGAGACCTGTGATATCGCCCTGATGAGCGACGACCTCGGCCGTCTCCCCTTCGCTGTGCGGCTCAGCCGTGCCACTAGCCGGATCATCCGGCAGAACCTCATCGCCAGCCTCGCGATCGTCGCGTTCCTCATCCTCGCGACCTTCCTAGGGCTGAATATCGGCGCCGTGGTTCTCATCCACGAAGGCTCCACGCTGGTCGTCGTCGCGAACGCGCTCCGCCTGCTCAACTTCGAGCGAGGCAAGGAACACCACGGCATCGACCACGAGGACAAGCCCAGCCCGTGACACTCTCCTGTCTCACTCGAACGTCCCGCCCGGATCGTCTTCGCCAGAACCGTCTTTGCACGGTCACCCCATTGGAGTTCACCCATGAAATGTCCCATCGACGGCAATACATTGGTGCTGTCAGACCGCACAGGAATCGAGATCGACTACTGTCCCGAGTGCCGTGGAGTATGGCTCGACCGCGGTGAACTCGACAAGATCATCGAACGCTCACTGACAGCTCCTCCGCCCCCCGCTCAGCAGACGGCACCATATCCGACGCGATATGACGGACATGGGTCCAAACATGGATCCCAGAGCAGACACGACAACAACGACGGACAGAATGGCCGACGTCGCGGCGGGTGGCTCGGCGACCTCTTCGACTAGCGCTTCCGCCGCCGGAAGGGTCTCGCCCCTTGCGAACTATGTGACCCAACAGGCTTTCACGGTGCCGGTCGTGGCCTGTGCGACGGTCGGGATCGTCTCAACGAAGGCTCGCGTGGTCTCCTCTGACCCCGGGTATTCGACGACACGCCAGCCCACAATGCCGAAATCCTCATCCAGCGCCTGCACAGCGCAGGCAAACGCCGCGCCGGCGGGTGGGGTGGCCTGGAAGGAGACGGTTACCGTGCGGGCATCGACCAGCTCGAAACCTGTCTCGTCGAATCCGACGTCGTCGAACGAGTTCGCGACGGTCAGCCATGCGAGCGCCGCGACAAGCAACGCCGCCACACCTGTGACGGCGATCCAGTACAGTCGGCGGCGTCGAGGGCGCGGGGCGCGACCGTAGCGTTCGGCCAGCTCCTCCTTCGTCGTCACGCGGTCCTCTGTCTCGGTAGGGCTCAGCTGCGGGGGCGAGCATCGTGCGTGGCAAGGTTGGCCAGGTGCGCGTTGTAGGCCTGCAACTCGGCTTTACCGGTGCGGTCCGCGTGCCGGTCGCGGCGTTTGGTCTCACGGTCGTCGCTGCGGCTCCATTGGATGGCGACGGTGATCGCGAGGATGAGGGTCGGGATCTCGCCGATCGACCAGGCGATGCCGCCGCCGGTGTACTGGTCCTCGAGCGGCGTCGGCCCCCACGTCCGGCCCATCGACCCGAACCAGTCGGCGACCATGAGTCCCGATTGCATCATGATGGCGATGCCGAAGAAGGCGTGCATCGCCATGATGACGATGAGCAGCAGCAGCCGGCCAGGGTGGGGCAGCCGCCAGGGCACCGGGTCGATGCCGATCAACGTGAGGGCGAACAGGTAACCGGTGATGAGGAAGTGCGCGATCATCCACTGGTGCCCGAGATGATCGGCCAGCGACCACCGGAACAGGTCGGTGTAGTAGAAGACCCACAGCGACCCGATGAACAGCCCGGCTGCAATGAACGGGTTGGTCAGCACACGGGCAACGGGCGAGTGCACGGCCCACAGAATCCATTCCCGGCCGCCGCGGGAGCCGTCGTCGCGCTTGCGGATCGCGCGGGCGGCGAGCGTCACCGGGGCGCCGGCGACCAGCAGCACCGTGATCGCCATCGTGAGCAGCATGTGCCCGACCATGTGCATGCTGAACAGGTAGTCCTGGTAGACGTTGATGACTCCGCCGGTGACCCACACCAGCAGCACCATGCCGGTGACCCACATGATCGTGCGGTACACCGGCCATGCGTCGCCGCGGCGGCGCAGCCGCCATACCCCGACAAGGTAGAAGAAGATCGCGAACCCGGCGATCACCGCCCACAGCAGGTCGACGTTCCATGCGGTGACCCACCGTTCGATCGTGAGCTCCGCGGGCAGCGGTGCACCGGTGAGGCGTTCCGCTGGCGACGGGGCCTCGGGAAGCGGGGCCGGGGTCGGTGGCGGGGTGCGGGCCAGCGCTGCAGCGGCGCCGCTGGCGACGCCCATCAACGCCAACTCGAAGACGATCAAGATCCAGAAGGGGCGGGATGCCGCGTCAGAGCCGCGCATCTTGCCGATCAGCCGCGTGCGGTACCACGCGCCGAAGAGCCCGAGACCGACCAGCGCGACGACCTTCACGGCCAAGATTGCGCCATAGGGGGAGAGCAGGTCCGACCACTGCTGCAGGCCGATGGCCGCGCGGACCGTGCCGGATACGGCGACGAGCACGAACGCGGCTAAGGCAATGCTCGAGTAGCGGGCGACGACATCGGCGATGCGCTGCCGCTGGAGGACCGGACGGATGGCGACGAGCAGGAGGAGACCGCCGAGCCACACCGCGGCGCCGATGATGTGCAGGATGAGCGCGATCATCGCCTCGTGGTGGAGGGCGTCATCACCGGAGTGCCCTTGCGTGCCCATCGGCACGAGCGAGGCGACCGCCAGCAGGGCGACCAGAAGCGTTCCCATCCAGGACCGCACTGCGAAGGTCAGGACGGTGAGTGCTGCGCCCGCGACTGTTGTGATCAGCCACGTCCGGCCCACCTCGAGTTCGACGAGGAACCGTCCAAGTTGGGCACCGAACTGCGGTCCGACGTCGATCGCGGGGTTGAAGACGCTGAGAAACGTGAGGAACCCGGTCGTACCGGCTGCCACGGTGAACACTGCGGCGGAGATCGAGGCGGTATCGAGGGCGATATCGAACTCGCGCTCACCCGTCCGCAACGTGAACAGCGCCGTCACGAGCACACCGACCATTCCCGCGGCGGCGAGGTTCACGATCAGCTTCGCGGCCGGAAGCCCCCAGCGCACGACCGGGCCGGCGTCACCAAGGGGGAGCTGCGCCGCGCCGCCCCCGAATGCCAGTGCGCCGACCAGGGCAGCAAGTGCCACCCCAACGAGGATCGTCGGCCCGACTACCCGCAACGTGCGGCAATTGACGTCTCTGGTGTGCGACATCATTTGTGCCCGGTGCGTACCGGGTTGCTCGCCGCGCGCGCGCCTGCGAGACGTTTTCTGGGCGTTGGGGTCACGGTGGTTCTTTCGGGTCAGGATTATGCGCAGCCAGGCGGAGCGGGTTTGCTGCACCCGCCGCTGAGGTGCGATCGGGTGCTATTCGCAGCCCATTCGCGCCTGCATGGATTTCATCGCGCTGATCTCGGCGGTCTGTCCGTTCTTGATGTTTTCTGCGACGGTCAGGGCACGTGGATCTGTGCCGAGTTCGATGAGCGCCTCCGCCATAGGGATGGCGCCTTCGTGGTGGCGAATGAGCAGCCCCAGGAAGAGACAATCGGCTTGTTGCCCGGTCGCACCCTCCAAGGCGGAGATCTCTTCAGCGGAGGCCATGCCCATGGCGATGCGTGCCTCTTCCTCCGTCATGGCCGCACCGTCCGACATCGCGTGGTCGCTCCCACCCGGAGCAGCATCCATCCACTGCATCATCGGGCCACCGGACTGCGACAGCCCCCACTGCACGAGCCAGTCGTACATCTCGCCGCGCTGGCCCGCCTGCCCGGTGGCGATGTCGTACGCGAAGATCCTCAGTTCCTCGTCGGATGTCTTGCGGTAGATCTCCATGGCCATCTGGATGGCCTGCGCGTGATGCACCTGCATGTCGCGTGAGAATCCCGCCTCGGGAGAGTCGGTTCCAGGAGCGCCCGAGCCCTGCGACCCGAAGGTCGAGAAGCGCCCCGCAGCGAAGGTCAGCGCGCCGACCGCGAGCAGGATAAGGAGGACTACCCACCACCGCGGCCTCCCTCGGGATGGGGACGCGTCGCTGTTTTCGTCGGGTCTCATTGCTTTCCCGGTGCGTCGTATGCGCCGGTGCAGGCGGCGTTTGGCTCGGGCGCGTTCTGGCTGCGCCAGTACTCTTCGAAGAAGGTGCCGATACGCTCGTCGTCGGCCGAGTCGACCTTCAGCTGCTGGTTCCAGTTGGACATCACGATCGGCGCATCCAGTCCCTCATAGGGGGAGAGAACGACGTAGGTTGAGGGTAGAAGGCTCTTGAGGGTTTCGAGTTGTTGACCGGCGACCTCGTCGGGGTTGTAGGTCACCCATACGGCGCTGTGCTCCATGGAGTGGACCGCGTTTTCATTCGGGACCGGTTGGTCATAGATGCCGCAGTTCAGCCAGACAGCATTGTGCGGGCCGCCTGCCGGGGGGCTTTGCTCGTACTGAACGGCACCCTCAACGTGCTCAGCCGTGTTCTCGAAAGTTTCTACGCCTTCGATGCTGGCCCCCTCACTGCCGGCCTCGTACTGTCTGGGCGGTGATGGTGCGAGCACGACGGACGCGACGACGAGGCCGATGATCACCACCGCCGCCGTCGACCCGGCGACCCACCAGACCAGTTTGCTGCGACGGCGTTTGGCGAGCTGCTTCTGATACTCAGCCAATTTCTGTTGACGCTTCTGCTCACGCTGTTGCTTGACGGTGACGGGACCGGGCTGAGGGGTGTTGGCCGGATTCGGGCGGTTCGGAGTCATCTGCGTTCTTTCAGTTCGGGTCTCGGGCGGATTAGCGGAGGAGGCTCAGCTGAGGCCGGAGTAGGCGTGGAGTCCTTTGAAGAACATGTTCACGATGGTGAAGTTGAACAGCACCGTGAGGAACCCGATGATGCACAGCCAGGCGGAGCGGGTGCCGCGCCACCCTCTGGTCGCGCGGGCGTGGATGTACCCGGCGTAGAGCACCCAGATCACGAAGGTCCACACTTCCTTGGTGTCGAATCCCCAATAACGTCCCCAGGAATCGTTTGCCCAGATCGCACCAGCGATCAGGGTGAAGGTCCAGAACACGAACCCGACGATCACGAACCGGTACGCGAGGGCTTCGAGCGCATCCGCGGTAGGCAGCGTCGCCAGGAACCGCGGGCCGCCGACACGAGCCGAGGTTGTGTCGGTGCGCCGTTCCCGGCGGGTTTGCATGAGCTGGGTGACTGCGAGTCCGCAGGCGATCGCGAACAGGGCGGTGGCAAGCGAGGCGACGAAGACGTGGATGACCAGCCAGACACTCTTGAGCGGGTCCATCAGCGGAACGACCTCGACGTAGAAGGTGGTGGTCGCCCCGCCCAGCAGCAGCACGATCATGCCGATCAGGAACGAGCCCAGGAAGCGGAGGTCGTAGCGGCGCAGCACCAGCAGGTATACGGCGACGATCAGGACGGTGCCGGTCAGCGCAAACTCGTACATGTTCGCCCACGGCACCCGGCCGGCCGCGATCCCGCGCAAGATGGTCCCGGCCAGGTGAAGCAAGAACGCGAGGACCGCCAGCGACGTCCCGATCCGCGCCCACAGCAGCCGCGGCGGCGGCGCGGGCGACGTGCGAACACTGTCCGTCCCGCCGCTCTGCGTGCCCGCGTTCTGCGGGCTCACCGTCGCAGTCGAAACGCCGACCAGGGCCGGCTCCCGCTGCGGGGTGCTGGCAGGAATGGAGCGCTGGGCGAGGTCAATGGTGTACGCGATGAACGCGAGCAGGTAGGTGGCGATCGCCGTCCACACCAGCAGCAGCGAGATGCCGTCGAGGGAGAGCGCGTCGATTCCGGTCATGGTGGGGTTATCCTCTTCATCGTTGCGGGCAGGGGGTGGGCGCGAGCATCGTTGCGCGGCGGATGTGTGCGGGACATGTGTCAGCCCGCGTTCGCTTCCAGCCAGGCCAGCGAGTCCACGGCGGTTCCGTCGAGGTAGACCTCGAAGTGCAGATGGTTCGCGGTGGAGCGTCCCGTGC
>MEEK01000030.1 GCA_001724425.1 Microbacterium sp. SCN 70-27
CCTGCGCCGCGGCATCCGAGCCCCTGCCCGTCGTGACGCGCACCCAGCCGCCCGGCTGGTCGGCCGCGGGGACGGCGTCGCGCACCGCGCCGCTCGACACGACGGCGGATGCCGCGGACAGCCCGCACACGAGTGCCACGCCCGCCGCGACCGCCAGCGCGATCAGCGCACCGAGGCCGAGGCGGGACCTCAGCCGGGCGGTGAACAGCGCGGCGGTGCGGTGGCTCACGTGTGGCGTGGGCGTCGGGTCAGGACACGCGCGTCTTCGGCGAGACGGTGTAGGTCTCCTCCGGGTCGGTCACGGCGACGGCGGCGAGCGCCGCGTTCACCGCGTCGTAGGTCGCATCGTCGAGCGTGATGTCGGATGCCTTGACGGTGTCCTCCAGCTGCTCGGGGCGCGACGCTCCGACGAGTGCGGCGGCGATGTTCGGGTTGTGCAGCACCCACGCGAGCGACAGCTGCGGCACCGTGATGCCCGCCTGCTCGGCGATCGGCACGAGCTTCTGCACGGCCTCGAGCACGTCGTCCTTCAGGAACCGCTTGATGAAGTTCGCGCCGCTCTTCTCGTCCGTCGCGCGCGAGCCCGCGGGCACGGGCTGACCGGGGAGGTACTTGCCGGTGAGCACGCCCTGCGCCATCGGCGACCACACGATCTGCGAGATGCCGAGCTCCTGGCTCGTCGGGATGACCTTCCCCTCGATGACGCGCCACAGCGCGGAGTACTGCGGCTGGTTCGAGACGAGCTGGAAGCCGAGCTCGGTCGCGAGGGCGTGGCCGTCGCGCAGCTGCTCGGCGGTCCACTCGCTCACACCGATGTACAGGGCCTTGCCCTGGCGGACGATGTCGGCGAAGGCCTGCATCGTCTCTTCGAGCGGGGTCTCGTAGTCGTAGCGGTGCGCCTGGAACAGGTCGACGTAGTCGACATCGAGGCGGCGGAGCGACCCGTGGATGCCGTCCATCAGGTGCTTGCGCGAGAGGCCCGTGTCGTTCGGGCCCTTCTTGCCGATCGGCCAGTACACCTTCGTGAAGATCTCGAGGTTCTCGCGCTGCTGGCCCTTCAGCGCCTTGGCGAGGACGACCTCGGCCGCCGTGTTGGCGTAGGCGTCGGCGGTGTCGAACGAGGTGATCCCCAGGTCGAGCGCCTTGTGCACCGTGGCGATCGCCGCCTCGTCGCCCACCTGCGAGGCGTGCGTCACCCAGTTTCCGTAGGTGACATCCGAGATCTTGAAGCCGCTGTTGCCGAGGTACCGATAGTTGACCATGTGCCCAGACTAATCGGCCGGATGCCACAGGCGGCGGGCCGCCGGAAGGTTCAGTCGACGGGGACGGAGGCGGCGACCTCGCGGTCCTCCTCGGTCGCGACGAGCTGCCCGCAGGCGCCGTCGATCTCCTTGCCGCGCGTGTCGCGGAGGGTCGTCGGGATCCCGGCCTCGTTGAGGCGGCGCACGAACTCGCGCTGCACGGGCTTCTCCGATGCCGTCCACACCGAACCCGGCGTCGGGTTCAGCGGGATCGGGTTCACGTGCACCCAGCCGCGCCCGCGCGCGTTGAGCTTCTGGGCGAGGAGGTCCGCACGCCAGGCATGGTCGTTCATGTCCTTGATCAGCGCGTACTCGATCGACACCCGGCGTCCGGTCTTCTCGAAGTAGCGGTACGCGGCATCCAGCGCCTCGTCCACCTTCCAGCGGGAGTTGATGGGGATCATCTCGTCGCGCAGGTGGTCGTCGGGGGCGTGCAGCGACAGGGCGAACGTGACCGGGATGTCCTCGGCGGCGAGCTTGTCGATCGCGGGGACGAGGCCGACCGTCGAGACGGTGACACCGCGCGCGCTCATGCCGAGGCCGTGGTCCTTGTCGACCATCGTGCGGACGGCCTGCATGACGCGGTTGTAGTTGGCGAGGGGCTCGCCCATACCCATGAACACGATGTTGGTGACCCGCTCGTCGGGGTGCTCGGCCGGGCCGAGCTCACCCGCGCGGATCGCGGCGTTCGCGCGGACGACCTGCTCGATGATCTCGCCCGCCGACATGTTGCGGGTGAGGCCCGCCTGGCCCGTCGCGCAGAACGGGCAGTTCATGCCGCAGCCGGCCTGGCTCGACACGCACAGCGTGATGCGGCCGGGGTAGCGCATGAGCACCGACTCGACGAGGGCGCCGTCATGCAGCTTCCAGAGGAACTTGATCGTGTCGCCGCGGTCGGTCTGCAGACGCCGGACCTCGGTGAGCAGGTGCGGCAGAAGCCCCGCGACGAGCTCGTCGCGACCGGATGCCGGGAGGTCCGTCATCTTCGCCGGGTCGGACGTGTAGTGCTGGAAGTAGTGCTTCTCGAGCTGCTTCGCCCGGAATCCGGGGAGCCCCAGCTCCTTCGCCTTCTCGACGCGCTGCGCGGGCGTGAGGTCGGCGAGGTGGATCGGGGGCATCCCCTTCTTCGGGGCGGCGAACTGCAGGAGGGGCTTGCCCTCGGCATCCACCCGCTGGGTCCAGCCCTCGGTGCGCGGGCGCACCTGACGGGGCTTCGTCGTGCGGACGGGGGTGGACTCGGTCATGCCTCCAGGGTACCGAGGGCCGCCTGAACGCGCGCCGCCTGCGGCCCGGCCGCGCGCATGCGGCGAGTCGTGTGAAGTACTGGCTGACCTTCAACGAGACCAACTCGCTCCTGCACGCGCCGTTGATGTCGGGCGGGGTCAACACCCCGAAGGACGAGCTCAGCGAGCAGACCCTCTACCAGGCGATGCGCCACGAGCTCGTGGCATCTGCCCGCGCGACGCGCATCGCCCGCGAGGTCGCGCCCGCCGCGCAGATCGGCTGCATGGTGCTGTCGATGCCCGTGTACCCGCTCACGCCGTCGCCGGCCGACGCGCTCGCAGTGCTCGAGTTCGACCACTCGAACCTCGTCTACGGCGACGTGCACACGCGCGGCACCTACCCCGGGTACTTCCTGCGGACGCTCCGCGAGAAGGGCATCGAGCTCGAGATCACTCCCGAAGACCGGGACGACCTGAAGAACACGTTCGACTTCGTCTCGTTCATCTACTACATGTCGGTCGCGGCCTCCGCCGACCCCGAGAAGAACGTCAAGGGCGAGGGCAACATCATGGGTGGCATCCCGAACCCGACGCTCGAGGCGAGCGAGTGGGGCTGGCAGATCGACCCGGTGGGACTGCGGATCGTCCTCAACCAGTTCTGGGATCGGTGGCAGAAGCCGCTGTTCATCGTCGAGAACGGGCTGGGCGCGAAGGACCAGCTGGTCGAGGTCGACGGAGTCAAGACCGTCGTCGACGACTACCGGATCTCGTACCTGAACGACCACCTCGTGCAGGTCGGCGAGGCGATCGCCGACGGTGTGGACGTGCTCGGTTACACGACGTGGGGCTGCATCGACCTCGTCTCGGCATCCACGGCGCAACTGTCGAAGCGCTACGGATTCATCTACGTCGACCGCAACGACGACGGGTCGGGATCTCTCACGCGCTACAAGAAGAAGTCGTTCGACTGGTACGCCGAGGTCATCCGCACGAACGGCGGGTCGCTGGAAGCGTGATGACCGCGCATCCGGATGCCCGTCGCGCCGTCTTCCTCGATGTCGACGGCACGATCATGCAGAACGGCCACTACATCCCGCCGTCTGCGGCGGCGGCCATCCGCGCGGCCCGTGATCGGGGACACCTCGTGTTCCTGAGCACGGGGCGCGGCATGGCCGAGATCCAGGGCGAACTGTGGGACATCGGCTTCGACGGCGCCGTCAGCAACGGCGGCGCGTTCGCGACGCTCGGAGACGAGGTCGTCGCCGCCGCCCAGTTCACGCCGGACGAGGTCGCCGCCCTCGAGCGGTATCTCGAGGGGTCGGACATCCACTGGTACTTCCAGTCGTTCGATCAGCTCTTCGCGAGCGATGGCCTGCCTGCGATGATGGCCGCGAAGGTCGTGGGCACGGGCATCCCGATGAAGGTCTTCCACGACCCGAGCGACTTCGATCCGGCCCGTATGGCGAAGCTCGTGTTCGTGACCGAGAACGCGGATGCCGCGGAGCGCGCGATCGCCGACCTCGGCCGCACGTTCGCGGTCGTGAGCGGCACGATCCCGCTGCCGGGGTGGTCCTCCGGCGAAGTCGCACCGCAGGGCGTGCACAAGGGCGCGGCGATCCTCGCCCTGCTGGAGCGCCTCGACATCGGCGCGGGGGATGCGATCGGCGTCGGCGACAACTGGAACGACGCCGAGATGTTCGACGTGTGCGGGACGTCGGTCGCGATGGGGAACGCCGCGCCGGGGGTGCAGGCGCTCGCCGACCAGGTGACGACGGCGATCGACGACGACGGACTCCACAACGCGTTCGTCGCCAACGGTCTGATCTGATCGCGGGTGGACGGCTGCCGGTCGCGTCGTGGGCGCGGTCAGCAGCCGTTCACTCCGCTCTGAAAGGATGGATGCCGTGACCCTTCCCCCGTCTTCTTCGCGCATCGTGTTCATCGACATAGACGGGACGATCCTCGAGCACGGCTCCCGGATGGCCGCCTCCACGCCTGCCGCGATCGCCGCGGCGCGGGCGAACGGCCACATCGTCTATCTGTGCACGGGGCGCTCGGCCGGCGACATCAACCCGCGCGTGCGCGCGATCGAGGTCGACGGGGCGATCACCAACGGCGGCGCCTTCGCGGTGCGCGGAGACGAGCAGATCGTCGCCCACCCGATGCCGCGTCCGCTCGTCGACCGGATGATTGAGTACTTCGTGTCGCACGACGCGTACTACTTCCTTCAGACGGATGACAGCGTCTACGTCAGCCCGGGGGTGCTCGAATACGCGGCGAAGTTCCGTCACGCGGCGCACCCGCCCGTGGACGGTTCCACGGCATCCGCAGAAGCGGACGAGCGCGCGGGCGCGGCGGATGACGCCGCCCTCCTCAACCACTACCGTCCGCTCGACGAGGTCGATCGCGACGCGGTCGTCAAGGCGACCTTCCTCAGCACGTCGAGCGACACGCTGACCCTCGCGGCCGGCGAGCTCGGCCCGGAGTTCCACGTGATCCCCGGCTCGATCCCGCTGCCGGGCGGGTCGAACGGTGAGATCTGCCAGCGTGGCGTCAACAAGGGTGCGGCGATCCTCGAGGTGCTCGCGTTCCTCGGCCTCGACCCCGCCGACGCCGTCGGCATCGGCGACAGTTGGAACGACGTCGAGATGTTCGAGGTCGTCGGCACGGCCGTCGCGATGGGCGGCGCCGACCCCGCACTGCAGGCGAAGGCCGACCTCGTCACGACGGACGTGCTCGACGACGGCATCCACAACGCCCTCACCCGCCTCGGCCTGATCTGACTCCGGCGGGCTCCGCCGGCCGCGCTCCGAAGGTGCGGATGCCTCCGATCGGGCGGATGCCTCAGAGGAAGATGTCGGGGAACAGTTCGCTGTCGGGCGTCCCCGGGACGGCGGCGTAGCCCGAGAAGTCGGTGACCCCGGCATCCCGCAGCACGTCCTCCACGATGAGCGTCTGGCCCGTGTACTCGCGTGCAGGTCGCAGAAGCACCTCGTACGCGGCGTCGGCGTAGACCTCGGGCGTGCGGCTGACCCTCATCATCCGGTCGCCGCCGAGCGCGAACTGCACGGCCGCGGTCGCGATCGTCGTCTCGGGCCAGAGCGTGTTCGCCGCGATGCCGTCGGCCGCGAACTCGGCGGCCAGGCCGAGAGTCGCCATCGTCATGCCGTACTTCGCCATCGTGTAGCCCGTGTGCGCACCGAGCCAGCGCGGGCTGAGGTTGAGCGGCGGCGACAGCGACAGGATGTGCGGGTTCGGGGCATCCTTCAGGATCGGAACCGCCGCACGCGACAGCATGAACGTGCCGCGGACGTTGACGCCCTGCATGAGGTCGTACTTCTTCGCGGCGAGATCGAGCGAGCCGGACAGGTCGATGACCGACGCGTTGTTCACGACGATGTCGATGCCACCGAACTCGCCCTGGGTCTTCAGCACGGCCTCGGTGATGTCGTCGTCGTTGCGCACGTCGCCGACGATCGGGAGTGCGTGGCCGCCCGCGGCCTCGATCTGCTCGGCGGCCGAATGGACCGTGCCCTCGAGCTTCGGGTGCGGGGTGTCGGTCTTGGCCATGAGGGCGATGTTCGCGCCGTCGCGCGCGGCGCGCAGGGCGATGGCGAGGCCGATGCCGCGGCTGCCGCCCGACATCAGGATGGTCTTTCCGGCGAGGCTCATGCGTTCTCCTTGCGGGCGCTCTTGGTGGATGCCGCGGCGAACGCGGCGACGCGCACGGCGGATTCGGGGGTGTCGAAGCGTGCTCCGATCGAGGCTGCTTCGTCGTCGAGGTTCTCGGCGAAGGGTCGGTCGGCACCGCTGCGGATGAGCCGCTTCGCCGTGCCGAAGGCGGCCGTCGCGTTCTGCAGCCAGAAGGCGGCGACCTCGTTCGCGCGGGCGCCCGGGTCGTCGGCGACCTCGGTGACGAGCCCCCAGTCGAGCGCCGTCGCGGCGTCGATCGTCTCGTCCTGCAGGAGCAGTCGGAGGGCGCGCGTCTGACCGATCGCCGCAGGGAGGAGGGTCGAGACGCCGAGGTCGGGGCTCAGTCCGATGTTGGCGTATCGGCTGACGAACTTCGCCCTGGGGCTCGCGACGATGTAGTCGGCGGTGAGCATCAGGCCGAGCCCGCCGCCGGCGACGGCGCCCTGCACGGCGGCGACGATCGGCTTGTCGGACGACACGAACGTGCGGATGCCGTCGTGGATCACGCGCGCCATCGCCGTCACCTCGGAGCCTGCCGCGCCCGACGTCGACATCTCCACGACATCGCCTCCCGCGCAGAACGCCGGGCCGACGGCGTTGATGAGGATCGCCCCGATACTGTCGTCGCCCGTGATCTCGTGGGCGAGATCACGCCAGCGCTGGCCCATCTCGAAGCCCATCGCGTTGAGCGAGGCGGGCCGGTTGAAGGTGAGGCGCGCGAGCGCGCCGTCCCTCGCGTACAGGATCGAGTCGGTCATCCGGTCTCCTTCACTGTGGTTCCCGAACTCCTCCAGTTCGTGGATGATGTCGCCGTGGACGAGCCGAACTGGCGACCCCAGGCCCGAACTGGAGGAGTTCGGACGGAGGCTTCCCGCTCTGTGGGCGCGCTCACTTCGGGGCCATGCGGATCGCGCCGTCGAGGCGGATGGTCTCGCCGTTGAGGTATCCGTTCCGGACGATCTCGAGCACGAGGCTCGCGTACTCGTCGGGCCGGCCGAGGCGGGACGGGTAGGGCACCTGCTGGCCGAGACTCGCCTGCGCCGCCTCCGGCAGGCCCGCGAGCATCGGGGTCTCCATGATCCCGGGCGCGATCGTGCACACGCGGATGCCGTAGCGGGCGAGTTCGCGCGCGACCGGCAGGGTCATCGCGTGGACGCCGCCCTTCGATGCGGAGTAGGCGGGCTGCCCGATCTGGCCGTCGAACGCGGCGACGGATGCCGTGTTGACGATGACCCCCCGGTCCCCGCCGGCCGTGGCGTCCGTCTTCGCGATCGCGGCGGATGCCTGTGCGATGACGTTGTACGTCCCGATGAGGTTGACCCGGATGATCCGCTCGAAGTGACCGAGATCGGTCGGCGCCCCTTCGCGGTCGAGCACCTTCGCGGGCGGCGCGATGCCGGCGCAGTTGACGACGACGCGCAGCGGCCCGTGCTCCCCCGCCGCCGCGACGGCGGCCGCGACCTGCGCGGGGTCGGTGACGTCGGCGGGCGCGAACGTGCCCCCGATCTCCGCGGCGCGCTCGGCCCCGGGCGAGGACGGCAGGTCGACGATGACGACGTGGGCGCCGGCTTCTGCGAGGCGGGTGGCGGTGGCGAGTCCGAGCCCGCTGGCGCCGCCGGTGACGAGGGCGGATGCTCCGACGATCTCCATGGATTCTCCTTCGAATCTTCTGCGGCCGACGCCGCTGCGGCCGTGCCGGTCGGGATTGAATGCCAGTGTACGCGGGACTCAGTGTCAGGTCACGCCCGGTGGCCTCCGCCTACCCTGAGACCCCCGGAGCCCCCGCCCGGGCGTCGAGCTCGCGGACGAGACTGCGCGGCGCGGTCGCACGGTACGAGGCATCCACGAGCTCGGCGATCTCGCCCCAGTCGACGGCGCCATCGAGGTCGATCGCGAGCCAGCCGTGCGGCCACAGATACGCGGGCTCCCAGAAGCGCGCGTCCTGGCGCAGCGCCACGTCGTCGTCGGGATCGGGGCGGAACAGCAGCGCCGCGTCGTGGCGCTCGAGAGTGCGCCCGCGCGGCGACCCGCCGAAGTACGCGAACACCTTGGTGGTGTGGAACGTCGGGCGCCCGTGCGTGATCTTCTCCCGCGCCTCGGGGAGGGCGAGCGCGACCGCGCGCACCCGCCGCAGCAGCGGGTCGGCGTCGTCGAACATCAGCGGATGCGCCATCCCGCCATCCTGCCGCGCCACGCCGCCGGCTTCCAGACGCCCGCACCCGCATCCGCTCCCGCGAGCCCGCCCCTCGCCCCCCGCACCGCTGGCGCACGCGCCGGAGGCGGAGTTGACTGGATGCCATGGACCTGAGAACCAAGCGCGTGTACGACCCGGCCGATCCGAGCGACGGATTCCGCGTGCTCGTGGACCGCCTGTGGCCGCGGGGCCTGTCGAAGGAGCGTGCCGCCGTGGACCTGTGGGACAAGCAGGTCGCTCCGTCCGACGACCTGCGTCGCGCGTTCCATCACGACGGTCTCCCGTGGCCGGAGTTCGAAGACCGCTACCGCGCGGAGCTCGCCGCGAACCCGGCGGTCGACGACCTCCGCCACACCCTCGACGCGCACCCCGTCGTGACGCTCCTGTTCGGCGCGCACGACCCCGAGCACAACCAGGCGGTCGTCCTCGCCGACCTGCTGGCGCCCCGCGCGGCGTGACGATCCCCGCCCCGGGCTCCCCCGCGCCCGCGCCCGTCGACGCGCTCGCGGGAAGTGCCTCCCTCACCGCCGTGTGGCGCAATGGCGTGGGTGGTATGACGTTCCGGACGGACGACGACCGATACATCAAGTACGGCCCGCGGAACGCGGAGTCGTCGATGGTCGACGAGGCCGAACGCCTCCGCTGGGCCGCCCCGCACACGCTCGTACCGGAGGTACTGGAGGTCGGCGGAGGCGACACCGACGAGTGGCTCGTGACACGCGCGCTGCCAGGTACCTCGGCCGTCGACCCGCGCTGGCTCGCCGACCCGGCGACCGCCGTCCGCGCCGTCGGCGAGGGCCTTCGCGCCCTGCACGACGCGCTGCCGGTGGCCGGATGCCCGTTCGACTGGTCCGTCCCGACGCGGTTCGCGAACGCCGCGCGTCGTGGCATCCGCATCACGACCGCGCAGCACACCCCGCCGCCGGACGATCTTCTCGTCGTGTGCCACGGGGATGCCTGCTGCCCGAACACCCTCCTCGACGAGGGTGGCCGGTTCCTCGCGCACGTCGACCTGGGGGCGCTCGGTGTCGCGGATCGGTGGGCGGACATCGCCGTGGCATCCCTGAGCACGGAGTGGAACTACGGGCCCGGGTGGGAGGACGCCCTCATCGAGGCGTACGGCCTCGCGCCCGACCGGGAGCGCGTCGCCTATTACCGGGCGCTGTGGAACGCGACCTGACCGGATGCGCAGGGCGCGTCAGCGCACGTCGTCGTCGACCCAGCCCGTGGACTTGCCGACGGCCTTCTTCCAGAGCCGCAACTGTCGGTCGCGTTCGGCCGGATCGAGCTGCGGCTCCCAGCGCTTGCCCTCCTGCCAGTTGGCGCGGAGGTCGTCGAGCCCGGCCCAGAACCCGACCGCGAGACCCGCGGCGTAGGCCGCACCGAGCGCCGTCGTCTCGGCGACGACGGGGCGGACGACCGGCACGCCGAGGATGTCGGCCTGGAACTGCATGAGGGTGTCGTTCGCGGTCATGCCGCCGTCGACCTTCAGCTCCGTGAGGCTGACGCCGGAGTCGGCGTTGACGGCGTCGAGCACCTCCCGCGTCTGGTAGGCCGTGGCCTCGAGCGACGCGCGTGCGATGTGGCTGCGGTTCGAGTAGCGTGTGAGCCCGAGGATCGCGCCACGGGCATCCGGTCGCCAGTGCGGCGCGAAGAGTCCCGAAAACGCGGGCACGAAATACACCCCGCCGTTGTCCTCGACCTGGGCGGCGAGCTCCTCGACCTCGGCGGCGGAGGAGATGATGCCGAGCTGGTCGCGCAGCCACTGGATGAGCGATCCCGTGACCGCGATCGACCCTTCGAGGGCGTAGTGGGCCGGTTCGTCACCGAGTTTGTAGCCGACGGTCGTGAGCAGGCCGTTCTCGCTCCTGACGATCTCGGTCCCGGTCTGGAAGATCAGGAAGTTGCCGGTGCCGTAGGTGTTCTTGCTCTCGCCCGCATCGAACGCGGCCTGGCCGAACGTCGCGGCCTGCTGATCGCCGAGGATGCCTGCGACCGGAGTCTCGCGCAGCAGCGACGTCGGCCGGGCGTGGCCGTACACCTCGCTGGAGGAGCGGATCTCGGGCATCATGGCGCGCGGGATGCCGAACTCCGCGAGGAGGTCGTCCCGCCATTCGAGGGTCTTCAGGTCCATGAGGAGGGTCCGCGAGGCGTTCGTGACGTCGGTCGCGTGCACCCCACCCTCGGGTCCGCCCGTGAGGTTCCAGAGCGCCCACGTGTCGGTCGTGCCGAAGAGGAGGTCTCCCGCTTCGGCCCGCGCACGCACACCTTCGACGTTCTCGAGGATCCAGACGATCTTGGTGCCGGAGAAGTAGGTCGCGAGCGGCAGGCCGACGATGTCCGTGAAGCGGTCGATGCCGGCATCCCCCGCGAGGCGGTCGACGATCGGCTGCGTGCGGGTGTCCTGCCAGACGATCGCGTTGTACACCGGTTCGCCCGTGCGCTTGTCCCAGACGACGGTGGTCTCGCGTTGGTTCGTGATGCCGATCGCGGCGATGTCGTGCCGCGTGAGGCTCGCCCGCCCGAGCGCGACACCGATGACCTCGCGCAGGTTGTCGCGGATCTCGATCGGATCGTGCTCGACCCACCCGGCGCGCGGCATGATCTGCGCGTGCTCCTTTTGGCCGGTCGCGACGACCGACCCCTCGCGGTCGAAGATGATCGCACGGCTGGAGGTGGTGCCCTGATCGAGGGCGATGACGTAGTCGGCCATGATGACATCCTTGTCTGTCGGTCGGGAGGGTCGAGCCAGGTCGTGTGCGAATCGGGCCGGGCCCGGCATCGGGGCGGGCCCGGTCGAGTCGCGCCGGCGCGCCCCGGGCGATCAGGCCCGCTGCGGGGCGAGCGCCGCGGTGTCGACGTCGATCCGGTGCGCGTCGCGGAGGATGCCCGCCGCGGCGGCGATCTGCTGCTCGACCTCCGCGTCGTCCCAGCCGAGGGCGGGCGCGGCGGCGGCGGCGATCTCGGCGAGCGTCTGCGCGGTCACGCCGCCGACGAAGGCGACCGACGTGCGCCGCAGCAGCAGGTCGACGAGGGTGACGACCTCCTCGCGCTCGGCGAGCAGCGCGATCTCTTCGCGCGAGTACCCCGCCGCGTGGGCGAGCGGCCGCTGTGTCGCAGGGAGCTCTGTCAGCAGTTCGGCGGCGTACGTCCCGTAGCGATCGAGCATCCGGTCGGCGAACTCGATCGAGTGCACGCCGCGGTTCGCCTCGAGCCACGCCGTGCGGTCGTCATCCGTGCGCGGGAACCCGGCGCCGCCGCCGATCGCGAGGTCGGTCGTGGAGACGGTGCGCGTGCGCCCGAGGAGCGTCATGACCTCCGTGGCGAGGTGCTCCGACAGCGCGCGGAACGTCGTCCACTTCCCGCCGACGAGGCTGAGCACCGGAACACCCTCGGCGCCCCCGAGCCTCGCCTGCTCGATGCGGTAGTCGCGCGAGACGAATCCGGGTGCGACGTCGTCGTGGCGGGGCAGCGGACGGATGCCGGAGAACGTGTAGACGATCTGCTCGCGCTCGACCGCGATGTGCGGGAACACCTGCGCGATGAGGTCGAAGAAGTAGCCGATCTCGTCGTCCGTGCACACGGTCGCCGTGCGAGGGTCGGCGTCGACGTCGGTGGTCCCGACCATGACCCGACCCTTCAACGGATAGATGAGCACGATGCGTCCGTCGGATGCCTCGAAGAAGATCTCGTTGCCACGGGTCGCCGCGAGCAGCTCCGGATTGTCGAGCACGATGTGCGAGCCCTTCGTGCCACCCATGAAACGGGTCGGCTGCCCGAGGGCCGCGTTCGTCAGATCGGTCCACGGGCCGCTCGTGTTGACGACGACCTTCGCGTGGAACGGGAACTCCTCGCCCGTGAGTTCGTCGCGGATGAGGGCGGATGCCCCGTCCGCGCCGATGACAGAGGCGTAGTTGGCGGCGCGCGCGGCATCCTCGCGCACGCCGTCACGGAGCACGTCGAGCGCGAGCCGCTCGGGGTCGTGCATCGACGCGTCGTAGTAGGTCGCGGTGTAGCGGAACCGCTCGTCGAGGTCGGGGAACAGCTCACGCGAACGACGTCGACCGCGGAACCGGTGCCGCGGCACCGCGCCGCCGTCGCGCGAGAACGTGTCGTACATGAGGAGCCCCGCCTTGATGAGCAGGGCACCGCGCTCGCGCGGTTTGCCGCGCCCGTGCGTGACAAGCAGCCGGAAGGGCGCCGCGAGGATGCCGGAGAACGTCCGGTGGATCGGGATCGTCGTGGGGAGCGGCTTCACGTAGTGCGGCGCATTGCGCACGAGGCGATTGCGCTCGGTGACCGACTCCTTCACGAGCCGGAACTCGCCGTTCTCGAGGTAGCGGACGCCCCCGTGGACCATGTGGCTCGAGGCGGAGGATGCCCCGCTGACGTAGTCGCCGCGCTCGACGAGGGCGACATCGACGCCCTGCAGGGCGAGGTCGCGGAACGTCGCGATGCCGTTGATGCCGCCGCCGACGATGAGGACGTCGGCCTGCGGGCGGTCCCGCAGCGCCTGCACGGTCGGTCGGCTCGCCTTCGACGACGCATTCATCGCAGATCCCTTTTCCACGGGTGGCCCGGCTCATCGCCGGACGGACAGGTGCGCGCCCCAATGCCGCGTGCCCCGAACTGTACGCCAACGACCTGAACGCGGCGCACAGGGATGGAGCGGACGAACGCGGCCCAACGCCCCGGTCGAGGCACGGCCCCCGCTCAGCGCGGCCCGAGGATGAAGTTCCAGGTGCCCGCCCACACGGCCGCGGCGACGGCGACGGCGGAGATCGCGGCGCCCACGCCGACGAGCACCCATTCGCGCCAGCCGAAGCGGGACGCGCGCGCCCACGTGCGGGTCGTCGCGGCGCCGAACCCGCGCGCCTCCATCGCGGTCGCGAGCTTCGAGCCGCGGCGGATGGAGAGGACGAGCAGTGCGAACGCCATGCCGACGAACCGGCGCACACGGCCGCGATCGGCGACGCCGCGGGCGCGCCGGGCGAGCTCGAGCGCCCGCCAGTCGTCGAGGAAGAGCCCCACCATCCGCAACCCCGCGAGCGCGCCGAGCACGAACCGCGCCGGCAGGTGCAGCACCTGTGCGAGCCCGTCGGCGAGATCGGTCGGGTCGACGGTGACGAACAGCACGACCGACGGGAGCGCGACCGCGAGGACCCGCAGGAACGTCGCAGCCGCGAGGGCGATCGAGCCGTCGCTGACGCGCACGACGAACCAATCCAGGTAGATCTCGCCGGACACCTCTCCGTAGAGCAGGATCGTCAGCGCCGTGAGCGGCGCGGCGATCCAGACCGGCCACGTGCGCAGCCAGAACTCCCGCCACGTGAGCCCCGCGAACAGGAACAGGACGCATTCGAGCGCGAGGGCGACCGCCGCCGACACGGTGTCGAGCGTCAGGATCAGAGGCAGCGCGATGAGCGCGGATGCCAGGAGCTTCGCGACCGGGTTGATGCGGGCCACGACGCCCGTGCGGGCGCGACTGTCGAGAAGGGTCACGACCGCGCTCCGGTCAACGCGAAGGTGCGGGCGTGGAGCGCCGAGACGACGCGCGCGTCGTGCGTGATGACGACAAGCGCGTTCCCGTCGTCGCGCAGGCGGGCGAGCAGCGCGACGAGCTCCGCCCACGTACGGGCGTCCTGCCCGAAGGTCGGTTCGTCGAGGACGAGCACGCGCGGTGCGGTCGCGAGGGCCGCCGCGACCGTCAGCCGGCGCTTCTCGCCTCCCGAGAGCGTGTACGGATTGGCGCGCGCGAGCGCGGACAGCCGCAGCCGCTCGAGGAGTTCGTCGACGCGGGCATGCGTCTGCGCCTGCGGCAGCCCGAGCGCGCGCGGGCCGACTTCCAGCTCCTCGCGGACGGATCTCGTCAGCAGCTGGTGCTCGGGCTCCTGGAACACCGTGCCGATGCGGGTCAGCAGCTGCTTCGAGGTCCACGCGATGGGCGCGCTGGCGGCGCCGTCCGCGAGCGCGGCCGATGCCGCCACGGTGCCGCCCGCGGGCCGCAGGAGCCCCGCGAGGGTGAGGCCGAGAGTCGACTTCCCTGCGCCGTTCGGGCCCGTGACCGCGAGCGCCTCCCCCGCGCGGACGTCGAGGGTGAGCCCGGATGCCACGGACTCGCCGCGCACCCGCGACACGGCGAGACCGGCGGCCTCCAGCAGCACCTCGCCGGGCGCGATGCGCGGCGGCCCCGGAACGGCGGGCGCGATGCCCGGCACCCACACGCCCTCGGCGGCGAGCGCGGCCCCGTGCGCACCGAGCACGACGTCGGGCGCACCGTCGGCGACGACCCGTCCCCCGGCGATCACGACGACGCGCGTCACGAGCGGCAGCCACACGTCGACATGGTGCTCCACGACGACGAGGGTCGCGCCGGTGGCATCCAACACCCGCCCGACCGCGTCGCGCACGTCGGCGACCCCGTCCGGATCGAGGTTGGCGGTGGGCTCGTCCAGGAGCAATGCGCCCGGGCGCATCGCGAGCGCGCCGGCGAGCGCGAGGCGCTGCTTCTGCCCGCCGGAGAGCGCCTTCGTCGGGCGGTCGAGCGGCACGTCGAGCCCCACCGCGTCGAGCGCCTCGCCCACCCGCGGCCAGATCTCGTCGCGCGGGACGCCGAGGTTCTCGCAGCCGAACGCGACATCGTCGCCGACGCGGGCGAGGATCACCTGTGAGTCCGGGTCCTGCAGGACGAGGCCGACCCGCCCGCGCGCAGACGTCGGAGGTGCACCCCCGACGAGCAGCGTTCCGGTCGCCTCACCCTCCTCGTCGCCGCCGAGGACGCCGGCGATGCCGTGCAGCAGCGTCGATTTGCCCGACCCGGATGCCCCGAGCAGCAGCACCCGCTCCCCGGGGTCGATCACGAGGTCGACGTCGGCCAGCGCCCATGCCTTGCGTGAGGCGTGACGCCAGCCCCATCCGCGGATCTCGATCCCCGCGGGCGTGCCGGGATGAGATCCGACGGACGGCACGGAGGGTCAGACCCGCTCGACGCGGGCGCGGCCCGACGCGAACCGGTCGAGGGCACCGGTCGCGGCGATGCCGCGCGCGAGGAACCACGAGAGCCCGCCCGCGATCACGGCGCCGGAGATCGTGGCGCTGATGAGGTACACGACCGTGAACGTGGCGTCGGCACCGGCGTACCAGAGGATCAGGTTGTTGATCCCGCCCGCGAGCGCTGCGCCCGCACCGGCGAGGATCGCGACGGGGAGGTTCCACGCGCGGTACACGAAGATGAGGAAGACGATCTCGGCGCCGAGACCCTGGACGAGTCCCGCCTCGATCGTGAGGAAGCCGCCCCACTGATTGCCGACGAGGGCAGAGACGACCGCGGCGAGCGTCTCGGTGTAGATCGCCGCGCCGGGCTTGCGGATGATGAGGGCGCCGAGGACGCCCGCGAACAGCCACGGCCCGTCGAGGAGGCCCTGAAGGCCCGGCAGGAGCGGCTCGAGGATCGACTTCGGCCCGAGGTAGCCGATGTTCCAGAGCAGGAAGATCAGTCCGGATGCCACGCCGACGACGCTCGCGACGACGATGTCCACGACGCGCCAGCGGAGGCGGGCGGCGGTCGAAGTGCGGGGGTCCGGGGCCGCCGAGGAATGGACGGTGGATGGGGACGCGGACGCGTGCATGTGTTCTCCTCCCTGCGCCGGCATGATCCGGATCAGGTTCGACGGTCGAAGCGTGGATCGCTTCCTCTCAGCCCGGCTCACCGGACTCCCGTGGTTGTGGCGTCGAGTATAACGGGAAGCCGGTAGTTTGGGCAGGTGACCATCGAAGACGCGCGCCCGTCCTCGCGGCGCGCGCGTCGCGAGCAGGCGTCCACGGCACAGCAGGGCGAGTCATCCTCGGCGACGTCGCCCGACGCCCTCCCGCACGATGGCGGACCGGATGACACCGGCCCCGTCGATGGGCACGACGGCGCGACCGGTCCGGTCATCGTGCGCAACCGCGCGGGTCGCCGCGCCCTCGCGTGGCTCGACGACGGCGCCGTCCCCGCCCGTCGCGCGCCCGCCGACCTCACCGACTCGACGCACCCGTACGCGGAGGTCTCCGCCGATCTGCTGGCCCGCCGCCCCCGCCGCTCACCGCTGCGCCCGGGCGTCATCCTTCCCGTCCTCAGCGCGCTCTGCGTTGCCGGGATCTACGCGGCGGCGACCCTGTTCTGGCCGCTCTACGCCGTACCGCCCGCCGTCGAGAAGGTGGCCATCGCCGACCTCGCATCGCCCGCCACCGCCCTCGCCTGGCCCGCGACCGGGTCTGCGGCCGTGGGCGTGACGGGCTTCGACGGGGCGCCCGCATCGGCCGCCGACGCGAAGCCCATGGCGAGCATCACGAAGCTCGTCACCGCGCTGATGATCCTCGACCAGATGCCGCTCACGCCCGGCGAGAGCGGCCCGTCGTTCACCTTCACCTCGCGGGACCGCCAGTCGTACTACGACTATCTCGCCAAGGACGAGTCGGCCCTCAACGTGCCGGTCGGTGGCAGCCTCACGCAGTATCAGATGCTCCAGGGCATGCTGATCGGCTCTGCGGGCAACTACACCGACCGCCTCGTGAGCACGATCTGGCCGAACGACCGCGTGTTCGCCGCCGCGGCGAAGACGTGGCTCGCGAAGCACAACCTCGCCGGGATCACGGTCGTCGAACCGACCGGCATCGACCCCGCGAACACCGCCGACCCGGCATCCCTCATCGCCCTCGCGCGCGTGGCGCTCGCCGAGCCCGTGATCGCCGAGATCGTGCGGACGCCGTCGGTGACCCTCCCCGGTGCGGGTGCGGTCGTGAACACGAACGACTTGCTCACGGACCCGGCCGTCATCGGCCTGAAGACCGGGAGCCTGCGCGGCGCGTACAACCTGCTCGCCGCCAAGGACGTCGTCTCGGGCGACACGACGCTGCGCGTGTACGCCGTCGCACTCGGCCAGCCGAGCGACGAGGCGCGTGACACCGAGACGGCGAGGCTGCTGACCGATGTCGCCACCGAGGCCTCCGCACCCACGGTCCTCGCGGCGGGCACCGTCGCCGGCACCGTGACGACGGAATGGGGCTCGACGGCGCAGCTCGTGACGGACGCCGACCTGTCGCTGCTCCTGTGGAACGGCGCCACCGCCCCGGTGGCATCCGACCTCGACCTGGGCGATGCGCGCACGAGCGGATCCGCCGCCGGCAGTCTCAGCACGAAGGGCCCGCTCGGATCGGCGTCGACCGGCGTGCACCTGAACGCCGACCTTCCCGGGCCGGATGCCTGGTGGCGCCTGACGCACCCGCTGCAGCTCTGGGGCCTCGCCCGCTGACGAGGAACGGCTTGACCTCGCGGCGACAGGGATCTATCGTTTTTCGATAGATATCACTCGCTGATCGATAGGTTCACCATGTCGCGCCTCGCCACCGTCATCATCAAGGCACTCACCGTGATCGCGTTCGTCCTCATCCTGCTCGTGCAGGTCTTCCTCATCCCCGAAGCCGCGCAATCGAGCGCCGTGATGTACCCGGTCTTCGCCTACCTGGCGGTGCCGGGCATCATCGGGTGCGTCGCGGTGCTCGCATGCGTGCAGGTCGTGCTCGTGTGCGTGTGGCGCCTCGTCGACCTCGCGTCCGCCGGGCGCATCTTCAACGGCCGAGCGCTCGTCTGGGTCGACGTGATCATCGGCGCGATCTGGGCGGCGGTCGCACTCGTGCTCATCGGCGAGATCAGCCTCGTGATGATCGGCGCGGCGCCGCCGTTCGCGTTCTGGGCGACGGTCATCGCCGTCGTGTTCGGCGCCGGAACGGCTCTGGTCGTGGGGATCCTGCGAGCGCTCCTCCGTCAGGCGACGACGCTGCGCAGCGAACTGGAGGAGGTCGTCTGATGGCGATCCGCATCGACATCGACGTGATGCTCGCCCGACGCCGGATGAGTGTCGGAGACTTCGCCGACGCGATCGGCATCACTCCCGCGAACGTCGCCGTGCTGAAGAACGGCCGCGCCAAGGCGGTGCGCTTCACGACCCTCGACGCGATCTGCCGCGTGCTCGAGTGCCAACCCGGCGACATCCTCGTCTGGGAGGCAGACGACTCGGAGTAGATGCCGCCGGCGACGGCTGATCCCCGCCCTCAGAACGGCCAGACGAGCGGTACGTACAGCACCGCGACCGCGAGGTACACGAGCATGAGCGGGATGCCGAGGCGCCAGTAGTCCCCGAACCGATAGCCGCCGGGCTGCAGGACCATGAGGTTCACCGGGGTCGCCACGGGGGTGAGGAATGCCGCCGCGCCCGCAACGGTGAGCGCCATCATGAACGGCAGGATGCTGAGGTCGAGCGTCCGCGCGATCGCCACCGCGATCGGCGTGACGATGAGAACGGTCGCGACGTTCGAGATGAACTGTCCGAGCAGCATCGTGAGCCCGCACAACACGAGCAGCGCGAGGTGCGGGTCGCCCTCACCGATGAGGGCGAGCACCTGGTCGGCGACCTGGCCCGCCGCTCCGGTCGAGATGAAAGCCGCCGAGAGCGGCACCATGCCGGCGATGAGGATGACGGTCGTCCAGGAGATCGACCGATAGGTCTGCGGCACCGTCAGCACGCGCGTGAGGATGATCGCCCCCGCCGCGAGGAGCCCCGCGACCGCCGGCGGGACGAGCCCCGTGGCGAGCAGGACGACCATCGCGGCGAGGATGACGAGTGCCCGATTCGCTCCCCGCCCCAGGGGCACGGCCCTCTGGAGCGCCTGCGGCGGCGTCAGCGCGATGACATCGGGCGACTGGGCGTACCGGGTGAGCGCCGCCCACGGCCCCTGTACGAGCACGGCATCGCCGGCCTGCAGCACGAGTGCACCGTTGACCCCCGTGCCGCGCGAGGCGTTGGGGCCGTCGTCGTCGCCGCGGCGCACCGCCAGGATGACGAGATCCTCGCCGCGCGTGGTCATGCCGGGAGACACTGTGCGGCCGATGAGGCGCGAACGCGGCGCGACGAGCACTTCGGAGACACCCTCCCGCGCACTGAACAGCACACCGGTGTCGAGGGTCACGTCGTAGCTCGAGCGGAGGGTCTGTGCGTGCTCCCTCGGGTCGGCCGCGTCACCGAAGTGTTCGGGCGTACGGTTCGGGAGGAGCCGCTCGCCGCCGAGCGCGACGACGGCGAGCGTCAGGACGACGAGCGGGAGCCCGACGAGGGCGAACTCGAAGTAGCCGAACTCACGCCCGCCCGCCGCAGCCGCCGCCTCCGAGACGACGATGTTGACCGGAGTTCCGGTGAGGGTGAGGAGCGACCCGGCGCTCGCGGCGAAGGCGAGCGGGATGAGCATCTTCGACGGCACGAGCCGCGCCCGCACGGCGACCACGACGACGACCGGCAGCAGCGCCGCGACCGCGCCGTTGATCGAGATGAACCCGGCGAGCACAGCCGCCATGCCGCCGATCACGACCGTGAGGCGCATGCGCCCGCGGCCCGCGCGCGTGACGACCTGCTGGCCGAGCCAGGCGGTGACGCCCGTGGCATCCAGCGATTCGCTCACGACGAACAGGCTCGCGATGAACAGCACGGTCGGGTCGCCGAAGCCGGACATCGCCTGGGCGAGGGTCAGAACGCCGGTCGCCCACAGGGCGAGCGCGACGCCGACCGATACGACCGCCAGGGGCACGCGCCCGCTCACGAACGCGACGATCGCGAGCCCCAGGATGAGGAACGTCCACCCGGCGGGATCCATGCGTCGAGCCTAGCCGCGGGCGCGGCTCGCGCTACGGCCGGATGCCGACGAGCACGCTCACCGTGATCCCCGTCACCCCGACGAGCGACACGATGACGGCGAGGGCGAACAGCAGCGCCGCGCCCGGCATCGACTGCCGCGTTCCGGCGCCCGGCGCTCCGGTGTGCAGCGCGAGGCCGCGAGCCGGTAGCGGCGACGGGCGGCGAGGGCGATGATGCCCGCAGCGACCAGGCCGGCGATGCCCGGCACCGCCCACCGCACATCGCCGAACAGCTCGGGAAAGAACCGCATCGACACGAGCGATCCCACGGCGAGCGACAGGACGGTGCGCCGCCAGGCGAGCTCCGTGCGCTCGGGCTGCGCACCCGGGTCGGCGGGGGCGCTCATCGCAGTAGGACGGACAGCAGGACGAGTGCGCCCGACACGGCAGCGGCGCCGGCGAGCGTCGGCCCGAGCAGTGACGCAGGCAGCGGCCTGCCCGAACGCAGGGCTCGTTCGGTGCGCATCCACCCGACCCAGGCGAGTGCGGGAGTGACCACGCCTCCGACGAGGAGGACGAGGGATGCGGCGAACCGCAGCCCTGGGTGCAGGTCGAGTCCGAGCACTTCGAGCGCGACGCCGCCCGCGATGAAGGCGAGCGACGTGCGGATCCAGGCGAGGAACGTGCGCTCGTTGGCGAGGGTGAACCGAGGGTCGGGCTCCTCCCCCTCGGAGAACACGCGCTCGGGGAATCTGCGCCGCGTCGGCGCGCTCACCCGTCCACCTCGGCGGCCGCTGTCGTGCGCCCGGACCGGCGTTCGACGACACGCGCGATCGGGCGTCACGGGCGCGACCCACGAGGCGGGCGACGCCCGCACCCCGTTCACGATCATGAGCGTCGCCAAGCCCTTCGTCTTCGCCCTGGTGTGCGACCTGGTCGGATCGGCACGTGTGCGGGACTTCGTGGGCGTCGATGCGACGGGCCTGCCGTTCAACTCCGCGCGCGCGGTCGAGGCGGGCGCGGGAGGCCGCACCAATCCCATGGTCAACCCGGGGGCCATCGCCACGACGAGCCTCGTGCCGGGAGAGTCTCTGGGGCGGCGCTGGACGACCCTTGCGCACGGGCTTTCGCAGTTCGCCGGACGCCCGCTCGAGCTGGACGAGGAAGTCCTCGAATCGGCCCGCGCGACGAACGTCCGCAACCGCGCGTTGGCGTTGCTGCTCGCGGATGCCGATGCGATCGCCGGCGACCCCCTCGATGCCACCGAGCTGTATACGCGGCAGAGCTGTCTCAGCGTCAGCGCCGTGGACCTCGCGGTCATGGGCGCGACGCTCGCCGACGGCGGAGTGAATCCGGTGACCGGCGAACGTGTGGTCAGCGCCGACGCAGCCCGCGGCGCGCTCGCGGTCATGACGATCGCCGGGCTCTACGAGACATCCGGCTCCTGGCTCATGGACGTCGGGCTCCCCGGCAAGAGCGGCATCGGCGGCGGGATCGTTACCGTCTCACCGGGCAAGGGCGCGCTCGGGACGTTCTCGCCACCACTGGATGAGGAAGGCAACAGCGTGCGAGGACGTCTCGCCGCCATCACGCTCTCGGAGGAACTCGGTTTGGACATCTTGGCATCTCGCCCCCTCGTGCACGCGACCGAAGCGGGTACGCGGTGAGAGCCCCTGACACGTCGTCGGTCAGCCTGACGCTCGATACGCTCCCCTCGCTTTTCGTCTCGACCGAGGTCGACCCGCTGCGCGGGCGCTTCGACGACAGGTCGGGGATCGAATACCTGATCGACACGGTCGGTCCGACGGACGAACCGCTGGAGATCGACATCAGGCTCACCGCTCACCACGAGGTGCCCTACACCGATGCCGAGGTCGCGGCGGCCATCACCGGGTACGCCGACGTTCAGCTGGAGCGTCTGGCCGCCGCGCGCGAACGGATCCGCCGGCTCGTGTTCAAGGAACTGACGTTCGGCGTCATCTTCCTGGCATCCTGCCTTCTCCTGGGCAGCATCCTCGCGGGCTTCGACGTCGGGCCGGAATGGTTCCGCGGATTCATCGTCGAGGGTCTCGTGATCGTCGGATGGATCGCACTGTGGCATCCGGTCGACATGCTGTTCTTCGAACGGCTGCCGCTCATCCGGGAGCAGCGGATCCTCAACCGCCTGAAACAGGCCGACGTGCGAGTACGCCGCGCCGACTCACGGCGGTAGCGAGGGCCGGGATAACACCGCGCGCTTTCGCCTGCAGGAGCGTGCCCGGGTTCCGGATCGTCGCTCAGGCGGTCACCGGTGGATGCGCGGCGCGAGCTGGTCGATGCGGCGACGCAGGTCGGCGAACGCCGACTCGAACGCCGCGTCGGTCCCTGTCCGGACCGGGTCGGGGACGGACCAGTGCGCCGTCCCGCCCGGATACTCCTCATGGGCCCGATCGCAGACGGTGACGATGAACGCGCCCTCCATATCGATGCCGTCGACGAGGCGCGGCACCGCGCCGGTGAGGTCGAGCCCGTGCCGGGCGGCAGTCGCGATCGCGCCGGGAGCGACCCGGTCGGCGGGGTGGGTGCCGGCGGACTGCGCGGGCACCGGGCTGACCGTGTTCCAGAGGGCCTCGGCGAGCTGGGATCGGGCGGAGTTCGCGGAACAGACGAACACGACCCGGTCTGCAGCGGCGTCGACGTCGGCGAACAAGCCGAGACCGGTCAGCGCACCGGGCACGAGCCGCACGTAGGTGCGCCGCTTGTCGCCTTCGGAGCGGTCGCGGGCGATGATCCCCTCTCGCTCGAGCAGGTTCAGGTGATGCGCGAGAAGATTCGAGGGCACCCCGACCTCCGTCCGGAGCTCGGTCGGCGACAGGTCTCCGAGGGTCAGCAGGTCCAGCATCCGCAGCCGTACCGGATCTGCGAGGGCCGCGTGCTTGCGGGCCCGCTCCTCCACGGACCACATTCGCTCATTGTTCATTGCCTCAATCTTGACTGAGCTATAGTCGATTCGTCAAGCTGGACGAGCTGACCAGCGATTCCCTCGGAGAGGACCCGACCATGACCGACAAGCCCACCGTGCTGTTCGTCTGCGTCCACAACGCCGGCCGGTCGCAGATGGCGGCCGGTTACCTGGAGCACCTTGCGGGGAACCGTATCGAGGTGCTGTCGGCCGGCTCCGCGCCGGCGGACGAGATCAACCCCGTCGCGACTCAGGCGATGGCCGAAGAGGGGATCGACATCGCCGGAGGCACGCCGAAGCTCCTCACCGTCGACGCCGTCCGCGAGGCGGATGTCGTGATCACGATGGGGTGCGGGGATGCCTGTCCGATCTTCCCCGGGAAGCGCTACGAGGACTGGGAACTCGACGACCCCGCCGGGCAGGGACTCGCCGCGGTCCGCCCCATCCGCGACGAGATCCGTGCGCGGATCGAGACACTGATCGCCGAGCTGCTCCCCGCGGGGCCGGACCTCACGGCGACGGCGACGTGACGGCGCAGCCTCTCTGGCGGCGAGCCCTCGCCGAGTTCCTCGGCACCGCCCTGCTGGTCGCCGTCGTGGTCGGGTCCGGAATCGCGGCACAACGACTCTCCGCCGACCGCGGGCTGCAGCTGCTGGAGAACTCGATCGCGACCGCGCTCGGACTCGGGGCGCTCATCCTCCTGCTCGCCCCGGTCTCGGGCGCGCACTTCAATCCGGTCGTCTCTCTCGCCGATGCCATCCTGTACCGCTCTCGTGGCGGCGCCTCGGCATCCGATCTCGCCGCGTACCTCCCCGCCCAGGCGCTCGGCGGCATCGCGGCCGCGATCCTCGCGAATGCCATGTTCGCGACGCCCACCACGATCGCCACCACCGACCGAGCCACCCCCGCCACGTTCCTCGCCGAGGTCGTCGCCACCGCGGGGCTGGTCCTGCTCATCATGGGACTGGCGCGAACCCGCCAGAACGCACCCGTCGTGGCGACGGCGGTCGGTGCGTACATCGGCGCGGCGTATTGGTTCACGAGCTCCACCTCGTTCGCCAACCCCGCCGTCACGGTCGGCCGGATCTTCAGCGACACCTTCGCGGGCATCGCACCCAGCTCCGCACCGCCGTTCCTGGCCGCCCAACTCCTCGGCTCCGCCATCGCGATCGCCCTCACTGCGGTGCTGTTCCCGCGAGCGGGAAGCCTGCCGCGCGGCGAGGCCATACGGTAGGCATCCGCCGCGCCCGCTTCGAGAACGCGGCCCGAGCGCTTCGGGTCATCATCGCTGCGCGGCGCGGCAAGCCCGTCGGTCGCAGGCACGCGAGAGTGACGGGAAACCATGGAGGAGGCATCATGCCAGTGCACGCGCACGACACGCCCGATCAACCGGGCCACAATCCAGCTCTCATCCCTGTCACGATCGCGAACGGCACTGAGCCGCGGCATCCGCTCGACCCGCTCACCGCGGCGGAGATCGAACGGGCGCGAGAGATCCTCGTCGACGCGGGCCTGCTCGGGGAGACCGCACGCGTACCGATGCTGCTGCCCGACGAACCCACGAAAGAGGAACTGGCGGCATGGGTGCCGGGGACGCCGTTCGACCGCCGTGTCGACGTCACCGTGATGGATGCCGCGACGGGCGCGGTGACCGAGGCGATCGTGTCGGTCACCCGCGGGGAGGTCGTCTCCGCCACCGAGATCGACCCGTCGTCGGCACCGTACGGTCAGCCGCAGTACCTGTTCGAGGAGTACGAGCGCGCGGCCGATATCGTCAAGAATTCGCCCGAGTGGCGCGCCGCGATGACGCGTCGTGGACTTGAAGACCGCATCGACTTCGCGTTCTGCTCGCCGCTGGCCCCCGGGTTCGTCGGCAGGGAGAACGAGGTCGGGCGCCGCGTCATCCGCTCGCTGACGTTCCTGCGCGACAGCGAGGACGACATTCCGTGGGCGCACCCCGTCGAGGGGCTCATCGTGCACGTCGACCTCGTGGCCAACACGGTCATCGGCATCGAAGACGAAGGGGACGTCCCCGTCCCGGCCGGGAGCGGGAAGTACACCCCGGATGCCGTGGGCCCGGCGCGCACGACTCTGAAGCCGGTCGAGATCACACAACCCGAGGGTCCGAGCTTCGCCGTGAAGGGCTCCCTCGTGGAATGGGAGAACTGGTCACTGCGCGTCGACTTCAACGCGCGCGAGGGCCTCGTCCTGCACGACGTGCGGTTCGACGACCGGCCCGTGCTCACCCGGGCGAGCGTGCCCGAGATGGTCGTGCCCTACGGAGACACCTCCAACACGAGGTTCTGGATCAGCTACTTCGATGCCGGCGAATACCTGCTCGGAAAGAACGCCAACCACCTCGAGCTCGGTTGCGACTGCCTCGGCGTGATCAAGTACTTCGACGGCTACGTGGCCGACGACCACGGTCACGCCGTGAAGATCCCGAACGTCGTGTGCATGCACGAGGAGGACTACGGCATCCTCTGGAAGCACACCGAGCCGTCGTCGGTCGGTGCTCACGTGCGCCGCTCGCGGCGGCTCGTGGTGTCCTACTTCTCGACGATCGGCAACTACGACTACGGGTTCTACTGGTACTTCTACCTCGACGGCTCGATCCAGCTCGAGGCGAAGGCCACGGGCATCGTCTTCGTGGGCGGCGGGATCCCGGGCTCGACGAACGCGCACGCCCCCGAGATCGCCCCCGGCGTGTTCGCCCCCGTGCACCAGCACCTCTTCTCGGCACGCCTCGACGTCGCGATCGACGGCGAAGACAACCGGCTCGTCGAGATCGACGCGGCACGGATTCCGATGGGGGATGCCAACCCGTTCGGCAACGCGTTCACCTGGACCGAGACGACGCTGCGCACGGAGTCCGAGGCACAGCGCGAAGCGGACACCTCGGCGGCCCGGGTGTGGGAGGTGCGGAGCGCGTCGAAGACCAACTACATCGGCAAGCCGACCGCATATCACCTCGTCCCGCAGCCGACGGCGCTGCTGATGGCCGATCCCGCATCGTCGGTCGCGGCGCGCGCCGCGTTCGCGACGAAGCACCTGTGGGGGACGGCGTACGACCACGAGGAGCGCTGGCCCGCCGGTCGCTACCCGAATGCGCATCAGGGCGGGGCGGGCCTTCCCGCCTACACCGCGGACGACCGTTCGATCGACGGTGAGGACCTCGTGCTGTGGCACACCTTCGGTCTCACCCACATCCCCCGGCCCGAGGACTGGCCGATCATGCCGGTGGACTATGCGGGATTCTGGTTCAAGCCGTACGGCTTCCTGGACGTGAACCCGGCGATGGATGTTCCCGAGTCGAGCCAGGCGCACCAGATCGCCGACGGCGGCTGCGGCCGCGGAACGGCGTGCACCTGCGGGCACTGAGTACATCGACGAAGGGTGAGGGGGTGGATGCCATGGCATCCACCCCCTCACCCTTTGCGAAGAGACCCTGTGCGATCAGACTCCCACGGCCTCGCTGCCCAGATGGGGTGCTTCGGCCTCGTCCGCACCATGACCGATCTGGCGGTAGACATCGGGCTTGGCCTTGCGGAGCCAGTACGCCCAGATGACCGCCGCCACCGACGGTACGAGCAGGATCGCCGGGAGGACGAACGTCGTCGGGGTCGACTCCGCCTGGCCGAGCAGCACGTCCCAGTTCACGAGGATGAGGATCCAGACCGTGCCGAGGGACACGAACGCGACGATGGGCGCGACAAGGCGACTTCCCGCGCCCACGTCACGCGCATCCCGGCGGAAGAAGCCGATGACCGCGGCGGACACAAGCACCATCAGGAGCACCAGTCCGAAGGCACCGAGGTTCGTCATCCAGGTGAAGAGGGTGAGCACCGGGTACGGCCCGTTCGCCGGGTCCCACCCGGTTTCGGCGACCGCGAAGCCGATGATCACGACGGTGGCGAGGATCGACTGCGCGAGGGAGCCCGCCCACGGCGCACCGCTTCTCGTGCGGACGGTGCCGAGCACGCGCGGCAGCACGCCTTCCCGTCCGAGCGAGAACGCGTACCGCGATACCGCATTGTGGAAGCTGACGAGCGCAGCGAACAGGCTCGTGATGAACAGGATCGACATCACATCGACCCACAGCACGCCGAGGTGCTCCGCGATGAAGTTGAAGAACAGCGGCGGCCCGGCTTCTTCGGGCGCGATACCCGCCGGGTCCGTGATCTTCTCGGGCCCGACGGCGAGCGCAAGCGCCCACGACGAGAGCGCGTAGAACACGCCGATCACGGCCACGGCGAGGAACGTCGCGCGCGGGATCGTGCGCTTGGGGTCCTTCGACTCCTCGCCGTAGATGGCGGCGGATTCGAACCCCATGAAGGCGGCGATGCCGAACGCGAGGACAGCTCCGACCCCCGGCACGAAGAGCGCTGACGGCGTGATAGGCCGCGCGGTGAATCCCTCCGCCGGGTTCGCGAAGGCGGCGATGTCGAACACGATCACGGCCAGGAACTCGAGGGCGACGAGAACCCCGAGCACTTTCGCGGACAGGTCCACGCGATTGACGCCGAGGATGCCGACGGCCACGATGCCGACGAGCACCCACACCCACCAGGGACTCGCCCAGCCGGTCTTGGACTCGATGAACGACGAGATCTGGAAGCCGAACATCCCCCAGATCCCCACCTGCATGGCGTTGTAGGCCAAGAGGGCGAGGACCGATGCGCCGACACCGGCGGGGCGCCCGACGCCCTGCGACACGTAGGAGTAGAAGGCGCCCGCGTTGGTGATGAACCGGCTCATGGCGGCGTACCCGATCGCGAAGATCGCGAGGGCAGCGGCGAGCACGATGTAGCCGAACGGGATGCCGTCGACGTGCGTCACGGAGTACGCGCTCGTCACGCCGCCGGCGACGACGGTGAGCGGCGCGGAGGCGGCGATGATCAGGAAGGCGACAGCGAGGACGCCGAGGCGGCGGTGCGCAGCGGTGCGCGTGGTCGAGGTCGTCGGCGGTGAAGTGGCCATGGCATCTCCTTCGATGCTCGGGTCGGATTGTCCTCATCGTTCCGAGCGGCGTGGGGCGCGCATTGACGGCCGGGGCAGAATGCTTGACTCTGGGGGCACAACCACACCGTGCTACGATTCCGCAAATCGGATACGATCCGGCCACAGTGAGGTGAGCCACATGACGCCATCGCGCCACTCCGGGGGCGACCTTTCAGAGGCCCCGCTGACCGATGCCTCCCCGGGTCTGGGATTCATCGACTACCGCCACGCGGTCTCGCACGCTGTCGTCGCCCTCGACGTCCACGCCGAGCACGGCGAGCACTTCCGCGGCGCACTGGATGCCGCGACAGCCGGTGACATCCACGTGTTCGGCATCTCGGCGGGCGAGCACAGCGTCCACCGGACGCCGGGCCTCATCTCGCGCGCGCCACAGCAGTACGTCAAGTTCTCGCTCATCGAGGAGGGCACGGGGCTGATCGTTCAGGACGGCCGAGAGACTTCCCTGAGCGCCGGCGACATGGCGATCTACGACACCGATCGGCCGTACTCGCTCCTCTTCGACGACACGATGCGGATGTCGATCGTGATGTTCCCCAAGGTCATGCTCGACATCCCGCCCGATGCGGTCGCACGCCTCACCGCGATGCGGCTCGACGGCGCGAGCGGCGTCGGCGCGATGATCGGCCCGTATGTCGCGTCACTCGCACGTGGCGCGCCGGAACTCGACACCCACCTCGCGCGGCGGATGTTCCGCACCGCGGTGGAGATGGTGGGCACGCTGCTCGAGGCGAACCTGGGGCCGGATGCCGCGTCGACGGACACCCACGGCACGCTCCTCCGGCGCATCCTCGACTACATCGACGAGAACCTGCCCGACAGCGACCTGTCGCCGGGCCAGATCGCGGCCGCGCACTTCATCTCGGTGCGCCATCTGCACGCGATCTTCAACGAGCAGGGCACGACAGTGTCGACGATGATCCGCGCGCGTCGGCTCGAGCGCTGCTACGACGTCCTGGTCGATCCCCAGCAGACGCATCTGTCGATCACCGCGGTGGCGATGGCGCACGGGTTCGTGGATGCCGCGCACTTCAGTCGCACGTTCCGCGCGCACTTCGGCGTTCCGCCGAGCGCCGTGCGCACGGCCTGAGCCCGCCGCACCGGTGGTGCGCCCGCGGTCAACCGACCTGCGCGGAGGGTCAACCGGCGACCTGGCATCCTGTCGACAATCGAGGGACGACCCGATCGAGGAGGATCCCATGACCGTCGCGACGTCGATTCTGGACGCCATCACCGTTCCCGAGAGCGAAGGACGGGCGATCCCGGATGCCGCAACCCGGGAGACGATCGGATATGCGCCGGTGCACACGCGGGCCGATCTCGACGCCGCCGTCGCCGCGGCACGCGCGGCGCAGCCTGCGTGGAACGCGCTCGGTCACGCGGAACGGTCGCGGATCCTGAACGCGATCGCCGATGAGATCGAGGCGAACGCGGAGGAACTCGCGCAGCTGCTGTCGCGCGAGCAGGGCAAGCCGCTCGACGGGCCGAATGCCCGCTTCGAGGTGGGGGCCTGTGCGGTCTGGACGCGCGCCGCCGCCGACACGTTGCTCGAGCCCGAGGTGGTCTTCGAGGTGGAGGGCGCGCGCGCTGAGGTGCACTACGACGCGCTGGGCGTCGTCGGCGCCATCGGGCCGTGGAACTGGCCCATGATGATCTCCGTCTGGCAGATCGCCCCCTCCCTGCGCATGGGGAACACCGTCGTCGCGAAGCCGAGCGAGTACACGCCGCTTTCCGTTCTCGCCCTCGCCGAGATCTACAACCGGCACCTCCCTCAGGGTGTGCTCACGGTCATCTCCGGAGATCGCGAAGTGGGCGCAGCGATTCCCGGCCACGCGGGGATCGACAAGGTGATGTTCACAGGGTCGACGGCGACCGGGCGGAAGATCGTCGAGGCATCCGCGAACAACCTCGCGCGTCTCACCCTCGAACTCGGGGGCAACGACGCCGGAATCGTGCTGCCGGGCACCGATCCGGCCGCGATCGCCGAGAACCTCTTCTGGGGCTGCTTCATCAACACCGGCCAGACGTGCGCGGCACTGAAGCGCCTCTACGTGCACGACTCGCTCTACGACGCCGTCGTCGAGACGCTCGCCGGCATGGCGCAGGCGATGCCCATGGGCCGAGGCCTCGAGGAGGGCAATGTCCTCGGACCGCTGCAGAACCAGAAGCAGTTCGACATCGTCGAGGGCCTCGTCGACGACGCCCGCCGCCGTGGTGCGCGCATCGTCGTGGGCGGCGCGGCCGCGCCGGAGCTCGGCCCCCTGTTCTACCGGGCGACCGTCGTCGCCGACATCGAGGACGGTGCGGCGCTCGTCGACGAGGAGCAGTTCGGACCGGTCATCCCCGTCATCCGCTATACCGACATCGACGACGCCGTGCGGCGCGCCAATGCGTCGGAGCAGGGCCTGGGCGCGTCGGTCTGGTCGGCCGACGCCGATGCAGCCGTCGAGGTTGCCAAGCGCCTGCAGGCCGGCACCGTCTGGATCAACAGCCACGGCGCGCTCAACCCCGTCGTCCCGTTCGGAGGGACCAAGGCATCCGGCTATGGTCAGGAGTTCGGTGCCGCGGGGCTCAGGGCGGTCGCGGCGCCGAAGGTCATCAGCCGGTAGGCCCGTCCGCCGATCCGGCCCCACAGATCGGCGGAGCGTTGAGAAGCGATTCGCGCACGCCGTCGGCGATGACCCCGCCGCCGCTGGGGACGAGGTCCTCGAGTAAAGAATTCTTGACACATTGCGGATCGTCGTGTCATCCTGGCTCATGTCAAGCATTCCTGACATCGGAGGTGCAGCATGGCTCGTGAGGAACGCGCCGCGTGGGTCGGACTCGTCGTCTCGCTCATCGCCATCGCGGTCTACGCCGCAGTCGTCGCGGGGCGGGCGGCATCCACCCCCCTCCTGGAG
Source organism: Microbacterium sp. SCN 70-27 (assembly GCA_001724425.1). Taxonomy (GTDB): domain Bacteria; phylum Actinomycetota; class Actinomycetes; order Actinomycetales; family Microbacteriaceae; genus Microbacterium. Next base: position 30,937 of record MEEK01000030.1, read on the forward strand.
GTCGACTGGCTCGGACCCATGCTCTGGACGATCATCGGCGGCATCGTCGTCTCGATCGTCGTCACGATCATCTGGGGTGTCGTCGCTGAGGGCGGGTCCCTCCGCGGCGAGAACGCCGCCGACGAACGCGACCGTGCGATCACGCAGATGGGCGACCGCGTCGGTGTCGCGTTCCTCGTCATCGGCGGCGTCGTCGGCATCGCCCTCTGCGCGATCGACGCCGCCCCGTTCTGGATCGCGAACACCCTCTATGCGGGCTTCGCCCTCTCGTCCGTCGTCGGTGGCATCGCCCGCGTCGTCGCCTACCGCCGCGGGCTCGTCTGATGGTCAAGCCGACACGCGTCACGAACGCCATCCGCGAGCTGCGCACCGACCGCGGGCTCACCCAGGCCGACCTCGCCGGCGCCGTCGGCGTGACCCGCCAGACCCTCATCGCCATCGAACAGGGCAAGTACTCGCCCTCGCTCGAGATGGCCTTCCAGATCGTCCGCGTCCTCGACGTCCCCTTCGACGCGGCCTTCCAGTACCCGGAGGACTGACCCATGACCGACACCATGACCGTCTGGCGCCAGCGCCGCTACGGTTCCGCCGACGCCGTCCGCCCCGAGACCGTCCCGGTCCCCGTACCGCGCGCCGGCGAGGTCCTGCTGCAGACGGATGCCGTCGCCCTGAACTCCGGCGACATTCACCTCATGCGCGGTGAGCCGGGACTCGTCCGCGTCGCGCTCGGCCTCCGCGGACCGCGCATCCGCGGCCGCGGCATGGACGTCGCCGGCACCGTGCTCGCCGTCGGCGACGGCGTCACCGAGTTCGTCGTCGGCGACGCCGTCGTGGGGTCGGGGCGCGAGACCCTCGCCGACCGCGTCGTCGTCTCCGCGAAGCGACTCACCCGCCTGCCCGAGACGGTCGCGCCCGCGATCGCTGCGACCCTGCCCATCGCCGGCAACACCGCCGTGCAGACCCTCGACGCCTGCCGCGTCGGCTCGGGCGCGCGCGTCCTCATCGCGGGAGCGGGCGGCGGCGTCGGCACCTTCCTCGTGCAGCTCGCCGCCGACCGCGGCGCCGAGGTGTGGGCGACGTGCGGGGAGCGCGCGCGACCCGTGCTCGAGCGGCTCGGAGCCGCTCGGACGTTCGACTACCGCGCGCTCGAACTCAGCGACCTGCCCCGCGGCAGGTTCGACGCCGTCGTCGACATCGCCGGCGAGCCGCCCCTCACGGTCCTCCGCGACCTGCTCGCCCCCGGCGGCACCGCTGCCCTGGTCGGCGGCGACGGGCATCCCTTCTTCGGACCCTTCGGACGCATCCTCCGCTCCGCCGTCACCCGCGGGCGGTTCCGCCCGATCACCGCGGTCACCCGTACCGAGACGACGGCGCAGCTGGTCGAGCTCGCGGCATCCGCGCGTCTCACCCCGCACCTCGAGCGCACCTTCCCGCTCTCGCAGGCCGGCGCCGCCCTCGCCTACGTCGAGGCGGGCCGCACCGTGGGCAAGGTCGTGGTCGTCCGCGACGGACTGCTCGACGTCTGACGCCGGGTTCGGAGACGAGGCCGTACCTCAGATCCCGGCGTATCGCGCGATGTAGTCGTCGTCGGGGGTCGATGACCGGCGTCGGACCGTGAACGCTCGCCCGAAACCGGTGTCCCAGTCCATCCACGTCGTCGACAATTCAGGGCCGGCGATCACCGACCCACCGAAGGACAGAACCGCCGACTCGGCCGCGGCCTCCCAGAGGTGCTCCTCGATCCCGGCGGTGTCGAAGGCGACGAGCCGCTCACGGTCGGCACCGTCGACTCTCACCACGGCGCGTGCACTGGTGAGAATGGGGTACTGCCGATCGCTTTCGTCGAAGAGTTCCGACATCTCGTCTGCGTCCCGTGAGCGTCGGGACTCGGAAGAGAACGCCGTGATGATCTCGATCGATTCGCTCTTGTGCCGCAGTATGCCCTGACCCAGTTGGACGACGACGGCGGCCATGTCCAGATCGGCCGGTCGTGTCCACGACATCGGGTCCGCAAGACAGGTCTCGAAGTTGTCGCGCCCTCGTCCGATCAAGGACCCCACGACGGCGAGTTCCTCTCCGTGAAGTGTTTGGTCCGACGCGATGATCGCTCGCGCAGCGGGCAGCGCCCGCGCCGCAAGCAAACCCAGAGTTTGCGTCCAACGCAGGACGAAGTCCTCGCCGCGCGCGGCACCCGAACGACCACCGCCTCGGGCCGCAGGTCGACGTCGGGACGCACGTCGTATCGCTCGGCCGCGGCCACGACCACCGGAACGAGGCGCGACGCCTCGACGAGCGAGGGAGCCACGAAGACGGCCTGAGGCCCGATCGCCGTGACGCGCCAGTCGGCAACGCCGGTCGCGCGATGGAACTGTGCGGGAGAGATACTCGTCACCCGCCCACCATGACAGAGGCGGGCGGGTGACGCGCGCGAACTCGTCGTCGCTGAGCTCGATGACGGCGCCCTGCAGGTTGTCCTCGAGGTGCGCGACGCTCGACGTGCCCGGGATCGGCAACATGACCGGCGAACGCTTCAGCAGCCAGGCGAGCGCGATCTGCGCCGGCGTCGCGTTCTTGCGCTCGGCGATGTCGGTGAGCGGCGAGTCGGCGCCGGTGAGACCGCCGGTCGCGAGCGGGAACCACGGGATGAAGCCGATGCCCTGCTCCTCCGACCAGTCCAGCAGGGCCTCGGCGTCGCGGTGCTGCAGGTTGTAGAGGTTCTGGACCGTGACGATCTCGGCGATCTCCTGCGCGGCCTTCACCTCGTCGACGGAGACCTCGGAGAGGCCGATGTAGCGGATCTTGCCCTCGTCCTGCAGCGCCTTCAGCTCGCCGACCTGGTCCTCGAGCGGGACCTTCGGGTCGATGCGGTGCAGCTGGAACAGGTCGATGCGCTCGAGACCGAGACGCCGCAGGCTCATCTCGGCACCCTGGCGCAGGAACTCGGGGCGCCCGAGCGGCGGCCACACGTTGGGGCCGGTGCGGGTGAGGCCGGACTTCGTCGCGATGACGACGTCGTTGGCGTAGGGGTGCAGCGCCTCCTTGAGGAGCTCCTCGGCGACGTACGGGCCGTAGGACTCGGCTGTGTCGAAGAAGTTCACGCCCAGCTCGACGCTGCGACGCAGCACGCGGATCGCCTCGTCGTGGTCCTTCGGCGGTCCCCAGACACCGGGACCGGTGAGCTGCATCGTGCCGTAGCCGAGGCGGTTCACCTCGAGCTCCCCGCCGATGCGGAACGTGCCGGACGACTGTGCAGGCTTCGTGGTGTTCGTCATGCGGGGTTCCAGCGCATCGAGGCGCCGGAACATTCCCGCGTCAGCTCTTCGCGCCGGTGCCGGATGGCCTGGACCCCGAGGTACACGAGGTACGCGGCGCCGACGATCTTGATCGCGGTGAAGGCGACGAGGTGCTCGATCGGGATCATGAGGGAACGTTGTCGCGGCCGGTATCCGGCTGCGACCTTGCCGTTCAGACGCCGATTGGGCGAAGCCCCTCGGGCGATTCGATGAGGCGGCGGCCCGCAACGGCGTGGAGCGTCCGACTCGACAGGCTCGCCCGGTCGGTGAAGGACGCGCGGGACATCGCTGACGAGCTGACGACGAAGGGCGTGGCGCTTAGCCTCGGCGGCAGTCGATACGACCCGACCGACCCGGTCGGGAGGTTGCTGTTCAACGTGCTCGCGATGGTCGCGGAGTTCGAGCGTGACTTGATCAGCATGAGAACGAAGGAGG
>MEEK01000031.1 GCA_001724425.1 Microbacterium sp. SCN 70-27
GCCACGCGAATCCAGGATCTCGCGTGCGCCTACAGCCTCGATCAGTGCCACAGGGGACTCCTTGCTTGTGGAGGATGAATCTCGGAGCGTCGTCGGTCCACGTTCGAGCATAGTGAAGCGGAGGCCCTCGACACAGTGAACCTGCCGGATCAAACGGTGCGGGTGACGCGCCGTGCGCCGGCCCGTCGGGCGTGCCTCAGACGATGAGAGCGATGGCGATGCCGTCCCACCCCTTGGCATCCAGCGTCTGCAGGCCCGTCGCATCGAACCGGGGATCGTCGCGGAGCATCTCGAGCCCCGCGCGGACGCCCGCGATCTGCGAGCCGTCCTCAGCGGGGTCGGCGACGTTGCCGCTCCGGACGATGTTGTCGAGCACGACGACCGTGCCGGGGTGGCCGAGCCGCGCCGCCCAGTCGAGGTAGATCGTGTTCGACTCCTTGTCGGCGTCGATGAAGACGAGGTCGTAGGCCGGCTCGCCCTGCAGGCGGGGCAGGACGTCGGCGCCGCGCCCGACGAGGATCTCGACCTTCTCCCCCACGCCGGCGCGGTCGACGCTGCGGCGGGCGACCTCCGCGTTCCGCGCCTCGGCCTCGATCGTCGTGACGAGGCCGTCCGCAGGCACGGCACGCGCGAGCCAGATCGTGGAGTAGCCGCCGAGCGTTCCGATCTCGAGCACCCGGTGCACCCCGGACATCCGCACCAGCAGGTGCAGGAGCTTCCCGCCCGTGGGCGCGACCTCGATGTCGGGGAGGCCCGCCGCCTTCTGGTCGGCGATCGCCTGATCGAGCGCCGGGTCGCTCCCGACGAGCGTGTCCACGAGGTAACGGTCGACCGCGTGTGCGGCATCCGGCGTCAGGTCCGACATGCGCCCAGCCAACCCGCCCTCCCCCAATGAGTCAACAGGGTGCGTGGGCTTCACATGGCATCCGCGCGTTCAGTTGCCACTTGCGTGGGGAACTCGGCGAGGATTCCCGCGGGTGGTGGCAAGCGAACGGGGCCTCACACGGGGTCCACGGGGCTGGATGCCAGGGCGGCGACCACTTCGGGAACGAGCGCGTCGGCGGTGCGGCGGTAGCCCAGCGCACTGGGGTGGAACCGGTCGAGGCTGAACATGTCGTCGGGATTCGCGAAGAAGAGGTGCCCCACGGCGCGCCGGAGCGATACGACGCGGGCTCCGGCGCGATCGGCCGCCGCCGCCTGCGCGCGGGCGAGGTGATGGGATGCCTGCCCGCCGAGGCTGCGCAGCGGCTGCGGCACGGGACGCAGCGCCCCGAGGTCGGGGCACGTGCCCACGACGACGTCGGCGCCGAGCGCGCGAAGTCGAGTGACGGCGGCCTCGAGGTGCGCGGCCGCCACGCCGACGGGGGTGCGGTGGGTGACGTCGTTGCCCCCGACGATCACGACCGCGACGTCCGGACGATACCCCTCGGGCAGCCGGTCGAGCTGACGCTCGAGGTCCCGCGACTCCGCGCCGACGCTCGCGACCGTGCGCAGCTGCACGGGGCGACCGAGGAATCCCGCGACACCCTTCGCCACGCGGGCTCCGAGGACGTCCTTCGGGCGTTCGGCGCCGAGCCCCGCGGCGATCGAGTCCCCCACGAACAGCAGCTCGACGGGGGTGCCGCGCAGCTTCGGCCGCCACACGCGGTCGGCGTCGAGGGCGATCTCCCCGAGCGGCTTGCCGATGCGGCGACGCGCCACGGCGGCCTGCCGCGTCAAGAGGATGCGCGCGCCGAAGGCCCCCGCGCCCACGAGGACGGCGGCCGCGCCGACGGTTGCGGCGATGCGGCGGAGTGGATGCCTGCCCATGCCCCGAGTCCACCTCGTGCGGGTGAACGGTCGGTAACCGCGTGGCATCCCTGCGCGTGGCATCCCACGCCTGCGGCGCATTTCGTTTGCCGGTTGATGCCGGAACCCGGCGCCGATTCCCGCAGGAAGTGGCAACTCAGCGCGTGGCGCGAGCTCCCAGCGCGTTGAGGAGGGCGGCGCCGGTCTCGGCGTCGTCGGTCGTCACGGTGAACGCCTTGCCGTTCGTGCGCGTCACACGGATGCCGGGACCGGTGCGCAGCACGACGCCGAACCCGCTGCCGCCCGGCGCCCACCGCAGGCCCCAGCCGCCGAACTCCCCCATCGGGTTGACGGACACGGGCTCGGCACGCGCGATCTCCGCGAGCGGCACGTGGATGCGCGGAAAGCCCGCCACCGAGATGACGCTGAGTCCGTGCTCGTCGACCCGCACGTGGAAAGCGCACGTCGTCAAGAGAAGCGCGAGGACGAGGACCGTGAGGATCACGAGGCCGGTCGACACGCCCGACTCGGGCGTCTCGAACACGACGAGGATGTTCGCCGCGACCAGCACGAGCAGGGCGATGCCGAGGACGATGATGCCGCTGCGCGCGATCTGCGTGCGCTGCAGCCACACGACGCGTTCGGTGTCGCCGAGCGTGATTTCTGTGGTGCCCGCTGACGCATCGAGCGCGCTGACGCGGTACGGCTCGTGCGGCTGGAGCAGCCATCCCGCGACGCCGAGCGCTATGGCGGCGATCAGCGACGCGAGCCCCGGACCCCACAGGTCGGGAGCGGCGGAGGCATCCTCGATCCCGACCTGCATCACGAAGAGGCTCGTCGTCAACGCTCCGAGGAGAGTGGAGACACCGAGCGAGGTCGCCCCGAGCAGGCGGTAGGTCGTGCCGCGGTCGCCGCGACGCAGCCCGTTGAGCCCCGAGAGGCCGATGAGGAGCGGGATGCCGAGGCCGATGACGGCGGTCAGAGCGAGACTGACCCAGGGCGCGGCGAAGCCGTTGGGCGTGCCGGAGGCATCCCAGTGGATCGCGATCGGGTCGGGCACGTGCGGCAGCGCGAGTGCCTGCACGATCACCGCGATCGCGGTCACGATCGTGGGCAGGACGAGCGCGACCAGCGTGAAGCGACGGACGGCGAGCGGCGTGCGGGTGCTCATGCGGGGTTCTCCTTGCCGAGTGGCGGGTCAGCGGGTGCGGCGGGTGCGGGGGTCGTGCGGACGAGGGATGCCACGGCATCCCGAGACAGCCCGAGTGCCTGCGCGCGGGCGACGAGAGCCTCGAGCTCGCCGCGGACCGCGGCGAGCGCGGTGGCGGCGTGGGTGACGACGGCGCCGCGCCCGCGGCGCATGTCGACGAGTCCCTCGTCGCGGAGGTCGGCGAACGCGCGGAGCACCGTGTGGAGGTTCACCTGCAGCGCCGCGGCGACCTCGCGCGCGCCGGGGAGGCGGTCGCCGGGCCCGAGTCGCCCCGCGGCGATCTCTCCGCGGACCGATGTCGCGATCTGGGCGAAGAGGGGCTCCTCGCTCGCCGAATCGATACGGAAGATCATGCAACTATTTTAGGACAACTAGAACAGTTGCGCACGCTGGGCCTCGGTGGGCGTCGCGCCCGGGCATCCGTTTGCCAGTTCGTGCGGGAATGACCGGGCCTGTTCCCGCAGAAACTGGCGAATGAACGGGCGGGTGGGGCTCCTCAGGCGAGGGATGCCACGACGGCCTGCACGCGGCGCGCGCGGGTCTCGGGAGCCTTCGCCGCGAGGATGCCGCGCACGTGCTCCTTGCGCCGAGACGGGGCAAGGGCGTCGAAGAGCGCACGCGCCGCGGCCTCGTCGAGGGCTGCCGCGAGGTCCTGCGGCACCTCGATCTCGCGCGGGGCGTCGTCGAGATCGACCAGCGCGTCGACGGCGTCGCCGATCTCGACACCGAGCTCGGCACGGGCCGCCTTCGACAGGCCGATCAGGTTCTTGCCACCCATCACCCCGAGCCGCAGCCGCGCCTCGCGGTCGCCGATCCGGACCCGCACCGCCGCACGCCGCCCTCCCCCCAGCTCTTCGACCTCATCGTCGGTGAGTTCGATGTGGGTGGCGGGGCCTGAAGCCGGCAGGGTCGTGCGCACACGGACGGTCATGCGCGAATCCTCGCGTACCGACACGCCGGCCGCCAGACCCCGCCCAGGGAGGAACCGCGACCGGGGATGCCCGGGCGCCGGGCGGTCTCAGGCGAGGGGCTTGAGCTCCAGTGCCGTGACATCCTGACCGGCCGACAGCGTCGCGAACGAGGTGTAGCCGTCAGCCGCCGCACGCTCGAGGAGGGCCTTGAGGTTCTTCGTGCGCTGTTCGAGGCGCACGCGCGCGCCCTGCGCGACGAGCGCGGCCTTGTGGCGCACCAGCTCGGCGACGGGCACGTCGCGGTCGTGGACGAGGACGACGGCGCTGCCCGTGGCATCCGCGTGCTGATCGATCAGATCCACGATGCGCTCGAACCCGATCGAGAAGCCGACGGCCGGCACGTCCTGACCGAGGAAACGCCCGATCATGCCGTCATAGCGACCGCCGCCGCCGAGCGAGTAGTCGACGCTCGGGTGGGCGAGCTCGAAGATCGTTCCCGTGTAGTAGCCCATGCCGCGCACGAGGAACGGGTCGAATCTGAGCGGCACGCCGCCGAGCCCGACCTCGACGCCTGCGGCCTCCCGCGCCGCGCCGACCGCGTCGCCGATCGCGACGAGGTGCGCCACGACGTCGTCCGGCGCTCCCTCGGGGAGGGCCTTTCGGATCTGGCCGTCGCCGAACGGGCGGAACTCGAGCGTCTGCGGGCGGCGCAGGAATGCCTCGAAGGCGTCCACGGCCGTCGCCGTCGTTCCACGCTCGCGCAGCTCGCGAGCGACGCCCTCCGGGCCGATCTTGTCGAGCTTGTCGATCGTGATGAGCACGCCCGGGCGCTCCTCCTCGGCGAAGCCGAAGTGCGAGAGCATCCAGTCGAGCAGGCGCCGATCGTTGATGCGGATCGAACCGCCCTCGAGCCCGAGGGCGTCGAGCGTGTCGAGGCTCGCCGCGAGGAGCTCGGTCTCGGCGCGGGCGGAGGCGTCGCCGATGATGTCGATGTCGCACTGCACGAACTGGCGGTAGCGACCCTTCTGGGGGCGCTCGGCCCGCCAGACGGGCGCCATCTGAATCGCCCGGAACACGGTCGGAAGCTCTGCGCGGTGGGTCGCGTAGAAGCGCGCGAGCGGCACGGTCAGGTCGTAGCGCAGGCCGAGGTCGCTGAGCGCCGCCGGGTCGTCCGCGGAGGCCCGGATCGCGTCGGCATCCAGCCCGCGCTTGAGGACGTTGAAGGCGAGCTTCTCGTTGTCGCCGCCGATGCCGGCGTGCAGGCGGTCGTAGTCCTCGACGACCGGCGTCTCGATCTCATCGAACCCGTGGGCACGGTAGCGCTCGCGGATCACGGCGAGCACGCGCTCGCGCCGGGCCTTGTCGGCGGGGAGGAAGTCGCGCATGCCGCGCGGCGGGTTCACGGATGCCACCCCTCCAGTATTTCAGGTCGCCCCGGCGCGGCCGTTCGTCGGGGCGCGACCGCCCGGCTTCCCGAGCCGCGAGGCACACCGCACCCCGCCGCGCCGCGCGCACCATACCGCGCCTCCCCCGCGGCGGCGCCCACGCCGCCACCCGACCCACCATGACCGCGCGTGACGAACTCAGGAGATTCCGGCCGCGACGCCGCCGCAGGGCCGATTTCGGCCCGGCAGGCGACACATCTCCTGCATTCGTCACCGCGGACCCGGCGCCCGCTCACCGATCGCGCCGGGGGCTCGTCAGTCGCGCTCGGCGGTGCGGATGTCGTCCTCGAGATTCCGGATCGCACCGCGCAACGCGCGCTCTGCGTCCCACCCGCGGGCGCGCGCGACGGCGACGAGAGCCAGGAGCGCCGCTCCCAGATCGGCTTCGGTCGCGGCGCCGGCACCTGCCGGCCCCGCGTCGGTCGCCTCCGAGTCCGCCCCGCCCGCAGCACCGGTGTCGCCCCGGAGCTCCCAGATCACATCGGCGGGCTTTGCGGGGACGGGGTCCGAGCGCACACCGACCCCCAGCCCCGCGGCACGGCCCAAAAGCTTCTGCGCGAGTGCGAGCGACGGCATGTGCGGCGAGACGCCGTCGAGCACCGACCTCCGCTCGCGTTTCTCGGCGGCCTTCGCCGCATTCCAGTGCACGAGCACCTGTTCCGGTGTCGTGGCGACGGCGTCGCCGAAGACGTGCGGATGCCTGCGCACCATCTTCTCCGTGAGGCCGGCGGCCACGTCGTCGATATCGAACGGGTCGTCGGGATCCTGCGCCGCGATCGCCGCGTGGAACAGCACCTGCCACAGCAGGTCGCCGATCTCCTCGCGCAGGTCGGCCCGCGTTCCCGTCTCGACGGCGTCGATGAGCTCGGCCGATTCCTCGACGAGGTACGGCAGCAGTTCTTCGTGCGTGATCTGCTGCGTCCAGACGCAGTGCTCGCGTGTCGCACGCATGGTCTCCGCCGCCGCCCGCAGCGCGTCGGCATGCGCACCCCGGGGGTCGGGTGCAGCCGGGGTCATACAGCCTCGATTCGCACGTTCCGACGATAGCCCCGGGCACGCCACGAGACGAGCGCCCCGGCGAGCACGAGGGAGATGACCGACCCCGCGAGCACCCCCAGCACGGCCTGGTCGCGCAGAGCACCGTCACCTGCGAACGCGAGTTCGGCGAGCAGCAGCGACACCGTGAACCCGATCCCGCCGAGGGCGCCCGCCGCCACCAGATCACCGAGAGGCATCGGCGCGCCCGGGCCCGACCCCCGCCCGCGTCCGACGCGCTGCGCGACGAGGCCGAACAGGGTGATTCCGACGATCTTCCCGACCGGCAGCGCGACCACGACACCCCAGAACGCGGGCTCCAGGCCCACCAGGGGGACGGCGGGGATCACGACGAGCGCCGCCGAGAACGCGAACAGCGGCAGGATCACGCCGTTCACCGCCGGCTGCAGGCGGTGAGCCGCGCGCTCCGCGGGTCTCGGCGCCATCGCGAGACCGAGAGCGACGCCGGCGATCGTCGCGTGGACACCGGACCGCGCGACGAGCCACCATGTGACCGCGGCGACCACGATCAGCAGCGCGACGCGGATCGGATGCCTCGCGCCGCCCACGCCTCGGCTGAGGATGCCGAACACCGCCACGCCGACCGCGGCGAGGGCGAGGAGGACGAGATCGACACCCCGCGTGAACAGGACCGTGATGAAGAGGATGCCGATGATGTCGTCGAGGACTGCAAGCGCCAGCAGGAAGACTCGCAGCGCCGCGGGCAGCCCACGCCCGAAGACGGCGAGCACACCGAGGGCGAAGGCGATGTCGGTCGCGGTCGGCACGGGCCAGCCCGCCGCGCTCGGCGATCCCCCGGCGATCGCGAGGTAGACCCCGATCGGCACCAGCACACCACCGGTCGCGGCGATCGCCGGCTGCAGCGCCGCGCGCACCGAACGCAGGCTCCCCCGGGTCAGCTCGTCGCGCAGTTCCACCGCGACGACGAAGAAGAACACCGCGAGCAGGCCGTCCTTGATCGCATGCTCCACGGAGAGATCGATCACGCCGGGGATGCCGAGGTGCACGCCCATCGCCGCGAACACCAGGGGGCCGAGCGGCGAGTTCGCGACGGCGAGTCCGGCCGCGGCGGCGAAGAGGAGCAGGATCGCGGGGAAGCGAGCGGAGCGCAGGAGCGGCATACGGGGCCTTCGGGGTCGTCGAACAGAACCGCCGACCAGACTTCCCGGCACACCGCTGTCCACTGTAACGCGTGACAAACCGGTAACACCGGAGCATTACCGTTGAGGGATGCATGAGCTCACCCGGACCGAAGCCATCGACCTCGTCGGCCGTGGCGAGGCCGAACAGGAACTGCCCGAGACCATGCGGGCGGATGTCCGCATGCTGGGCGCGCTGCTCGGACGCGTCCTGCGCGAGAGCGGCTCCCCCGGTCTGTACGAGGACGTCGAGCGCCTCCGGCAGGCGACGATCGCCGCCTACACCGACGAGTCGCCCGAGGCGTTCGAGCGCGCCGCCGCGATCGCCGAGTCATTCTCGATCGAGCGGGCCGACGAGGTCGCCCGCGCGTTCACGGTCTACTTCCACCTCGTGAACCTCGCCGAGGAGCACCAGCGCGTGCGGGTGCTCCGCGAGCGGGACGGCCGACCCGAGAAGGAGGATGCCGCGGACTCGGTCGCCGCCGCGTTCGTACGCCTTGCCGCCGAGGTCGGCGACGACACGGCGCTCCAGCGTCTGCGGGAGCTCCGCTTCCACCCCGTCTTCACGGCGCACCCGACCGAAGCGCGCCGGCGCGCGGTCTCGACGAGCATCCGGCGACTCGTCCGCCTGCTGAGCGAATACGACCAGTCGGATCAGGGCGGCGCCGACCAGCGCCGCGCCGAGCGTCGGATGCTCGAGGAGATCGACACGCTGTGGCGCACCGCACCGCTGCGTGCCGAGAAGCCGACTCCCGTCGACGAGGTCCGCGCGATCATGGCGGTCTTCGACGAGACGCTCTACACCGCCGTCCCGCATGTGTACCGCCGCGTCGACGACGCACTGCAGGGGCCGGCCGCGGGCAGTCGTGCGCCCATCGTGCGCCCCTTCGTGCGGCTGGGCACATGGGTCGGTGGCGACCGCGACGGCAACCCGTTCGTCACGGCATCCGTCACGAAGAAGGCCGCCGGGATCGCCTCCGAGCACATCCTGCTCGGCCTCGAGAACTCCGCGAACCGCATCGCGAAGACCCTGACGCTGTCCTCCGAGACGACGCCGCCGAACGCGGAGTTGACCGCGCTCCTGCAGCGGCTCGCGGGCGCCGACGAGGAGGGCGCCGTCGACGCCGCGAAGCGCGCCAAGGTCGAGCCGCACAAGCGCGTCATGCTGCTGATCAAGCGCCGCATCACCGCCACCCGCCGCCGCGACGCCGACCTCGCCTACAGGGTGCCCGAGGAGCTCCTCGCCGACCTCGCGACCGTGCAGGCATCCCTCGTCGCAGCCGGCGCCCCGCGCCAGGCGTACGGACACCTGCAGCAGCTCCTCTGGCAGGTCGAGACCTTCGGCTTCCACCTCGCCGAACTCGAGGTGCGCCAGCACTCGGCCGTGCACGCGAAGGTGCTCGCCGAGTGCGAGAGCGGCGACACCCTCAGCACGCAGGCCGAGGAGGTGCTGGAGGTCTTCCGGACGATCTCGCAGATCCAGCAGCGCTACGGCGTCGGCGCGGCGGGGCGCTACATCGTCTCGTTCACGCAGTCCGCGGCGGACCTCCAGACCGTGCACCGCCTCGCCCGGCACGCGGCGGGTCCCGGCGGCACACCGCCCGTCCTCGATGTGATCCCGCTGTTCGAGACGTTCGCCGACCTCCAGGCGGCTCCCGGCATCATGGCCGAGATCGTGACCGACCCCGCCTTCGCGGCGCGGTTGGATGCCACCGGCCGCCACCTCGAGGTGATGCTCGGCTACTCCGACTCGTCGAAGGATGTCGGCCCCGTCGCGGCGAACCTCGCGCTCTACGAAGCGCAGGCGAAGATCGCCGCGTGGGCGCAGGATGAAGGCATCCACCTGACGCTCTTCCACGGTCGCGGCGGCGCTCTCGGGCGCGGTGGCGGCCCCGCGAACTCCGCGATCCTCGCGCAGCCGCCGCACTCCGTCGATGGGCGCTTCAAGCTCACCGAGCAGGGGGAAGTCATCTTTGCGCGCTACGGCGACCCGAACATCGCGATGCGTCACATCGACCAGGTCGCCGCAGCCGTGCTGCTGGCATCCGCCCCCTCGATCGAGGCGCGCAACAGCGAAGCGGCGGCGCGCTACGCGGACGTCGCCGCAACGATGGATGCCGCCTCACGCGAGCGGTTCTTCTCGCTCGTGAAGGCGGACGGCTTCGCGTCGTGGTTCGCGACGGTGACCCCGATGGAGGAGATCGGCCTGCTCGCCCTCGGCTCGCGTCCCGCTCGCCGCGGCCTGTCGGTCGAGTCCCTCGAAGACCTCCGCGCGATCCCGTGGGTGTTCGCGTGGTCGCAGGCCCGCATCAACCTGGCCGGCTGGTTCGGTCTCGGGACGGCGCTCGAGTCCGTCGGGGATGCCGAGGTGCTCCGCCGCGCGTACGACGAGTGGCCCCTCTTCCGCACCGTCATCGACAACGTGGGCATGAGTCTCGCGAAGGCCGACGACCGGATCGCGCGCCGCTACCTCGACCTCGGCGACCGACCCGACCTCGCTGATCTCGTCGCCGACGAGATGGCGCTGACCAAGCGCTGGGTCGTTCTGATCGCGGGCGGCGACGACCTGCTCGCGAACAAGCCCGTGCTCCAGCGCGCCGTCAAGATGCGGAGCCCCTACGTCGACGCCCTGTCGCTCCTGCAGCTGCGGGCGCTGCGCACCCTCCGCCAGGGCGACGTCGCCGACGCCGACCTGGCACCGTGGCAGCGGTTGCTGCTGCTGTCCGTCTCCGGAGTGTCGGCGGGGCTCCAGAACACGGGGTGACCTGCCGCGCGGCCGAGGTCGGCCTCCGCGCCGTCCGGGCTCATCATTGCGCCGGGCGGTGCACCGGGTCCATCGTGTACCTCGAACGGACGTCCGAGGGGGCCGTATGGGCGCGGAAGGCAAGAAGGAGAAGTGGCTCGGGCGAGCCTTGGTCGAAGGCGCCATCGCGGGCGTCGTCGCTCCGGTCGTCGTGCTCGTCATCGTCACGGCGGCGTCGGGCCATCTGCAGGAACTGCTCCGGGAACCGTCCTGCGCCGATCCGAAGGATCTGACGCTGATCCGGCCCAGCGCCGCGACGGCATCCACCCCCGTCTATGAGGACGTCTACAACGAACAGCCTGTCTCCTACCCACCCGAGAATGCGATCGACACCAACACCGGGACGGCCTGGGTGGAAGGTGCCGAGGGGTATGGCGTGGGCGCGTCGATCACCTTCGCCTTCGGGGAGCAGCGCGACATCCGGCTGATCTGTGTCGTGAACGGGTATGCGCTGAACGAGGACCGCTATCGTGCGAACGGCCGCGTGCGTCAGTTCGACGTGACGACGGATCAGGGCGAGAAGACCGCCGTGCTATCCGATCTGCCCGTCGACGAGATCACCACCTTCCAGCGGCTGCGCCTGCCGGAGGGGCCGACGAGGTCGGTGACGCTGAAGATCGGGTCCACCTCGAGCATGGGTGGCTCGCAGGCGGCGACCGACACCGCCGTCAGCGAGGTCGAGTTCTGGGGTCACTGACGGGGGCGTCCGGTGGTCGGACGGATCGCCCACCCACCGAACCGGTCCTCAGTCGAGGCGGCGGTCGTCCCGGTGGCGGGCGAGCGCGGCGCCGTAGCGCTCGGTGAGCTGGATCATGAGGTCGGGCGTCTCACGGTCGAGACCGAAGACGTACCCGGTGAAGTCGAGCTCCTTCTGCAGCGCCCAGATCTCCTCGTGCCGATCGGGTGAGAGGATCTGCGCGGGGTCCCCCACCGCGACCCATCCGATCGGGACCACCGATTCGGGCGGCAGCACCGTCCGCAGATGCACGATCGCGCCGATCCGCACCTCGCTGCGATCGCCGATCCGGGCGCCGTTGAACACACGCGTCCCCGTCGCGAGGAAGACTTCGTCGCCCACCGTGGCTCCCGACACGCTCGCCGTCGGGCCGACGAGCACGTGCGAGCCGAGGTGCACGGGGTGCGTCGCGCTCGCTCGTAGCAGGGCGTTCTCCATCACGATGACGTTCTCGCCCAGGGTGATCGGTCCGCCCTCCGAGGTGAGGACGGCGCCGTGGAGCACCTGGCATCCGGGGCCGATCGTCACATCTCCCGAGACGACGGCGGTCGCGGCGACGACCGCGTCGGGGTGGATGCGGGGCTCTGCCCCGAGGTGCTCGAACAGCATGACGGCCTCCGCGCTCTCTCCGGGGAGTCCCCCGGACCCCCAGCGTAGGACGGTCGTGTCACATGCGTCGAGCGCACCCGCCGACGCCAGTAGGGTGAAACAGGCCCCGGTGATCCCGTGCCGGTGGCCGGAAAGCACCACCACCATGACCGACGCGCTCGCCGCTCTCCCCGCCTCCGTCTCCGATGTCTTCGACACCGTCCTCACCCGGAACCCGCACGAACCCGAGTTCCAGCAGGCAGTGCACGAGGTCCTCGACTCCATCGCCCCGGTCCTCGACCGTCACCCCGAGTTCGTCGCGGCCGGCATCCTCGACCGCATCGTCGAGCCGGAGCGTCAGATCATGTTCCGCGTCCCGTGGACCGACGACAGCGGCGCCGTGCGCGTCAACCGCGGCTACCGCATCCAGTTCTCGTCGGTGCTCGGCCCGTACAAGGGCGGTCTGCGGTTCCACCCGACGGTGAACCTGTCGATCATCAAGTTCCTCGGGTTCGAGCAGATCTTCAAGAACGCGCTGACCGGGCAGGGTATCGGCGGCGCGAAGGGCGGCAGCGACTTCGATCCGCACGGACGCTCGGATGCCGAGGTCATGCGCTTCTGCCAGTCCTTCATGAACGAGCTGTACCGCCACCTCGGCGAGCACACCGACGTCCCCGCGGGCGACATCGGCGTCGGCGCCCGCGAGATCGGCTACCTCTTCGGTCAGTACCGCAAGATCACCAACCGTCACGAGTCGGGCATGTTCACCGGCAAGGGCGTGCAGTGGGGCGGTGCAGAGGTGCGCACCGAGGCCACCGGTTACGGCGCGGTCTTCTTCGCCGAGGAGATGCTCGGCGTCCGCGGCGAGAAGCTCGACGGAAAGCGCGTGGCCGTGTCGGGTTCGGGCAACGTCGCGACCTACGCGATCGCGAAGGCGCACCAGCTGGGTGCGCTCGCGGTCACGGCATCCGACTCCTCGGGCTACGTCGTCGACGACGCCGGCATCGACGTCGATCTGCTCCGCCAGGTGAAGGAGACCGAGCGCGCCCGCATCTCCGAGTACGCCGCCCGCCGCCCGTCGGCGCGCTTCGTCGAGGGCGCCCGCCCGTGGGAGGTCGAGGTCGACATCGCGATCCCTTCCGCCACGCAGAACGAGCTCGACGAGGACGACGCCCGCGCCCTGATCGCCGGCGGTGTGCGCGCCGTCGCCGAGGGCGCCAACATGCCGTCGACTCCCGGCGCCGTCGCCGCCTTCCAGGAGGCCGGCGTGCTCTTCGGCCCGGGCAAGGCCGCCAACGCCGGCGGCGTCGCCACCTCTGCCCTCGAGATGAGCCAGAATGCGTCGCGTCAGCGCTGGAGCTTCGGCGACAGCGAGGACAAGCTCCGCGAGATCATCGGCGACATCCATCGGGCCGCCTTCGACGCCGCGAAGCGCTACGACCGCGCGGGAGATTACGTCGCGGGGGCGAACATCGCCGGGTTCGAGCGCGTCGCGCACGCGATGATCGCGCAGGGCGTCATCTGACGCGCTCTCGGCTGTTCCCGGCCATCCAGGGCGCAGTGCTCCTGGCCCGCATGCGTGCAGCGCGCATCTAGAACGGCGCAGGATCGGCCGGTGCGGGAATGCTCGGCGTGAAGTGGACGGGTGGCGCGGGGGCATCCTCGCGGTAGACGCGCCCCGTGGGCGAGGTCCATTCGAGGACTCCACCGTCGAGTTGACGCACCCGCCACCGGGTGAACTGCTTCATGCTGTGATGCCGTTGACACAGATGAGCGAGGTTCCACAACGCGGTCGGTCCCCCATGAGCCGCGTCGACGGTGTGGTCGATCTCACAACGGATCGCGGCCCTCCGGCATCCCGGGAACCGGCAATGCTGGTCACGTGCCCGCAAGAATCGACGCTGCGGCCACGGCGTGCGGTACCGGTCCACGGCGAGCACGGTGCCTTCGACCGGCTCGGTCAGGACACGTGCCCAGTCGGAGGCGTTCGCCGCCAGGGCTCGCGCGGTCTCGGCGTCAATCGGTGACCGCCCCACCAGATCGGCGGGCCCGTCGTCGGCGCCCAGCAGCGTCAGCGCCGGGACGATCACCTGCACCTGCGCCCGTATCGCTCCGAGGCTGCCCAGGCCGTCGCCGCCCCTGGTCCGGTCGAGGGACGGCGTGCCCGCGAGGAGCAGATCGGCGAACACATCGGCACGCACCTGGTCGATTCGGCGATCGTCCTCGTCACCCGGTTCTCGGGCGTCGACGACGGCCTGCGCCTGCTGGGTGAGTCGATCGAGGATGCCGTCGGCGATGACCGTGGGAAGATCAGCCACGAGCTCGGACATCCCATCCCGCCCTGGCATGATCCGCACGCGCCGGTCGCTCGCAGCGATGTGATGCCTCTCGACGAAGGAGACCTCGGCCATCCGCTGCGCGAGGATCTCGATCTCCGCACGCACGCGGTTCGGCGTGTCACGCGCGCACCGGTCGATCGCCTCGCGCTCGAAATCGGCGCGCCGATCTGCAGCGACGACATTTCCCGCCTCCACGATCACCCGCACGTGCCCGCGAGTGATCCGGCCCGACTCCCACGCCGACAGTGCAGCCGGGTACCGCTCCACGATCTCACGCGCCTCATCGATCCGCACCTGCACGGTGCGGTCCGTGACGCGCAGCACGCCGCCGAGCTCCGCCGCCACCGACCGTAGCGCCATATCGTGGACGCGCACGCTCTGCGGCCAGCCCGCCGCCTGCTGCTCGGCGAGTCGCCCGGCACGGGCCAGCAGACGCATCTGCGCGACCTGCGCAGCCGTCAGCTGCGCATCGGCGGAGGCGATGCCGACGACGATCTCGGCCAACGCGGCGATGTCGCCGTCGCTGCCCGAGACCTCTGCGAGTTCCTCCATAACTCCATTCTGACCAGGGGTTCCGACATCGCGCGGTGGCGTCGGCGGGCGCGTCTGCGGGCGCACTCGACGGAATACGGCTCGCGGCCGCGCTCGCAGGGAATCCGCGCCGGCGAGGCTCACGGTCCGCGGGACGCTCGTCGCGACGGTCAGGCCGCGTCGGCGGGCTCGGGCAGGGGGTACAGCTGGTCCAGGAGCTGTTCGACCCAGCCGATCAGGTCCCCTCCGGGCACCGGCTCCCCGCCCGCCGTCGGCAGCGGCACGACCATCGCCTCTCCCCCGGCGAGCACCTTCGACTTGGGGTACAGCCGCTGCAGGCGCACGCGCAACGAGTCGGATGCCGGAGCCGGCACGACCCGCAGGTTCGGGCCCATCGCGACGACGTCCGACAGCTGGGACTGTGCCGCGCGGCGGCGCAGTCGGGCAATGCGGAACAGCCCGTCCACCTCGGCGGGGGCGGTGCCGTACCTGTCTTCGAGTTCCTCGCGGACGAGTTCGATCGCATCGTCGCGCGCCGAGACGGACGCCGCCGCCGACAGCTTCTGGTAGGCCTCCAGGCGCAGGCGCTCGCTGTCGATGTAGGCATCCGGGATGCGCGCATCGACGGGCAGCTCGAGCCGCAGCTCCGCCGGGCCGTCGACCTCGTCGCCGCGGAAGGTCGCGACCGCTTCGCCGATCATGCGGAGGTACAGGTCGAACCCGACGCCGGCGATGTGGCCGGCCTGCTCGGCGCCGAGGAGGTTCCCCGCCCCGCGGATCTCGAGGTCCTTGAGGGCCACCTGCATGCCGGAACCGAGGTCGTTGTTCACCGCGATCGTCTCGAGCCGGTCGGCCGCCGTTTCGCTGAGCGGCTTGAGGTCGTCGTACAGGAAGTACGCGTACGCGCGCTCGCGGCCTCGGCCGACGCGCCCGCGCAGCTGATGAAGCTGGCTGAGCCCGTACTTGTCGGCACGGTCGATGATGATCGTGTTCGCGTTGGAGATGTCGAGACCCGTCTCGATGATCGTCGTCGACACGAGCACGTCGAAGCGGCGCTCCCAGAACCCGTCGACGACCTCTTCGAGCGCGTGCTCCCCCATCTGCCCGTGCGCGACGGCGATGCGTGCCTCGGGCACGAGTTCGGCGAGGTGCGCGGCGACCCGCTGGATCGACTGCACGCGATTGTGCACGTAGAACACCTGGCCTTCGCGCAGCAGCTCGCGGCGGATCGCGGCGGCGATCTGCTTGTCGCTGCGCGCCCCGACGTAGGAGAGGATCGGGTGCCGATCCTCGGGCGGGGTCGCAAGCGTCGACATTTCGCGGATGCCCGTGACCGCCATCTCGAGCGTCCGCGGGATCGGCGTCGCGCTCATCGCCAGGATGTCGACGTTCGTCTTGAGCTTCTTCAGGGCATCCTTGTGCTCGACGCCGAAGCGCTGCTCCTCGTCGATGATCATGAGGCCGAGGTCCTTGAAGATCACCTTCTCGGTGAGGATGCGGTGCGTGCCGATCACCATGTCGACGGTGCCGTCGGTGATGCCTGCGAGCGTGTCGCGCGCCTCCTTGTCGGTCTGGAAACGCGAGAGCGGCCGAACCTTCACGGGGAATCCGGCGAACCGCTCCTGGAACGTCTCGAGGTGCTGCTTGACGAGCAGGGTCGTCGGCACGAGCATCGCGACCTGCTTGCCGTCCTGGATCGCCTTGAACGCGGCGCGCACGGCGACCTCGGTCTTGCCGAAGCCGACGTCGCCCGACAGCAGCCGGTCCATCGGGATCGGCCGCTCCATATCGGCCTTGATCTCATCGATCGTCTGCAGCTGATCGGGGGTCTCCGCGAACGGGAACGCCTCCTCGAGCTCACGCTGCCAGGGTGTGTCGGGTCCGAACGCGTAGCCCTTCGCCGCCATCCGGGCGGAGTAGAGCTTCACGAGCTCGACGGCGATGTCGCGGACGGCCTTGCGGGCCTTGCCCTTCGCGGCGGCCCAGTCGGACCCGCCCATCTTCGACAGCGCGGGCGCGTCGCCGCCGACGTACTTGCTCAGCAGGTCTAGCTGGTCGGTCGGCACGAAGAGCTTGTCGCCCGGATGCCCGCGCTTGGACGGCGCGTACTCGAGCACGAGATACTCGCGCGTCGTCTTGACGGCGTTGCGTCCGCCCGAGGACACCTCGCGCTGCACGAGTTCGACGAACCGGCCGATGCCGTGCGTCGAGTGCACGACGACGTCGCCAGCCTTGAGCTGCAGCGGATCGACGACGTTCCGCCGTCGCGACGCGAGCTTCTTGACGACGCGACCGTCGGCGCCGATCGTCCGCCCGTAGAACTCCGCCTCGGTGAGGACGGCGAGCTTCGTCTCCTCGAGCTCGAATCCGCCCTCCAGTTCGCCTTGGACGGCGGTGACGACTCCGGCGTCCGGAGCCGCGTCGAGTCTCTCCGCGGTGCGCGCGGCGATGCCGCGCTCGGCGAGGACGTCCCGCGTCCGATCGACGAGACCGGCGCCGGATGCCACGACGACGACGCTCCAGCCGTCCGCGACGAGGTCGCCGACGTGCGCGGTCGCCCCGTCGACATTGCCCTGGAAGGACGGCACGGGCCGCGCCGGCACCCGCACGACGCCGATCGACTCGATGAGGCCTTCGATCGACGCGTCGGCCTCCCCCGAGTCGAACCCGCTGAACGACCACCACGCGCCCCCGCGCTCGTGCGCGGCGGCGCGGAGGTCGGGGAGGGTCAGGAAGTCCCCCGTTCCGAGATCGACGGGGGTGTCGGCGCCCGCGGTCGCGGCGCTCCACGCGGCCTCGAGGAACTCGCGGTTCGTCTCGCCGAGGGTCATCGCACGGGTGACGGAGCGCTCCGGATCGATGAGGGCGACCGCCGCGCCACGGGGAAGGTAGTCCACGAGTGGCACGATCGCATCGGCGACGGCGGGCAGGAGCGACTCCATGCCCTCGACGGGGATGCCTTCGCTCATCTTCTCGAGCATCGTGCGCAGCCCCGGGAACCGCCCGTGGAGGGCGGCTGCACGCGCGCGCACGTCGGGGGTGAGCAGCAGTTCGCGGCTCGGCAGCAGCGTCACCGCAGGAACGTCGCCCGGTAGGGAGCGCTGATCGGCGACGGAGAACGCGCGGATCTGATCGACTTCGTCACCGAAGAACTCCACGCGATAGGGGTGGTCGGCGACGGGCGGGAAGACGTCGAGGATGCCTCCGCGCACCGCGAACTCGCCGCGGCGCGAGACCATGTCGACCCGGACGTAGGCGAGCTCGACGAGTCGCCGCGCGACCGCCTCGAGGTCGTGACCGCGGGCGCCTGCGACAAGGTCGAGGACCCCCGCATCGGTGAGACCCGCCGCGATCGGCTGGAGGGCGCCGCGCACCGACGCGGTGACGATCAGCGGGGCATCCCCCGGACGCCAGGCCGCCGCGTCACGGAGCACCTGGAGCCTGCGGCCCACGGTCTCGGTCGACGGGCTCAGCCGCTCGTGCGGCAGGGTCTCCCACGCGGGGAAGTGTCGTACCTCGGCACTCGGCACGAGGCTCTGCAGCGCCGCGCCGATGCTCTCGGCGCGCCGGCCCGTGGGGGTCACGACGAGCAGCACGGGCGGGTGATCCGGCCCCGATCGGTCTGCCAGAAGCGCCGACAGCACGGGGGCGTCGAGCCCCGTCACCACCGAGAAGTCGGCGTCGACACGGGCCGCCTCGGTCGCCGCGCGGACGGATGGAGCCTGCGCCAGGGCGCGCGCGATCCCGGAAATTGTCACCGGACGAGTCTATTCCGCCGTACCGACACTCAGCCTGCGTGCTCTCTAGGATGGGCTCGTGAACGAGAACTCCGAGCCGAACGCCGCCCCGCCCGTGCCTCCTGCGCCGTCCGCTGCGCCGCAGCCCGAGTACCCCGCGCAGGCCGACGTCGCTCCGCCTGCGCAGCCCGCCCCGCAGGAGCCGTTCCCGCCTGCCGCCGCGCCCGAGTACGCGACACCCGCATACGGCGCCCCGACAGCGCCGCCCGATGCGGCGCAGGAGTATCCGACCGCGCCGCAGACCTACCCCACAGCCCCGCAGGAGTACACCCCGCCGCAGGCCTACGCCGCCGCCCCGCAGGCCTACCCCACAGCCCTGCAGGAGTACGCCGCGGCGACGCAGGTCTACCCGCCCGCTGCGCCCGGATACTCGTCAGCACCGGCGTATCCGGCGGCGCCGGGGTATCCGGCGGCGCCCGGGTATCCGGCGGCGACCTCCCCCGCCTATCCAGCCACCACGCCGGAACAGTCCCGCACC
Organism: Microbacterium sp. SCN 70-27; assembly: GCA_001724425.1. Classification (GTDB taxonomy): domain Bacteria; phylum Actinomycetota; class Actinomycetes; order Actinomycetales; family Microbacteriaceae; genus Microbacterium. The sequence continues at coordinate 18,822 of MEEK01000031.1, forward strand.
CTCGGGATCCTCGCCCTCGTCCTCGGCTTCCTCGCGGCGGTCGGCGCGACCCTGCTCAGCGCGATCACCGGATGGGCGGCGGCCGCGGGTGCCATGCGTCACGCCGTCGGGCTCTCGCCCGACGGCCTCGAGGAGCTGACGGAGAGCCAGCTGCTCGCCCTGCTGAGCCCCGTGCGCGACCTCGTGCTGTGGTCCGAGATCGGCTTCTGGGCCGGAACGGCGATGGGCATCGCCGCGATCGTGCTCGGCATCGTCGCGATCGTGACCCGTCGCGGCCGCGGCTTCGGGATCGCCGCGCTCATCGTCGCCGTCGTGGGGTCGATCGTCTACGGCGTCGTCGTCTTCTTCGCCGTGGTCGGAGGTATCGCCGCCGGCGCGGTCTGAGCCGCCCTGCCCGCAGCCGCAGACCCCGTCACGCGCGCGGCGCGTGGTGGGTCTGTTGCGCGGCGAGCAGCCCCTCGTCGACGAGCTTCTCCACGGCATCCGCCGCGTCACCGACCACGAGCGGGAGCTGCGTGCGCTCCGCCGACGAGAACGGGTCGAGAACCCAATCCGCCGGATCCTGCCGACCGGGCGGTCGCCCGATCCCCACACGCACACGGGGGAAGTCCGCCGTGCCGAGGGCCTTCGCGACATCGCGGATGCCATTGTGTCCCCCATGCCCGCCGCCGGTCTTGAGCTTCAGCGTGTCGAACGGGATGTCGAGCTCGTCGTGGACGAGGACGATGCGCTCCGGCGGCACGTCATAGAAGCGTGCGAGCTGCGACACCGGACCGCCCGAGACGTTCATGTACGAGTTCGGTGTCGCGAGGACGAGCTTCGGCCCGCCGGGTCGCAGCCACGTCTCGGCGACCCGCGCGTTCGCCTTGTGCGCGCGCAGCGTCTCGCCGCGGCGCGCGGCGATTTCGGCGATCACCATCTGCCCGACGTTGTGCCGCGTGTTCTCGTAGCGGGTGCCCGGGTTCCCGAGCCCCACGACCAGCCAAGTGTCGGCCATCTGCTCCCTTTCGACGACGCAGCCCGTCTCCCCCAGTATCGGCGGAGACGGGCTGTGTGCGGTATGCGGTGATTACTCCGCGGCGGCCTCGGAAGCCTCGGACTGCTCGGCGGCGACCTCGGCGTCGGCCTCGGCGATCTCCTCCTCCGCGGCGAGCGCGGCGGCGGGCACCGAGATGGCGACGATGAGCGTGTCACCCTCGGTCACGAGCGCGGCACCCTTGGGCAGCGTCAGGTCGGCCGCGGTGATGTGCGCGCCGTCCTCCAGGCCCTCGACGTCGACCTCGATGTTCTGCGGGATGTGGGTCGCCTCGACCTCGAGCGCGACGGTCGCGTTGTCGAGGTTCGCGATGGTGCCGGCGAACGGCTCGCCGACGACGACGATCGGAACGTCGACCTGGATCTTCTCGCCCTTCTTCACGACGAGGAGGTCGATGTGCTCGATGATCTGGTGCACGGGGTCCTTCTGGACGTCCTTGACGAGCGCGAGCTGCTCCTTGCCGTCGACCTTGAGCTCGAGCACCGCGTTGGCGCGGCGGATGAGCAGCGACACCTGGTGGCCCGGAAGTGACACGTGCACCGGGGCGGTGCCGTGGCCGTAGATGACGGCGGGGATCTGGCCGGCGGCGCGGAGGCGGCGGGCGTAGCCCTTGCCGAAGTTCTCGCGGACCTCGGCGACGACGTGCGTGTCGGTCTCGGTGGACATGTGTTCTCCTTGCGATCTGAGCGATCGGCCCACGGAGCGGGCCGATGCGGGGTCTGGTGTCTCGACTCGAACGCACGCGCGTGAGGAGAGGGCGGATGTGGCATCCGGAACCGGCCTGCACCGCGTCGATCACGGATGCCCGCGCGCCGACTCCCGCCGACATGAGGCATCCCTCGCCGAGGGACGTGCTCAGTCTACCAGCGACACCGCTACGATGAAGACGCACCGATCGCACCGAGGAGGACCCATGGACTACGGCTGGATGTCACACGCACTGTTGTGGCTCGTCGGGATCCTCAGCGTCGGCGCGACCCTCGGCTTCGCCGGAGCGCTGTGGGCGCTCGGGCGCTCCAACTACCGCAAGGACTGACCGCCCGGATCAGGCCGCGCCGCGCAGCAGTTCGTTGATGCGCGCGACGACCGAGCCGAGGTCGGCGTCGTTCGCGACCCGCACCCCCGCCTCGTCGGACTGCAGCGGTTCGAGCGTCGCGAGCTGGGAGTCGAGCAGACTCGACGGCATGAAGTGGTCGCTACGCGACATGCGCTTGCGCAGATCCGCCTGCGGCACCACGAGTTCGACGAACACGACGCCCGCGGTCTTCGTGCGGATGCGATCGCGATACGCACGGCGGAGCGCCGAGCATGCCACGACCACCGCCGGGCGCCGGAGCGTGGCCGCGACGGCGTCGAGCCAGGGCTCGCGATCGGCGTCGTCGAGCGGGCGACCGGAGGCCATCTTCGCGACGTTCGCGCGGGAGTGCAGGTCGTCGCCGTCCACGAAGTCCGCGCGCAGCGCCGCGGCGAGACTCGCCCCGACGAGAGACTTCCCCGACCCGCTCGGCCCCATCACGACGATCCTCATAGCGGCATCCTCGCACGCGCCCACAGGTCACACGCGGCGACGCGCGCCCGGCGTCGCACTACGCTGGTGGTGAACCCCACAGCCCTTTCCAGAGGAGTGTTCCGTGCCTGACGCCGCCCAGCCCACCGCCAACATCGGAGTCGTCGGACTCGCCGTGATGGGCTCGAACCTGGCCCGCAACCTCGCGTCGCGCGAGGGCAACACGGTCGCGGTCTACAACCGCAGCCGCGCGAAGACCGACGAGCTCATCACCGAGCACCCCGAGGCCGAGTTCGTGCCGGCGTACAGCTACGAGGAGTTCGCGGCGAGCCTGCAGAAGCCGCGCACGGCGATCATCATGGTGAAAGCCGGCGGCCCGACGGATGCCGTGATCGACGCGCTCATGGACGTCTTCGAGCCCGGCGACATCATCATCGACGGCGGCAACTCGCTGTTCACCGACACGATCCGCCGCGAGAAGGCCGTGCGCGAGCGCGGCTTCAACTTCGTCGGCATGGGCGTGTCCGGTGGCGAGGAGGGCGCGCTGAACGGCCCGTCGCTCATGCCCGGCGGCCCCGACGAGGCGTGGGTGACCCTCGGCCCGATCCTCCGCTCGATCGCGGCGGTCGCCGAAGGCGAGCCCTGCGTCACGCACGTCGGCCACGACGGGGCCGGCCACTTCGTGAAGATGGTGCACAACGGCATCGAGTACGCCGACATGCAGCTGATCGCCGAGGCGTACGACCTCATCCGTCGCGGTACCGGCAAGACCCCCGCGGAGATCGCCGACATCTTCGCCGAGTGGAACCGCGGCGAGCTGGAGAGCTACCTCATCGAGATCACCGCCGAGGTGCTCCGCCAGACGGATGCCGAGACCGGCAAGCCCCTCGTCGACGTCATCCTCGACTCCGCCGGCGCGAAGGGCACGGGCGCCTGGACGGTGCAGACGGCCCTCGACCTCGGCGTGCCCGTGTCGGGCATCGCCGAGGCGACCTTCGCCCGCTCGCTGTCGAGCCACCGCGAGCAGCGCGCCGTGTCGGGCGGGCTCCCCGGCCCCGCCGAGGACGCGTTCACCGTCGCGGACGCCGACGCGTTCGTCGAGCAGGTGCGCCTCGCCCTCTACGCGTCGAAGATCGTCGCCTACTCGCAGGGGTTCGACGAGATCCGCGCCGGAGCGGCGCAGTACGACTGGACGATCGATCTCGGTGCGATCAGCCGCATCTGGCGCGGCGGCTGCATCATCCGCGCGCAGTTCCTCAACCGCATCGCCGACGCGTACGCCGCCGAGCCGGAACTGCCGGTCCTGCTGACGGCGCCGTACTTCGTGGAGGCGCTCGGACGCGCGCAGGACGCGTGGCGCGGAATCGTCGGGACCGCGGCGACCGCGGGCATCCCCGCCCCCGCGTTCAGCTCGTCGCTCGCGTACTACGACGGCCTGCGCGCGGCGCGGCTCCCCGCCGCCCTCATCCAGGGGCAGCGCGACTTCTTCGGTGCGCACACCTACAAGCGCATCGACAAGGAAGGCACCTTCCACACCCTGTGGTCGGGCGACCGCAGCGAGATCGAAGCCGAAGACACCCACTGACCCGGTGCGGCGGCGGGGCTACAGCCAGTCCCGCCGCTTGAAGATCGCGTACAGTCCCGCGCTCACGGCGACCATCAGCCCGATCGCGAACGGGTAGCCGAACGGCCAGGAGAGTTCGGGCATGAAGCGGAAGTTCATGCCGTAGATCCCCGCGACGAGCGTGGGAGCGAACCCGATCGCCGCCCACGACGAGATCTTCTTGACCTGGTCGTTCTGCTCGATGCTCTGCGCCGTCATCTCCTTCATCGACTCGTTGCGGCGCTGATCGACGATCGTGGAGTGGATCGTCAGGGCGTTGTCGAGCGTTCCGCGGAAGGACGACACCCGGGCATCCACATAGGCGGCACGATCGGTGAGATCGCGGAAGGCGGGGGCGTCGTCGCGATGCGACTTCTGCTCCGCGATCCGCTGCAGGCGCACGAGCATGTCTTCGAGCGGCGAGGTCGCGTGGCTGAGGTCGATCACCTCGCGCTGCAGGGCGAAGATCCGCCGAGAGACGTCCTCGGTGCCGCTGAACAGCTCCTCCTCGATCTCGTCGATGTCGTGCTCGATGTCATCGAGGACGTCGCGGTAGCCGCGCGTCACGTACTCGAACGTCGCCCAGAGGATGCCGAGGCTCCCCTTGTCGAGGATCTGCGGATGGTCGTCGAGGAGCGACCGCATGCGGTCGAGGTCGACGTGACCGTCGGGCGAGATCGCGATGACGAAGTGCTCACCGACGAAGAGGTCGACCTCATGGCATTCGACGGTCTCGGCCGCATCGTCGTACGTCGCCGGCTGCGCCACGACGAAGAGGTGCTCCCCCACCCGCGAGAGCTTGGAGCGCTGGTGGGTGCGCAGAGCCGAGGCGACCCCGAACGATTCGAGCCCGAACTCGTGCGCGAGTCGGTACACGTCGTCTCGCGCCGGTTGCGTCAGCGCCACCCACACGAATCCGTCGATCCGGCGCGCCTCGGCGAGCGCGGCAGCCGGATCGGAACCGGTGGAGACGGGAGTGTGTCCGTCGTAGACGATGCAGTGCGGCTCGAGCATGGCACTCACCCTACGACCGGTGCGATCGAGTGCCGACACCCTTGACGGCCATGTCCGAGGCTCTCCTGGTCGACTCATCCGATTCATAGGGTTCGCATAGTCGCGGCCATAGGCGGCCCACAGTGCGCACATCACAATGGATGCATGACGCCTTCCGCCACGCCTCTCAGCCGCCCCGACGGGTCCGCGCTGCGGGTTCTCGTCGTCGACGACGAGCAGATGCTCACCGACCTCCTGTCGATGGCGCTCAAGATGGAGGGCTGGGACGTCCGCACGGCCGGTTCGGGCTTCGACGCCCTGACGCTGGCGCGCGACTTCGACCCCGACGCCGTCGTCCTCGACGTCATGATGCCCGACCTCGACGGCATGGCCGTGCTGCAGCGTCTGCGGCATGCCGGAAACGACGTGCCGGTGCTCTTCCTCACCGCGAAGGATGGCGTCAGCGACCGCGTCGCGGGGCTCACCGCCGGAGGCGACGACTACGTCACGAAGCCATTCAGCCTCGAAGAGGTCGTCGCGCGGCTCCGGGGCCTCATGCGCCGTGCGGGCACGGCCACGGCGGGCGGATCGGACCCCGTCCTGCGCGTCGGCGAGCTGAGCCTCAACGAGGACTCGCACGAAGTCGAACGCGCCGGCACGGAGATCGAACTCACCGCGACCGAGTTCGAACTGCTGCGCTTCCTCATGCGCAACCAGCGCCGCGTCGTGTCCAAGGCGCAGATCCTCGACCGCGTCTGGAACTACGACTTCGGCGGGCGCTCCTCCGTCGTGGAGCTCTACATCTCCTACCTGCGGAAGAAGATCGACGCGGGCCGCACTCCCCTCATCCACACGGTGCGCGGCGTCGGCTACATGATCAAAGCACCGCAGTGACCGACGTCGCCCCCCCACGCCGCAGGCGCCGCTGGAGTCTGCAGACCCGACTGATCCTCACGGTGGTCTCCTTCGTGGCGCTGATCCTCGTGGCGGTGGCGCTCGCGACGGGGACGCTGCTGCGAGGCATCCTCAATTCTCAGCTCGACAACGAGGTGCGTGAGGCGACCAACGTCGCGGGCCTGCAGCTCATCAACCAGTCCGCCGGTGCGGCCACCACGATCAGCGCCTACCGCGCTCTGCAGAACAGCAAGGGACTGTCGACGGGGCTCGTGCTCATCGTGCAGTCCGACGCGGGCACCGACGGCGCGTACCTCTCGAGCGACAACGACGTGATGCGGCTGTCACGCGCCGCCGTGCAGGACATCACCGCGTCGTTCGGCGCCGGCGCGTACGCCACCGTGCCCATCGAGGGTCTCGGCACGTATCGCCTCCTCACGGGCGGGATCGGCGGGGGCTACTACATCGCCGTGGGACTTCCGCTGTCGACCGTCAACGCGACGATCGCGGAGATCCTCATCACGGTCGCGCTCGTGACTGCCGGCGGCCTCCTCGTGCTCGCGGCGATCATCGCGGTCGTGATCCGGCGCGCCCTCCTCCCCCTGCGCTCGGTCGCGGCGACCGCCTCGCACGTCGCCTCGCAACCGCTCGACGCCAGGGACGTCTCGATCACCGAGCGCGTGCCGGATGCCGAAGCCGACCCGTCCGACGAGATCGGCGCGGTGGGCGCCGCCCTCAACACCCTCCTCGACCACGTCGACACGTCGCTGTCCGCACGCCAGCGCAACGAGGACCGCATGCGCGCGTTCGTGGCCGACGCCTCGCATGAGCTGCGGACGCCGCTCGCGGCGATCCGCGGCTACTCCGAGCTGTCCCTGCGTGCGCTCGCCCAGACGCGGGATGCCGGAGCGCGCGCGACCAAGACGCAGCTCGCAGCCGGCGCCGCCCAGTCCCAGCAGGGGTTGGAGCGGATCCAGGCGGCTTCCCTGCGCATGACGACACTCGTCGAGGACCTGCTGCTGCTCGCGCGCCTCGACGAGGGCAAGGAGCTCGTCTACGGCGCCGTCGACCTCACTCGCGTCGTCGTCGATGCGGCGACCGACGCACAGGTCGCGGGCCCCGGCCACGAGTGGGTGCTCGAGGTGCCCGAAGAGCCGGTCGTCGTCGCGGGAGACGCGACGCGCCTGCATCAGGTCATCGCGAACCTGCTGACGAATGCCCGCGTGCACACGCCCGACGGCGTCACCGTCACGGCCTCCGTCGCGGTCGACGACGGCGTCGCGATCGTCCGGGTCGCCGACGACGGACCGGGGATCGACCCGGCCGTGGCCGATGAGCTGTTCGAGCGGTTCTCGCGCGCCGACACCTCGCGCGCCCGCCAGACCGGCGGCACGGGGCTCGGTCTGTCGATCGCCAAGGCGATCATCACCGCGCATCGAGGCACGATCGCGGTGCGCTCGACGCCCGGCGACACGGTGTTCGAGGTGCGGCTGCCCGCCCGCCCGGCAGCGCCCGAGGCCTGAACGCTCGGATCAGTAGCCCGCGAACGCGTCGGTCGTGAGCGCGTGCGCCTTCTCGAGCGCGGGCGCGAGGTCGGCGATGAGCCCGGGCGGTCCCGAGATGTAGGCGTGCCGCGATGCGATGTCGGGCACCATCTGCAGGAGTCCCTCGGCATCCAGGCGCACCCCGCGCGCCCACGTCCAGTGCGGCGGGAGCGACGTGGGCTCGTCGCGTGTGAAGACGATGACGGGGATGCCCGCGGCCTCCAGATCGTCGCGGAAGGCGAGTTCCTCGGCCCCCGATGCCACATAGACGAACACGACGTCGCGTGCCCCGCCGGACAGGCGCAGATGCCGCAGCTGCGACACGAACGGCGTGACGCCGATGCCCGCTGCGACGAGGAGGACGGGAGTGCGCGGTGAGTGCGGCAGCACGAAGTCGCCCCAGACCCCCGTCGACGACAGTTCGGTGCCCGGCTCGACGGTGGCGAGCGCCTTCTTGTAGCTCGACTGCGAGCCCTTGCGCATCGCGAGCTTCACGACCGGGAGTTCTTCGGGCGCCGACACGATGCTGAACTCGCGGCGGGTGCCCCGCGAGTCGGCGTGCGCGTGCGGCACCTCGAGTTCGAGGTACTGACCGGCCTGGAAGCGCAGCAGCCGCGACGCCGTGAAGCTCAGCTCCTCGACCGAGGGCGTGAGCTCTTCGCGGCCCGTGAAGCGGAGGGTCAGGGAGGCCCTCGTCGCGTAGGCGAAGGCGAACGCGACGAGGTTCCCCACGACGAGCGCGGCCTCGGGCCCGAGGGTGAGCGTCCCGATCGTGAGCGGCCACGCGGCGAGCACCGCGACCACGACGGCGACGATGTACTGCTGCCACCGTCGCGGCGGCTGCGTGAGCGGCTCGGAGAACATGAACGCCGCGAGGAAGAAGAACGGCGACGACCACAGCACCGCCGTGACGATCGCTCCGACGTCGATCGCCTGGCCGACGCCCGCGTAGGCGTTCACGACGCGGAGGGCGTTCAGCGGCAGGGCGATGACGAGGAACAGCAGCACGGGGCGCAGCTTGTCGGCGCGTGCGACGACGAGGAAGCCGAGCAGGATCACGGGGATCGCGAGAGCGGGCGTCCCGACCCACCAGCCGGCGGCGCCGAGCGAATACGCGCCGCTCAGCACCGTGATGATCGACAGCGCCGTCGCACCCGCCGCGGCGGGGTTGAGGATGTGCCGGCCGCGCCACGCGATGATGTACTTCGAGGCGGATGCCAGCGCGCCGGCGACCGCGATGCCGACGAGGCCGAGCCCCGAGCCCACCGGGTAGAGGACGAACAGCAGGATCAGCGCCGTGATGAGCGAGGACTCGTAGCGCCAGGCCCGCTGGGTGATCCGCTGCCCCGCGAGGTCGACGACGAGACAGGATGCCACGAGCACCGCGAGCGTCACGAAGAGGTCGAGCGGGCCGGGGGTCACCTGGTCGAACAGCGACAGGACGAACGCGATCGCCGCGAGAGCAGCGAGCGCGAGCATCACGAAGCGATACATCGAGTACCGGCCCACGAGGGCGAGCAGGCGGTTCCAGGCGGCGGAGAGTCGTGTCATCGTCTTCCAAACTACCGGCGTATGAACAGGGTTGCGCTGCAGTCGGGCGACCACTCGATCGACCCGTCGGTGGCCATCCGCACCCAGTCCGCACCGTGTCGGGCCGCGAACGCGGGGCCGCCGTCGAAGAAGAGCGCCGTCGCGACGGCGTCGGCGGTCATCGCGTCGAGAGCGCTCGCCCACGTCGCCGCGACCGTCTGCACGGGCCGACCCGTGCGGGCGTCGAGCACGTGGTGCAGTCCTTCGCCGTCGCGCCCGGGCCACGCGCGCCGATTGACCGCGGAGGCGCAGAGGGCCGCGTCGGCGATCTCCCACACTCCGACGGCGCGCGTCGGGTCGTAGGGATGCTCGAGGGCGACCCGCTCGGTCCGGCCCCGCACAGCGAGGTCTCCCCCGGCATCCACCGTCACCCCGCCGGGCACGAGCGCGCGTACGAGGGCGGCGACCCGGTCGACGAGGCGCCCCTTCCCGAGGGCGCCGACGTCGAGGGTGACGGCCTCCGCGACGTGCAGGATGCCGCTGTGCCAGCCCACGAGTTCGCGCCAGGCGGTCGGCGCAGGAACCGCCCCGCGGTCGACGAGCGAATACTCCGCGTCATAGCCCCTGCGGGCGAGGGCCTCGCCGACGAGCGGATTGACCGCGCCCGCGGTCGCGTCCGACAGGTCGGCGTACAGGTCGAGCATCGGCGTGGCATCCACCGGCGCCCGCACCTCGCCGCCCCGCGCCGCGAGCGCGGAGACGAGCGAATCGGGGCGGAAGCGCGACCACTCGCGGTCGAACCCGTCGATGAGCGCGCCGATCCGGGCGCGAGCGGTGTCGTCGAGGACGGCCGCCGAGTCGATCTGCCACCGCGTGCCGATGGCGTCGAACCGCCACGACGCGGCGGGAGGGTTCACGCTCCGGCTTCGGCCTTGATCTTCGCGAGCGCGTCGTTGAAACCGCCGCTCGTGAGGGATGACCCGGCGACCTTGCTGACCGACAGATCGTTGAGCTTCTTGCCTTCCACGACGTCGGCGATGCCGCCGATAAAGGCGGACTGGTACTGGCGCGACTGCGGGCTGGCCGCGTTGCCCGTGACCCCGACATCCGTGACGATGTCGTCGGCGATGGTGATGGTCACCGTCACCGTCTCGGCGACCCCGCCGCCGTCGACGTAGGAGCCGTCGGCCGTGTAGGTGCCGTCGGTGTACGAGCCGCCCGCAGCGGTCGACGCGGTGCTGCCCGTGGCGGGGGTTTCGGCGGCGGGCGTTCCTGCGGGGTCGGATGCGGTGCCGGGGCTGCTCGCGCCGCAGCCGGCGAGGACGATGACGCCGAGGACTGAAGCCGCGGCGACGGCGGAGCGGGGTACGGCTGTGGTGCGGATCACGAGGGTCCTCCTTCGGTCGTGCCGTCCGCGGATGCGTTGGAGTAACTCCACGCTAATGGCGGGGCCGCGGGCGACGCCCGAGATCACTTATGCGTTTGCATTGAATGTCGGACGACGGCGCCACGCCTTCAGCAGCTCGACCGCGACGAAGATCGTCACCGAGAACGCGAGCGGCAGCAACCAGCCGGTGAGGCTCAGCGGTTCCGAGCCGAAGAGCGACTGCATGAAGGGCGCGTAGGTGTAGACGAGCTGCAGCGCGACGAGCGCGAGCGCCGACCACCACACCACGGGGTTGCCGCGAAGGACGTCGATCGTGAACGACGACCGGCCCAGGAAGCGACAGTTGAGAAGGAACGCGAGCTGGCCGAGGGCGAGCATCGTGACCGCCTCCGTGCGCGCGACGCCGATGTCGGCGCCCGTCGCGAGGGAGATCCCGAAGACGCCGAGCGTCGCGCCGCCGATGAGCAGTGACACCACGAGCACGAAGCCGAGTTCGCGCCCCGAGATGATCGAGCCGCCTGCACCGCGCGGCGGACGCGACATGATGCCGCGCTCGGCGGGCTCGTACGCGAGCGCGAGCGACAGCGTGACGGCCGTGACCATGTTGACCCAGAGCACCTGGACCGGGGTGAGCGGCAGCGTCAGGCCGAACACGACGGCGACGAGGATCACGAGCGACTGCGCCCCGTTGGTCGGCAGCAGGAACACGACCGACTTGCGGAGGTTGTCGTAGATGCGACGACCCTCGGCGATCGCGCTGCGGATCGTGGCGAAGTTGTCGTCGGCGAGGACGATCTCGGCGGCCTCCTTGGTGGCCTCCGTGCCCTTGATCCCCATCGCGATGCCGACGTCGGCGCGCGTGAGTGCGGGAGCGTCGTTGACGCCGTCTCCCGTCATGGCGACGACCTCGCCCCGCGACTGCAGCGCCCGGACGATGCGGATCTTGTGCTCGGGGCTCGTGCGCGCGTAGACGTCGACGTCCTGCACGACCTTCGCGAGCTCCTCCTGGCTCATCGCCTCGAGTTCGGCGCCGGTGAGCACGGGCACCCCGCCACCCGGTGCGACAAGGCCCATCTCGCGGCTGATCGCGACCGCCGTCCCGGCGTGGTCGCCGGTGATCATCTTCACGTCGATGCCCGCCGCATGGCAGTCCGCGATCGCCGCGATCGCCTCCGGGCGCGGCGGGTCGACGATGCCCCAGAGCCCCAGGAACTCGAGGTCGACGAGATCGTCGGTCTCCACCGTCTCCCCGCGCGTCGCCTTGCGCGCCCCGGCGAGCACGCGCAGGCCCTGCGCGCTGAGCTCGTCGATCGCCGCCTCCCAGAACGCGAGGTCGAGGGGTTGGGAGCCGCCGTCGCCGCGCTGGGTCAGAGAGCGCTCCAGCAGCCGGTCGGGGGCGCCCTTCACGAGGATGGCACGCGATCCGTCGGATGCCTCGTTGAGGGTCGCCATGAACTTGTGCGCCGAGTCGAACGGCACGACCCCGATGCGGCGGGTGCCCGCGGCATCCGTCGCGCCTTTCATCGCGACGACCTTGAGCGCGCCCTCGGTCGGCTCGCCCACGAGCACCCAGCGCCCGTCGTCGCCCTCGGCCTGCGCCGCGGGGTCGACGTGCGCGTCGTTGCAGAGGTCGGCGACCGCGAGGAGCGCCGCGAGGTCGCCCCCGCCTTTCGGCGTGATCTCGCCGGTCGGGTCGTAGCCGAGCCCCGACACCTCGTACCGCCCCGTGGGCGTCACCATCGAGCGCACCGTCATCTCGTTCTTCGTGAGCGTGCCGGTCTTGTCGCTGCACACGGTCGTGACCGACCCGAGCGCCTCGACGGCGGGGAGCTTGCGTGTGATGGCGTTCCGCGCCGCCATCTGCTGCACACCGATCGCGAGGGTGATCGTCACGAGCGCGGGCAGCCCTTCGGGGATCGCCGCGACCGCGAAGCCGATCGTCGCCGAGATGAGCTCGGGGAACGGCATCCCGTGCAGGTAGCGGCCGATGAGCATCATGACGGCGGCCATGCCGAGGATCACGAGGGTCAGCACCTTCGCGAACCCGTCCAGCTGCTTCGTGAGCGGGGTGGCGAGGCTCCCGGCATCGCCGATGAGCGCCTGGATCTTGCCGATCTCCGTCTGCGCGCCGGTTCCCGTCACGATGCCGCGCGCCTGCCCCGCCGAGACGATCGTGCCCGAGAACGCCATCGACGAGCGGTCGCCGACACCGGCATCGGATGCCACGGGCTCGGTCTGCTTGGATGCGGACACCGACTCGCCCGTGAGCGCCGCCTCGTCGATGCGCAGGTTCGCGGCATCCACGAGCCGGACGTCGGCGGGAACCTTGTCGCCCGGCATGAGGCGCACGACGTCGCCGGGGACGAGATCCCGCGCGGCGACCGTGGTCCACGCGCCGCCGCGCCGCACCGTCGCGTCGGCGGACAGCATCCCGCGGATGCCCGCGAGGGCCTTCTCCGCGCGCCCCTCCTGGACGAACCCGATCACCGCATTGATGACGGCGACCGTCATGATGACCCAGAAGTCGAGCCAGTCCCCCATGACCGCCTTGATCGCGGCGGCGCCCAGCAGGATGAAGATCAGGGTGTCGTTGAAGTGGTGCAGGAACCGCAACCACGCGGGCGTGCGCGCGGGCTCGGGGAGGAGATTGGGGCCGACGCTCTCCAGGCGGGCGGCGGCCTGCGCTGCGTCGAGTCCGCCGCGGCCCGTGCCGAGGGCATCGGCGACCTCCGATGCGGCGATGGCGTACGGACGATCGATCACCAGCGCGGCGGGGGCGGCCATGAGGCGATCCTATTCCCCCGCCACCCGGTCGGCGGACCCGCGGGTCAGGCCTCGCCGTTGAACATGCTCGTGACCGACCCGTCCTCGAAGACTTCCTTGATCGCACGGGCGAGCAGCGGCGCGATCGGGAGCACCGTCAGCCCCGGGAAGCACTTCTCGGGAGGCAGCGGGATCGTGTCGGTGACGACGACCTCGTCGATCGAGGAGTCCTGCAGCCGCTCGGATGCCGGGTCGCTGAACACCGCGTGCGTCGCCGCGACGATGACACGCTCCGCGCCGTGCGCCTTGAGCGCCTGCGCCGCCTTCACGATCGTGCCGCCGGTGTCGATCATGTCGTCGACGAGCAGGCACACGCGCCCGGCGACGTTTCCGACGATGTCGTTGACGGTCACCTGGTTCGCGACGTTCGGGTCGCGGCGCTTGTGGATGATCGCGAGCGGCGCGTTGAGCGAATCCGACCACTGGTCGGCGACACGCACGCGTCCGGTGTCGGGCGAGACGACGGTGAGCTTCTCGCGGTCCTCGGCCGACAGCGTGCGCTCGAAGTACTCCAGCAGCACGGGCTTGGCGAACAGGTGGTCGACGGGGCCGTCGAAGAACCCCTGGATCTGCGCCGCGTGCAGGTCGACGCTCATGACGCGGTCGGCGCCCGCCGTCTTGAGCAGGTCCGCGACGAGGCGCGCCGAGATCGGCTCGCGCCCGCGGCCCTTCTTGTCCTGACGGGAGTACGGGTAGTACGGCGCGACGACGGTGATGCGCTTGGCGGATGCCCGCTTCGCGGCATCCAGCATGATGAGCAGCTCCATCATCCACTCGTTGACGGGCGGCCCGAACGACTGGATCAGGAAGATGTCGCAACCGCGGATCGAGACCTCGAAGCGCGTGAGGATCTCCCCCGACGCGAACGTGCGGTGCTCCGTGGGCACGAGCTCGGTCTCGAGATGCTCCGCCACCTGCCGCGCGAGCGCCGGGTGGGAGCTTCCGGCGGCGACGACGAGACGCTTCTTGGTCTTTACGACAAGGCCCGGCGCGATGTCGTCGCGCTCCTGCTCATGCTTGTTCTTGCGCCCCATCGTCCGCTTCCTGTGCGGACCGGGCACGCGCCGCGGCATCCGCCGCCGCCGTTCCCGGTCGGTGATTCTCGACCCACCCCTCGACGTTGCGCTGA